>RHKK01000012.1 GCA_008363075.1 Candidatus Uhrbacteria bacterium
ACGGAACATGCATCGCAGGGCGGGGTGCGCAGGAGAGTGCAGAGAGGAAAGCGCTTTCCTCTCTGCAAACACGAAGTGTTTTTATTCTGTTGAGATTGCTTCGCTACGCTCGCAACGACAATCAATCCTCGGATTCCGTCTTTTCGCGGTTCGGATCCCTCTTCACCAAAATCTCTTTGAATCGTTCCTTGAACGGCGCGATGGTTCCGTCTCCGATCACGGCGAGCCCGTCCACTTCCCCATCCTGCACCCATTCCGGAATCGGCAATCCTTCATACAATCGGAACGCGTGTGACAAAAAGGATGTTGCATACGAACCTTTACCGAGCTCGAACCGTAACACGACGCCCTGCTCGATCGGTTCCCATGCCACCATGCGCGCGCGCAATCGCGTCGGGATCGTTTTCGTATGCAATTGCAGGAACGGAAATTGTGCGATGACGCTTTCGTAATCCTCGGTGCCGTCTTGTTCGATGATATCCGCGTATCCGGCCGGGATCCCGCCCGGTGCAAGCGGCAACGGTAATTCTTCCGGAAGATCGCCGCCGGCTTCGACGAGGCGCGAAAGATGCCGGTTCATCACCCAGGATGAATATGCGGCGGCAGCGAATTTTACGCGATCTTGTATGGTCATGAGCGCCGCGCGGGTCTTGCGCGGATCGCGCACAAGCGACTCAAGGATCCGGATTTCATCCCGCATACTGCTCGGCAAAAACTGCACGATCTGAAGCATGCGCTTCCAATCGCCGTATACGTTCGCGAGCGATTCGCGCACCTCTCGAAACAGCGGCACGTCAAAGGGGCCGGGCTTGGTGAGATAGAGTTTGATCGCTCCGTCGATATCCCCCTGGAATATCTTTTGCGCAAATCGATGCAGCACCATCCGGAACCCGAATCGCTGCGGGCCGTAAAAGTTGTAGCCGCCGATCGTCCCGAGCCTGTCGAGCAAGGCTTCGTCGAACGCGCCGTTTTCCGTACGCACGACGATGCTGAAACGGTTGCCATCCAAGTCACCCGGCTGCAATGCGCCGCTTCCGTACGACACGGGACGCAGGAACATATTGGGATGTTGCAGCGCCTCGGCCTCTTCCTTCGTCACTCCGCGAAGCGAAAGTCGCTGGCACGTAAGTGCGGCGGAATCCTTGATGCCCGCATGTCCGACTTGTCCCGGTTGAAGCGATAGCGTCTTTTCAATGTCATGGATCGCGTGCAAATGCGCGATGCCGGCTTTGACCAGATCGACATAGAGCGTGCGCCGGTCTTCGCTATCCGAAAACTCCGGCGGTCGGGACAGCGAGACTAGTGTGCCGTCTTTCGCGACTTCTTCGACGATAAAATCCTGCGGATACAAACGAATGTATCCGCGCGTGCGCGTTTCGGGCAGATACGTCACGCCGATCATCCCGAGGATAAAGTCCGGATCGGGCGGCTGCGGACGTTCGAGGAGTCCCGGCTTGGCGGCGCGGATCTTGTCGAGCTCGGCGCGTTCCTTGGCCCGCCACGCGGAATAGAGGTCTGCGGACATGCGCGCATCGTATCAGGCCGGACGGTTGACAAAAAGCCCAAAAATGAGTAGGTTCCGAGCGGAGGTCAGACATGGAAGAATCGATGTTCGAGACGATGCACCGAAGACTCATGTGCATCGCAAGCGCCTTCGGCATCCTGCGCGAGGCGCTCGAGCCGGAGAAGCTGATGCGACTGCCCGGCGTCAAACTCGATTACCAACACGACTTCAATTGCCACGTCCTGGAGAAGGGGGCCTACGAGTTCTGGATCAACATCACATACCCGAATGCTCCGCCGGGCACGGAGTACAAGCGCACGTCTCCGGGATCGTGCTGCGGCCCGTCCGCGACCCTGACTTGGAAGCACGGTGACGACGTCGTGTCGATGTGGATCGCCTTCGATGCCGACAGCGGCGTCTGGGTAGCCGGGTGCGACTGGTGCGTGGAGCACGAGACGGACGTCCCGGCAGAGCTGCCGAGCGCATTGAATCGTTTCGGCGTCATGCGCGGTGAAACCCGCAGGCTCGACAAGCAGGCTGGCCCGGCGCGCGTCGCGACCCTACGACAGCTCACCGAGGAGGCCTTCGCCCGCTGATCCCGCTGGGATCTTTTTTTGATTTCCCGTGATGATTTGATACCGTCAGTGACGGTCCGAAAAAAAGAAGGAGGTGGCATGGACCGGAAATGCCCTTTATCCGCCGTCGTCTTCGCACTGCATGCGCCGCCGACGGACATGCTCCGAATCTTCCGACGCCTCGGCCTCGAGCCGGACTCGGTCCCGACCAAGGAGCTCCCGTGGAGCCACGTGCGCCGGTCCGATGAAGGCGTCGAGCTCGTGTTCGGTCCGGCGGGGCTCAAGCGTGTATGCGCGGCGCGGCTCGTGGGACAGCTCACAAACGCGGGATTCCGGTACGGCGAATGCACGCTCGTCGTGAAACGGGCGATCTACACGAAGACCGACGAACGCCGAAGCCGACGCGACCCCTGGGCGATGTTCGTCCGCGAAGGACAGCTCAAGCGGGACGAGTACGGAAAGCCGGCATTCAAGATGTATCTCGAAGCGACGTTCGATCGAGACACGACGCGTCGTCTTCTTCCGACTGCCGTCCTGCTCGACGCGTGGCTCGCGACGACGGTGTGGAAGCGAGGACGCATCCTCGTCGGCCGGCGCGAAGACGAAAATCGTGCCGCCCTCGTCGAGCTCGTCCAGCTCAAGAAAGGCGTGTCGCGATCGGTCACCGAGCTCTCGTTCCACCCGACGTACGGCTTCGCGTCCTACGTCGCCGACTTGCCCTGATGCAGGGCATTTTTATTCCACGTCTTCCGTGACCGTCGCACCGCCCTCGAATTGCACGTCCGCATCAAGCACCTCGAGCGGAACGGCCTCTCCGCCGAAATAGATGCGATCCTCCAGCTCGAAAAGCTTGTCGAAACTCGCTTCCTGCAACGTGTTCGTGGATTCCACGGCGCGCTCGCGCAGACGCTTCAGCCGCTTCTTCATCGCTTCCAATTCCTTGGCCGCGTCGTCGATCATCGGTTCGAGCGCCTCCTTGTGGTCCTCGTACAAGTCGATGCGCACCTCGTCGCGCACCATCGAGATCTCGATCTCCTGATCGGGCTTGAGCAGGATCGACGCGTCGTCATCCGCGAGCGCACCGTCGAGCGTCGTTGCGTTTGCATCCTTACGCAGTTTCCGGAGCACGGTCGCGGTACTCGGCCGCACGGTCTTCACGACCGCCTCCCATTCCAGCTCCGATCCGACGGACTCGACGAATCGCGCGAGCGCGCGCCGATGCGGCCACGTGATCGCACCGACGTTCTTCGCCGCTTCGGCCAGCCGCTCCTGCGTGACGGTCTCGTCTTCTTCGCGCCCGGCCTGAATCAGCGCCTCATACGGCTTGCGGTCTTTCTCGGGTACATACGGCAATACCGACTCGATAAAGTCGCACACCGCGGTCCGATCATTCAAATCGAGATAGGGTTCAACCATATCCGTATGATAACACGATCCAAGTCCCAATCCTTGAACCCTGATCCTAGATCCCTGACCTCCTCTGGGATCAGAGCTCTGGGTTCAAGGATCATGATGATCTTATATCCACCCTCCTCACGCCCGACGGATCCGGCTCGATCGTGATACGCGACACATCCGAAACCGTACGCAACCATGCATCCGCCCGTTCGGGCCACTCGAGCGCCATCACGACGCCCGGCTCCGCAAGAAGCTCGTCGAGACCGAGCGGCAACAAGTCCTTCGCGTCTTCAATGCGATAGGCGTCCACGTGAATCAAAGTCTGTAGTCCGTAGTCTGCAGGCGGTAGCTTGTACGATCGAACAAGCGAGAACGACGGGCTGCGCGGATGCACTTTGGCGCCGAGCGCGCGGGCCAGCGCCTGCACGAAGGTGGTCTTGCCCGCGCCGAGCGGGCCCGACAGCGCGATCACGGTTCCGGGCTTGGCATCCTTCGCGACGGCGCGCGCGACCGCATCCCAATCCTCGATATTTGAAACAATGTATTTCATAGGTTCCACTCCGGTTTTGCTTCCAGCTTCCGCCAATCATGTTGCTCCCCTTTGGCGAGTCTCCAGTATCCCGCCGCCGCAATCATGGCGGCGTTGTCGGTGATATACATCTTATCGGATGGCAAATAGGCGATGTCCGATCCTTGATCCTTGATCCTTGATCCCAGCGTGTCGCGCAACAACGTATTTGCCGAGACGCCTCCGACAAGCAACACGCCTTTCGCTTTGAATTTTTCCGCCGCCTCTATCGTCTTTTTCACGAGCACGTCCACGATCGCCTGCTGCAAGGAGGCGGCAAGATCGCGCTTCGCCTTTTCACGGAGCGTCTCCGGCCCCTTGGTCCACGGCTCCCATGCGAGCCGCACCGCGGTTTTCAATCCGCTGAAACTAAAATCAAACGAACCGTCGTCCATCATGGGGCGCGGCAAATCAAACCCGGCCGGATCGCCTTCGAGCGCGAGCTTCGCGATCTCCGGACCGCCCGGATACGGCAAGCCCATGAGCTTGGCCGTTTTGTCGAAGGCCTCGCCTGCCGCGTCGTCGCGCGTCTGTCCGACGATCCTGTATTTACACGCATCTTTCATAAGGACGAGTTCCGTGTGCCCGCCGGACACGACGAGCGCAAGCATCGGATACGCCCACGCCTTACGATTGTCCGCATTCAGCCATGCCGATGCGAGATGTCCTTCCAGGTGATTCACGCCCACGATCGGCTTGCCCGAAAGCATTGCCAGTACGCGTCCCGCCTCGATCCCGACGCGCAGCGCGGTCGCGAGTCCCGGACCCGTCGTCACGGCGATCGCGTCGAACGCATCCGTAGGGGCACGGCGCGCCGTGCCCCCACCTGATGCGCGATCCGGATCGATCCCCAACGCCTCCGAAAGCAATGCGACGATTTCCGCGACGTGAGATCTCGCAGCCACCTCCGGCACCACGCCTCCGTATTTTCGGTGTATCGGCACCTGCGATGAAACAAGATGTTTCCGCACTTGCAACTTTACGACTTTCGACTTTCGACTTTCGACTTCCAATATCGAAACCGCCGTCTCATCACAGCTCGTTTCGATACCGAGAAGACGGATCATCGATTTTTTTGCATCACCTTTTCGCGTGAGCATGGCCCTAAATTACGCTTCTTCATACGGATTGTCCACGGGCAACACCCGAACCTCTTCGATGTCCGATCCCGAATGTCACCGGTTCCTTCGCCGACCATCCGGTCGCGCGGATTGATAAAGATCGCGAAACAAAAACGACGCATGTGCGGCGTCGTTTTTTCTTGAAACAAGGATTACTTGTTTCGGGCAAGACAGATGTCAATGGCCTGTTGAATCTGTTCGGCGGCCTGTTTCAACCCCATTTCCAACAAGCGAGCCTTCTGCTGCTCGAGGATCTTGCAAACGTCAATGATGGCTTGTTCGTCCATACTTCCACCTCCTTTCTACCGAAAATGTGGTACCAAGATACAACGAAGGCACTCGTTTCACAAACAGATCGACCAAAGCATGTTACACTCTCAAAGACGATCCACACGATCATATGAAACGACTTCTTCTTCCGCTCGCGGTCATCGCCCTGATGGGCCAGGGCTGTCTCGCCCGTCCGCAACCCGCCCCGGCGCCAATCCCCGCTCCCGCCCCGGCGCCAATCCCCGCTCCCGCCCCGGCGCCGAGTCCGACGCCGATTCCGCCCGTCGAAACGAGCGAGCAAAACATGCCGCCACAGGAAGACACGACGCCTCCCCCGCCGCGCGGCTCGTCCACGTACAATGTCGCGATCCAAAACTTCGCGTTCGCGCAATCGACGATCACGGTGAAAAAAGGCGACAAGATCATCTTCCAGAACCGTGACGCGGTCGGTCACACCGTCACGGCGGACGGCGGCGCATTCGGCTCGCCACTTGTCCTACAAAATCAAACCTTCACGCTCGATACGTCGAATCTCGCGCCCGGTTCGTATCCGTATCACTGCACGCCGCATCCGAACATGCGCGGGACGGTGGTCGTGGAATAAAAAACATCCCCGCATCGCGGGGGTGTTTTTTCAACAAGGCAAACGTCTATTACTTGTTGTTAGCCTGACAGATCTCGATCGCGGTCGAAAGGTTTTCGGCAGCCTGCTTCAAACCCATCTCGAGAAGGCGCGCGCGCTGCTGCTCGAGGATCTTACACACGTCGATAATTTGCTGTTCGTCCATAGGTCCACCCCCCTTCTAGGATCCGGAAAACGAATCGGACTCATCATACCCCCTCCGGGAAAAAGAGTGTCATCCTGTCAAACCCGCAGGGATCGACCGCCTTCGATCTCACGCAACCGTCCCGAATGCAGCAGGAAGACGCGATCAACAAAATCAAACGCCGCGAGCTGATGGGTAATGAGAATCGTCGTCCGACCGCGGGTCACGCGCTCGAGCGTCTCGTTGAGCTGCGCCGCGGTATGGGCATCCAGGGCCGACGTCGGTTCGTCGAACAGAAAGATGTCGGGATGGCGCAACAGGGCGCGCGCGATCGAGAGGCGCTGCTTCTCCCCTTCCGAGAACCGTCCGCCGCCCGATCCGATCGACGTACGATAGCCGTCCGGAAGCGCGACGATCCGCTCGTGGATCGCGGCGGCGCGGGCGGCTTGCTCGAGCTCTTCACGAGAGGCGCGCGGGTTCGCGTACAGGAGATTTTCTTCCACCGAACCCGGAAACAACAGATGCATTTGCGGCACGAACCCGATCCGGGAGCGAAGGACACGCGGCGGATACGTCTCGAGCGGACGGCCGTCGAGCAGGATGGATCCGCCCGCCGGTTCATACAGTCGCAATAAAAGCAATGCGAGCGTGGATTTACCGCTGCCGCTCTTACCGACGATCGCGACGCGCTCGCCCGACCGAATCCGAAGCGTCACGTCTTCGAGGACGACGCGATCCGGACGTTCGGGATACCGGAAGCGCACGTGATCGAACCGGATATCGCCGCGCATCGCCTTGGCGGCCGCGCGTGCGCCGGCGGGCTCCTCCTTTGCCGACAGAAGATCCGAGATGCGCGAAAGCGACGCCCGGGTTTCCTGCAACGTAAACGGGGTCGAGACGAGGCCGGAAACGGGCTCAAACAGTTGCAGGGTGTATCCATACAACGCGACGAGCGAACCGACGGTCAAGGCGCCGGAGAGCACGGCGGATCCGCCGAACCAGAACAACGCGGCCACCGCGAGCACCGTCACGCTACCGATCAACGTCATGGAACGCAGGACCCCCGCGAGGTACCGGACGTTCAGTTCGCTATACTTCGTCGTCAGGTGCTTCTCCAGCCGCGATTCGCGATCCTCCTGGGAAAAGAGTTTCACAAGGAGGATGTTTGAAAGGCGCGCCGTGAAAAAATTCAGCACGCGGACGTCCGAGGCCGCGACGCCTTTGGCCTGATGCCCGACCGCATGAAGATACCGCCGCTGCACGAGCGCGTAGATCGGCAGCGCGAGCAACACGAGGAACAGGACGCGCCAATCCAGGAACGCGACGATCACGAGGATCGCGGTCAGGCGAACCGCGTTGATGAACAGCCGTTCGCCGGAAGCCAGCAGCTGCCGCACGCTCCAGACATCCGACGTCAGGAGCCGGATGAGGTCGCCGAGCTCCCGCTTCTTGAAAAACGCATACTGCTTGTATTCGATGCGCTCGAACAGCTCATGACGGATGGAGAGAAGGATACGCTGCACGAATCGCTCATACGCCACGCCGTACAGATAGGCCAGCCACAGACTTGCAAGCTTGGCGGCAAGGAAGACGAGGACGGCGGGCGCGAGCAGGGCGATCTTCCCGGCCGTGAGCACGTCGTCGATAATGAATTTGAAGATGAGCGGATCGACGAGCCCCGTGCCGATCATGACGAAGGACAGCGCGACGAGACCCGCCCAGCGCAGGCGATGCGGCCACAAAAAGCGAAACAGCCAGACGATCGTCTGACGCAAGGAACGTTGGCGCACGCCGCGCGGCATGCGGCTAGTGTACCAAGGTTTGGTCCCCTTGCATTATGTTGAGCCTTGACGTACCCTGTTTTGAGCTATGCGTCGACCACCCATCGATACAAAGCACGCCAATTCGTAAACGCCCTCCGGGGCTTATTTTTTTATCCGTCTATGCAACACCTCTACATCGGCGAGCCAAACGTACCCGCCTTCAGTCGCGTCTCGAACGCCTTACGGGCGTTCTTTTTAAAGAAAGGCTTTCTCGAAGTCCATACGCAGGACCGGCTCTCCATCCTTGCCGCCTGCGAAGATCCGACCACGGTCGCCTCGTTCGATTACGCGGGTGAACGCTGGCCGCTCCCTCAAACCGGACAGATGTGGCTCGAATACGAATTGCTGACACGCCCGGAACTCCCCGGCGTGTTTTGCGTCAGCACGAGCTACCGACAGGAACCGAACCCCGTGCCCGGTCGGCATCGCATCCTCTTCCCCATGTTCGAGTTCGAATCAAAAGGCACGATGGATGAATTACGAGCATTCGAATCGGAACTACTCAAACACCTCGGCTACGGCTCCGCCTTCCCAAGCGTTACATACGACGAAGCCGCGACGAAATACGGCGTCGATGATATTTCACGCGCCGAAGAAATGAAGTTGCGGGATGATTTCGGTCGCGTCGCGTTTCTCGAGACATTTCCGGAACACACATCGCCGTTCTGGAACATGAAACGCACGGCGAACGGATATGCGCACAAAATCGACGTGATCATCGACGGAATGGAAACGATCGGGAGCGCGGAACGCGGGACTGATCCGAATGAAATGCGGGAACGGTTCTATTCGATCAGCGGAGGCGGTTATGCGCAAAAACTGTTCGACCTGTTCGGCAAAGATCGCGTCGAAGCCGAGCTGGAAGCGTTCCTGAAACTCCCATTCTTTCCGCGATACGGCGGCGGGATCGGGATGACGCGGTTGATCCAATCACTCGAAAGAGCATGATCTTCACGTTATACTATCCCCATGAACCGCTCGCTGCTGCACACGATCACGCGCAGCCCCTCGACGTACGCACGGCTGCTTCTTATCGCCGTCGCGGTGACGCTGGCATGCGTCCTGCTCGTGACGCCGGAGCCGGCTATCGTGGAATTCCTCGACTCGCAGGCGCGCAATCTCACCGTCCTCTACGCGATCCTCGTCGGCTTCATCGCGGCCGAGGTGATCTCACGCCGCCGTAAGCTCGACGAGCAAATCGCGCTCGAATTGAACAAAGTCCGCCGCATGTACCATCTCGCCCTGCATCTTTCCAAAGCCAATCCCGGCTTGGAAGCATGGTTCGAAAAGATCAAAACCGGCATCAAGAAATATCTGGAACGATTCGGCAAGGAGCATTTCAAAACGTATGATCGCGGCAATTCCCTTTTCCGCGACGTCACGTACGCGGTGTACGCCATACCCTTCGAAAAGCTCTCCGTCGGCACCGATACGTACAAGTCGCTGCTCGACGCCGCCGGCTCCGCAACCGAAGCGCGCGAGTTCATCCGCCAAGCGCTGTACCAAAGATACGTCGGCCAATTCGCCTGGATGACGCTGTTCCTCGTCTCGATCACGTTCGGCTCCTTCCTCATTCTCGCGACGCCGATGACCGTCACGCACCGCGTCGCGACGGGCATGATCGTGTTCAACCTCTTCCTCGTCCTGCAGCTGATTTACGAATACGGTCACATCAACCGCAAAAAGTCCGACGCATACAACGAGCTGTATCACGAAGACTTGATAAGTCTCGGGCTGAACGGAAGAAACGGGAAAAAGCAGAGGACGGCTTGACCTTCGGTCAAAAATCCGCTAATATCCCCGCGCCGTGGCCCGTTCGTCTAGGGGTTAGGACAGCGGCTTTTCAAGCCGTTAACAGGGGTTCGAGTCCCCTACGGGCTACCAACACATCGACCCGGCAAACGCCGGGTCGATTTGTTTTCACCGAAAAAGGCTCGTGCATCTTCATGCATGATACACTTGGCGCATGATTACGCTGCTGACGCTGCTCGGTTTGCTCGTCCTCTTTTACGGACTCGGCCTGTCCGCCGACCTGGTCATCAAGCATATCCGCGCGATCGGACGGAAGCTCGGCATTCCCGTGTTCTTCCTCGGCCTGCTCCTCGGCCTGTTCACGTCGTTGCCGGAACTCGGCATCGGCATCAACGCGCTCGCGCAGGATGTGCCGTCCGTGTCGGTCGGAAACCTGCTCGGCGGCGTCATCGTCCTCTTTTGCCTCGTCCTCGGCCTTGGCATCGTGCTGAATCGCGAAGTGAAAACGGATGGCAAGACCGAAATCCTCTGGCCGATCCTCGCGTATATGTCACTCCCACTCCTCTTTGGCTTGCGCGGGTACATCGGATTTTGGTCCGGACTCGGGCTGTTGCTCCTCTATCCGGCCGTGCTCCTGTACGCCTATCTCGCACATGACGGCGGCTCCGCGCGTCCGACCAATGGCACGCGTCAGCCCATCGTCAAGGAACTCGCGCTGATCGTCATCGGGCTAGTCGGCGTCATGTTTCTCTCCAACCTCATCGTGCGCATGACGCACCCGATTCTGATCACACTCGGCGTCCCGGGATTTCTCGTGGGCCTCATCGTCTATGCCATCGGGACCAACCTACCCGAACTCATCGTGACGGTCCGCGCATGGAAAAACCGCGTACGGGAGCTCTCGTTCAGCAACATCCTTGGTTCAGCCGCGGCCAACAGCGCGCTGCTCGGCGCGTTTGCGATGACGCAAACCTTGCCCGTCACCGTGGACGTCTCGTACGTCCTCACCGTCGTGACGATGCTGATTACGTTCGGCCTCATCCTGCGGTTTTACCGCACCGGGAAACGATTCACGCGGATCGAGGGTCTGATCCTGATCGGCATCTATATCGCGTTCACCGTCCTGCAGCTGCCTGCCTTTTCCGCCTTTGCCGTCACGCCGTAACCTATGCCGAATCCGACACCCTCTTCCGTCCCGTTTTGGTCGCTCCCGGCCGAGCGCGCGCTCACCGAACTTGAAACGTCGATCAAGGGTTTGGATTCGGCGGAAGTCGAACGTCGTTTGCGGGCACACGGAAAAAATGTGATTGACGGCCGACGGAGGCTGGGCACGCTCACAATCTTCCTTTCGCAACTCAAGAGCCCGCTCATCATCATCCTGTTGATCGGCGCGGCGATTTCCCTTCTCCTGCGGGAATGGGTAAATGCCGCGGTGATTCTGGCCACGGTCGCGGTGAACACGGGACTCGGGTTCTGGCAGGAAAACAAGGCAGAGACGGTGCTGGAAGAGTTGAAAACCTATCTCAAGACACGCGTGCGGGTGCGGCGCGACGGCGCGGAGCATGAGCGAGACGCATCCGAGCTCGTGCCGGGAGACGTGATCCATCTCTCGCAAGGCGATCGCGTGCCGGCCGACGCGCGCATCCTCGATGCGAACAGCCTCGAAGCGGACGAGTCGGTACTCACGGGCGAGTCGCTACCCGTGCCCAAGCAAGTCAAACCCGTACGCGAGGACGCGCCGCTGGGCGAACGGAGTTCCATGGTGTGGAGCGGCACGTTAGTCGTGCAGGGGTATGCCGAGGCGGTGGTCGCGGCGACCGGAACCGCCACGGAATTCGGACGCATCGCCAAAATGGTATCGGGTCGCGAAAAAGAGCAGACGCCGCTCCAAAAAGCCGTGGCGGCCTTTGCACGCGTCATCGCCGTCGTGGTCGTGCTGCTCTCGATCCTGTTGTTCGGGATCGGATTCGCGCTCGGCCAGAACCCGGCCGAGATGTTTTTCATCTCCATCGCGATCGCGGTGTCGGCCGTGCCGGAAGGGCTTCCCGTCGCGCTGACCGTCATCCTCGCCATCGGCGTCGAGCGCCTCGCGCGGCAAAAAGGCGTCGTGCGCAAACTGCTCGCGGCCGAGACGCTCGGGTCCACGAGCCTCATCCTCACCGACAAGACCGGCACGCTCACGCAAGCGGATATGCGGCTCGTGGACGTCGTCCCGCACGGAGCGGACACGGAGGAACGCCGCGCCACCATGTTGCGCGAGGCCGTGCTCAATACGGACCTTGTCATCGAGAATCCCGAGGACGATCCCGACGAATGGCAGATCATCGGGCGTTCCATGGAGTCCTCGCTCGTACGGGACGCGGGTCGTCGCGGCATCATGCTCCCCAAGCTTCTGAAGACCTACCGTATCATCGATCGCCTGCCGTTTGATTCGAAGAAAAAATACGGCGTCGCGCTCGCCAGGGACGGCGGCGAGCGGCGGCTCATCCTCATGGGCGCGCCGGAAATCCTGATCGGCCTCGCGAACCTGTCGGATGCCGACCGCGAGCGGCTCGTCCGCGATCTCGAATCGCGCGCCCATGGCGGCGAGCGGTTGCTCGGCCTCGCGTCGGCCGCCTACGCGCATGACCGGATCGGGAGCGGCCCGTATGCCGGTCTCGAATTCCGTGGCTTCCTCGCGTTTCGCGATCCGGTGCGTCCGGGCGTCAAAGAGGCGATCAGGCGCATCGGGCAGGCCGGCGTGAAAACCGTCGTCGTGACGGGCGACCACAAGGGCACGGCCGAGCACGTCGCGCGCGAGCTCGGCATCCTCGAGGGTCGCGGCCTGGTCGTGACCGGCGAGGAGCTCACGCGCATGGACGCGACGACTCTACGCGAACGTTTGCCGGATATCCGCATCTACGCCCGCGTCACGCCGGAGCAAAAGCTCATGCTCACCCGGCTGTACCGCGAACGCGGCGAGATCGTGGCGGTCACGGGCGACGGCGTAAATGACGCGCCCGCGCTCCAGGCCGCGGATGTCGGTGTCGCGGTCGGTTCCGGCACCGAAGTCGCAAAAGGCGCGTCGGATCTCGTCATTCTCGATGATAATTTCAACACCATCGTGCTTGCGATTGAGGAAGGTCGTCGCATCCTCGACAATATCCGCAAGGCGATCGTGTATCTGCTTTCCAACTCCTTCAACGAATTGTGTTTGATCGGCGGCGCGCTTCTCGTCTCGATTCCGATCCCGCTGAACGCGCTTCAAATCCTCTTCGTGAACTTCTTTTCCGACAGCTTCCCGGCCATCGCGCTCGGATTTGAAAAAATCATGGATTCGAAAAGCCGATCGACGGCCAGGGGGACGGCAGTCATTCTGAGTCCCCAGGTACGCTTCTTCATCTTCGTGCTCGGCCTCGCCACGAGCATCCTGCTCTTCATCCTTTATTACGTTCTGCTCGACCGTGGCGTCGATCCGTTGCTGGCGCGCACGTTCATATTTGCCTCGTTCGCGAGCTACACGCTCTTCGTCGCATTCGCCTTGCGTAGTTTGCGACACAGCATCCTCACCTACAATCCCTTCGGGAATCCCTATCTGACCGTCGGCGTACTCATCGGTCTCGGGCTGACCGTCGCCGCGGTGTACGCGCCGTTCCTCCAAAAAATCCTCGGCACGATCGCATTGCCGCTACCCTGGCTTGCGGGCGTGCTCGCGGTCGGCGTCTTTAACGTCACGTTGGTCGAGCTTGCCAAGTGGATGTATCGGAAGCGAGAGGATTAGGCGTGCCTTGATTGCGTCTGTCGCCACTCTTCAATTTTTTTGTGATTCCCGGAGAGCAGGATCTCCGGGGCATTCCAGCCCTTCTTCTTTCCCTTTAATGGATAGGACTCGGGTCTCGTATACTGCGGATATTCCAGCACTCCTTCGTCCGTGTGTGATTCGGCCGTGAGCGATTCCGCCTTCCCAAGCACGCCGGGGATGAGACGGGCGACGGCGTCGGTCATCACGAGCGCGGGCAACTCTCCCCCGGTGAGGACATACGGCCCGATCGAAAGCTCCTCGTCGGCGAGATGCTGGATAATGCGCTCGTCCATGCCCTCGTAACGACCGCACAAAAACACAAGCCGATTGTATTTCGAAAGCCGCTTCGCCTCCTGCTGCGTAAACGGCTTTCCCTTGGCGGACGTCACGATGACGCGCGCTTTTTTGGCGGCCGCCGTTTTTGCCCCGTCTTTCGTCCGAAGTT
Source organism: Candidatus Uhrbacteria bacterium (assembly GCA_008363075.1). Lineage (GTDB taxonomy): Bacteria > Patescibacteriota > Patescibacteriia > 2-12-FULL-60-25 > 2-12-FULL-60-25 > RHKK01. Next base: position 14,005 of record RHKK01000012.1, read on the forward strand.
TGAGCGACACGAGCGCCTTGTGAAACGGCGCGATTTTCATCACCATGCCGGGACCGCCGCCAAAGGGTTTATCATCCACGGTTTTGTGCGCGTCGTGCGTCCAACGCCGGAGATCATGCGCGCGCAAATCCAGGCGCTTCGTTTTTTGGCCGCGACCCAAAATCGAGCCGGACAAATACGGCTCTACCATCTCGGGAAAAATCGTTACGATATCGACACGAAGCTTTTTCATAGATCAAACATACGGTGCCACGGTTTGATGACCGAAGGCAAACAAAAAATCCCGACGGATCGGGACTAGCTTCGGATGAACGTGCGCTCGACACCCACAGCTTCGCAATCCCGAAGCTTACGGGGCTTCAGGAGCTTCACCTGCACGCGGATGACGGGCGCGTGGACGAAGCAGATATCGGCCAATGCCTCGGCGAGGCGTTCGAGGAGGACGAAGCGCCGCACCTCCACGAGCGCTTGCGCCTCGCGCACGATCGTCGCGTAGTTGACGGTCGCGTCGAGATGGTCGCGGCCGCCGACCGGCAGCTCGGTCTCGCAGCGCAGGGTGACGAGGATCGGTTGCACGGCGCCGCGCTCCTCCTTGGGGACGCCGACGCGACAATGAAGCGTCAGCCCTTCGATCAGAATCTCGGTCTTCTCGGCGATCATCATAGGCGCTCCTTTCGAAGTTGCACGCACACCTAGACGGAACATGCGCGTTTCGTCAACCATCCGTCAGTCAATATCAAAACCGCAGTCTCGTAAGGCTGCGGTTTGCGGTCTGCGGATTAAATACCGAGATCGGACAAATCGTCGTCGGAGACGAGGCCCGTGTCGCCGTGGCGGCGCGATTCGCCTTCACCGTTGCCGCCCATGGTCGCCTTTTTCTCCTGATGCTGGCGGCGAAGCTCCTCCGGTTCGTAGATCACCATGCTGACGCGCGCGTCATCCTTGGCGCCGACGATTTTGAGAAGGATACGGAGCGCGCGAGCGGTCTGGCCCTGGCGCCCGATGATGTACCCCATGTCCTCGGGGTTCACGTAAAGCGTGATTTTGACGCCACGATCGTCGATTTCGCGGGTGGTCTTCACGTCTTCCGGATGGTTGACGAGGGACTTCACGACGTACTCAAGAAACTCCTGGTCTTTGTGCATTTCTGCCATATCGGCACGAACGATGCCCGCCTTCACCGAAGTTCGGCGGACTTACGCTAAGTGTGAAATCGCCCTCGAGGGGCTGCTTACAGCATAGCATTTTTCATGAAAAAAGGCTAGCTCTTGACGAATTTCGCTAATCTCTGTAGGATTTCGCCCATGCTCTCGGAGCCCGCCTCTGGCGGGGACGGGCTCACCTAACTACACGTACGGGCGTATTGCCATACGCCCCTACCAAGAAAATCACCATGTTAATCATTCGTCTTACTCGCGTCGGGAAAAAGAAGCAGCCACAATACCGTTTTATTGTCTCAGAAAAGGCCCGCGACCCGTGGGGCAAGGCGCGCGAGATTCTCGGCTCGTATGAACCGCTGCGCACGCCGACGGCCGTAACGCTGAACAAGGAGCGCATCGAATACTGGCTCTCCAAGGGGGCGCAGTGCTCGGACACGGTCTGGAACCTCCTCGTGGATCAGGGCGTCGTCAAGGGCGAGAAGCGCCAGACGGTGAAACTCTCGACCAAGCGCAAGGGAAAGCTCGGTAAGAAGGCCGAGGAGGCCGCAGCCGCCGCGCCGGCAGCCGTCCCGGAACCGGCCCAGGAAACCCCTGTGGAACCGACCCCTGAAGCGCCCGCCGAGCAACCGGCCGCATAAAAACATCCCCGCATCATGCGGGGTGTTTTTTATTCTTTCCCCGGCTTCAACTGTTCGAAATCGACGGAGAGCATCTGCGACACGCCGTCGTCGCCCATCGTCACGCCGTAGAGTATGTTCGCCTGCGTCATCGTGGCACGGTTGTGAGTCACGACGACGAATTGCGTCTTGTCCGCGAGCGTTCCGATGATCTCCGCGAATTTGCGCGAGTTCGCCTCGTCGAGCGCGGCGTCCACCTCGTCGAGCACGACGAACGGCGACGGATTGGTCGCCATGATCGCGCAGATGAGCGCGATGGACGTCAGCGCACGCTCGCCGCCGGAGAGGAGCGCGATCGCTTTGGCGCGTTTGCCGAGTGGCGTCGCGGTGATGTCGATCCCGGCCACCTCCCCTTCTTTCGGTTGGCTGATGATATTCCCCTCCTCGTCCGTTTCCGGCTCGGGCTGGACCTCGATGAGCGAGGCGTCTCCGCCTCCGAACAGCTTTTTGAAATAGGCGCCGAATTCCTTATCGAGCTTGCGAAACGCGGTCGCGCTACGCCCACGAATCGTCTCGTCCAGCTCCTCGACGACGGTTTCGAGCCCGATAATCCCCTGCCGCAAATCCTCGACCTGCTTGGACAGAAAATCGAATCGCTCCTTGGTTTCGGCATGCTCCTTGACCGTCTCCGGATCGATCCCCCCGATCCACTCGAGTTGCGAACGCAACTTCTGGAGACGCGCTTGCGCCTCGGCCGGCGGAGTCTCGCTCTGCGCTCTACGCTCTACGCTTTGCGGCAGCTCGCCTTCAAGTTGCGGCGCATGCAAACGAATCTCGGAGAGCAGCGCGTCGCGACGCGTTTCGAGGCGCGCGAGCTCGATCGACGCTTCGCCCGCGCGACGTTCCACCGCCTGCGCCTCCGCCCGCTTTTGCATCAGCTTGTGCTGCGTCTGAAAAATGTGCGAGCGCTTTTCCTCCTCTCCCTTGTTCCACGCCTCCAACGCCGCTTCCGCCTCCTTTGCCTTCTTGGCCAGCGCCTCGCTTTCCTTCGCCAGAACCTGAAGCTCTTTTTCAATGGCAGGATCAATCTCGAGGGTCTTTTCCGTTTCCGGCGCGGGGCGCTGTAGCTTTCCGACGAGATCGCGGCTGGCCTCGCGGAGTTGCGCCGCGAGTTGTTTCACCTTGTCCAGGTCCGGGCTCTTCTTCTCCAGCTCTTCATGGATGGCTTCGTGCTTGTCCTTCAAGGATTCAACCGACTCGATGATCTTCGAAAGCGGAAGCGGCGACCACGGCTTCTCGGCGCGTACGGCGGCAACGGCTTTCTTGGTCTCGAGCTTCAATTCGCGCTCGCGCAGAGCCGCGCGCTCGGCCGCGACCGCATCGATAGCCATGCGCAACTCCTTGAATCCCTCTCCTCGCGGCGTCGCTTTTTCCAACTCCGCAAGCTCCGCCTCGAGCGTCTTCGCTTCCGCCTCGAGCGCGGCTTCGGCGGTTCGCGCCTCGTTCACCTTGCCCTGCGCCGCCGCGAGACCGGACGAAACCGAATGCCACTCGTGGCCGTAATACGCGCGTTCGAGCGCGCGCAGCTCCGCCTCGATCGTCTCGCGCTCGGCAAGCCGTTTGACGTGGCGTTCGAGCGAGTTGAGGCGTGGTCCGATTTCGGACAAGATTTGCTCGGTTTGGATCAGGTTCTTGCGCGACTCGTCGATCTTATTCAACGCACTTTGGCGTTTGAGCTGGAACGGACGCAAACCGAACGCTTCGTCGAAAAATTCCTTGCGCTCGGCCGGCGAGGCGACCAGTACAGCGTCCACCATGCCCTGTCCGATCACCGAATAGGTGCGTTGACCGATGCCGCATTGCGCGAGCAGAAGCGCGACGTCGGCGAGGCGCGCCGCCTGCCGGTTCACCTCGTATTCCGATTGCCCGTCTCGATACAATCGGCGCGTGATCGCGATCTCCCCCATTTCGACGCCTTCGATTTTTCCATCGTTCTCCAAAACCATCGTGACCTCGGCAAACCCCGAACGCGTGCGCTTTTCCGATCCCGAAAAAATCACATCTTCCGATTTCTTGCCGCGTAGGAGCTTGAGCGACTGCTCGCCCATCACCCAGCGAATCGCATCGGCAATGTTGGACTTCCCCGAACCGTTCGGGCCGACAATCCCGGTCACGCCGCGACGTCCGGACGGATCCGGACGAAACTCGACCACCGTTTTTTGCGCAAAGGTCTTGAATCCCTGGATCTCCAAACGCTTTAAATACATAAGGTATCAGGTGTCAGGTTACAGGTTCCAGCTTTTAAAAAAAAGCCCCTATGTCCAGCCCCATAGGGTTGCCTTTTTTGCTCATATCCGCAATGCTGAGACCTGAAAGCTGAAACCTGACACCATCCCCTATGTCATCCCACCGTCTGGAAGCCGGGTTCGAACATCTGCGGGAAGCCTTTGCCGAGGTGATCCGCGAAGTCGTGGAATTTCCGCGCGGGATGCTCGTGACGATCCTGGATACCAAACTCACGGCCAATACCGCGCACGCCCGCATTACGCTGTCCGTGTTTCCTGAAACCATGAAAGACGAGGCGGTGCGCATTTTGCGCGGGGCCGAGCAAGACATCAAAGAAGAGCTCGTGACGCGCATCCGTCTGCGCCGCATGCCGCGGATCCATTACGCTTTCGATGATACGGAGGCCGAAGCCGCGGAGATCGAACAGGCGTTGAACGAGCTTGAACGAAAAGGAGAGTTATAAAAATCCCGGCAGAGCCGAGATCAAGGGCGCAGGAACTCCGCGATGCGCCAGTGGATGCGCGGATCCTCGAGAAGGCCGAGACGATCCACCGGCCGGACCTCGTTCAAGGCAAGTCCGTGCCATGAGGACCGGTACGGCACGATGAGATCGTGCTCGCCCGCGAGCGACAGAAAGATATCCTGATTGAGCGGCGGCGCGCGGTGCCGGACGCCGTTGCGCTTACTGGGCGTGAGCTCGGCCGCCGTGCCGGAGACGAGTCCCGGAAGATAGGCCGCCGATGTGCCGCGAAACGGCGCGCCGAGCGCGACGAGTCGCAGGTCATACGAGCGCAGGCATCCCTCCTCCAACAGATCATACGCGGCGACCGCGCTCATGCCGTGGCAAATCAGATCCACGGACTCGAGGCGCCGTAGACGTGCGCATGCCCCGCGTATGCCTTGCTTGAGATCGGTACGCGCGTCCGTGAGCGAACGGACGGAGCGCCATCCGAGTCCCACGGTCCTTACCGTGAACCGGTGCGAACGCAGAAATCTCTCGAGCGGAAGCATGGAACCGCGCGGACCGAGGAATCCCGGCACGAGCAGCGTGAGACGCCGACAATCCCTCGGAGCCGGCTCGTCCTGCGACGCAGCGCGATCGAATGCCTTGGACAGCAGCCGCGCGCCATACGCCACGCCGAGCGCGGAGACGACGCCGAGTTCGGCGAATTTCAGGAACCCAGGATAACGAACCTCTTGATTGTTCATCTTGACCTCCGATTCTGGTGCGTACCCAGTGTGTAGCCGACATCCGTCCGTTCGGCAAGAGTCCGGCTCCGGGTTGACGGGTATTCGGTTTTCGGATATACCTAGGCCTCCCCATTCCGACGGAGGTGGATATGGAGGATTTCGACAAAGATGATCGGCTCGACGGGGAGTGGGTTTCAACGGATCTCATCGCCCTGCTCACCGAGTTCGGCGTCCGGAACTTGCATCGGTACTTCGGATGCGTCCTGCTCGCCCAGGGCGGCATCAACGACGATCTGCGCGATCTGTTGCTGCGTGAGGCGGTGAGCCTCGTGTGCCTGCGCCGAACCAGGTCGCGCATCAAGACGGAGTGGTGCGAGGGCGAGCTGAAGACCGCATTCACCTCGGCGACGCTCGAGTCGCTGTCCGGCATCAAGTTCGAGTGTCGCATGGACGTCGGCAACAAGACGACCAAGGCGACGTTCATCATCACCTCGAGCCTGCTCGATCTCTTCCCCGCCGCCGCCTGGTTGCGCAAGGAGTACGATCAAGAGGAGCCGCTCAAGAAGAGCTGGTTCAACTGACTGCCAAAAGGCGGTTTTTTCATCTCTATTGACGAATGACCCTATTTCGCGTAAGTTTCCCTGTTCTCTATGGCCGAAATCTCGCCCTTGAAATCCATGTTCGACGCGCTTCAAACGGCGAAGCGCGTGCTTGTGATCGGCGACGGCAAACCCGACGGCGACTCCATGGGCTCCTCGACCGCCCTGTACGGCTGGCTGAAGCGCGAGGGCAAGGACGCCAAGCTCTTCATGGCGGTTCCGACCCCGAAAGCATTTCTCTTTCTCGATCACGTGCATGACTTCACCACTGATCCTTCCGTGTTTGACGAAGATTGGGACGTGGTCGTATCCCTCGATGCAAGCGCTCCCGGCGCGGGCGGATTTGCCGACCTGCAACCGCGTCTCAAACCCGGACACTTCTTCATCAACGTGGATCACCACGTCACGAACACGCAATTCGGTCATCTCAATATCGTGATGACGGATGCGTGTTCCACCTGCGAAGTCGTCTATCGATTTTTCGAAGAAAACGGTGTCGTGATCGATGACCGCATCGCCACCTCGCTGCTCACCGGGCTTTGTACCGACACGTCGCATTTCTCGAACGCCGCGACCAACAGCAAGGGCATCGAGGCGGCGGGCGTCTGTGCCGCCTCGGGCGCGCGGCATGCGGACATCCTTCGTTTCCTCGTGAAAAATAAAACCGTGTCTGCGCTCAAGCTCTGGGGCCTCGCGCTCGAACGCCTCGCGTTCAATCCCGAATACGATGCCGTCGTCACCTACTTTCTCCGCGACGATCTCGACGGCGTTCCCGGTGCCGACGAAGCCGTCGAGGGCGTGTCGAATTTCCTCAATCTGACATGCGGCGGCACCGACGCGATTCTGGTGTTGCGCGAAAAACCGGACGGCACGGTGAAAGGCTCCATGCGCAGCCTCACGCGCGACATCTCGGGCTTTTGCAAAGCGCTCGGCGGCGGCGGGCACAAAAAGGCCGCGGGATTTACGGTGAAAGGAAAAATCGAAGTGAAGGATGGTCAGGTAATGATCGTGACCGGTTAGCAATCTCTGTTCTTGACTGCTAATTTGGTTCTGTTAAGCTAGCCTCTATGAACCCCTACGCCATCTCCAATATCGATCCGAAAAGCTACCTCGTCCCCACGGTGATCGAAAAGACCCACCAGGGCGAACGCGCGTACGACATCTACTCGCGTCTCTTGAAGGACCGCATCATCATGCTCGGCACGCCGATCGACGATGACGTCGCCAACATCATCGTGGCGCAACTTCTCTTCCTCGAAAGCCAGGACAAAGAAAAAGACATCAAGCTGTACATCAACTCTCCGGGCGGATCGGTGACGGCCGGTCTCGCGATCTACGACACGATGCAGCTCATCAAACCGGATGTTTCGACGATTTGTATCGGCATGGCGGCTTCGATGGGAGCGGTGCTGCTCGCGGGCGGCGCCAAGGGCAAGCGCTTCGCCCTGCCGAACTCGGAAGTGATGATCCACCAGGTGCTGGGCGGCTTTCAGGGCCAGGCCACGGACATCAAGATCCACGCCGAGCGCATCCTCGCGACCAAGGCGAGCCTGAACAAGATTCTTGCCAAGCACACGGGCCAGCCGCTCAAGAAGGTGGAAGACGACACCGAGCGCGACAACTTTATGGAAGCCAAAGCGGCGGTGAAATATGGGCTGGTGGATAAAATCATCGAGTAACGAATAACGAGTATCGTCGGAACTAAGAAGCGGGTACGTCCCGCTTTTTAATTTGTATCGTTCCCCAAAGCATACCTCCTATCCGATGCATCTTAGAAAGCAACGGGTCAGCGTCGTGCTCACCCAGCCATCCGCGACGCTTGGCGAATCGCACAAGATATTCCGTTTCTTTTAGAGAACTAAAACTAATCTCCAGAAAATGCCTATTCGAAGCTCTGCTGCCACGCCCGTAACCCTCGACGTAATTCAAAGCAACGGAGAGAGCTGCTCGGCGTATCTGCGAAACCGATCCAAACAATTCGCTTTTCGGAAAATGTTCGGAAGTATCGTAGATAACATCAACAAACTCATCGATCAAAGAACGTAGCTCTTCATGAAACGAGTGAGACATATATCACCACGTTCCATTTTTCTTGACTCGTGTCAAGAGAGCAATGTTCGACGTTACTCGATATTCGTTACTCGTTATTTATACACCCTCCGCAGCTCCGTCCCGCGATAGAAGTGCGAGAGGATTTGCTGGTACGAAGCGCCGTCTTTGGCGTCCATCTGAAGCGCACCGGTGGCGGAAAGTCCCACGCCGTGGCCCCAGAGCGTCTTGCCCACGTCATGCGGCACGGGCACGGACACAAGCCACGGATACGGGCCGCCTCCCCACACCTCGGTCCAGTCGCGCGTGCGGCCGTCGGAGCGCGAGAAGTACGGCGTAAGCGCGAGCTTGCCGTCATACGTCACGATCTGTCCGCGCGTCGCCTCCACCGCCGCGACGATATTGGGACTGCGCGCCTCGGCGCCATATCCGCGATAGACCTGGTCGTATGTCGCGTCCACGGTGTAATGGCGTGCGGCATGCTTGGTCTGGCGCTGGACGTGGTACATGGCATAGGTCCGCGCGGCGGTGAGAAGCGCGCGCTGGTATTGCGGCGGGCTGACGTTGGACGTCTCCGCGATCCCTTTGAGATACCACTCGACCGGCAATTCGTTGATCACCCAGACCTGATCCACGGCCGATGCGTACCGCAATTCGAGGTTCGCGCGGAAGGTGTTGTCGTTCGCGCCCGGCAACCACGCGACCGGCCGGCTGAAGTCGGACATCTCCATCGGCGAAAGGCTGTCCTGCGCATGCACGACGTACCACGCAGAAGATTGCGCCGTGCATTCACCCGACACGCGATAGAGCTTCGCGCCGCGATCGTATGAAACCGTGACGGAGCGCTGAAGCGGGACGACGCACACGACCGCACCGTTCGGACCGCCGCTGCGGATTTCGAGCGGCGCGAATTTGGCCGTCACGACCATTTTGTCGTCCGTCGTCGCGAAGATACCGACGCGGATCATGGGTTCGGCGGGCAACGACGCTTCGTCGCCGTTGAGCGGCTGCGGAGTGTAGATCGACGGCGCAGGCGGCGTGGAGGGCGACGACGGCGTCGGGGCGGGAGCGGGTTTTGGTTCCGGTTCGATCACGCCGTCGGCCGTCACCGTGATCGGGATGTCGATCAGGCCGCCTTCGACGGTCCGATCATCCGCCTGAAGCCGGAAGCTCGCGGTGTACGTCCCGCGTTTCGGCGGCGCTTTGATGAAAAATGTCAGGAAGCCGATCTCTCCCGGGTTCGTCACCCCCAGCACTTGCACGGGCGTGGTCGCGTCGCGCCAAGAGCCGTCGCGCGTCGAGACCGCGACGTTGGACGCCGACGTCACGCCCGCGAGCTTGAGCGCGCGCATGTTCCACGGCACGTTTCCGGTGTTCTTGAATCCCACGGTGATTTGCTGGCGCTCGTTGCCCGGCAACGAGACCTCATGCGCGGAACGCAAGAGAAGCGTGGCGGTGTAAATCCCGTTGCGGTTCGCGGCCGACTGGCTCAACACCTCGCTCGCGTTGAATCCCGGCGGCGCCGTGGCGATGAATTCGCTCGTCACCGGCACGACGATCGGCAGGACGACGCGCGCGCCGGAAATCCATGCCGTATCCTCGGCCGCCAGCATGAACTCCTCGCGGTAGGCGCCGGGCGAGCGCGGCGCGCGGAGTTCGACTTTCACGTGCCCGATCTGCCCCGGTTTCACCTCGGTTTCCACAAGCCGCGCGGCCTGGTTGCCGTTCCAAGACTTGTCCCGAAACGCGCTTTCACGCTCCTTGTTGCCGTTGACCGAATAGATCGACACGTAGGATGGCCCGTCCTTCTTCCACGTTTCCGTCCCGGCGTTCTTGAAGGAGAGCGTCACGAAGATATTTTCCTCCATCCCGATCTGCCACTCGCTACCGCTCATGGACACGAGCTCCGCGCGCCACTTGGTCGAGCCGGTCGCGATGTCGGGCGGCGCTTCGGCGGGAGGCGGAGCCGGGGCGGCGGCCAGCGACGCGGCAGGCGTCACGACGCCGTGCTTCACGTCCAAACGCAACGTGAAACGGCCGTTTCCCATGCGGCGCAGCGCCTCGGCCACGAGCAGGAAGTCGCTCGAATACGTGCCCGGCGTCGCGGGCGCCTTGAGCGGGAACGTAAACGTCGCCGTCTGGCCGGGCGCGAGGCTCGACACGGGCAGACGCGCGGGCCGCATCGCATTTTCCCATCCGGGCGACGCCAGCACGCTGTTCGCTTCGGTACGCCGGTTCCAATCGTACGAATAGATCGAAACGTAATTCTTGCCCGAATTGCTCCACGTCGCCGTTCCGATGTTCTTCACGGTCACGGATACGGCGGACATTTGCCCCGGCGCGAGCTGCCGCGGAGCTGATACCGCGATGATGGATGCGTCATACGCGGCCGCTGCCGACGCGCGAGGCAGCGGCGGCACGATCAACGACACGATCAAAAGCAGACAGGCAACGAGGCCGGCCCTAGAGCGTCCGAGACGAGAGGACGGTCGTACGTACGTGACCATACCGAAATGTCCGTTTGATTTCTTCCGTAATCTGACATTATTTTATCATTTTTGAGAGGCAAGGTCAAAAAGCCTTTAACTAAGGCGCTCATCGTGAACAAACCGAGTACAATCCGTTCTCAATTTTACGCATCACGCTTGTCCAATCGATCCAGACGCAACAGCTTGAAACCGGCGAATACAACGATCGCGATGATCAAGAAGTCGATAAACGCCGAGAGAAAATTACCGATCGCCACCGGACCGACCATCCACGATTGCATGCCGTTTTTGAATCCGAAAATCAGTCCGACGACGGGTTGAATCACGTCCTGGACGAACGAGGTGACGAACTTGGAGACGGATCCGCCGATGAGAAAGCCGATCGCGAGCCCGACCACGCCGCGCTTGCGGATGAACTCGATGAAGGATTGGAACATATACCAGTAGCGTAGCATACGCGCCTGTTCACCGCGCACGCTTCTCTGTAAGCTGTGCCCATGTCTCTCACGCGCGCGATCGCCTGGAATACGGGAGTCCAGGTGGCCGGAAAAATCCTCTCGACGGGGCTCGGTATCGTGCTGGTCGCGCTGCTCACGCGCCAGCTTGGCCAGGAGGGATTCGGCATGTACTCGACCGCGAACGCATACCTGCAGATGTTCGCGTTGCTCCTTGACCTCGGTCTGAACGTCACGTTGGTCGCGTTGCTCGGCGAGCACGCCGACGACCGCGCCTACGAAAAGCGCTGTCTTTCGGCTCTCTTCACGCTGCGCATCGTGCTCGCGATCGTCATCCTCGGCATCTTCGCTCCCCTGATCGCACTCGCCTTCCCCTATCCGTGGGAACTCAAGCTCGCCATTTTCGCGCTCACGGCGTCCTTCATTTTCCCAAGCCTCAATCAGGTCGTGATCGGCGCGCAGCAGAAACATTTACGCATGCACATGGCCGCCGTTTCGGAAAACGTCGGACGGCTTATCGCACTGGCCGGCGTGCTCGCCGCCCCGGCGCTCGGTTGGGGGCTGGTTCCGATCATGTGGGTGATTTCGCTCGCCGGGTTTGGAAATTTCCTCGTGAACTTCCTGTCCGCGCGCCGGTATGCGCCCCTCGGATGGAACTGGGATCCGGCGTTCTGGCGCATGGCGCTCAAACGCTCGTGGCCCATCGGCGTTTCGATCGCCTTCGGACTCGCCTACTTCAAAGCCGATACGCTCATTCTGTCTCTGTCACGCTCTCAAGCCGAAGTCGGTTTATACGGCGCGGCATATCGCGTGCTCGAAGTGCTCATCACCGTGCCGTTCATGTACGCGGGCGTACTGCTGCCCCTCCTCGCAAACGCATTCGTGAAGCGGGAACAGGAACGATTGCAACGATTCATCTCGGGCTCGCTCGACGTGATGCTGCTCATGGCGATTCCGATGGTCGCGGGCGCGTGGCTCCTTGGGCCCGAAGTCATGCGGCTCATCGCGGGAGCGGAGTTTGTGGAGTCAGGCGAGATTCTGCGCATTCTCGTCATCGCCGTCGCGCTCATCTATCTCAATACCGTGTTCTCGCACATCGTGGTGGCCGTTGATGCCCAAAAACGCATGTTACCGACGTACGCCGTGGTCGGCATCGGTACCGTCATCCTGTACGCGCTCCTCATTCCCGTCTACGGCATGTGGGCCGCGGCGTGGCTGACGGTCGCCTCGGAGTTGGCCGTGGGAATCGGGTCGCTCGTGGTCGCGTCCAAGTTCACGGATATCGCCTATAAGCCCAAGGCCACCATGGCCGCGCTTGGCGCGACGCTGGTGATGGCCGTCGTCGTCATCGTCTCCGCTCCCCTATCCGCAGCCTGGCGCATCCTGTTCGGCGCCGCGACGTACATCGCCTGTGTCATCCTGTTTGGCGGCATATCCAAAGACGTCCTCCGCGACATCCTGAAACTTCGCAAGGAAACGCCGACGGAATTAGGGCCGAAACAGTGGTAGACCCCAAAAAAAATCCGCCGGAGGCGGATCAGATCCCTCGGGCCAACCGATCGATGGCCGTCTGGTCGTAGATGCCGGAAGGGACGACGAGCCCGTGCGGGACCCGGCATCCCGGCAGGAGAATCGTGCCCGCGCCGAGAACCGCGTTGGCGCCGATCACGCAGCCGTCGCCCACGACGCATCCCATCTTGCGACGCGCGAGCGCCTGCTCGCCGTATCCCGATACGCGCTCGTCGGAGACCGTGATAGTCTCGCCGTTCAGTCCGGCGCGATGCAGGAGCTTCGCCCCGGTCATAACGTAGACCGAACGGCCAAGGAGCGAATCCTTGATCACGGCGAGATCATCCACCTGCGATCCGTCGCCCATGACGGAGCGCGTGAACACCGAGCTCGTGTTGAGGAGGGCCCCGTCGCCCAGGAGCGAGGGGCCGATGATCTTGGCAGATGCGCGCACCGTACACCGCCGGCCCACGAACAGCGGGCCTTGGATTACAGAGCGGTGATCGAACTTGGATTCGAGACCACCGTAGATCGCGCTGGACCCGAAGGACCGCAGCGAGGGGTGTGTCGGCCCCATGGCCCGCCGCCTGTGACGGAAGTCCTGCTCGTCCTTCATGTCGAAGAGCGGATGCACCGTCTCGTCGAAGGCGGTGAACAGCATGTGCGCCTCCACGCCCCGCACGGGCTGGTAGCGAATGAGCGGCATGAGCCCCGTGAGCTCGTCGTCGCCCAACTCCCGTTGTCTGTCGGCGAACATCTCCATCGTACGCTCCTCGTCCGCCTCCCCGCGCTCGTCCACGGGATACCAGTATCCGTAGGACGAATCGAGTCCGGCCAGGAAGGCACCGATGACCGGATGCGGATCGCGGAACAGGTCGGTCAACGCGGGCAGGCTTTTACGTTCTTCCCTCATGCATCCTCCATGCGAATACGATTCATGATGGCGGCGACGAGCCCGTGCTCGTCGTGCCGGATAAGCGAGCGCGCAAGCGGATCACCCGGCTGCGGCGCTACCGGCGTCCGGTTCACGTAATCGCCGCGCACGACGCGCGGGTCGATCCGCGAAAGATCGTCCACGACAGGCGCCTCGCCGTCGCGCTCGTACTTCGCGAGCGCCTCGGCGGGGATCGGGCCGTTGTTGACGATGACGTAGTCGATCGGCCGGTGGTCGATGTGGCGCTCCACCGTGCGGACGAAGCGCGAAGCCCCGTATCCGACGGTCTGGCCGCGCTTGGTCACGAGATTCACGACGTGGACGAGCTTCGCTTCGGTGGTGGCGAGCGCGTCGGCGACTCCGGACACGAGGAGCACGGGCACGAGGCTCGTGTACAGATCGCCGGGACCGAGGATGATCACATCCGACGTAAGGATCGCCTCGAGCGCGGCGGGGTTGGGATCCACCGAAGGCTTGAGGTAGCACTCGCGAATCGGGGCGCGGTCCAGAGCCGCTTTTTCGATCGCGTCTTCGCCGACGATCTCCGTGCCATCTTCGAGGATCGCACACAGCGTCGCATGTTCCCCCGAGGCGGGGATGACTTCACCACGCACGCGGAACACCCCGTGCGCGCGTCGAACGCCCTCGAGAGCGCCGTACTTGCGGATGAGATCGCGGAGGATCAGGTTTCCGTATGGATGCCCGTCCTCGCGCTTCTCGAATCGCGCACGAACCTCCTCGGGCACCTCCGCGAGCGCGACCAGGCACTGACGGATGTCGCCGGTCGGCAGCATGCGGCCCCAGTTATCAAGCAGGATCTTCCCGCTCGATCCGCCGTTGTCGGCGATCGACACGACGGCGGCCGGATCGACCCCCGGAAATCGTTTGAGACCGGACAGCACCGTATGCGTCCCGGTTCCGCCTCCCATGGCGGTAATCTTCAGCGGTGAATGCACGAAACACCTCCTTGGTTTTGTCGGTGCGGGCCTATCTCAATCCAAATGCCGGCCGTTGGCAAGGCGCTCTCCCTCCTTCACAAACGCCTCGTACATCGGAGCGACGGTGGCGGGCGATTCCGGCGCAAGACGCTCCTTGGCGGGTACATCGAGGATGAGCGAACCGAACAAGCGATTGAGCAACATGGCGTGCAAGTCTTCGGTCCTCACGTATTCGGGACAGGCAGAGGTGATTTCATCGCGCCACGTATTCGTGATCCGCGCCACATCCTCGGGCGTGCGGCGGCCGACGGGCAAGTGCATCCACTGTTGCCACACGGCGAACGCGACGTCATACGCGGGCTGGCGCCATGACCAAAAATGATTCGCAAACACCACATACTCGTCCGAAGAAAGATGCCGGACGTCCCCGGGCGCGAGATGCGCATGCATGAATTGCAGATGTCCCGTGTCTCGCAAAGCGGCGAGCATGGCGTCGCGCAACCGAAGCGCCGGTGCCTCCCTGCGAGCGTATGCGTCGGGATGTTTCTTTTTCGCGAGCTCGATCCATGTCCCGGCTTGCCGTTCGGTAAAATCCCGCAACGATCCGTGTTCGTTTTTCCAGAACGGCTTGACGACGGCAAGCCTCAATTGGCGATAAAAAGATGCAAAGGCACGGGCGGCTTGTACGGGATCACCTTCGACGTCGAAGAGCGGTGGCGCATCCACCCGTTCCTCGATCGTGAAGCCGTATCCCTTCGCGTCGTCGAATAATCGGTGCAGATACGTATGTGGCGGCCGCACGCGCGTGCCTTTGGCCTGCGCGCGGAACGCCTCGCGAATCCCTTCCTCGTCCTCCTCGAGCTTCATCCCGACGATCAACAATACGGCCGGCTTGTCTTCAAACGTCCCCGCATATTTCACACGCCACGTTTTGTCGCGGTCGTAGAGAAACCGGCGATGTAATTCTTCGCCGAGGATGAAACCCGTCTCGTCACAAATCGCGCGCGTGATCTCCGCAAGTCTCGGCGTGAGATCCTCCTGCTCGAAGTACTTGTCGATGATCCTGTTATCGGTCATATTAATTAATTCCCCGCGGATCCTGAACGCCTCCGGTATGTCTCCTCCTCGACATCATCCATCGCCTCCTCGATCGCCAGCGCCATCTCGGGGCTGGAGCGGCGGTCA
>RHKK01000013.1 GCA_008363075.1 Candidatus Uhrbacteria bacterium
GAATCACGACGTCTGCGTTATCGGCGCATACACGGACGAGGATTACGAGATGATCAAGGAGGCGCACGGAAACCTGCCCAAGGCGTTTGCGCGTCTCGCACCGATCGAGGCGGAGTTCTCGAAATATTTTTCGAACGTGTACAACGCCATGCGCATCATTTTCGCGAACTCGTTTTACGACGTGGCGACCAAAGCCGGAGCGGATTACGCCAAGATCAAGCGCGCGATGGTGCTGCGTAACAATATCGAGGACGCGTATCTCGACTGCAACGAAAACTTCCGCGGTTTCGGCGGCGTCTGCCTGCCGAAGGACACGCAGGCGTTCGCGAGCTACGTGCGCGCCATGGGACACGACTTGGCGATCTTCGACGCCATCGTGAATGAAAATAAAAAATTCAAACAAACGGTCTTCCAAGGCATGCGTCCGGTATGAAAAAGATCCTGATCACGGGAGGCGCCGGCTTTATCGGCTCGCATCTGGCCCGGCACCTGCTAGCCGATCCGCAGAACGTGCTGATCATCACGGACAACCTGCAACGCGGCCGCATGGACGCGGATTTGACGTCGCTGCTCGAGCGCGACAAAGATCGCGTCCGTTTCATCCAGGCCGATCTTACGGACAAGGCCGCATGGGACGCATTCGATACGGACGTGGATCATCTCTACCACTTGGCCGCGATCAACGGTACCAAACATTTTTACAAGATCCCGCACGAAGTCCTGCGCATCAACATTCTGACGCTCATGCATGCGCTGGATTGGGCCGGCTCGCTCTCCAAAAAACCCAAGGTGTTATTTACGTCGTCGAACGAAGCGTACGCGGGCGGATTAAGCGCCTTCAATCAACTGCCGATCCCGACGCCGGAGCAGGTTCCGCTCGTGATCGAAGACGTCTATAACCCGCGATGGACGTATGCCTCCACGAAATTGATCGGCGAACAATTCGTGATCTGGTACGCAAAACACCACGGCTTTTCCGCCGTCATCGTGCGCCCGCACAACTTTTACGGACCGCGCGCGGGATATGACCATGTCATCCCGGAATTCTCCGAACGCATCATGAAGCGGACGGAGCCGTTCGAAATTTTCGGCGCCGACGATACGCGGACGTTTTGCTACATCACCGACGCCGTGCGCGCGATGCAAATGATCATGGACCATCCGGTCACCGACGGCGACGAGGTGCATACGTTTCATATCGGCGATCGCGAGGAAATCAATATTCGCGGACTGGCGGAAAAGCTCTTCCGTTCCGCCGGCTGGACGCCCAGCGAAATCAAAATCCATCCCTCACCCGCGGGATCCGTAAAGCGACGCCTGGCCGACATCAGCAAGACCTGCAGCCTGATCGGGTGGGAGCCGGAAGTTTCATTGGATCACGGCCTGCATCTCACCTACGAATGGTATGTAAACAATCCGAAGCCGGAATCGCGTGCGTGATATGAATATCCTGGTCACCGGAGCGAATGGGAACATCGGCTGGTATGTGGTCGAAGCGTTGAAGCGCGCGCACCCGGACGCGACGATCACGGCCGCGACGCGCGCGGATGCCGACCTGATCGACAATCGCGCGACACGCGAATTCCTGAAGCGAGTCAAGCCGGAATACGTCGTACATGCGGCGGCAAAAACGTATAATGCGGACGTCTTTCGCGACCATCCGTATGACGTGTTCACCGAGGACGTCGCCATGTGCATGAACGTGATCGACGGCTGTATCGACGCCGGCGTGAAAAAAATCGTCTTGCTGTCTTCCGCGACCGTCTATGAAGGCGCGACGAATGCTCCGTTCTCCGAAGAGCAGACCGAGACCTCGCCGCCGCCGAAATCGCCGATCGGACTTTCAAAACTCGCGAACGAGCGAGGGATCGCCTTCGCCTCGGCGCAACACGGTATCGATTTCACGATCTGGCGGCTGTTCAACGTCGTGTCGCCGCGCGAACCACATGACAAACCGGGCGCGCATGTCTACGTGGATTTTTATCGCCAATTGTTTGTCGAGAAGGTCTCGGAGCTCCCGATCTTCGGCAACGGCAACCAGGAACGTTGCTTTACCTGGGTCGAGGACGCGGCGGATGCCATCGCCAAGTATCTGACGGATGAACGGACGTCGAAACAGACGATCAACCTCGGCGGCAACGAACCCTGCACGCTGTTCCAATTGCGCGAGACGCTCCTCGACATCGGTAAAGAGCGCGGCCTACTTGCCGCCGACTACGATCCTCCGGCTAAAACGGGCGGACGATTTTTCGGCGTCGAAGCGCAACGTCGAGTGCCGGCGCTGGGCAAAGCCGAGTCCTTGCTTGGCTGGAAGCCAAAAACGCACTTCCGTGCCTGCATGGAAAAATTTATCGAAGGCAAAACGAACGTATGATCATCACATCTTGCCCGTTGTGTTCTGCGACCTCGCTTCGGCTCGTCGTCGATCTCGGCTATCACCCGCTCGGTGATACGTTTTTGCCGGCCGAGGCGCTGAATGAGCCCGAGACGCGATACCCGCTACGCGTCTTCCAATGCGCCGATTGCGGCCACGCCTTTCAACAATACGTCGTGCCGGAAACCGAGCGCTACCAAAAAATCGACTATAGCTACACGGCCGGCAACTCCCCCGTCTCGGTGAAACACTTCGCCGAAATGGCGGCCGAGATTGTCGCGGATCAAGGCGTGACCGCAGATGATCTTGTCGTCGATATCGGCGGGAACGACGGTACGTTGCTGAAAGCATTCCGTGATCAGACCAGCTGTCGCGTCTTGAATGTGGAACCGGCGGGAAACATCGCCAAGATTTCGCAGGAAAGCGGCATCGACACCCATCACGGTTTTTTCGATGCTACCGCGGCCGAAAAGACCTCTTCCCTGGGCGGCGCAAAAATCATCACCGGCACGAACGTCTTCAATCACATCAACGACCTGCCGACGTTCATAGCCGATATCAAAAACGCGCTGACACCCGACGGCGCCTTCGTCTTTGAGGCGCCATCGCTCTACGAACTCGTGAAGCGTCTTGCGTTTGACACCATGTATCTCGAACACGTTTCGTTTTTCGGGATGAAACCGCTGGTCCGCTTTTTCGAAACGCTCGGGCTCCATGTCCATCGCATCGAGCCTTCGGATTACATGGGCGGATCATTCCGCGTGTATGTGAAACGGCAACCGGGAGATCCGAAGGTCGCGCAAGACTTCATCGCGCTCGAAAACGAAATCGGTTTATACGAAGAAAAGACCTATGAAGCCTTCCGCGCAAAAGTCCGCAAATTCCGCGCCGATCTCATGCGTGACCTCTACGAAATCAAGTCGAAAGGCGGAATGATCGTGGGAATCGGCGCAGCCACCAAGGGCAACACGCTTCTCAACTATTGCGGAATTGATAACGGATTGCTTGAATGCGTGACGGATGCCTCGCCGCTCAAAATCGGCAAGTTCACGCCCGGCTCGCATCTCCCAATCATTCCGGATGCGGATATTCCCAAGGACGCGACGCATGGCGTGATTCTTGCCTGGAACATCGGCGATTTCTTGAAAGAAAAACTCAAGCATCTCAATCTTGAATTTATTGTCCCTCACATGGAGTAACCTATGAAATTCGAACACAAGCCCGTCAATTTTGAAGACGATCGCGGCACGATCCGCGACATTTTTCCGCGCGAACCCAAGGACACGTGCACGATCATCACGTCCAAAAAAGGCGCGGTACGCGGCAACCACTACCACAAGGAATCGACGCAATATACCTACGTGGTGAGCGGTCAGCTTTCGATGTATCACAAGGATCTCAATGATCCGAACGCGAAGGTCGAGAAAACGATCATGCGCGAAGGCGACCTCATGACCCACGGCCACAACGAGGCGCATGCGCTTGTCGCCGACGAAGACACGGTGTTTCTCGCCTTCGCCGACGGCCTGCGCGGCGGCGAGGATTACGAGAAGGATACGTATCGTCTGGACGTTCCGCTGCAGGAGGAATACGCGAAGCAAGAGTCGAATAAATAAAACATGAAGAAAGAGCCGCCGTCTCGAGAACCGAGACGGCGGCTTTTATTGCGCCGGAAGCCTCACCAACCGGTGAGGCGACGGAAGAGGGGCCAGGCAAGTTCGGGATAAAACTCGTGGCCGTGCGGGCCCTCCACCAACGCGCACATGTCGGGAACGCCGGCGTCTGCGTAGGCGCGACGGATCGTGTCCATCGCCTCGCGCGTGCCCGCGATCGGGAAGATCGCGTCTTCCACCCCGTGCACCACGACGAGCGGTTTCGGCGCAATCAACGCGCCGATGTCCCCCATCTCGAAGTACCTGCGAATACCCGGGATGAAGTTGCAGACGCAATGATCGATGATCCCGATGCTCCGGTCGAACTGACAGAGCGAGCCCGACGGCATGGCGGCCTTGATCCTCTCGTCGAAGATCGACGCATAGATCGTGACCGTACCGCCGGCGGAATTGCCCATGGAGGCGACGCGTGCCAGATCGAGCCGCGGAAACGCGTCCCCGTCGAGGTTGTTGCGGAGGTACGCGATCGCATCGAGCGCCACCTGCGCATCGCGGACGCGCTCGCCAATGAGCGTGCGGCCGTGGAGCTGTGCGACCATGGCGGCGTTGTGGCACCTGCCACCGTAGCGAGCCTGCTCCTTGAGACGCTGATCACGGCGGCGGCCGAAGCCACGCTGCTCGAGCGCAAAGGCCGCGAAGCCCTGCTCGAGGCACTGCTGGACGTGGTGGTGACCGGTCGACCCCCACTTCTCTGGGCCCTCGCCCCAAGAGACGTGCATCCCCTCGACGTGACCCTGTAGGATGAGCATGAGCGGCGCGTTCCGCGCGCTCTTCGGGACGAAGAGCCGACCGACCGCGTTCACGCCCGGCTCGGCCTCGAACTCGATCTCGAACTGGTTCGCGTCCCCGAGGTCCTCGAGGTGCCTGAACCTGATCTTGTCGAAGTCGATCGACTCGCGCTCCTCGTGCCCGAACAGCAGGTCATCGAGCGTGTCGGTCGCCTCCGCGCGCCAGCCAGGATTCCTCGCGTAAGACATCAACGGCCCACGCTTCGCGAGACGTTCGTGCGCCCGCTCGGGCGCAAGTGCCGGATCGTTGTTATCGCGCGTTTCCAAGCTCCACCGCCTTTCGGTTCTGTTGAGACGGAGCTTCGCGCAACATAGACGAAAAATGGCATTTTGTCAACCCTGAATCAGCCCCTCCACCGCCCGTTGGTACGCCTCGTAGATCTGCACGTCCGTGTATTTCGCTACCGTCTCTTTGCCGCCGCGGATCAGCGCTTCACGCATACCCGGTTGCTCGAGTCGCATCATGTTTTCCGCAAGCGTTACCGGATCGCCTTTCTTCGAAATCAACGAGTTGTATCCATCCTTCAGAAAATCGCTGTACACGGGAATATCGGTTCCGAATACGGGTACGCCGAAATCGAAGGCTTCGAAGGGCGTGAGTCCGAATCCTTCGTATCGGCTTGGTGCAAGCAGCGCAGCCGCACGACGATACAACCATGCCTTTTCCTCGTTCGAAACGCGATAGAGAAAATGTACGCGATCCTTCACGCCAAGTTTTTCCACAAGATCGTGAGCCTCCTTATACTCGTCCGGGCTAGAACTCGTGACGAAGACCAAATCCTTTCGAATCCCCTGCTCTTTCAGCAATGCCAGTGCTTCGATAATCGTGTCCCAGCCCTTGCGTCGCTTCACTTGACCAATGAAAAACAAGAACCCTTCGCGCGGACACCCTTCCGGAAGCTTCGGCTCGGATTCGGAAGCCTGTTCCGCTTCAAGCTTCACACCCCACGGAACGAGGCGGGAATCCAGTCCCATCACCTTCTTCACCCACTCGCGCTCGAATTGCGTAATCGTGATCAGGCGATCCGCATGTGCCATCGGATAATGCGTGGCAAAATTCTCCCAACGTCCGCAGCCGGCCGGAGCTTTCTCAAAAGAGCTTTTGACGAGACTTGAAACACTTGTGAGTAACGCGATGTTTTCATGCACGGTTTCCAGCGGATTGTCGCGGTCGGACACGACGCACGGATCGTGCAAGAACCCGATCACTTTGAAAACGACTTTGGCACCTACAAGCCGCGCGGCAATGTATCCCGATAAATTCAACCAGCTGCGAATGTGGCACAGCATCACAAGCTGCGGGCGGAATTTCAGGATTTCGATGAACAGTCTCGGCGAACATCCGTAGCGTTGACGACAGCGCACCGTCGGAACGGTTTTGTAGGTCAACCGTTTTTCCGCATATTCCGGATTGTTCGCCATGTGGTACGTGAACATTCGAACATCCCGTCCATCCTTGACGAGATGCTGGGCGATCAAAAACTCGGCAAACGCATCAAGGCGCTTTTCGGCTCCAAAGGGGGTGACAATCGCGATCTTCATATGCGGCGTTCTAGCAGATCAGGGCCGAAAGCGGTAGATCCTGAACGAACCTGCTTGAATCGACTCTCCCAGACGCATGGCCTCGATGACGTAAAAGGGCGTCTCCCCTTCCAGGATCACGTAATCCAGGCGATATCGGTTTAACTCGTCGTAAAATTCGCGTTCGTAGAATTCGGCGTATTCGCGCGAGAGTGTTTCCGTCGTATCCATGAACCACGCATCCCCCGTCCCCTTGGCGAACAGGTCGTTCCAGTCACGGAAGAACAGCGAACGCACCTCGTATGAATGTGCCTCCATCCAGGAACGCGTATGCTCCGGCAGCAAACCCAACGTGCGCATGCGGACGAAAAAATTGTGTTTAATACGTTTCTCCGGCACACCGGAGAATACCCACGACGTGGTGTACACGTCGCAGGGTGTGTAGGCGGGAATGCGTTCGGTCAACCCTTCGTCACGCTCGACGACCAACGCGACGCACGGCGCTTCCGCGTTCTCGTTGAGCCAGCCGAGCGGATCGGCGTATCGCTGGTCGAACCGAAACCGGTCGAGCGTCGTGTCGATCGAAAAGGCCCAGAGTACTCCGTTGACGATCGATCCGGCAAGAACGAACGCGCATGCAACCTTCGCCCACCCCATGAGACGCGCGGGCCATGCGCGCCAGACGAACACCGCGAGCGCGATCACGACGAACGGCTTCGTGTATTGAACGAAATGATGATGCCAAAGATTTCGTCCGGTGATGACCTGATGGTTAAACGCCAACCATCCCGAAAGCAGCATCGAGGCGCAGAGCAACCACCACGTTTCGGCGACCAGTGTTTTCCAAGACGTCCTGCGAGCCATCCACCAAGAACCGGCAAGAAAAAATAATGTGCCGACAAGCAACATTTTATTCACGATCGGCGCATGCGTGAAAAAGACGCCGAAACGTGCGGCCGAGGAGCTCCCGGGTTCGGCCGCGCCCGTTTGCGTCAGGACGTATATCGCATACGGCAAGGATCCGAGTACGGCCGCCGCAAGCGCATACGACGATGCCCGAAACGCCTCGCGGTTTCGCGTAATCAACGCGACAAGCCACACGGATCCGATGCTTGCGGCCGCGATCATCCACGAAAACGGGTACCAAACCATGAGACCGACCACAACGCCGATCGGAAGAGCAAGAAGCGCGCGTTTTGTCGTCAGCAAACGCTCGAGCAAAATCAGGACGACGAACAAGGCAAGCGCTCCGACGATCGGATTAACGGGACGCGACCAAACCGAAAGCTCGAGTCCGGACAACGAAATGATCGGGTCATACGCCAGCGTCACGACGGACGCGGCCGCAAGTGCGGGCCAACGACGATCCTTTTCTTCGCCACCGGTAAGCCGCCATACAAATGCATACACGAGCAGGAACAGCGCGGCGGGAAACAGTGCTTTCGTCAATACAAGCACCGTTTCAAGCGGCAACCGCGTCAAAAAATGAAGAAGGGCATACGGCGCTTCGCCCACGGGCCAGGCCAACGACGACGCATTTTTGTATTCGTAAAAAAAGGGTGACGCGACGGAAAGCCTGCCTTCAGACAATTCGCGCATGCGGGCGAGATACGTTTCTTCATCGTTCTGATATAGAAACGGGATACCGCGATACGCGTCGCCGATCCGGACGCGCGCGACCAGGGCGGGCGCAATCGTTAACGCGCCGGCGACGATGGCGAGAACAAAAGCGGCGACATGTCGTCGCCAACTACTTTTTGCGGGCGATGACATAAAAACCAGAAGCGATGACATGTGAGACCTTCAATCGGTTCAGCCAGAGATCCGGAACATGCGCGAGCGGAGCAAGGATGGCGCTCGCCATCAACGTCACGATCTCGGCGATGCGAGCTGAACCGAACGAAAGCAGCAACCCCAGCCAATGCGTGAACATGAGAAGAAACGCCGTCGTCGGACCGTGACGCAAACCGCTCTCCACCACGGAAAATCCTGCTCGCTCCACGTCATGACAAAGACCCTGCCTGGTCCAACGCCGAAAATCATCAGGCGAAGAATGGAACGGGAACATGAACGGAACCGTGAGATACAAGTGACCGCCGGAGGCGAGAACACGATGCGCCTCGGCAAGAACCGCTTCCGGTTCATGCACATGTTCGAGAACGGATTGGCACACGATCGCATCAATCGAACCCTCGGCAATCGGTAACGATCGAATGTCCGCAAGCGCATCAATATCCGGAAACGCATACAGATCCACGTGTAACGCGTCGCCGTACCGATTCTGCGTTCCGGCTCCCAAATTCAAACGACGCTTCGGCGACGGAGCGTATCGTTCAAAAAACGCCTTCGGTGATACGCCCGCGTTCGACGTTCCGAAAACATAGATCAAAAAGAGATAAAATCTCGGCCATCGCTTGAAGACATTCTTGACCTTCACCGTGATGGAGTCGGGGCGATCGGACGGATGCCCGGACTCCGACTCGACAAAGCGATACGCAGTCCCTCGCTTCAACACAACCGTTCCGCATGACGAGCAGCGCAAACCCTCTTCGTTTTTGACGAAGCCTCCCCCGCAATGCGGGCATCGGAATACGGAAATCCACTCGGGCGACATGTTTAGGTTAGCGTAGCGGGATCGGTGCCTTGCTGGAAGATCCGACCCCAAAGTTCGAGCGTGAGCACCGGCCAAAGAATGGAAGAGTGATCCTGCCCGGAACAATGCTCATCATAGAGTTTTTTTATCGCCTTTTGGTCAAGATGAGGGGCGACAAATGCCTCGTGATCAAGAGCAAGACAGAGCATATCGCCGAGGATTTTCGGACGGCGAAGCCAGTCGGCGATCGGTTGACCAAACCCGACCTTTGGTCGATAGACGAACGCTTCGTCGAAAAAATCACGCGCCAAGCGTTTCGGCGCAATTTTTGTATGTCCGCTTCCGATTTTCTCTGCCGTCGGCATGCGGCTGGCAAAATCGACCAACGGCACGTCCAAAAACGGTACGCGGTTTTCGAGCGTGGACGCCATCCCCATCTTGTCCTGACGCACAAGCATCGAAAACAGATATGTTTGGCGTTCGCTTTTCAAAACGCGCTCGATCATCGGCAAGGCGGCCGAACCGAGGGACGAAAGGCGGAACGCGAGATCCGGCGCCGCGGCGCGACCGAGCACGCGCGAGACGCTTTGTGGCGTCGCGAACGCCGAAATCATAATTACTTCTTTCGGAGAAGTTCCATGCGCTCGCGGATCGAGATAGCGCTTGTAGCCGCCGAGCACCTCGTCCGCACCTTCGCCGGACAAAAGTACTTTTACGCTCTTCGCGGCTTCGCGAGCGAGCAGCATCATGGGTACGGAATGCGAGTGATTCACGGGTTCGTCCAGGTGATATGTCGCGATGGCAAGCTCGCGTCGAAAATCTTCCGGCGTGAACACGAGCTCGTGATGCGAGCTTCCGATCCGCTCCGCGACACGGCGCGAATACGGAAATTCGTTCCACGCGTCGTCGGCAAGACCGATCGAAAACGTATGGAACCGTTCTTGCGGCACGAGTTCCGCGGCAAGCACGGCCACGAGACTTGAATCGATGCCGCCGGAAAGCTGTAGCCCGACCGGGACATCCGCGATCAAATGCGAACGAACGGCATCGATAAGCTGCTCCCGCAACGCATCATCGCCTTCGTATGCGCCGGGTTGCGGATCATCGATCCAATGACTCCCCCGCTTCGTGATTGCGCCGCTGGCCGCATCAATCCGCATCCACTCGGCCGGAAGAAAGCGTTTGACGTTCTTCCACAACGTGCGCGAGCCGGATACCTGCCGGAACAGCAGATATTCGTCGAGCGCGGCCTCGTCGAATTCCGGACGAATTCCGGGCACAACGAAGAGCGCCTTCGCCTCCGATGACCACGCAAACCAATCCGGCGTATCGATGTAATACAACGGTTTGATGGCATGGCGATCCACGCCGAGCAAAACGCTCTCGCGATCCGCAAACGCAAAAGCGTACATGCCGCGCAGATGCCGAAAGACGTTACTTCCCCATCTCTCCAGCGCATGCAGAAACGTTTCCGTGTCGGAAGACGTGCGCTTTTTCTTGCCCAACGCTTCGTCCAGCTCGCGAAAATTGTACAACTCGCCGTTATACGACAGGGCACGCTCCCCGTCTTCGGAAATGAACGGCTGATCCGCGCGCGAGGAAACGTCGAGAATGCTCAACCGCACATGACCGAGCGCAAGCTTGTCTCGAACGAACATGCCGGTGCCATCATTCCCACGATGTCGGACACGCGAAAGCATCGCCTCCATCGTCCGGCGTTTTTCCTCCGGATTCAGGCGGCCGCGCTTGTCGACGAATCCGGCGATTCCGCACATAGGTTATGCCGACGGTTTGTCGCCGCGTATCGTGATGAACCCGTGACCGAATAGAATGCGTGACGACAGCGACGTGTAGTCGTAGGTATAGGACGCGTTACGGTTCACATACGAAGACGCGCGCTCGGGGGGAAGGTTGCGAATGCGCTCGATGTTCTTGAATCCGTGTTTCTCGAAAAAACGTTCGCGGATCCCCTTCGGAGTGAAGCGATGCAAAATCGGGACGTAGAGATAATCCAGCACCTGATACCGCCAGATCGGATCGAGCTTCAACCGATCGCATACCTTGCGCATGAACGGCTCGCGAATCATTGGAAGTTTGACGGTAAACAAGCGCGCCAGCCAGCACGACCACGGAAACAATCCGTATTTTCCGTACACGCCCATAATGAGGCGCCCGCCGGGTTTGACGAGACGCGCGAGTTCCGCGAAGACCTTGTCCGGATCGGCGGTGTGATGCACGACGCCGCTTGTGACGACGAGATCGAACGACGCGTCCGGAAACGGGATTTCGAGCAACGAGCCCTGCACGAACCGGACCTGCGGCGCGTCGGCAAACAGCGACATCTTGGGATTCGGCTTGAGATCGAATCCGACGACTTCTTTCGCCCCAAGCTTTGCCAAACGATAATCGAACGCGCCATGGCCGCAGCCGCCGTCAAAAACGCTTTTGCCCGCGACTTGCGCTTCATCAAGACCCAGCTGGTCGGCCAAAAGCTCGCCTTGGGCGAGCCATTGGTCATCGGTTAGATAGTCCCAGCAATCCGAGTACAGGTCACCGGTCTTCGACTCCACTTGCTGGCGTTGGTCGTTGGTCATCATACATGTCGGTGGAAAACTTGTTGGAAACTTCGCTGACGTTGAGCGTCGAGACGGAGTGCTGACGCTTTCCGGTCCGACCGAGCGCAACCTCTTCGACGAACTCGACATGAATCTTCATGTCCTCGCCCATGTGTTTCTTGATTTGCGTCGTGGCGTAGTGTAGCACGTCCTCCGTCCAGCGATTCGCTTTCACGATCTTGAGCGTGATCTCTCCGGCGCGTTCCTGCACGGCCTGAAACCGCTTCACGGCGTAATCGTAATCCGCAAAGAGTCGCGCAAAGAACGTACCGGGAATCATCTGGTTACGCGTACCGATCAGAATCGATTGCATACGCCCATAGAAACGACCGATACGCGGCAACCCGCGACCGCACGGCGAAGGTTTCGTATTGTCGACCGCCACGGCCAAGTCGCCGATCGCATAGCGGATCATCGGCATGGCGAAGTTGTTGAGATCAGTCAGCACGATTTCGCCGAGCTCGCCCGGTTGCGCCGGTCGCCCGTCCTTGATAATTTCCACGATCGTGCCTTCGGCGACGACCAAGTAATCCTCGTGGCCCGTTTGATACGCGATACCGCCGACAAGCTCGCGACAGCCGTATTTGTCGAAGACCTTGCACCCGAAGCCTTCCTCGATAATCTTGCGGCTTTCCGGCGGCAACGTCTGACCGGAAGACATAATCCCCTTCGGTTTCCAACCGTCATGTTTGTGCTGGCGAAGATAACGCGCGATCAAGTTATAGGACTCGGCATATCCGTCGAGCACGACGGGCTTGTACGACATGAGCGTATCCACGAAATCGGAAAGATTTTCATCGTCGATTTCGTAGGCCGGCACGAATTTTCGACGCGTCATTTTTGCATCGAGGATTTCCTTCACCACCTCCATGCCTTTCATGCCGAGGTATTTGTGCCACAGGCGGATTTGTCGATCGCCGAAGCGATATCCCATCCACTCCGTCGCGCGCAGCGTCGCGGCCCAACGCATTTCGAGCTGCTTCTTTTCGGCAAATACGACCGTCGGCTCGCCCGTAGAGCCGCTGGTCGTCACGCGCAGGATTTTACTCTTGTCGTGGTCCACGGACATTAATCCGCTGTACACGTTTTCCTTGATGATTTTTTCGTCAGGACCGGAATACGCGTCAAGTCCTCGATCGTACGGATGTCTTCCGGCTTGATACCGCTGGCGTCAAACAGCTGACGATAATACGGCACTTTGTAATACGCGTGGACCAGTAACTGACGCAAGCGCTGTTCCTGATACGCGCGAATTTCCTCGGGCTTCAGCCACTGGCTTTTCTTGAGGTCGAGATAATACTGATACGCATTGTAGGAAATCATCCAATGATGAAGCGGGAAAGTCCAGACGTAAAAACGAAAATACCATTCGCGCCACCACGGCAGAGGCTCGTCCGTGTTCGTCGGCGTTTTGTCTTTTAGGAATTCGCGCAAGGACGCGTCGTACGGATCGGTCACACGAAATTCGAAAAAACCGAGCACAAGATCGTGTACGGTTTCCCAAATCATCTTGAGCGGAAACCGCGGCAGGAACGATTCGCCCACCTTGCGCTCCTCGAACATCGTCTCGATTTGTCGCACCGAGTAATGCTTGCAACGGATCGCGACGCCGAGCAGCGTCTGATACGCCTTATATTTGTATCGCGTGCGAAGCAGGTCCTCGAGCACCTCACGACGGCAAATCAAAAAATTGGATTTATTGTCTTTGGAGTCCATGCCGAACAAGACGTTGAGCGCGGTATTCAACCCCTTGCTCAACACCACGCGCATGCCGCTCGAGTTTTTCACGTGATTGCGCCAGCCTTGCACGACATCGAAACGGGAAAACGTGATTTCGTCATACAAGCGACCGACGTCTTCCGGCAAATGCTGCAGATCCGCGTCCATGAGACAGGTGTACACGCCGGTGGCCGCAGCAACGCCGCTACGCCAACCGCCGACAATGCCGCGATTCTGCGCGTGGTTCACCGCCACAATGTTCGGATATGTTGCCGCTTGCCGGGCAATGACCTCGCCCGTATTGTCCTTGCTGCAATCGTTCACGAGCACGATTTCTCCCGAAAGACCCTTGCGCTCAAACGTGCGCTGCAAGCGCTCCACGAGTTCCGGGATGTTTCCCGCTTCGTTGTAGCAGGGCGCAATCACCGAAAGGGTGATAGGTTGGCGATTTTCCATAAAAGCTGATCGGCCAAACAGTAGCAGCTATCGGGCTCCGATGCAACGACAAAAAACCGTTCAAAAATGGCTAGGAAATGGGCTTTTTGAACACGAATTCGATTTGCTCAAACCCCCCGACCCAATAACACCACAGGCGGGAACAAACTCCAGGTGAAAGGTTGGCCAAAGGGGTAAAGATGGCATTCATCATTTTCAAGACAACAACCTGCCAGCCCGAAGCAACTTCGCGATAAAGGTCGGGACGAATCGCCCAGTCAAGCTTCATGGAAACGAGTTCAAGGGTGGGTCCGAGATAAAAACTCGTCTTTTTGGGATCGAAGTAATGCGGGAAGCTGATATCAAACCCGTGCTTATGCGCGGCATGCGTAAAGCCGCGCGAAAAATGCGGCACGCGAATATGAAACTCGCCTCCGGGTTTGAGAAGTACGCCGCACGCCTTCATGGTGCCGAACACGTCGTCGAGATGTTCAAGGACATGCGACATCTCAATGCGCTCGTAATGTCCGTGCGGCAGCGAGGCGATCTGTTCCGGATCATCAATATCGAGCTGCAGATCGATCGACGCCTCCGCGCGCACATCCACGTTCAACGCCTCCGGATCGGGATAGCTACCGCATCCGAGGTTCAGCTTCGTCTTGGCGAGTTGTTGCGGCGTGAGTTGAATCATACGGTTGAGACGCTTGCGAGAATTCGCTCCATCTGTTTACGCACGGCCGCGTGACTGAATTCGCGTTGCGCGATCTCGGCCGCACCGGCCGATAAGACGGCGCGCAATTCGGGATTACGCAAACGAAGCAACGCGTTCGCGAATTCCTCTCCCGTTTCCGCATACAGTACATGCTTCCCGTCTTCCAACGGATACCCGCTCGCCCCAATCTTCGGGATGACGGTCGGGAAGGCGCGGCAAATCGAGCCGAAGACTTTTCCCTTAATGCTCCGCCCGGTGAGCACGGGAAACACGCCGATGTCCATCTTTTCCAAAAACGCCTCGAGATCCGGCACGTAATCTTCGCAAATCGCCGATGTACCGTCACACAACGCCTTCAACGCTTCCGGCAGCTTGCCGCCCAGCACATGCAAACGAAACGCGCCCGGCGCTTCACGTCTCAAGATCGGCATGACCTCCCGGAGCAGTACTTCCACCCCGCGGCGGTGGAATGAAACGTTGTAACTTGCGCCGAGATAAAACAGGTCGAGCGGACCCTCGGTTTTTTGCGGTCGCGGGCCGCGCACCAGCGGCGGAAGATACGTCAGCGTCAACTCGTAAATCGTTTTCGGTTTGAGGGATTCGTACCACGCGATTTCCCGCAGGCGCGTTGTCGCGGTGACGTCTCCGTATTTCACCGACAACCTCTCGGACCGGCGCTTGGCGGCGCGTCGTAACCAATTCAGCGGATAGAGTTTTTGCAAAGGCTCAAGCGCCTCCCAAAAAAACGTCGGTTCATAATTGTGCGACCGGAAGACGGTTTTGATCCCCACGCGCTTCCCCGCGCGCAGCACCGGCCACGCATACGAGCAAAACGGAAACACGACATCCCACCGCTTCAATTCATCCCGAAACGCGGAGTCCTGCGCCATCAACTCGAACGGATAGGCGGCGCGATCGAACAGCGAAGGCTCTTTCAGGACATGCCCGATCCAGAGCGCGTGGTCCGACAGATCGGGAACGAACGTGAATACCGGAATCGAATGCCTCGCGCGAATCGTCTCCAGCATTTCTTCGCTTTGATTGGGTCCGTGCAGCGTAAAAAGCCCGACCTCATGACCAAGTCCTTGCAACAACGCGATCGTCGCGTACATGTCTTCCTGCGCGCCGCCCGGACGGGAAAAATGGCAGGCGGGCGTCACCAACAGGATCTTCATAGCGACAGAGTGCCCTTGAGCGTCCGGAATCGCAACCCCCATCGGTCCGAATCCCAATGACGACGCCAATCCGCCTCGAAGGTGTTGGACTCGAGAGATTCGCCCTCGGGCTCGATGACCACATCGACCGTCTCAAGGAGCAGCGTCCGCAAACGAGCTTGATCGCAGGAATATTCCACTTCCAACGGAATGACGCCCTCCAGCGGCGGCAACGACGCCATATAGGAGGACGCATCCGATTCATACGGCAGGCAGGTGACCGCATACAGCAGGTAGGATGCGGGATCGTGCCACGCGGGCAGCATCCGGCCGATGTATCCGACGGAGCGCGAAGACTGTGCGTGTCGCACGGCTTCAATCAGTCGCTCTTCCGGCTGCGGTTGCGACGCAAGCCAAGACCATCTTGCGGCATGGGCGCCCGACAACGCCAGCGCGATGGCGAACGCGGCGAGAACGGGAAGCGCGAGGCGCCGGGTGACCAGAGCGGGCCATGCCGCGGCGGCCGAAGCGACGGCAAGGATCCACAGCAATACGTAAACAGGCAAAAAGTATCGCGGCGGGTTCGTCTCGGAAGACGTGAAGAACAGCGCGTGTACGACCAGCGGCCACACGACGATCCAGTACCACGGCCGCATCCGCCGGCGCGCGAGCGTCCAACCGACGACGGATAATCCGACGGCCAAGATCGAGATTAATAAATGATTATGAATAAGATAGCTCGCGTATGACGCAAGGGACGCAAATCCGAAACCGAGTGCATGCCCCGTATCCGACTCGGTGCCCATGCGCAGGATACGGGCGTACGGGAACGGGTTCCACGCGACGATGAGCGCGCAAGACGCGAGCAGCGCGCCGCCGTACGCAACCGCACGCGTCCAGGCGGCACGGTTACGCTCCCGCGCCCATCGCCACAGGAGGGGCAGCAGCATCGCCTGGTAGAGAGGCGTCAGAAAACTGATGCCGAATCCGAGCGTATTCACGAACCACAGCCCGACCCAAGCACGAGTATCGTCGTGGCGTTCCGCCAATCTCATCGTGAACACAAGTCCCCAGACCAGCACGGCGACGACGAAAACCCAGTGACGGAATAGATGCGAGTATTTGAAGAAGAAGGGATCAAGCGCGATACCGAATGCGACGAGCCACGGCCACCAAGGGCACGCGTCGGGATTGAGCCGCGGAGACCGGAGCAGCCGATAGGCACCCCACAGGGCGACGAAACCCGCAAGCACGGCCAGCCAGCGCGCGGCGACAAGCATCCCGCTCATGTCCCGCGTGATGAGCGCGCGGTAGTCTTCCGCGTTTCGGACGCGGCCGGACGCGAATTGCGCCGCCGCGTCGAACGCCACGGCCGGAAGCGCGAGCGCGGCGAAGGCCGGACCGTAATACAGTTGGGGGAGATTGCGCAGGCCGAGCGGGCTGCGGTCGCGCATGATCGCAAGCGCGCCGTACAGAGGCGACGGCTCGTCGCCTACCACGGCGGCGGAAAACGGCACATGCGCAAACCATCCGATCGCCGGCACATGCGCGAGCGACCAGACCGCGAGACAGACCGACGCGATCAAGACGGATTTCGTGCGCGGGGTGAGCGTCATACGCCGGACTTGGTCGCGAATCCGCGCCAACTGTTGTTATACCGTCGCGTAATCACGGGGTTCGAGAGTCCCGCATCATCAAACCAAGAGCGAAATGCTTCTTCACGAATGTAGAAAGCGATTTCCGGCAACAAATGATCGAACACGATGGAAAAATTTTCGCGGAACGAGTAGCGCGAAATGGAACAAAGATACGAGCTGTACGGGAGCAGGCGCGCGAGCCGAGGACGCGAGCTCGCGGGTCGATACAGAATGACGAGGGCCGCCTGCAAAATCACCGCGAATACGAACGCGATCATCTTGGTGATCGGCAACGGCAGCTTGGATGTAAGACGACGAAACGGATTCAACAAGTAAATAATCCATCCGTTTCCCTCGCGACCGTACACCCATGCGGACACGCTCCCGCCCGGCTTGACCGTCTCGACGAGATGCAGAAACGCCCCTCGCGGATCCGGCGTATGGTGCAACACCCCGATCGAATATCCATAATCGAAGGATGCGGGCTTCAAAGGCAAATGATAGATATCGCCCTGAATGATATGCACACCCTCTTGCCTGCCGACATTCGCAAACGCCGCATCCACGGCATGCGACATGTCCACGCCGATCACCTCTTTGGCGCCGAATTTTTTTGATTGGAGAATATGACGACCCTTTCCGCATCCCAAATCCAAAACGGTTTTTCCGGAAAAGAATTCGGGTTTCACCGGTTCGATCCAACTTAAAAACTGTGTTTCGTATTCATCCGTCATCATATCGAACTGGTTCCATTCTTCGCCGAAGCGCCTCGCCGTTTCCCAATTCGACTTGTCGAGCGATTCGGGAAGTAGGCGCGGCACGCCGTTCCTGATCGGATAGCGTTGTTCACCCGCGACGAGCCATCCTTCCATCACCTCGCCGCCTTCCTCGCGTTCCACGACGAGCTCGAACGCGCCTACGTCGTCCGGCGGCTTGAGCCATGGCAAGAGCGACCGTTTCATACGCGTTTACAGGTTGAAGGATTCGCGGATCGCATACGGCCGCGTGTTCCGCGAGCCGTAATACGTACGCATAAGCACTTCGGCCATGAGGCCGAATAACATGAATTGTACGCCGACGATGATGAACATCGCGCCGATGACGGGCAACGGCGTCTGCACGAAATCCTTCGTGCCGGTAACCTTGTATAGAACCGCGGCAAGTTCCGCGAGTCCGCCCACAAACAGGAAAGTGAATCCTGCCGCGCCGAAGAAGTGGATCGGCTTGTTGAAGTACTTCGTGAGGAACTTCACGACCATCAGGTCGAGGATGACCTTGAACACCCGCGAAAGCCCGTACTTGGACGCGCCATGTACGCGCGGGCGATGGTTCACGACGATCTCCGTCACCTTGGCTCCGGACCATGCCGCGTACGCGGGAATAAACCGATGCATTTCACCATACAACTCAACGTCCTGGATGACGGAACGTCGGTACGCCTTCAGGCTACATCCGTAATCATGCAGCTTCACGCCGGTCATGAGCGAGATGATTCGGTTCGCCGCCCAAGACGGAAGCAGACGCAACACGAACGCATCCTTGCGCTCTTTGCGCCATCCGGATACGCAGGAGTACCCTTCTCCGATCTTGTCCAAAAATTTCGGAATGTCGGCCGGATCGTTTTGCAGATCGGCGTCCATCGGGATGATCACGTCGCCGGTCGCGGATTGGATGCCGCAGCTCATGGCCGCGGTCTGCCCGTAGTTGCGGCAGAAGACGATCCCCTTTACGCGCGGATCGACGACGGCGAACGACCGAACGATGTCGACGCTTCGATCCGACGACCCGTCATCCACAAAAATAAACTCGAACGTCGTTCCCGACACGCGATCCGCGACGACGCGCAGCTCTTCATACAGCGTCGGCAAACTCCCCTCCTCGTTTAGGACGGGAATCACGACGGAGACCGAACGAATGGGCTCGGGCATAGCTTAACCCCAAGCACGGTACCACAACTGGAACATCAGGAAAGCCCACAATTCCTTGCGCCGATCTTTCCTGCCGTATCGATGCTCGCTAATCATTTTTTGGATGATCTTTGGCTCAAATAAGCCTTGTTTTGAAAGGAAAGCCGGATCAGAAACCTCCCGGAGCCGATCGGACAAAGGCCCGTTCAGCCATGCGGCCGTCGGGATCGCGAACCCGTGCTTGGGACGGTTCAGCACATCGTCCGGAATGCGGCCGCGAAGCAACTCCTTAAACAATCGCTTATTTTTCCATGCACCAAGCTTGTACGTCTCCGGCACGGACAGGAGATACGACACCACGGACGCGTCGAGGATCGGCGAGCGCGCTTCGAGCGAATGCCACATGGTCGCACGATCGACTTTGACGAGCACGTCGTCCATCAAATACGTCCGCAAATACCCCCACGACCATTGCTTCCAGAACGAACCTTCGATTTCCTCCGCGCGGTCGGCGAGCTGCCGATCCGCAAACGCCGTGTCGACGGCTTCGCAAATGTCGGGAAGCAAAAGGGCGTCGAGATCGGATCGCGTCCACGATCCGCGCCACGCGAGATCCCGCGCCCACGGATCGGTTTCGGACAACCCTCGCGCAAGACGCTGCGCCTTAAACCCCACACTAAAATATCCCGATCCCGCCGGAACCCGATCCAGCGCCCACGCTACGGATCCCACCACCCTGTCCGTCATCCGACGGACACCCCTCCTCTGGGAGGAGGGGCTGGGGGTGGTGTCACGCTCCATCCGATTCATCGCTTCATGCACCCCGACGTGCGGATACCCAAGCAACAGCTCGTCTCCCCCGTCCCCCGTCAGTGCGACGGTGACGTGTTTGCGTGTGAATCGCGCAAGAAGAAGTTGCGGCAGGATGGCCGGATCGGCCAATGGCTCGTCGAGGAGCGCGACGGCGTCATCGACAACGGTAAGCGCGGCGTCGGGTGTCAATATCTCTTCGTGCAGCTCGATACCGAGCGCGTTCGCGACCGCGCGCGCGGCCGGACGCTCGTCATGCGACGGATCATCGAATCCGATCGTAAATGCGTCCAAGCGTGACAACGATTGTCGAGCGGCGGATTCGGCAATGACGGCCGAGTCGATCCCGCCGGACAGGAATAATCCTAGTGGCACGTCGGAAACAAGTCTCTCACGCACGGCGTGATCGAGACGTTCCCGCAACCCCGCAACGATCTCCCCCTCATCCCTAATCCCGAATTCCTGATCCTGATACTTCCAGTATTCCCAAGTCCGCTCAACCTTCCCCTCGCTCCACGCCATGACCGTTGCCGGCTCGAGCTTCTGCACGTTTTTGAAGATGGTACGCGGCGTCGGCACGGCGTCCGATCGGAAATACGCACCAAGCGATGCAGGATCGAGATCGCGATCGACGATATCGGCCGCGATCAACGCCTTCAGTTCCGACGCAAACCACAATGTCCCATCTTTCCATGTCCAATAGAGCGGCTTTTTGCCGAGGCGGTCTCGCGCAAGCAGCAAACGCGATCGTTTCGCGTCCCAAATCGCGATCGCGAACATACCGTTCAACCGTTCGAACACGCGATCACCCCACTCGGCATAGCCGTGTACGATGACTTCCGTGTCCGACTTGGTCGAAAAGCGATACCCGAGACGTTCGAGCTCTTCGCGCAACGCGGCGAATCCGTAGATCTCGCCGTTCAGCATCACCCGGATCGTGCCGTCGGCGTTGGCGAGCGGCTGATGTCCGCCCGCCACGTCGATGATCGACAATCGCCTGAACGCGAAACCGACGTTCGGCGCCTCAAAAAATCCCTCGTCGTCAGGTCCGCGTCGCTTGATCGCCGTTGCCATCGCGCGGAGGGCGTCTCTCGATCCTCCCGGTCCGGCAAATCCCGCAATGCCGCACATATCTAAACGGGGCGACGCGCCGTCACGTAAAACCCGGACGCCTGCTTTCCCGACGCGTGCCGCAACGCGTCGAGCTTCCGGCCCAACCACAGAAAAAACGCGTGATGGATCGGCCGCGGCAACAAATGCGCGAGCGTTTCTACCGGTCCGCGAACCGGAACAACCTTCACGTCGTCGAATTCCTCCAACAGCGTCCTGATCCCTTCGTCCGTGAATCGCCAAAAATCGGAATAGTAGCCGGGTTCCGCGTGATACGGCGCGAGAAACGGAACGTAGAGGAAGAGAAAACCGCCGGGCTTGAGCACGCGGCGCATTTCTTGCACGCCGTCCCACGGACGCGGCACATGCTCGAGTACGGCGAGACAAATCAGTGAATCGTACACCTCGTCGCCGATCGGCATGGCCTGTAGGTCGCCGACGATATCCGGCTTGTAGGCATCCACCGGATCGAGTACGTCATACCGAACGCGCGCGAGCAGGGGGCGGATCCACGCGCGTTCCGGATCGGAACGATTGCCTCGCGACGGATCCGCCCGCAAGCCGGCCCCGATATCCAGCACGCGGGAATCGGGCGCAAGCGCGGCCTTCACGGCATTCTCGAAAAACGCTTCCCAAGCGGGCATTGACATAGAGCCTAATCTAGCAAGATGGAGACCAGGCGGGAAATCAGCGTTTTGAGCGATGCCTTGCGAATGACATCCGCACGAGCTGCTGCGTCGGTCGAAGGATGCATGAGACGCGAAACGACGAACGCGATTGCTTCTTCATCCCAGCCGTTGGCCGCGACATGCACGCCGTCGAATCCGGAGAAGACGCGCGACGCGGCCAATACGGGCGTGCCGCAGGACAGCGCCTCGAGGACCGCCTTGTCGAGACTCCCCGTTTCGCTTGCGGTGACGAACACGGCGCCGCGACGATAGCGCTCGATCAGGTCGGCGTTGAGTTTCGCACCGTCGAATGACACGAGGTCGCCCAAGCCGCGCCGCGCGACCTCGGCCGCAAGCGCGTCCGCGTAGGCGCGATCCGACGCAAGATACGCCTCGCCCACGATGCGCAAACGCAAGGGCAACGACGGCTGCGCGCGATGCACCGCCTCGACGAGGTCGAGCAACGATTCCAACCGCTTGCGCGGCGTGATGCGCCCGACGGTGAGGATTTCCGGCAAGCGCGGCACGTCGCCGGGACGAAAGCGCTCCGTGTCGATTCCGTGGCCGGTGACGATCTTTTTTACCGTCTTCAGATTCATGCTCGGACTCGTCGCCGTGCAAATTCCGTGCACGAACAGGTTCGCGACATGAAGCGCGGCGGGAACCGACCCATGCGTGTACCAAAGCACGACGCGCTTCCCCAGAAGACGCCAGAACCAGCCGAGCGACGCCGCTACCGGCGCAAGCATGTGGACGAATACCGCGTCAATGTCTCTCCGAACCTTCCAGGTCAGCTTTTTCAAGGCGATCATCCGCTTGAGCTTCCCTTTCGGCATGGCGTGTATGTGGACGTTCGACGGGAGCGTGTGTGAACCGACCTTCCACGCCGCGACATGCACGACGGAAACGTGCGAAGACAGTTCGCGCAACCAATCAAGGAAAAAAGACAGATTCGTATCCGCCTCATCCACCGCCTGCGTGATGATCAGAACTCCCCTGTCGTTGCGAGGAGTACCGCCAAAGCGGGACGACGAAGCAATCTCAAATTCGCATAACGGAGATTGCTTCGTCACTTCGTTCCTCGCAGTGACAACAGAGAGGAGCTCCGGAAATTCAAAAACCTTATCTCGCGTTGCAAAGTGCCCTTTTCCTGTCGTGAGATGCTTTTGCCAGCTCGCATCGAACTCTTCCGTTGTTTCAAACGGAATCCTGTCATCTTTTCGGTCGAAAAAAAGGACTTTTTTCTTCACCTTGATGTTCTCCAGTTGAACGCCGTGACTGATAACCCGTTTCAACGCATCGAAATCTTTTCCTGCACGGCCCGCCTCCGTTTGCGGTTCAATAATTTTGCCCGTAGTCGGCGCGACGAGGATCAGTGTTCCGAATTCCTTCTCTTCGGAGATTTTGATCGCAAAGTAGCCACCGAGCGAATGCCCGATGACGATATCGTTCGGTCCGAAGCCTTGTAGTTCTTTACGCAAGAACGATAGACACTCATCAAAATCCGGACTGCATGAGTTGGGCAGCGCTAACATTTTGGGTTCATACCCTTTGTTCTCAAGCTCCGCTTTCAACCAAGGCTTCCAATTGGAGTCGCATTTCCCGCAGAATCCGTCGATGACGGCGATATTCTGTCCGGTCCGAGATTGCTTCGCTACGCTCGCAACGACAAATTCATTCACGCGACGTCCCCTCTCCCCCCACGAATACCCCTTCACTTTCTCTTTCGAAATTCGCGCTTCATGCT
Source organism: Candidatus Uhrbacteria bacterium (assembly GCA_008363075.1). Taxonomy (GTDB): domain Bacteria; phylum Patescibacteriota; class Patescibacteriia; order 2-12-FULL-60-25; family 2-12-FULL-60-25; genus RHKK01. The sequence continues at coordinate 23,464 of RHKK01000013.1, forward strand.
TCTTGTTTTTTGCTTCCTGTAACGCCCTCAAAAAATCCTCCGCGTCATCCGGCTTGAAAAACGTCGCGACGGATTCGTCGAGGATTTCACGGCTGCTCGGAACGTCGCTCGCGATCACCGGAAGTCCGGCGGCGAGATATTCGAACAACTTGAGCGGCGACGTGTATGATTTCCCGATTTCGAATTGTGCGGACGTCGGCAACATCGCAGCGTCGGCGGCCGAAAGCCAGATCAATACGTCTTTTCTGGATTGATGCCCGACGAATTTCACGCGTGACGCATCTCCCGCGAGACCTTTCACACGTTCGATGTCTTGCGGATAGCCGCCGACAATCGCAAGCTCGATCCCGTCGGGCATTTTCGAAAACGCCGTCGCGATCGAATCAACGCCCTTCCACGAATACAAATGCCCGGCGTACACGGCGAGGAATACGAACGGATCGATGCCGAGCATCCGTCGCGCCTCCTCGCGTGACGGAAGATGCGCAAACGCGTCCGGATCAAATCCGTCATGCGCGACCGTGATCCTGTCTTCCACGACGCCTTGTTCGACGAGATAGCGCTTCAGACCTTCCGAAATCACGATCCATCCGGACACCTTGGACACGATCTCCTTTACGCGTGCGCCCGCGTTATGTAGCTCGACAAACACGGGACGCGCGTTCGGCAGTGAGATAAGCGTCTCGGCCAAGATCGGATCGCGTGTGTACCAGACATCCGACGCGAGAAGTGCAAGTCGCGCGCGACGAATGGAGCGCAAGAAACTCCGGCGTTCGATCGAGTACGCCAACTTCATCCCGAGCGAAGCCGAGGGATCGCTTCGAAGGGATTCCTCCGCTCGTCGTCTTGCTCCTCGGTCGGGATGAGGGAGAAAATCCACGACGGGAAGCCGGAACACGTCGAACGAGGATGGAATGCCGTAATATTCTAATACGTCGCGGTCGCCGAGCGGATTGCGCCGGTCCGCGACGAATAGCTGAACCTCGGCGCCCGCATTCACGAGCGCCTCGCACGTCTTCATGATCTGGTAGCCATGCGCCTTCTCCGTGGGAAGACGGGCGTTTTCGATGTAGGCGATTCTCATCGGAGATGGGGTCGGTAGGCCCGTCGCCACAACTGGTATTGTGCGACGGTCCACAGCTCGATCAGGCCGTAGTTCCGGCCCGAAAGATGGTGTTCGAACGCCTGACGGATGGCACGGCCGTTCATCCAATCTTGATCACGAATCGCCTCTTCGATCAACTCCCCCATCCAGTCCTTCAATCCGACGCGAATCCACTTAGCCGCCGGCGTGATCCAGCCGCGCTTTTCGCCTTTGATGACTTCCGGCAGGCAGCGGTCGGCGAACGCGCTTCGCCAGAGGATTTTCGAATGCCGCGCGTTCGCGAGCCACGACCGCGGCAGGCTCTGGGCAAATGCGACAACCGAATCATCGAGCAACGGCACGCGCGCTTCGACGCCGTGACGCATCGTGAGGCGGTCGGAACGGACGAAGGCGTCGTCGCGCAGCCACGTGAGACGGTCGAGCGCCATGAAGCGCGAGACGGAATCGTTCACCTTCACGCCGGCAAGGAGTTCGCGCCAACGCTCGAGCACGGCTGCATCATCCGTCGCGGTTCCGAACAGAGCGCGGCGACGGTTGGCCGGAAGCGCGTGAAACGTAAGAAGCCGCGCGGCTTCGTCCGGCGCTTCGAGCAGATCTTTCCAAGCGTGATACCTGGGATGAAGCCGCGCGAGCGCATGCGCGACGGATCGCGTCGCGGGATTCGCGATTCGCGCGCCCGCGAAACTCCACAACTGATAGCGTCTGTACCCACCGAACAACTCGTCCCCCCCGTCGCCCGTCAAAACGACGGGAACGTGCTTCGACGCGAGACGCGCCGCCGCATCCACAGCCACCGTCGCGCTGTTGTTATGCGGCTGGCCGAGATGCAACGCCATCGCCTCGGCCTGCGCAATCACGTCTTCCGCGCCGACTTCGATTTCATGATGCTCGCAACCGTATCGCTCGGCCGTGCGACGCGCGAGATCGGCATCGATATTGAACTTGGGATCATCCACGTGATGCCTGAACCGCGTCGTGAACGTCTTGATGATGCCGCGCGGATCATGGATGCGCATCGCGGAAAGCACGACGCTCGAATCGAGACCGCCGGACAGGAACACGCCGACGGGACGGTCGGATACGGTTTGCGCCGCGACCGCGCCGTCCACAATCTCGCGGAGCATCTCTTGGCCTTGCGCGCGCGAACTGGGCGTTTCGCGCTCGGGCCATACGTCGAACCGCGGGCCTTCGGCGAGTTTCCCCTTGCGAATCGAATAGAGCCGTCCCGGTTCGAGGTGGCGTATACCCTCGAAGATCGTGCGCGGACCCGGAACGTATCCGACCGCGAGATACATCGCGCGCGCGATCTCGTCTTCGCGCCAGCCGTCACGCATCGGCAGCAACCCCCCGACCTCGCTCGCGAACCCGACGCGTCCGTCGATCTCGGCGACGAAGAGCGGCTTGATGCCCATGCGGTCGCGTGCGAGCCGGCACGTTTCCGTGTCGCGATCCCACAAGGCGAACGCAAACATGCCGTGAAAATCCCCGAGATCGCTCAAGCCATGCAACGCGGCGGACGCGAGCAGGCATTCCGTATCCGTTTGCGTGCGGAATTTCCAACCCGCCCTCTCGTATTTCGCACGCAACTCCTTGTAATTATAGATTTCGCCGTTGTACGCGACCGTGAAACGTCCGTCTTCCGTCACGAGCGGCTGTCGTCCGGCATCCGTCAGATCGATAATCGACAGTCGCGCATGCGCGAGCGAACACGCCTCGCTCTCGAAGACGCCTTCCTGATCGGGACCGCGATGACGCACGGCCTCGCCCATCCTCCGCAATAACTCGGCGTCTCGAGGTCCGACAAATCCGGCAAATCCGCACATATCAGACAGAGCGCCGCGCCGCTGCAAGCGATGCGCGGATCGCGACGGCCGCGTCCTCGGGCGTCGGAAGCTCCTTGACCGCACGTCGCGCGCCGGCCGCGAGCATGTTACGCAACGGCGCGTCCGCGTACACGCGTTCAAGCGCGGCAGCCAGTGCCTGCGCATTTCCGGGCGGTACGACCAAACCGCTTTCGCCGTCCTTGATCACCTCTCCCGCACACCCGACGTCGGTCATGACGATCGGGAGTCCCGAGGCCGCCGCCTCGATCACGGCCATGCCCCATCCCTCGAAATACGACGGCTGAACGTACAAGGCGGCGCGCGAGAGATACGGACGCACATCATCCGCCTTTCCGGCGAACAAGACCGCATCACCGACATGAAACGAACGCGCGAGTTTTTCCAGGGTCATGCGCTGCGATCCGTCGCCCACGATCACAAGCGAAGCTTCGGGATGCGTTTTGTGTAGCCGCGCGAACGCGGAGAGCAGCACGCCGATCCCCTTCTCCGGTTCAAGACGCGAAATGCAGAGTAGTTGGTTCGAAAGCGTCGGGGATTGATCCACGCTCGAAAAGCGCGCGATATCCGTTGCGATCGGGATCACGTCGATGTTTGATTCGGGAATGCCGATGGCGATGAGTCCGCGTTTGCCGCGCTGACTGACGGTCCGGATGCGATCCGCCTTGCGAAGCACGAACGTCGCCACCGGCCGCAATACACGTTCGCGCCAACCGAACGCGCGGCGGCCAAACAGACCCGAGTGGTCCTGCACATGCAACGCACATCGCAATCTTCGGGCGACCCGAAGCGCGAGCATACCGGTGAACACCGGCTCTTGTGCGGTGACGACGTCGCACGGTTCCGCCGTCCGCAGATGCGCCCACGCCTGCATGAACGCGCCGAACTTGGACGTGCCGCCGAAGGTTTTTGCGCGAATGCCCGATGCGAGATCGACGTCTTGCGCGATTCCGGGCGCGACGACCACGATCACGGCCTCGAATCCCGCATACGTCAGCGCCTGCCGTCGTGCGGCGGCGGACGTCGGATCAAGAATCGCCCGATCAAGACTTATCGAGAGGAGGCGCATACATGCAGTTCATGGCGAGTTTCTTCGACCATCGCATCGACCGTCTGGAAACGCAACCGCGAAGGATCATGCGAGACAAAGGGACGCGACAACGCTTCGATCCAGGCGGATTCGCCGCGGTACGGCAGCACGGTGACGACGTGCGGAAACAAGTCGCCCATCTCCCTGTTTCCGGCCTTGTCCGTCACGAAACACGAACGTCCCGCCGCAAGCGCCTCGACGACGACGTGCGGATAGCCCTCGTACGCGCTCGCAAGCACGAACGCGTCGGCCGCAGCATTCCAGTCCGCAACGACGTGTCGTGATACGGAGCCAAGAAAACGCACACGACCCGCCACGCCACGATCCAAGGCAAGCCGTTCCCACGCCTCCTGCATCGGTCCGTCGCCCGCGACCACGAGCACCACATCGTCCGGAAGCTTGCCGAGAAGGCCGATCAAAAAATCCACGCCTTTCCACGGCACGCAACGCACGACGGTGAACAGGACGCGCTTCTCTTCGACGCCGAAGGCTCGGCGTAGCGTGGCGCGGTCGCGCGTCGGTTCTACAAACGTGACCGCGTTATGGATGACGCGTATTTTTTCTTTCGGCGTTCCCCATCGCTCCACGACGGACGCAAGATAGACACTCGGCACGATCACGGTCTTCGCGCGGCGCGCGACAAATCGCTCCATCCGTTCCAATATCCCGATCTCTCCGCCGTGCTTCTTCTCCAAAAATTCGTCCAATAACTCTTGGTTCTTGGCTCCTGATTCTTGATGCTTGTTCTGATACGCCTCCCACGCGTAATCCCCCACCACTTTTAACGCGAACGGAATGCGTCGAATCGCGGCCGCGAGACTCGCGGGAAATCCGTCGGAAGAGGGCGTCATCGCATAGACGAGATCGAATCGCTTCGCGATCCGGAACACACGCCAACACATGCGCGCATACCGCCACGGCGCCACGCCCGTCTTCGGGACGATCGAGACGGGCCAGCCGCTCCCCCGTTGTGTTTTGTCGTCACCGAACGTCGCGACGCGCACACGATCGCCGCGATCGATCAGCCCTTGGGCGAGAAGCGGCACATACGTCGCCGGTCCGCCGATCGCGGGCGGATAAATCCCGGTGGCGATCAGGATGCGCTTGGACGAGATCGCCTGCTCGAACAGGACGCGCATCTTTTGCGCGACGAGATCCCAGTTGTAGCGCTCACGGACGAGACGCGCCGCGTTTTGCGTGACGCGTCCGATCTCTTCGCGAGGCGCCGCGAGCACGCGATTCACCGATTCCGCGATCGATTCCGGACTCTCCGGTTCACACAACCAACCCGTATCTTCGTTCAGAAAATCCGGAATGCCTCCGACATTGGTCCCGATCGTCGGCAATCCGGCGGCCATCGCCTCGAGAAACGCGTTCCCAAGCCCTTCGGTGCGCGACGGCCGGCAAAAGATATCCGCATCTCGATACAGCTCCGCGATCTCGTCGTGGGATTGCGTGCCGAGAAAACGCACGCGCGACTCGACGCCGAGTTCGCGCGCCAACGCCTCGAGTGTTGTCCGATCCTCCCGCAGGGCGATGGCGCGAATCAGCAGATCGATGCCGTTCTTGTGCGACAGTCGCGACGCGGAAACGACCGTCACCCGTTCGCCAAGCGAGGAATGGTCACGAACGACGAAACGCGAAACGTCCACGCCGTTCGGGATCAGGTCCGGTCGTCCCTCGAACCCCATCTTCACCGCCCAATCGGACAAAAAACGGCTGATGGATTGCACGCGATCGGCGCGACGAAAAATCGCGTGATGCAAACCGCGAAACGGTCCCGCGCGCTTGGCGTATCGCTCCGGCGGATCGCCTTCCTGGACCGTAAGCACGAAACGCGTGCGCGGACGCAACCAGGAATAAAATAATGCCGCAAATCCGCCGTAACTCGCCTGCATGGACCAGAGAAGATCCGGTCCGCACAACCCGAACAATCGCCATCCGACGAAAGGCCCGATGAGCG
>RHKK01000014.1 GCA_008363075.1 Candidatus Uhrbacteria bacterium
CCGTCGTCGTCCATGTCGCGCCGAGCCCGGGTGGGGCTCTCGGTGCTGCGGACCAGGCCATCGCGATCCTCGGCGAGGAAACTCTGGACCGTGCGCCAGTCCGCGCCGGCCCCGGCCCCGGCGGATTCCTCCGGTGGGGCAGAGGCGGCCCCGGCCGGCGACGATAAGGCCATGACGCCCCAAAAGGGCGGCAATGCCATCGTGGTCTACAAGGATGACCTGGCGACGCTCGACCCGGCCATCGGCTACGACATGGCGGGCGTCAAGGTGAAGGTCGCGACGCGTCCCGCGCAGCGCATGGGCCTCGAGTCCAACTGGGACAAGGCCGAGAAGGCGCTGATCGAGGCGAACCTGCGTCTTGTCGTGTCCATCGCGAAAAAGTTCACGGGCAAATCTTTGTCGTTACTCGATCTGATTCAGGAAGGGAATATCGGATTATTTCGCGCGGTGAAGAAATTCGAGTACCGCAAGGGCTTCAAGTTCTCGACGTACGCGACATGGTGGATCCGCCAGGCGATCACGCGCGCGCTCGCGGATCAGAGCCGCACGATCCGCATCCCGGTGCACATGGTCGAGACGATCAATAAGTTCCAGCAGATCGAGCGCGAGTTGATTCAGGAGCTTGGGCGTGAGCCGTTGCCGGAGGAAATCGCGGCTGAAATGGGACAGGAAGTCGAGAAAGTGCGGCACATCATAAAGATTTCGCAGGATACCGTCTCGCTCGAGACGTCCGTCGGTGATGATGACGAGGACTCGACGCTTGAAGACTTCATCGAGGACGTGAAGAACGTGACGCCCGATCGTTCGGCGGCGCTTCAGCTCCTGAAGGATTACGTTGATGATATTGTGAAAGACCTCAATCCGCGCGAGCAGAAGATTCTCGAGATGCGTTTCGGCCTGACCGACGGCGTGAGCCACACGCTCGAAGAAGTCGGCAAGGAGTTCGACGTCACGCGTGAACGCATCCGCCAAATCGAGGCCAAGGCGCTGGAAAAGATCCAGCAACATCCGTTGATCAAAAAACTGGCAGATTATTGATCTGCGTCCATCGGGCCGCGCATGATTCGTCCCGTCTCACGTATTCGATTCCTTGTGTTGGATATATTCCAATTGCGTTTCCGAAGGCTGGGACAATAGATTGCGCAGGTTCCAGGTCTTCGTGGTCAGTGTGCTGATTTGTCTTTCAAGTTCCATCTGCTGTTCGCCGATAGCTCGTAGCTTGTCTTGGGTATCGAACATTGGCTTCAACGGTTCCGACAACTCGTTCCAGCGTTTTGCCATATCGAGCAAGGGTCGGAGCTTGGGGTTGCGGGATGTGTTCCGCTCGGCTTTATTCAGATCAAAAGTTAATCTTGACTCTTTATACCCATCTCCGGGCCTTTCACCGCTCCCGGCGAGATACTGCATCAGCTGACCATCTACATACGACTGAAGCGCGTCTCTTTTGCCCTCGAACTGCAACAGAGCATTCGACATTTCCTCGCGGAGACCCAAACGTCTTATCATGAGGTTGTCGTTCTTTTCCTTGAGCTCGCGGAGCATCTTCGATGACTCGTTCTGTTGTGCACGCAGGTCGTCAAGCTGTGCCTGTGCTTCCGCGATCTGTTTTTCGGTTTCTTCAAGTTCCGACGTTATTTGTTCTTTCGCGTGTTCAGGCTCACTCCCCCCTTCCAAGACGCCCTCGCTCGCCGGTTCTTCGATGACCGCTTCCGCCGGAGGTGTCTCTCTGGGTTGTGCCGTTTCCGCGATCGCCTCGCGCTCGCCGGATTCCAGCGACGCGATTTCCGCGTCGATCCTTTCCATATCCGCTTTTCGTGCATTAAATTCTGATAGCGTCGCCTCCGCATCCGCTCTGATCTCTGCCAGTTCAGACGCAACGGCTTCATCCAACTCTCCCTGCGCCTCCATGGTCTCCAGTTCTGCGAGGGCGGTTTTGGCCTCGGCGGCCGCTTGTTCCGTTGCCGCCATTTCTTTCATCACACGTTCACGTTCGGTAAACAGCTCGTCACGCTTGACTTCTTTTTCCACTCGAGTTTTTCGTTCTTGTTCGGCAGCCTCTTGTTTGGTTTTCGCCGCCGATAGACGGTCCATGAGTCCGGGCATAACTCTGTCATTGATAAGAAAATTATACGAGAAGGCTACAGACTTGTTCAACGCTCGGCAAGCAAGCTATGATGAACACGATATGGCGAACAATACATCGAATACTCAAGGACGGAAACGGTTGCGTGCGGACCTCGGACGTCTCGAACGGAGTCTCAAAGATCTGATACGGACGTTTCGAGCATTAACAGCACGGGCAAAACGTGTCCGTGAAGAGTCCGTTCGGCTCCAGGACGTGAAAAAGGCCGACGAAATGCAGAAACGCATCTCGGCTTTTTGATCGTTTTTTTCGATCAAAAAATCCCCGAGCATTCGGGGCTAGAGACGCGGCCGCGTCAAACGGACGAGTTCGGCGAGATAGTCGCCGGCGGTTCGGCCGTCCGCGTTCGGCATGACGGTGTCGGAGGCGGGCTCCGCGAAGAGCGCGAGCGAGAGACGCTCGCCCACGTCGTGTCGGACGCGATGCGGCACGGCGCCGATGCGGTCCGGATGCGTCGGTCCGCCGGTCCAGAAGCGCAGCATCCCGCCGGCCATGATCACGATGTCGCCGGGCGGATTCTCGAGGTCGTGCCATTCGCCGTCGATCTCGACCTGGAGACCGGCCTCGCTGCCGCCCACGAAGACCGTGAACAAGCTGCGATCGCGGTGACGCGGGAAGCGGAGATCGGCGCCGTTGTCGGCGATCGGATAGTGCGTGGCGCGGAATCCATGATCGCCGTGCAGGATCACGTGGTACAGCTCGATCCCGAGTCCGGGCAGATGCCGGTCCATGTGATGCATCGCCTGGCAGATCGCGAGGCTCATGTGTCGCGCCACTTCCTCGAGCGACTGGACGAAGCGTCGGGTGAAGGCGCAGCGTCGGTTGTCCTCCTTGCGGAGTGCGCGGATGTCCCAGAAGTGGCGTCGCGTATTCGCGGGACCTCCCGCGACGCCTTCGACGCCGGGCGGGGTGTAGCCGGTCTCGCCGTTGCCGCGATGACAGGCGGGATCGATGAGCTCCGGGTGCCGGAACACTTCAAATCCCGCCTCGCGCGCGGCCTCGACGGACGGCGGATGCGCCGCGCCCCGTATGCGGATCAGTCCGGTACGACGGAATCCGGCCCAGGGCTCCGGGCCGGCGAGTTGCTTGAAGGTGCAGGGGGGAACGAGGCGTTCGGTTGTCGTCATGTCAGCCTCCGAAGCCAGGAGTAGCAGATATTCCGATTCCGCGCCAGCGCTTGCCAAACCGAAAAACGAATGGTAGATTTCCCGCCACGTTTCCTTGAAGCGCTCCGCTTCGGAGGCGTGCCACGCCTGCGCGTCGGATAAGCTCCGGCGTGCCTGCATTCCGAGGTAGCTCAGCGGTAGAGCAGTGGACTGTTAATCCATTGGTCGTGGGTTCGAATCCCACCCTCGGAGCCAAGAAAAAACCCGGTGTTCGCCGGGTTTTTTCATTTCGTCAGCTCCTGTATCATGTAATGATCGTCATCATATGCAAAAAATCGTTCCTCATCTTTGGTTCGACAAGGAGGCGAAAGAAGCCGCCGCGTTTTATGTCTCTTTATTCCCCGATTCCAAGGTCGAACACACGACCGTCCTTCAGGGCACGCCGTCCGGAACGGTGGACGTGGTCACGTTCAAATTAGCCGGTTACTCGTTTCAGGCTATCAGCGCCGGACCGCTGTTCAAACCGAATCCTTCCATTTCATTCATGGTGAATTTCGATCCTTCGCGCGACGAGAAAGCCCGTGAACGTCTCGACGAGTTATGGAATGCGCTGGCCGACAGTGGAACGCCGCTCATGCCGATCGGCGAATATCCATTCAGCAAGCGCTACGGATGGATTGAGGACAAGTACGGCGTCTCGTGGCAGTTGATCTTGACCGATCCGACGGGAGAGCCGCGGCCGTTCATCATCCCGTCACTCATGTTCGTCACCGACGCGGGCCATGCGGCGGAAGAGGCGGTGAAGTTTTATGTTTCCGTGTTTAAGGACGCGAAGGTCGGCACGGTCGCGCGCTACCCCGCGGGCATGGAACCGAACAAGGAGGGGGCGATCATGTTTTCCGATTTCACGCTTGCGGGACAATGGTTTGCGGCGATGGATGCAAGCGCGAGTCAGCACAAGTTCGCGTTCAACGAAGCGATTTCTTTGATCGTGCATTGTGAGACGCAGGACGAAATCGATTATTACTGGGAGAGACTTTCCGCCGACCCGAAGGCCGAACAATGCGGATGGTTGAAGGATAAGTACGGCGTTTCGTGGCAGATCGTGCCGTCGGTGATGGATAAGATGATGCGTGAAGGCACGCCGGAACAGATCGCGCGTGTTACGCAGGCATTCCTACCGATGAAGAAGTTCGATCTCGCGACACTGCAAAAAGCTTACGATGGCGCGTAGCGATTGACAAATCTTACATTATTTGCTAGGTTGAGACGTTCCGTATGCGTCCGCATCACTTTATCCATCTGTCCGGCATCGTGGCGATCGTCGCCGTTGCGTCGAGCGCGATGTTTGCATACGTGGATGTTTCGACGATAGCGGCTGCGCCGAGCTTGACGGAACCCTCGATGATCGAGCTCGAACCCGCGGCCGAACCGCCGATCGAAGCACGGGCAGTCGAAGCCGACGATAAGCCGATTGCGACGCCGACGCTCGGCCTGCCGATGACGGACGCACTTGCACGCGTAACGAAAAAGCCCTTCGCGCTCCATATCACTCCAGAAACCTCCCCGGTCGAGAACGATCGGTTCACCGGGTATCATGTCGGCGTTGACTTCGAGATCTTCGAAGGGGAAGAGGAGACCGACGCCCCCGTTTCGGCGATCTGCGACGGTCCGTTGAAGGTAAAGGGATTTGCGAAGGGGTACGGCGGATATGCGTTGCAGGCGTGTAACATCGGCGGTGAAGACGTGATGGTCGTCTACGGACACTTGCGACTTGAAAGCATCACGATCAAACAGGGCGAGGCGTTATCACGCGGACAAACCGTCGGCGTACTCGGACGCGGACACTCGCCCGAAACCGACGGCGTACGCAAGCACCTGCATCTCGGCATTCGTCGCGGCACGGACGTGGATATCCGCGGATACACGCGCAACACGGAAGAGATCGATGATTGGATCGACCCGCTACCGCTCATGCGTTGACGGAACGCGACCGAATCGGTCGCGTTTTTCGGTCCTAGTCGGTAAGATAACGGCGTCTATGTATCGTCGAATCTTTTTTTCTTTTCTGTTTGTCAGTGCCGCATTTCTGTCCGGATCGTTCGCGCTCGCACAATCGACGGACCCCGGTCTTATCGACCGCATGCTCGTGCAGGCGAAGGACGATCCACGCGTCTATTATCTCCAGAATGGCGCGAAACGCTGGATCACGAACGAATCGACGTTCCTGGCACAAGATTTTCGCTGGTCGGATATCACGAAGGTGGATCGCGCGCGGCTTGATGCGTACCCGGACGGTGCGCCCATTTCCGGAACGGCGTCTCTCGGGCTCGCCGTCGATCGCGCGCTTCTACCCGACCTTGCGCCCGTCGCGCCGTATGACCTGCGCGTCGTCACGGAGCAGGGCCGTACGCGCCTGCGGTTCACCGCAACGTTCTGGAATCGCGGCAAGGGCGCGATGGAGCTGAACGCGCTGGGCGCGGCGTCGACGGACGGCGATTATCCCGCATATCAGCGCGTCTTCCGTCCCGACGGTTCATTCACCGAGCGGTATGTCGGCACGCTGTTCTGGCACGACGTTCATTCGCATTATCATTACGAGGATTTTGGGAATTACACGCTGCGCCTCATCCGTCCGGCGCCGGGCGCGTTCTGGCATGACTCCGTTGCGACGAACAAGACGACATTCTGCCTGCGCGACGATTTGCAAATCGGCGCGCCGTCCGATGGCCCGAAACAACCTCGGACGTATGACGGGTGCCGCGGGCATCGGCAAGGCGTGTCCGTCGGCTGGGCGGATGTGTATCCATCGACGCTGGAAGACCAGTATATCGACGTCACCGGCCTTCCGGCGGGCGTGTATGCGCTTTCATTCGAAACGGATCCGTACCTGACCTTTGCCGAAAGCAGGCGTGACAACAACGAAAGCGTGACCCTGATCGAGCTTGACCCCTTTGCCCGGTCCGTCCGCACGATCGCGACCGGTTCGCCGTACGAGGCGGGCAGCAACCGTTTTCCCGACGGGATGTTGATCAAGGCCGAGGGCGACCCGCGCGTGTACGTCATGCGCAACAACAAAAAACGCTGGCTGCGAAGCGAAGAGGTGTTCCTTTCGTACGGATATTCGTGGGGTGAGATTTACGAACTGCCGCCGGGCGTGGTGGACGCGTTGCCTTCGGAGCGGCTCGTGCGCGTCCGCGAGACCGGCGCCATTTACGTCCTGAACGAGGCAGGATGGAAGCGACGCATCCTGAATCCGGACGTGTTCCGGTCCTACGGCTTCATCGACGGCGACATGGGCATCGTCAATCAGGTCGAATTGAACGGTTATCCCGATGCGGATTTGATCGTCAAGCCGGGGACGGACCGCGTCTTTTCGATCGGTACGCGCCGGGAAGTCGGTCGTCTTGATTCGCTTGGCACACTCGGTCTTGAGCCCGCGTCCATCCACGTCGTGAATGAAACGGATTTCCGCGCGTACGCGTTTTCGACGGCGGCGCAGGGATTGGTGATCCCGTGGGACGTCGCGTTTCTGCCGGACGGGGACATGCTTGTCACCGAACGCACGGGAACGCTCCGGCGGATCGGAGCGCATCCCGCAAGCTTTCCGGTTCCGAATGTGTACACGGGCGGAGAAGGGGGATTGATGGGCATCGCACTCCATCCGGATTTTATACAAAATACATACGTCTATCTTTATTACACGACGAACGACGGCGGACGGAAAAACCGCGTCGATCGATTCCGATTACACTCGGATCGCCTCGTCCACGACCGCGCCATTCTCGAGAACATCCCGGGGGCGCAGTACCACGACGGCGGACAGATCGAGTTCGGTCCTGACGGCAAGCTCTATATCGCGACGGGAGACGCGACCGATCCCGACTCGGCTCAAGATACGCGTTCCCTTGCCGGGAAGATCCTCCGCGTCAACGATGACGGATCGATCCCGTCGGACAATCCCTTTGGGAACGCGGTGTGGTCGTACGGGCATCGCAATCCGCAGGGACTTGCGTGGAACGAAGCCGGAACCATGTACGCGGCGGAGCACGGACCGACGGGCGAATTCGGTCTGTGTTGTCGCGATGAGATTAATCTCATCGTGAAGGGCGGGAATTACGGCTGGCCCGTGATCACGGGTTTGCAGACCCGCGACGGGATGATCGCGCCGATCGCAACGTCCGGTGGTTCCGTCACCTGGGCGCCGTCGGGGTTGGCGCACGCCGACGGAAGCCTCTTTTTCTCCGGCCTGCGAGCCTCGACGCTGTACGAGCTTCCGTTGCGGGAGGACGAGTCCGGCGGCGCGCTGACCGCCCATGTATCAGGCGTCTTCGGTCGCTTGCGTGCGGCCGTCATCGGTCCGGACGGACATCTCTATCTCACGACATCCAATCGCGACGGACGCGGGACGATGCGAACGGGAGACGATAAAATCATCCGCGTGTTCACTGATTTTCTGCGGTAACAAAAACCCCGCCGATGGCGGGGTTTTTTACGTCGCGATTACGCGGCGCGCTGCACATTGACAGCGTTCGGTCCCTTGTCGGACTGTTCGATTTCGAACGTGACTGCATCGCCTTCGCGAAGGTCATCGAACTGAACACCGACCAAGGATTTGCCGTGGAAGAAGAGGTCCTTCTCCTGGCCTTCCGCACCGATGAAGCCGAAGCCGCGATCGGTGAGTTTCTTGATGATACCGTTCACAGAACTGTTCTGTTTACGAATAAATGGCAAATTGCATCACTCAAGAAGCTCGACGACGTTTCTTAAAAGGGAAGAATTTGTCGTATTAAAATAGCAGATTTATCGATAAAAGTCAATAGACCTTCATCTTTTTTGGCTAAGATGATCGAATCGCTTTGATTTCCACCAATTCGATCGATCCGCTCGGATTCCGATATTCGAACCGATCGCCGACTCGTTTTCCCATGAGGGCAACGCCGAACGGAGAGTGGTAGGAGATGTTACCTCGAGACGGATCAGACTCCTGCGACCCCACAATGCGATAGGTTTTCTCCTTTCCGGCCATGAAAAAATCCACGGTGGATCCGATACCGATTTCATCGGCTGATCCTCCCTCAATGACGACCGCATTTCGGATGCGCTCCCGCAATCCGAAGATCCGTCCGTCGATGCGCGAAAGACGCGCCTTCGCGTCCCGGTATTCCGCATTTTCCGAAAAATCGCCTAGCGTAAGCGCATGACTCAAGTCTTCCACGATCTTTGGACGCTCCTGTGTTTGCAGCCGTTCCAGCGTGCGCTTCAGACGTTCGAGCGCTTCCGGCGTGAGTTCATGGCTTTCCGGGCCGTGATCGCGCATCATCTGCGAACGGCGTTTGGGTAGGCGCATGGCGGGAGTATCGTGGAAAATTGACAAGTCGACAAGCGGCCTAAGTTATCCACAAGCGTGAATCTTTTGAACGACCCATGAATTATCGCTGGTATTAGCTCATATTTTTAGAGTGGTTTGAAATAACGAACGGCGAGAAATACGTATTAAATTATTTTTGTTCGATAAAAGCCGTTTCATCGCTGGCCCTAGCGGTTATTTTGCTTGTGCATATCCGAACTTTTAGGCCGTTGCGTTCGGCCCGTTCCGGAGCCATGATGGCAGAACCCTATCGACGAGGATCCCAACGTCGATCAGGGGCGTCGCGACGCACACGTGTTCATTATCTCATTCAGTTAATGAGCCAAATACTATGATTGACGACAAGAACAAGCCGCCCAAGCAGATGACGGATGGCAACGGCGACGGCAAGAAGAAGTAATTTCGTTCCCCCAGCAAAACAAGACTCCGGCCGGAGTCTTGTTTGCGTTAATTCGAGATGACCGGTCCGCGGATGCTCTCACGCGTCATGGGATCAAAGACAGGGGAGAACTCGATCCAGTCGGTATATTTTTTGAGTGTTTCCAGCGCCTTTTTTTCATCATGGACATGAACGATCATGACTTTTTCACGATTATGTAATTCAAAAATCAGGGGTGTGTCTTTCACCTGGCTCCATCCGAGCGCGGACGTCATGGGGTTCCATACGAAGATTTCCGCCGGACGACGTTCCAGGCTTTTCTCAATCGGCTGATTGGGAGTTGTGTATCGCAAACCAGGATAGTCGACGGTAAAACAACCAGCTTGCCGTCTGGACCTGACGTGATAGGGGCCTTTCCATACGCGCTTGATTTCCTTAAATCGGATGACTCTCTTTTTCTTTCCCGTAATCGATTCGACACGATCGGGATAAAAATCAACGCGATTTTTTAGACTGGAAACAAAAACGAGCGCAAGACCAATGCCGCCGAGTGTCAGGGTTATGGCTAGGGGTAGTCGGATCTCCCAAAGATCGCCTAACAGCTCGGGCGTGCCCACTTGTAGGAGTATGAGGGCGTATCCGATAAAGGGAACGGCTACGATCCATAGAAGAGACCAGTACGATTTGTGCGTTTCCGTGTACAGTGGCTGTTCCGTCATATGGATATGCTACCCTGACGAGGTATGAAGACACAAAGCGCGGTGTTCGCCGGCGGATGCTTTTGGGGCATGGAGGAGTTGTTCCGCAAACAGCCCGGCGTGACCGAGACCGAAGCCGGATACGCCGGGGGAAAAAACGAAAACCCGACGTACGAGCATCACCCAGGTCATGCGGAAGCGTTAAAGGTTACGTATGATCCGGAGAAAACGAGTTTCCGGAACCTGCTCGATTTCTTTTTCCAGATTCATGACCCCACCACGTTGAATCGGCAGGGGAATGATGTCGGGTCTTCCTACCGATCCGCCATTTTTTATGAGAATGAGGAGCAGAAAAAGGAAGCGGAAGCGTTTATCGATCTCGTAAACAAGTCCGGGCGTTGGTCCGATCCCGTTGTCACGACGGTTGAGCCGCTCACCAACTATACGAAGGCGGAGGAGTATCACCAGAATTATTTGCAGAAGAATCCCGGAGGATACACATGCCATTTTGTGCGGCCGGGTGGGAGTTATCTGCAGAGCGCAGGGGTGAAGAGTGAAGAGTGAAGAGTAAAATACCGATACGTGAAAGCTGGCAACTGGCAACTGTCTACTGTAAACTCGCTCCTATGCCCGGATACAATCGACCGCTCTATATCCTCGCGTTTGACCATCGATCTTTTTTTGCCAAGAATCTCTTCGGGAAAAAAGAAGGGCTGACAACAGAGGAGGAGGCGGTCATTATCGACTTCAAAAAGATTATTTACGCGGGTTTTTTGCGCGGTATCGAGCTTGGCGTTCCGCGTGATGCGGCGGCGATTCTCGTTGATGAGGATTATGGTGTCGGGGTTTTACGCGACGCGCACGACAAGGGATTGATTTCCATCCTGACCACGGAAAAAAGCGGGAAAGACGTGTTCGAATTCCAATATGGGGAGGAGTTCGCGGCGCATCTTGAGGAGATAGACCCCGTATTTGCGAAGGCGTTGGTGCGCTATCGGCCCGACGGGGACGCGCCGCAAAATGCGTTGCAGCTCGAGCGGCTGAAACGGTTAAGCGATTGGTGTCACGCGCATGAACGCGGATTCCTGGTCGAGCCGCTCGTGCTGCCGACCGACGAAGAGAAGGCGACCATCGGTCAGGACGCGTTCGATCGCGATATTCGGCCCGCGCTTACCGTCGAGATGGTGCGCCAATTCCAGGAAGCGGGCGTCGAACCGGATATCTGGAAAATCGAGGGCATGGAACGCGCCGGCGATTATCGTCGCGTGGTCGAGCAGGCGCGGATCGACGGACGCGATGACGTGAGTCTCGTCGTGCTCGGCCGCGCTGAGGACGCGTCAAAGGTCGAAGCGTGGTTGCGCGCCGGACAGGGCGTCGAAGGGGTCGTCGGATTCGCGATCGGTCGGACGATTTTTTGGGAGGCGTTGCAGTACTATCATCAAGGGAAAGCGACACGCGAAGAGGCGAGCGAAGCGATCGCCCAAAATTACATGCACTTTTACGAAGTGTTTACGGGGCAGGGATAAGACACCGAGTGAATTATTTTATTTTGAAATGACCGTTAGTGCCTCTTGGAGATTTTTTTCGAAATCAATTTCGCTGATCTCATAGTAAGGGTAACCATATTTATCAGCCTCTCGCTTAAAGTAATGGCTCATTTTATTTATGAAGTTAGCCATTCCTTCTGTCTTTGCATCGTCGTAATTCAGTATCGACATCCAGTCCTTCTCCGGGAATTGCTTCATGTGTCGTTTGATATTTTCTATGTGACTCGGATTGGTATTTCCTAAAAATAAAATATGTTTTGGTTGATTTTTCATTTTGTGAATCAGGGAAGGCAGAAGTGCGACGCCCTCGACGATGTGGATTTCGTCGTCTTCACTAAAACTGCTACAGAACGAAACAATAGACGGCCAGAGCGCGTGTGATTCCTTGTTTTGATACTCAATGACTCGATTGGGTTCCTCAAGGTGCATCTTTATCCATTCTGCTTGAGAGATTGCATTTAGTTCGTTGATTGAAAAAAGATCACTATTTTTGTCTGGACAGGCTTTTTTAACCGCATTACGTATACTGTCGGTTGAGACGACATGTCCCCCGTTCTTTTTGGCAAGTGCATAAGCTAGAGTGGATTTTCCAACTCGCGGGGGACCACCAATAAAATACGTTCGTTCAAGCGAATCATTCTGAGGATCCATAGAAAATTCCCAGGTTTAGAATGACAATTCCAATCCCACAGGACAGTGGTCGGAGCCGTACACGTCGGTTTCGATCCACGCTTTTTTGACGTGTTTTTTTAGCTCGTCGCTGACGAAAAAATAATCGATTCTCCAGCCGACATTGCGTTCGCGTGCGCGGGATTTCATGTCCCACCAGGAGTAGTGGCCGCCTTCCTTTTCAAACATCCGGAACGTATCGTGATATCCGGCATCGACGAGCTTGTCCATCCACTTGCGTTCGATCGGCAGGAATCCGCTGATGTTGGAGTTTTCTTTTGGGCGAGCGAGATCAAGTTCCGTGTGCGCCGTATTTACGTCACCGCATACGACAATCGGTTTCTTTTTTCGGAACGATTCCATCAGGTCGAGGAAGCGCTTGTAGAATTCCATTTTGAATTTTAGGCGTTCCGGACCCATCTTTCCGTTCGGGAAATACACGTTGAAAAAATAGAACTTGTCGAATTCGAGCAGGACGATGCGACCTTCACCGTCGAGAAACGGATCGCCGAATGTGGTTTCCGCGAATATGGGCGAAAGTCTCGTATACACGGCCGTGCCGCTGTAGCCGCGTTTGATCGCCGAGCTCCAATACGATTCATATCCGTCCGGATGCACGAGCTTGGGCGACAGTTGTCCGACTTCGGCCTTGGTTTCCTGCAAGCCGACGACGTGGTATTTGCGAGTGTGAAACCAGTCAAGAAATCCCTTCTTTTCGGCGGCGCGAATTCCGTTGACGTTCCAGGAAGCAAGCTTGATGGAGGGGGGCATGGGGGTAGTTTACACTTTACGCCTTGCGGACGCCTATTGCGAGGCGTTTTGCATTGTGTGATAGTTGGATTGTATGCGCGTACGAGACGTCATGCAGACGGAGGTCGTCACGATCCCGGTTGGGACGGCGTACCGGGACGTAGCGGCGCTTTTACGCAAGAAAGGGATTAGCGGGGCGCCGGTCGTGGATAGAGAAAGGGGCGTGGTCGGCGTCGTGTCCGAAAAGGACCTGTTTCGCGTTTTATACCCCTTTTATCGCAGTTTTTACGAGAATCCGGAGATGTACAGCGATTTGGAGGCGCGAGAAACGAAGGCGGCCGATATCGCCGACCACCCCGTGGAGCGCTTCATGTCATCCCGGGTCTGGCATATCGAACCGGACGTGCCGCTCATGCGCGCGGGAGCGATCATGCTCGCGCGCGGCATTCACCGCATGCCCGTCATGGACGGTGGTCGCCTCGTCGGCATCATCACTCGAACGGCCGTGTATCGCGCCGTTTTTGAAATACACTTACCGAGTAACGAGTAACAAGTATCGTCGGACGGTTTCCGACGTTACTCGATACTCGTTATTCGTTGTTTTGTATTCGTTACCCGACTTTACCGTTCTATTCCTGTTCGATAAGGTAACGGCATGGCTGATTTGTTCGATGCCGCCGCGAAAAAGCGGCGCGATGCCTACAAGCCGCTCGCCGACCGCCTGCGACCGTTGACGTTGGACGAGATCGTCGGGCAGGCCCATTTGATCGGCACGGGCAAGCCGTTGCGGTTGCTGATCGAACGCGACGAAGTGCCGTCGATGATCTTTTGGGGACCGCCTGGTTCGGGAAAGACGACGCTCGCGAAGGTGATCGCACAACTCACGAAATCGAAGTTCGTGGAATTGTCGGCCGTGATGTCGGGGGTTTCGGACATTCGTCTGGCCGTGAAAAACGCCGAGGCCGATGAAAAATATCATCAAGTCAGAACGATCCTGTTCATCGACGAAATCCATCGATTCAACAAGGGCCAGCAGGACGCGCTTTTGCCGTTCGTCGAAAACGGGACGGTGACACTGATCGGCGCGACGACGGAAAACCCGAGTTTCGAGGTGAATGCCGCGTTGCTGTCGCGTGGCAAGGTCTTCGTGCTGAACAAGGTTTCAAACGAGGAGGTCGAGCGCGTGCTTCGGCGCGCTTTGCAAGACGAGCGAGGTCTCGCGAAGCGGTACGCGACGGAGGACGGCGTCATCGAGTCGCTGGCGGCCATGGCGGACGGTGACGTGCGGCATGCGTTGAACGCGCTTGAATTCGCGTCGAAAGCCGCGGCACCGTCACGGGGCAAGTATCGTATCACCCTCGCACTCGTGAAAGAGGCGTTGCAGCGCACCCATCTTTTCTACGACAAAAGCGGCGAGGAACATTACAATATTATCTCTGCGCTTCACAAGTCGATGCGCGGATCCGACCCCGACGCGGCGCTGTATTGGCTCGGTCGCATGCTCGAAGCCGGCGATGACCCGCTGTACGTCGCGCGACGGCTCGTGCGGTTCGCGTCCGAGGATGTCGGTCTGGCCGATCCGAATGCGCTCGTGCAGGCCGTGGCGGGATACCAGGCCGCCCATTTCCTCGGGATGCCTGAATGCAATGTCCATTTGGCGCAGGTGGCCGTCTATCTCGCGCTCGCGCCCAAATCGAACGCGCTCTATGAGGCATATGGCGCGGTGCGCGAGGATATCCGGAACGCCCCGAACGAACCGGTACCGCTGCATATCCGTAATGCACCGACCAAGCTCATGAAGGAATTGGGATACGGAAAGGGCTACAAATACAATCCGGCCTTCGATGGGCCCGTCGATCAGGACTATTTGCCGGAGAAACTGAAGGGGAAGAGGTATTTGCTACAATAAGCCGGCATGGTGCGCAGGCCGCTGGGGAAGCGTTCGAACGAACCCGATATCCGGGGGCGTTTGTGGTTTGTCGGCGGATTGATCACTCTCGGATTTCTTGCCGTCATTGCGCGGTTGTTTCAGCTTCAAGTGGTCGAGCATGAAACCTACAAGCTCCTCGCTTCGGACCAGCACGGGGCGGCCGCGCAGCTCGTTCCGGAACGCGGATCCGTCCTGCTGAAGGACCGTTTTGACGGGTCCCTGCGGACGATCGCGGCGGACCGTGAGGTCTGGAACGTGTTTGCGATCCCGCGCGAGATTCGGGATGCGAGCTCCACGGCGCGCATCGTTTCGGAATTCACGGGCGTTGCGTTTGATGAGCTGTTTCCGTTTTTTTCGATCACGACCGGCACGTATCGCGTCATTGCGCGTGACGTGCCGATGGAGCGGGCCGAAGCGTTGCGCGATGAGCGGCTTCCCGGGATCGGCGTGTTCAAGGCGCCAAACCGGTTTTATCCGGAGCAGGGGCTTGGCGGACACGTGCTCGGATTCGTCGGTCAGAACGAACAGGGCCATCGCGTCGGCCGGTACGGGATCGAGGGTTCGTTGAATGCCGCGCTGGCGGGTACGTACGGGTCCATCCAGATCGAAACGGACGCCGCCGGCCGCCGTCTCTCCATCGGCACGACGCAGCTGCAGGAGGCGCGAGACGGTTCCGACGTCGTCCTGACGCTCGATCGGACCATCCAATACGAGGCATGCCGGCGCATCGCGAACGCGGTGCGGGACTTCGAGGCGGACGGCGGCACGATCATCGTGATGGATCCGGCGACCGGCGCCGTCTGGGCGATGTGTTCCGCGCCTGATTTTGATCCGGCTAACTACGGCGACATCTCCTCGGTGGCGGTGCTCAACAATCCCGCCGTGTTCACGCCGTACGAACCGGGCTCGATCTTCAAGCCGATCACGGTCGCGGCGGCACTCGACGCGCAGCTCATCAACCCGCGGACCACGTATGAAGATAAGGGAGAGGAGCGGATCGATGATTTCACGATCCGCAACTCGGACAAGAAGGCGCACGGCATCCAGACCATGACGGACGTCCTGCAAAAATCGCTCAATACCGGCACCATTTTCGTCCAGCGCTTGCTCGGCAAGGAGCGATTTCGGGAGTATGTAAAAAAGTTCGGCATCGGGACGAAAACCGGCATCGAGATCGGACCCGAAGCGCCGGGCGACATCCGTCCGCTCGACAAGCCGGGGCAGATCTACGCCGCGACGGCATCCTACGGGCAGGGGATTACCGCCACGCCGTTGCAGATGGTTTCCGCTTTCCAGGCGCTCGCCAACGGCGGGACGCTCATGCGGCCGTATCTCGTGCAGGAGGTGATCGCGCCGGATGGGACGAAGACGGTGACCGCACCGTCCGTGATCCGTGAAGCCGTCTCCACGCGCGCGGCGCGGCTCGTTTCCGGAATGATGGTGAATGTCGTGGAGTACGGGCACGGAAAGCGCGCGGCCGTACCGGGGTATTACGTCGCCGGGAAGACGGGGACGGCGCAAATTCCGAACCCGAACGGCCCCGGTTATCTTCAGGACGCGACGATCGGGTCCTTTGCGGGCTTTGCCCCGAGCGACAGTCCGAAGTTCGTGATGCTCGTCAAGATCGACCGGCCGCGTACGGTACAATACGCCGAGGCGTCGGCCGCGCCGGTGTGGGGCGAGATGGCGGCCTTCCTGCTGAAATATCTTCAAGTCCCACCCGAACGTCCGATCACCGATACGCCCGCGCCGCCGCCCCCGTCACCGGCCCCGGAACCACCGACCGCCGCCACGACGACGCCGTCGTAAGCGCTTGCGCGGCCGCATGTCTCGTGTTCTAGTAGTTATCCCTCTGCGGCCGCGAAGACCCTTCGCCGCGAAGGGTCGGTCGTCGTGGCGGTGACGGGTTCGGTCGGGAAGTCCACGACCAAGCAGGCGATCGGCGCGATGCTCCGGGCCGACCTGCCGGAGCGCCGCGTGCGCGTGCCGGAGGCGAGTTACAACAACGAGCTTGGCGTGCCGCTCACGGTGTTCGGACATGCGGCACCGGGGCGGAACGCGGGAGCGTGGATCGCGCTGCTTGCGGATGCGTGGTTGATCTCGACCGGACTGAAGAAGACGGGTATCACGACGTTCGTGCTTGAGATGGGTGCGGACAAACCTGGTGATCTCGTGCATTTGACGTCCGTGGCGCCGCCGGATGTCGCGGTCGTGACGGCGATCACGTCAAATGACGATTCGCTCGCGCCGGTGCATCTTGGGAATTACGGATCCCTGGACGAACTGATCGAGGAAAAGTCCACGCTCGTGAAGGCGCTCAAGCCGGGCGGAGATGCGGTCCTGAACGCGGATGACAAGAAAGTGTTCGCGATGCGCCATCTTACGCATGAACATGTCCTGACGTTTGGCGAAGCGGACGGGTCGGACGTGCGGATCGTGCGATCGAACATCGTCACGGAAGACGGACCGCACGGAAAGACGCCGACCGGACTGGCCGTGACGCTCGAAAATTACCATCGTTCCTATCAGACGTTCCTGCCCGGCGTCTACGGCACGTCGGTCGCGTATGCGTACGCGGCGGCGACGGCGGTGGCGGAGGCGTTGGATGTCCCGCCGGAGCAGATCAACGAATTCGCCGAGCATTTCCGTCCGGTACGCGGACGCACGCGGATCATCCCGGGCATCAAACGCACGACGTTATTCGATGATTCGTATAACGCATCACCCGCCTCCGTTTTGCAGTCGCTGAAAGATCTCGCGTCGTTGAACCTCGACCCCGGTCAACGGAAAATCGCCTGTTTGGGCGAGATGCGCGAACTCGGCGAGAAGGCGGAGGAGATGCATCGGCGCGTCGGTGCGGAAGCGGCGAAGCTGGGGATTGACGTCTTGGTTTGTTGTGGTATATTCGGCCGCGCCATGGCGGAAGGCGCGACCGCAAAAGGACTTTCGTCCGAACGCGTGTACGTCATCGATGATACGCCGGAAGCAGGACTCCTCCTGCAGGACCTGATCCGTCCCGGAGACGTCATCCTGGCGAAGGCGTCGCAAGGTGCGCTCGAGACGAAAGGCGTGCGCATGGAGCGCGTCATGAAAGAACTGATGGCCGAGCCGATGCGCGCAAGCGAGCTGCTCGTCCGTCAGGAACCGGCATGGCAGAGGAAGTAAACTCAGGTTTCAGGTTGTAGGTTTCAGCTCCGAAGCTAACACCTAAAACCTAATACCTAACACCTGCCCAAACGGCCCGTTCGTTTAATGGCTAGGACATCCCCCTCTCACGGGGAAAATAGGGGTTCGATTCCCCTACGGGCTACCAAAGAAGAAGACTCCGGCATCGGGGTCTTTTTCTTTTCTAATTGGCGATTGACAACCTTCCAAAAAAACCCTACCCTGAAGCGGCTCGAGATTTGACAAATAAGCCCGGGAGATAGGCATGGAGCTCATGAAGGCGCCAGTCGAATACCGCAGACCTACGTTCGAAGAGTTGTGCAGGCAGTTCGATTGCGTACATCCGTCTTATCAATGGATAGCGTTCGAATCGGTTGTGACCGTTCGAGCTCCCGTCGGAGGTTCGCAGGAGCGGGTGTTTTCGCTCGTGATGCCCTGGGATAACCGCGATATCCGAACCACTCTCATTGCGCTTTGGAAGCGAGGTCAGCGACCAGGTACATATGAGGAACTCTTATCTTTCGACCGGGTGTTCCGTGCCGCTGCCGGCGGCTACCCCGTCGTCGCGCTTGGATCCCTGGGTAGCCGGGGGAGGAAGGCTCCCATGATCTATGTGCCGAACGGAAAATACACTCTTGATTTCACGTGGGTGGGGCATGATACCCACGAGTTGTGTCGGATCCTGGTTGTCCATGACCATGCACGCTAAACGGTCTCCAGATTCGTTCGGAGCCGTTCTTTTTTTACCGTCTGTAATTCTTCTTGTGATCGTCCGTAATAATATCCACAGGTAATAAAAATCTTTTGAAGAATAAGACTTATTTTTATTTTTGTAACGTTATGAACCTCCTTATGGTAAACTAGATATAGTCGCTTTCGACTCGGAAGGGAGGTGTTACTATGTTGAAGTCCCCTTTGGAAAAAGCCATTCTGACGCTGTCAGCCGTCGCGGCCTCGGCCCCGAGCAAAGATGTGCAGGTGAAGTTGCATGAAGTCATTCAGACTCTCACCGACATCGCCATCCCTTCTTGATTTGATAAAGCTCCCGGGTTTTTGGAAAACAAATACCCTATACAAAAAGCCTGCTCATAAGCGGGTTTTTTGATGTACACTCCGAGACATGACGCTTACCGGAATACTAGAACACAAAGACAGGGTTCGTTTATGGGTCCTGATGTTGCTATCGCTTATCGCGACGGCCTCCAGCTTGCTGGATCCGCTCATTTTAAAATTTATCATCGACGACGTTTTAAGCTCCCGACGTTTTCATCTTCTTCTGCCGGCCATCGTTTTTTTGCTTTTGGCGAAGCTTATCAGCCTGCTACTCGTGTATGTGTACGGAATGGCGTTCGAACGGTTGATTCAAAGCGTGACGTTGTCTCTCCGACATCGGCTGTTTGAGCGCATCACGTTCATGACGTACCAGGCGTTCAGGCGATATGATCGAGGAGACCTGATCCGGCTCTTGACGACGGATGTATCAAATATCCGATCGTTGTTATCCGCCGCACAACGTGTGTTCGTCCATAGCGCCCGTTTGTGCGTAATTCTCATTTTTGTTGCCAGTTTGAACGCGACGGTCGTCGGCTTCCTGATCCTGGTCATGCCGCTCTATGCGTTTGTGCAACGCCGATATCAGCGAACGTTGAGAACTCAAGCGGAAAGCATGGCGCATGCCGATATCGGAGTGTTGAATTTTTTTACGACGCGATTACCGAATTATCTCCTCGTGAAAACATCGGTGCAAGAAAAGCGGGAACTTGATTCGCAGGATCGGTTGACGCGCAAACAGAGCGAACTCACGATTCATTACCTGTCCAAGGTATTGCGCTCGTTGGGATTGATAGGCGCCATCACGGCCCTGACGATTGCCGGGTTGTTTTTCGGAGGGGGGATCGCGGTTGCCGGAGGCGCGATGACTATCGGCACGCTTGTCGCTCTGTTTGGATATACGATTCAGCTGTTTGAACCGCTTTCGGGTCTTGTATCCATCCCCCTGGGATTGCAGGATGCTTGGGTTTCGTCGGACCGCGTGAAGACGGTCTTGTCGCACCCGGATCAAGAACCACGAGGAGAACACGTCCGATGCTTTCCTCTTCAAGGCACGATTGAGTTTGATCGTGTGTCGTTCGCCTATCCCGATCAACCGGACAGGCTTGTGCTTGATGATGTTTCTTTTCGTATCAATGCCGGTGAAACGGTGGCCGTGATCGGTGAAACCGGTGGCGGAAAATCCAGCATCGCGCTGCTGTTGCTGCGATTCTATGAGCCTACTGCGGGCTCTATTCTGTTCGACGGCAGACCCCTCACTGATTATTCTCCAGGCTATCTTCGCTCACGCATCGGATTCATGTCCCAGAGAAACGTGCTTTTGCCGGAAACGATCATGGAAAATATCCTCTACGCGGCACCTGAAGGCGGATGCGCTCGCGCGGAAGACGCCGCTCGCAAAGCGGCCATTCATGATCGAATCCTCCGGTTACCTCAGGGGTATGATACGATGGTCGGAACCGACGGGGGCGCGTTTTCAGAAGGAGAAAAACAACGCCTCTCGCTTGCAAGAGTTCTGGCGCAGGATCCCGACCTCTTCCTGTTCGACGAGCCGACCGCGTCTTTGGACGCAAAAACAGGAACAGAGGTGATGCAAGCCGTGCGACGGGCCGCTCAAGGGAAAACAACCATCATCGTCACGCATCGTCCCTCGGAAGTTCCGTTTGCGGACAAGGTGCTTAGGTTGGAGGGCGGACGCGCCAATTTCCTTTCACGGAGCCCGTTGTGACGCTTTGGGCAAGATCATCATCCGAGATTTGGCCGAGTCGCCTCAGCCTATGTTCGCGTTCCATGTTGACGAGCAGTCGCGGTTGGCAGGTTTCAATGGTGTATGGGATCGGCTCGAGCATCCATCCTTGTCGATCCACGGTGACGGCGAGCGCGAATCCTTGGCACGTGTTCTCGGACCACTCCTGATCGAAAATGAAATTTCCGAGCGACCAAGCGACGGGCACGCCGCCGATGAGCGAGAACCCTTGCTCCACATGCGGATGTCCGCCAATGATCAAATCCGCGCCGTTCGACACGAGCCAGTGTGCGAATTCACGCTCCCGTGGGCCGGGATGGTCTTGGAAATCCGGCCCCCAGTGCGGTAGGACGATCAGGATGTCGACCTCCGCACGAACTCGTGCCAGCGTCTCCGCGGCGCTCGATCGATCAAGCTCGTTTCCGATGAGGTTGAAGCCGCAAAGTCCGAACGACGTGCCGTTTATGGATACGGCCCGGTAGGCAATCGCATCCGCTCGTTTCGGATGTCCGAAGACGACGAAGCCCTGTTCCCGTAACCGACGAACGGATTCCTCAAAACCGGCCTTTCCTTGATCGAGGGTGTGGTTATTCGCATGCGAAAACGCGCGAAAGCCCTGATCGCGAAGAACGGGCAGCACGGAAGGATCAAAGCCCATCTTGAGGTCGATCCCGATGGCATGCAGACGGATCAGAAGCTCCGGGTCGAACGTGACAAGATTTCTGTCGACTTCTTCGGTGGGCGGAAGTCGGATGTTCGTTACAGGTCCCTCAAGATTTCCCACGGAGTAATCAAAAGATGAAATCCAGCCTTCAGGCAATCTTCGGAACGCAAACGTCGGGTCGCCGGAAGCGATCGTCCGCGTTGCGACCTTGCGACCCAGCATGATATCGCCGACAAACAGAATACGAATTCCTGTCACGTCGCCATCCTATCCTACGCGAAGACATGGGGACAGGAGCTCAGAAATTATTCAAAAGAAAAAACCCGCGGAATGCGGGATCAGGCACCGGCCCCGGACTGTTGGGCTCGGAAGGTATCGATCAGCTTGCTCGCCTCGCTCGCGTCTTTCACGGACTTGAGCGGGACGTTGCCCGCCTTGTAGGCGCAGGTCTGGAAGGCCGAGCCGACAAAGCCATCCGGCGCGCCGATGACGACGATCAGGATGCCGCCGTGTGCACGGAACTCGTTGAAGAGCTCGACGAGCGGCTCGCGGGCCTCGCGACTGATCCGCTTGAGGCCCGACGCGCCGATCGACCAGACCATCTTGTGGTTGAATCGCAGACGCGCCTGCGCGGCGAGGACGCCGACGCCGACCGGCGTCAGTTCCTCCGTCGTGATCAGGCTGAACATCTCGTACTTCAGGAGGTCCAGTTTGGTCGAGCTCACCGTGCCGGCCGGCGTCGGATCGCGGCGCGACGTCATCGCGCCTCCTCGACGGATACCCGAAGACGGATGTTCGCGGCGCGGAGGCTCTCCACGCACTCGAGCGGCAGGCCGCCGGACGGGACGGACTGCATGCTCACGGACGAGAGCATCATGCGGACGCTCGGATCGGAGACGATGACGACGGCGCGGAGGCCGCCCCGCGCCTTGAGGTTGATGAGGAGTTCGACGAGGGGCTCGACGGCCTCGCGGTCGAACTTCTTGAGGCGGCTCGCGTCGAGCAACCAGCACGCGGGCCGGCCGTCGAGCTCGGTCATGACGCGGTGGCGGACGCCCTCGAAGGACGAGGGATCGGCCTCACCGGACACCGTGGTGACGATGACGCCGTCTTCGCGTCGAACGGTCTCGACAATATTCGGGTCGCCGAGGTCGGTCGAGCGCGTGACGATCGGGTTGTTCGTCGAGGACTTACGATCGGATCGATCGGTCATGAGAGACCTCCTGTGGGGTTCAGTCAGTCGAAAAAGATGTGAGGGAGCTTGTGCGTGTGTACGGGACAAAACCGGTTTTGTCAAGCCGCGACGAGGCGTTTCAGCGGCGCATAGCTCATCCGATGGATCGGAGACGGACCCAGTCTTTTCAAGGCGTCTTGATGTTTTTTGGTGCCATATCCCTTGTGATCGGCGAACCCGTATCCGGGATAGTCTCCGTCAAGTTTCTCAAGCTCCGCGTCGCGAGCGGTTTTCGCGAGGATGGACGCGGCCGCGATGGACTTGGCGTATTTGTCGCCTTGCACGACGCGGTGGCAGGGGATCGTGAGGTTCGGAATCATGAATCCGTCGCAGAGGACGGCTTGCGGTTGCGTCGCAAGCGTCTCGATCGCGCGCTTCATTGCAAGAAAAGCGGCTTGTCTGATGTTCAGCGCATCTACTTCTTGCGCGGATGCCGTGCCGATCGACCACGCCGTGGCTTTTATTTTGATTTGTTCGACGAGTCTCAAGCGCTGCGCATCGTTCAATGTTTTCGAGTCCCGGATCATGCCGATGCGCGAATCCAGCGGCAGGATCACGGCGGCGGCGTACACGGGACCGGCCCAGCACCCGCATCCCGCTTCATCCACGCCGGCGAGAAGCGAAACGCCCCGCGCGATCAATTCGCGTTCGTGCTTGAACGAAGGATAGACGACCATGGGGGCAGTTTTACAGATGACAGTTAACAGTTGACAGATAACAGAGAAATAGTTCATCTATAACCTGTTCCAGTTCGGATACTGTAAACTGATAACTGTCAATTGTTAACTGTCGAGGAGGAGGAAGCATGGGAAGGATTCCCGACGATTGGGACGGTGAGACGTTTTCCCCGGGCTACGGTCCGGCCGACCCGCCGACGCGCAGGATCAAGCCTCCGCTGCCGCAGACCGACCTTCGGCTGGCGCGTCCGCCCGGTACCCTGCTCGATCTCGAGCGCGTCGAGAACGCGATGTTCTCCGACATCCCGGACGGAACGTCCGGCCCCGACTGATCCGCCTAAGGCGGATTTTTTGCAGCGACTAGCTACTAGCTACTAGCTGCGCTAGACTTTCCCAATATGAGACTCCTCGGCCTGGATTACGGCTCCTCGCGCATCGGCGTGGCGTTGGGTGACGACGTGACGAAAGTGGCGACGCCATGGAACGTCATTGTCAACGAGGACATGGAGGACGTGTTTTTGCGATTGCACGAACTGGCGGCCCGCGAGGGCGCGGAACGCATCGTTGTTGGCATTCCGCGGCCGCTGGCCGACCAGGCGCGGGAGACGGCGCAAGCAAAGGAGATCCGGCAATTCATCCAGCGGTTAAGGCTGGACGGCTTTGACGTGGTCGAGCAGAACGAGACGCTGACGTCCAAAATCGCCGCCGACCAGGTAAAGGAAATGGGCGGCAGGGGAAAGCGCGATGATTTGGCCGCGGCCGCGATTTTGCAGGCGTATCTCGATGCCTTACCTGCGTGACACGGCCTATGTGCTGAAATCGGAACCGTATCGCGAACACGATGCGTGGATTACGTTCTTCGGTCGAGCACACGGAAAA
The DNA here is from genome assembly GCA_008363075.1 of Candidatus Uhrbacteria bacterium. GTDB lineage: Bacteria > Patescibacteriota > Patescibacteriia > 2-12-FULL-60-25 > 2-12-FULL-60-25 > RHKK01. The sequence continues at coordinate 24,010 of RHKK01000014.1, forward strand.
CTCGAGGCGGTGGCGCGCGGGGTGCGTTCGTGGAAAGCGAAGCAACGAGGGCATCTCGAGCCGCTCACCAAGGCAGATGTGATGATCGCGATCGGGGCGTCGTTCGACAAGCTCGCCGTCGCGCATGCCGATGGCGCGCAGACGGATCTTCGATTGCGGTTGGGCGCGATCGCCACGTTCGGAGCCTTCGCGAATCTCGTCGATCGTCTGACACGACCGGGTGTGGCCGACCAAGCCGTATTTGACTTGCTCGAAGAGCTGGCGACGACGTGGCGTCGGGCCGTGCGCGAACCGAGTCCGGAGCGCGCGCGCTTCCTGTATGCGGCCGCGGCCCTGCGCTTGATGCGTGATCTCGGGTATGCGCCCGCGTGCGAGCGCGCGGCCGTCGGCAACGAGGCGGAAAAACTGTTGCGTGTGTTGCCGGACGCGCCGCTCGCCTTCTCGCTTTCGGTAACGGCATCCGGTCTCGCGTTTCGCGAGGTTGCATCCATCGTCGAAGCCGCGCTTGCGGAAACGCCGTTGACAGAGCGTCCGCACGGACCGGCGACCATTGTCGCGATTTTGACGTAGCGCGTTCCGCGTGGAACGCTTGGGTCGTTCCTTTTGCTTCCTTTCGGAACGGCACACCCATTCCAGAGGTTCATAGATGCACCATCATGCGCAAGCGCGCATCCGTCCGTCCCACTTCGTCCTGCATGATTCGTCCCGCGAACGCCCGAGGCTCCGCATGCTTCACGGGCCGCGTTCGCCGAGAAAGGAAGAGGCGCACGATCCGTTGGCCTTGCTCGTGTTCCTGTACGTCGTCACCGCGCGCGCCCGTTTGAAGGACGCCACGACCCCGTTCGCCGAGGGACCGGTCACGGAGGTTCGGCCGAAGCGTCGTCCCAAGCGGCCCGAGCCGTCCGTCGAGGAGCTGCGCGCGCTCATGCGCCAGGTGTTGCTCTTCGAGTCCGGCTCGGTCGCGCCGCGCGTACTGAACCAGTTCGTACGTCATGCGCTCGGATGCGCGGAGGGTCTCCAAGACTACCTCCGACAAGCGGCGCAGGCGCGCGTTCGCGAACACGATCGTCGCATGAAGGCCTGGGTTCGGGATCGTTCCGAACCGCGACCTTTTCCGCTCGACTTCGCCGGCGCCTGGCGCAATGAGTTCCGGCGACTCATCGAGCGCGTGCGCGCGTACGTCGCCGAGGCCGGCGATACCGGAGAGCGGACCCGCAAGGGGTATTTCATTCTCCGGAGCGCGGACGAGCGCGGACGGCCGATCTTTCTCACGGTTCACGACCAGAAGAACCGCGTCGTCGGGATCTACACCGGTGCGCAGTTCAATCGGAAGCGGGCCAATCGCCGCCGGAGGTCCGAGTCGCACCGAAGGGCGATCGACTTCCGCCGATCCAAGGCCCGGCTTACGCCCCGCTAGACGCGCGGGCTCTTTTTATTTTATGCTCGAGCCCTCTATGGACGTCTTTATCAAGGACTTCGCCACCCATGTCGGCGAGACGGTGACGATCAAGGGGTGGGCGCATAACGCACGCTCCAGCGGCTCGATCGCGTTTTTGCAGATGCGCGACGGCTCCGGCTTCGCGCAGGCCGTGATCGCCAAAAACGGCGTGGACGAGGCGAGCTGGAGCGCGGCCGTCGAAGCGACGATCGAATCGTCGGTGATCGTCACGGGGGTCGTCTCCAAACATCCGAAACAGGAAGGCGTGTACGAGTTGCAGGCGACGAATGTCGTGCTGATACAAAAGGCGGAAGAATATCCGATCGGGAAAAAGGAGCACGGCCCGGATTTCCTGCTCGATCAGAGGCATTTGTGGCTGCGATCTCCCGCGCAATGGGCGATCCAAAAAATCCGCGACGAGGTCATCCACGCCACGTACGACTGGATGCGTGACAACGGCTTTACGAAAATCGACTCGCCGATTTTCACGCCCAACGCCTGCGAGGGTACGACCGAGCTGTTTGAAATAGATTATTTCGGCGAACGGAAGGCCTATCTTTCGCAATCCGGTCAGCTGTATCTCGAAGCCGCGATCGCGTCCGTCGGACGCTGTTTCGATTTCGGTCCCGTGTTCCGAGCGGAAAAATCAAAAACGCGACGTCATCTCATCGAATTTTGGATGATGGATGCGGAAGCGGCGTTCCTCGAACACGAAGAGAACCTCAAGATCCAGGAATCGCTCATCTCGTTCATCGTGCGACGCGTGCTCGAGAACCGGCAGACGGAATTGAAGATCCTGGAACGCGACCAGGAGCCGCTCAAGAAGGTGCAGGCGCCGTTTATTCGCATGACGCATGCCGAGGCGATCAAGGCATTGCGCGAGATGGGTTCGGATATCGGCGACATGGACGATTTGGGCGCGGACGATGAAACCATGCTGACCAAGAAGTACGACAAGCCGATCTTCGTCGAGAAATATCCGGCGGCCGTGAAGGCGTTTTACATGAAGCGCGATCCGTCCGATCCGACGCGCGTGCTGAACGCCGACCTGCTCGCGCCGGAAGGATATGGCGAGATCATCGGCGGTTCGCAGCGTGAGGACGATCACGACGAACTGCTCAAACGTATTCGCGAGCACCGTCTGCCGGAAGAGGCGTTCAAGTGGTACCTCGATTTGCGGAAATACGGTTCGGTACCACATTCAGGTTTCGGGTTCGGCCTCGAGCGGATCGTGACGTGGATCTGCGGTATCCACCATGTTCGCGAAACCATTCCGTTCCCGCGGTTACTGAACAGGCTGGAACCATAGAAGAGTTTACGGGTGACGGTTTACAGTTGACAGTGAACAGATCGCCGTTCTGTCATCTGTCAACTGTTTTCTGTAAACTGGCTCTATGTCCCGACGACGGAGGCGCGGAGGCCGTGCGACAAGCTGGGTTGGCGCGATCGTTGCCACCGTGCTGGTCGCCGGAGTCGCGTATACCCTCAACCAGCCCGCCCCCGCGGCCGACGCGTCCCCGTCGGCGACGACGCCCGTGATCGCGGCGGACGAAGTACCGAGACGCGTGCTCGTCGGCGTGCGTCTTGCGAACGCGGACCGAGACGGCCTGTACGCCGTCGATTTGCGCGACGGCGAGGCGACGGCCGTGGAGGTCGCAAAAGGATGGCGCGTGGAATCCATGCACGAGGCGTCGGCGCTGCGACTTGTCCCGAACGACGACCGCGGCGTGACGTTGACGGACGGCGGCGACTGGAACGTCGTCCTGCGCGCGCCGACGGGGGAAGCGTACGCGGAGCCGCGACTGCTCGGAATGTTCGACGAGCGCCACGCCGCGGTCGTCGCGCGGACGGATCGCGTCCGAGTGTTGAACGTATCGCGCGCGGGACAGATCACCTCTATCGCCGACATACCGGAGTTTGCGAATGTCCTCGGTTTCTCGGGAGGCGCAGTTTGGTTTTCCACATTCACACCGGGCGAGGGGATCGAGTCCGGTCCGTCAGGACCCTCGGGGCTATATAAAATTTCGGCTCATGGGGACAAGGATTTGGTGAGTGGCAGCAAGGACTCGGTCTTTGTCGGCGTTCTTTCGATCGATGAGCGTGTTGCCACATGGATGCAAAACGGGTCCTTTACGGCTACCGCTTCAGACGGGTTCGGATTGAGCGGGCTCGGTATGCCGCTACTTTGGATTGAGGATCGTCTCTTGGTGGCTGACGGTCCCGACCTTCTTCTTTATGGATCAACGGCCGAAGGACATGAACCGGTCGACCTTCGCGTGCATCTCACGGGATCTCCCGCCGTCGCAAAGATGGCCGAGTAGTGTGTTATCATGTGCCAGGTATGACGAAAACCGCGTTGAAGGTGTGGATCGGCATCGGCACGGTGTCGCTTCTCGCGCTCCTGATCCTGCCTCCGATCCTGGCACGGATGGCATCGGAGGACATCAAGCGCTATCGAGAGTGCATCGCCGGCACGAGAAGCGACTGTGATCGCAGCATGGTCTGGAATCTCGCGGATGCAATCGTCCTGCTTCAAATCCAAACCGGCGGATCGCTTGCCGGTACGCCGTACGAAGGCCTCGAGCAAGGGTCGCCGTCCGGCGCGACGCGAACCTCCGAAAAAGCGCCGTTTATCATCAAAGTGGAGCCGCGCGGCATGTCCAACGCAAACGGAACCTATTTCGCGCCCGCCGGAACCAGAGTCACATTCCTTGCGACCATGACGGGCATGATCACAAACGCCGATCTTTACGTGGTCCAAGTGGTGGACAGCGAAATCAAGCGCCCAGAAAAGGTTGCTCCGTTTGAAAAAAAAGAGGGTGACTCGTGGGAGGCGGTCTATACGATTCCGCCCGGATTTGACGGGAGCGTGGAGGTGCGTGCCTACGGTGTCGACCCGAAGGATTTGGCCGTTCTCGCCCTGCCGGTTGCGGCCCGTTAGCGTTTTTGGTGAGATAGCCGTCTATGCAACGGACGATGATCCGCGACACGGTCGCGCAGATTGGGGAGGAAGTGCTCCTTCAGGGATGGGTTCATGTCCGGCGCGACATGGGGAAACTCGCGTTTTTGGATCTGCGCGACCGTTCGGGCATCGCGCAGGTCGTCCTCGTGCCGGCCGAGTTGAGCGAACGGGGCAAGGCGGCGATGAAGGAGCTGCGCCCGGAGTTTTGCGTGACCGTAACAGGTGTCATTCAGAAGCGCGGCGAGATGCAGGTAAATCCGAACGTGCCGACGGGCGGCATCGAAATCCTCGCCAAGGACGTGGAGATTCTGAACGCGGCAAAAACACCGCCGTTCGAACTGGAAGACACGTCCGGCATCAGCGAGGAATTGCGATTAAAATACCGCTATCTCGATCTGCGTTCGTCGCGCATGCTCCGTAATCTCGAATTACGCGACAAGGTCATCACCTTTTTTCGGTCCTATTTGCACGCCCGTGGCTTTTTGGAGGTTGAGACCCCGAACCTCACCAAAGGGACGCCGGAGGGATCGCGCGAGTATCTCGTGCCGTCGCGTTTGCATCCGGGACGGTTTTACGTGCTTCCGCAATCGCCGCAGCAGTTCAAACAGTTGCTGATGGTTGGCGGCATCGAGCGATACTTCCAGATCGCGCGATGCTTCCGCGACGAGGACCAGCGCGGGGATCGTCAGCCCGAATTCACGCAACTCGACATAGAGCTTTCGTTCGTCGATCGTGAAGACGTCCTTTCGCTCATCGAGGGCATGATGATCGAGCTCGTGAAAGCCGTGACGCTGAACAAACGGATTTCACAGGTTCCGTTCCCGCGTCTTTCATACGCGGAAACAATGGAGAAATACGGGTCGGACAAGCCCGATTTGCGTAAAGACAAAAACGATCCGGACGAGCTTGCGTTCGCGTGGATCGTGGACTTTCCGATGTTCGAAAAGAGCGATGCAGGCGGCATCCAAGCGGTACACCACCCGTTCACGTCGCCGCTGCCAGAGGATCGCGACGTTCTCGATCGCGATCCGCTCAAGACGCGCGCGAACGCGTATGATCTCGTCCTGAACGGCTACGAGATTTTCGGCGGATCGATCCGCATCCATCAACGCGAGTTGCAGAACCGCGTCTTCGAGTTGCTCGGACTGGATGCGGACACGATCGAAGAGCGGTTCGGCCACATGCTGGAGGCGTTCGAATACGGGGCGCCGCCGCATGGCGGGATCGCGTCGGGGCTGGACCGCATCGTGATGATCCTCGCGAACGAGCCCAACATCCGCGAAGTCATCCCGTTCCCGAAGACGGGGGACGCGCGCGACCTCCTGATGGGCGCACCGAGCGAGATCGAGGAGACGCGGTTGAAGGAGGCACACATCCAAATCCGCAAACCGCAAATCGCAAACCGCAAAACTTGATACAAGTATTTTTTTGCGACTTACGACTTACGATCTACGACGTCATGGCTTACTCCGTTCGTATCGAGCAGTTCGAGGGGCCGTTGGACCTCCTGCTTCAGCTCGTCGAATCGGAGAAGATGGAGATCACGAACGTGTCACTCATGGAAGTGACGGAGCCGTTCGTAACGCATGTACGCGAGAATCACGGAAAAATCCCGCCGGAAGATCTTGCCGACTTTCTCGTCGTGGCGGCGAAGCTTGTGTATCTTAAATCGAAAGCGATTTTGCCGACATTGGTCGATCCGTCGCTGGAAGAAGGTCCCGATCTTGAAACGCAGCTGCGCTTATACAAAGCCTTCGCAGAGGCGGCCGCGAAGATCGCGGAGCTCGCGAACGCGGGCCGTTCGTCCTACGCGCGAACGCACCGGGCCCTCAAGCCCACGGAGCCGACGTTTACGCCTCCCGAGGGCGTAACCTCGACGATGTTGCGCGATCTCTATCGCCAGGCTGTCCGACGACTTGAACCGCTCATCGCTTTGCCCAAAGCCTCGGTGGAGCGCGCGATCACGATCGAGGAGAAAATCGAGGCGTTGCGTGACCGTGTGGCGAAACTCATGCATTCCTCCTTTCACCGCTTCCTTTCGGAATCGCGCGATAAGCACGAGATGGTTGTTTCGTTCCTCGCTCTTCTTGAACTGATCAAGCAGCGGATCGTGCACGTAGAACAGGAAGGACATTTTTCCGACATCAAACTTCGCATGACCCATCCCGTATGACTCTCGATGCCCTGATCGAAGCGCTGTTGTTTGCCACGGCGCAGCCCATGTCCGCACGCAAGATCGCGGAAGCCGTCTCACATTCGCCGAAGGATGTGGACGACGCGCTGAACGCGTTGCATGAACGGCTCGAATCTTCCGGCTCGGGCACGCGGCTCGTGCGCAGCGGCCAGACGGTGGAACTCGTCACGCATCCGGACGCGGCGGGCGTGGTACGCTCCGCACTCAAGCAGGAGCTGCATGGCGAGCTCACCAAACCCTCGCTCGAGACGCTCTCCATCCTGGCGTACCGCGGGCCGATGACGCGTCCGGAACTCGAACAGATCCGCGGCGTGCAATCCTCGCTCATCCTGCGCAATCTCATGCTACGCGGCTTGGTCGAACAGAAGGAGGACGTGCGGCTCGGCCAGCCGACGTTTGGCGTCACCGTCGCGTTCTTCAAGCATATCGGACTCGCGGGCGCGGAAGACTTGCCGGACTACGCGGAGCTGCGTGGGCATTCCGCGGTCGAACAGGCACTGCAGGAACTGGTTGCCTCGGATGAAAAATCCGCGTAAAATCCGGCCATGGATTCAAACGCCCTGCTTGCGATTTTAAGCGCGTTTACGCTCAAGACGGTCCAGGAGCCCACGTTGCGCGCCTACGCGTGGAATCCGTTGCCGGTCTCGAGACCGGCGGTTTTGAACGTGCCGGTGAAGCGTAAGCAGACATCGCTTGGCATTGATATTTCCGCACCGTCCGCGATTGTCATGGACGCGGAGACCGGGGCGGTGCTGTTCGAAAAAAACGCGGACGACGTACGACCGGTTGCGAGCCTCACCAAACTCGTCGCCGCCATGACATATCTCGACACCAAGCCCGACTTTGCCGCGAACGTCGAGATTCGACCTGCGGACGGGCCGAGCGTCGGTCGCACCATCTTGCCGACCAACGAGCGATTCACCGCGGAAGACGTGTTCGAAGGGATGCTGGTCGGCTCGATCAACGAGTCGGCGAAAGCGCTCGCGCGTTCGAGCCTCGGCACGGAGGATTTCGTGAAGCGGATGAATGAGAAAGCGGAGGAGGTCGGCATGAAACGAGCCACGTTCGTGGATGCGTCCGGTGAAGACGCGCGCAACCGGGCGACCGCGCGCGATATCGCCCTCGCCTTGCGTGCGGCCGCCGCGTATCCGGAGATTACGGAAGCGATGTCGCGATCGTCTGTGACGCTTTCCGGCGTCAAAAAACCGTATCTCATCAAGACGACGAATCTGCTTCTGTCTTCGGAGTTGAACCGCGAGCCGTACAAGATCATCGCCGCAAAGACCGGGACGCTGCCGGAAGCCGGGCATAATTATGCGCTCATGACGGAAGGGAAAGACGGACAAAAGCTCCTGGTCGTCCTGCTTGGCGGCGAAACGCATTACTCGCGTTTCCAGGACGTGAAGGCGCTCACGTATTGGGCGTTTGACGCCTACGAGTGGCCGCGCGCCACCGCGCGAACCGCCGCTCAATGATCCGTCTCGGCATCGATTTGAGACATGTGCCGACGGACGGAACCGCCGGCGCGGGCGTCCCGCATGCGTCAAGAGAGCTGGCGGATGCTTTCCGTGAACACGCGGGCGGCTACGGCATGGAGACGATCGGGTTTCGAGGACGCATGCGGTCGTGGGAACTCGCGACGCGTTGCAGGCGTGAGCGCCTGGACGTGCTCTTCGCGGCATCCGGCGCCGTGGCGCCTTTCCTGCCAGTGCCCGCGTTTCCGTGGGTGCATGATGTCGCGATTTTCCGCCATCCGGAATGGTTTCCGCAATCGAGCATCAAGCGGCTCGTTACGACGCGTTTGTTTCTCCGCGGCGTGCGAAATGCGCCGCACGTATTCGCCGTGAGCGAAGATACGAAGCGGACGCTCGTCGAAGTCGCGGGGATTGATCCGCAACGCGTCACGGTGACGTATCAAGGGGTGGAAGCGTCGAGCGCGGATCCGGAAACACGGTATGACGAATACGCCTTGATCGTGGGAACGATCGAACCGAGAAAGAACATTCCGTTTATCATCGAACTGTGGGATGACGTGCAAAGGGCTCTGGCGGCCGATGTGAAACTCGTGATCGCGGGACGGACGGGTTGGGGGAATGTGGAGATTCCGAAACGGGATTGGATCATCCGCGTTGATCATCCGGACGACGAGGCGCGTGACCGCTTATATGCCGGTGCGCGCGTATTGCTGATGCCGTCGCTGTACGAAGGGTTCGGACGTATGGCGCTGGAGGCCATGTCGGCCGGCGTGCCGGTGATCGCATCAAGCCGCGGGGCGATTCCGGAGGTGATCGGAGACGCGGGTGTCCTGCTTGACCCGACGGACAGGTTCTCGTGGATCCGGGAAATCGTGCACGGGTTTGAGGGACGGTTGGACGGGAAGCGCGGGATGGCGAGAGCGTCGAACTTTTCTTGGGAGAAAACGGCCCGTATCATCCTTGCCAAGGTCAAAGAATATTGCTAGACTTCGGCCGCACATTCATGTCAGATAACAGATGTTAGATGCAAAACGTTCCCACATCTGACATCACCCCGGCGGGGTAGCTCAGCTGGTTAGAGCGTGGGACTCATAAGCCCGAGGTCGGCGGTTCGATTCCGCCCCCCGCTACCATGAAAAAACGCACCTTGTGTGCGTTTTTTCATATCTCGTGCTATCCTGTTCGGCAGCGCAACGACGTATGTTTCTGACCACGCACGCCGCCATCGGCGCGTTGATCGCTCAACAAATCCCTGGACAACATTTTCTCGCCTTCACGCTGGGCATCGTGTCGCATTTTTTGAGCGACGTCGTTCCGCATGGAGACACCAAGCAGTACAAAGATTACGTCTCCGGTCGCGGAGTCAAGAAGGCGCTCGCCTACGTGATCATCGACGCCGCCATCGCCATTTATTTCATCCTTTTTCTCTTCAATGCCGACATCCCGACGAATCGACTCACGGTGAGTCTCGGTATCGCGGGTGGCATTCTTCCAGACCTGCTTGTTGCGGTGTATGAAGTATGGCGCGTGAGGGGATTGCGATGGTTCCATCGTCTGCATTTCTTCTTCCATAATCTCATCAGCGAAAAGAAAGACATGACGCTTGCATCGGGATTCGCCATGCAGGTAATGTTCCTTGCGGCCCTCTTGAACCTGATCGTGTAACTTACTCGATCTTGATCGAGGAAAGGAACGCTTCGTAGGCTCGAAGCTCCAGATCGGGGCTTTTTGCGATCACATAGTATCGACCGTATCCGTCAGACGAGCGTATATCCGTGACGATGTGGCGTGCGTTCCGCCAGGGCGGCTGGTTTGGAAAATCAGAGACGCCACGTTTCTTTTCGATCTCATATCGGCGTGCCGTGTATTTTTCCGTTCCAATCGTCAGATCGCTTGTTTCGTGGATGTTCACGGTGGAGAGCGTCAGGAAACGGTTTGCGTCGAAATAGCGAATGAAGATTTTGGAGCGGTCGATGGTGGAACCGCCGCCTTCATGTTCGTATAGGTTTAGGGATTGAATCGAAGAGACGTACTCGACCGACATTCCGTCGGGAAGAACGAAAAAGAGATTTGTAAATTCCGTTCCCGGAGCGCGTGTTCTGTCCAGCGCCTGTTCGTCATCCTGAACATCGTGAAGGATCTCACTCGGAGGGGGATCCTTCGTTCCGTCCAGAACGACGGGGTCGGGTGGTCGATGCGTTGCGACCGATGCACCGCATCCGGAAAGGAGCGGAAGGATCAACCATGGTAGAAGCTGCTTCTTCATGCGTTGAAGCATAACAAAAACCCCGCCGTTGCGGGATTCTTACGTGGTGCCGCGGGAGAGAATCGAACTCTCATGACCTTGCGATCGCAGGATTTTGAGTCCTGTGCGTCTACCAATTCCGCCACCGCGGCAAGGATTGACGAGCGAAGATTAGCGTAATCTTGACGGAATGACAAGATGCGCGTATGGTCTGGCAGCTCGCTGGGCCCATAACCCAGAGGTCGCGGGTTCAAATCCCGCCCCCGCAACCAAGAAAACATCCGCCACACCGGCGGGTGTTTTGATATGAGCAAAAAGAAAGACCCGCTCCGGGTAGGAGCGGGCAGTCGGGCCGGTCGACTCATGCGGAATCGGTAAGCCCGGCCGTGGCCACGAACTCGTCGAAATCGACCACCCGGATCTCCGTCGTCGCGCCGTTGGCCCCCCGAGGTACGAAGACCGATCCCTTCGTTTCGGGGCGCCACGCGCGCGTCCGGCGGACCGGAGCGCTCGACGCGCGCAGGTCGAACGGCGCCGGACGCGCGTCTCGACGGACCGTGTCCGCGACGAGTTCCCGGCGCAACGGGCTGAGGCGCGCGGGATCGAAGACGTGGCAGACCACGGATTCCGCCCGATCGTCGTCTTGGCCGAAGGCCGCATATGACGTCGGGAGTTCGTCCGTGAGAATGTTGACGCGTGTCGTCTCGCTCCCCCCGGGAAGCCGAACAACCGTTCCGGGCTCGGTCGTGCGCCAGCCGAGCGCGTGGAGATGCGGTGCCCACCTGCTTGAGAGCGGTTGCTCGAGGCAGAGATGCACCGACTCGTGGAAGATCGAGCCGATGAGCTCGTCGCACTGAACCAAGCCGCGATAGCGGCCGGGAGCGAACGAGGCCGGGAAGAGCCGGAACGAGCGTGATGCGACGGACTCCAGCCCTCGGTAGCGCTCACCGTTTTTGGTGTTCGTGAGGTCGTCCGGCATCAGCAGAACCGCCTCGACGTTCCAGCGTCCCGGGTCTCGCAGGCACGCGTAGAATGCCGCCAGCCCCTCGACGACCTCGGACATCCGAGTGGAGGCGGGTGCGCAGCCGAAATCGAGGATCTCGCAGACGGCTGTCGGGAGCTCCAAGAGGTATCGGGCTCGGAGCGGCGGTAGGTCGGCCGCACCGTGCCAGAGCGTCCCTAGCAAGGGCTGGATGAGCCGCTCCTGCGCCCGGTCCGCGACCTCCAGGGAATCGGGATCGGATGAGAGGGTCAGATCGGCGACTTCCGCGCCGACCGCGAGGCGGATATCGATGATCGAAGAACCGATTTGTACTGTGTACATGCTCGTACCTCGGTGGAAGGTGCGCTCCGCGACACGGCGGAACCGAAGACCCTACCTGACCGAAGGAATTTGTCAAGCGACCGCGAATACGGCACGTATCCGGGCCCTTTGTTTTTTTTGTTATACTAGTGACAAGTCCAACACCAAAATGGAAACGTTCATTGAGTTAAGTATCGTCTTCGCAGCCGCGACGGGCGTCGCGTGGATCATGCAGAGGCTTCGGCTGCCTCTGTTGCTTGGGCATATTCTCACCGGCATGCTCGTCGGACCGCTCGTATTTGGCTGGCTTGGAGATCCCGGATCGATCGCCGTGTTTTCGAAGCTCGGCATCACCGCGCTGTTGTTCATCGTCGGTTTAAGCCTCAATCCGATCGCGCTCCGCGACGTCGGCCGCGTCTCCGTTGCGTCCGGTATCGGACAAATCGTCTTTACCTGCTCGATCGGCTTCCTGATCGCGCTCGGCTTCGGCTATCACTGGGTGCCGGCGCTGTACATCGCCATCGCGCTGACGTTCAGCAGCACCATCATCGTGCTGAAGATCCTCCAGGACAAGCGCGACTTGGGAAAATTGTACGGCCGGATCGCGATCGGGCTTCTCCTTGTGCAGGACCTCGCGGCCACGGTGATTCTGCTGCTTGTCTCCACGTCGGCGGCCGGGGCGAGCCTCCTCGCCATCACGCAAGCCGTCATTACGCTGACCGCGCTCGTGGCGGGACTCTGGTTCGCGGCACGCTTCGTTCTGCCTTGGTTGACGCCGATCTTTGCGACGTCGCAGGAGTTTCTCCTGCTGTTTTCGGTGGCCTGGGGCATGGGGGTGGCTTCTTTGTTCCATCTGCTGGGGTTCTCGATCGAGATCGGCGCACTGGCGGCCGGCGTCGCGCTTGCCACGTCGCCGTATCATCATGAAATCAGCGCGAAGATGAAGTTGCTGCGTGACTTTTTCCTCGTGATGTTCTTCGTCATCCTGGGTGCGGAGCTGGCGTTCGGCAACGTCGGGTCGCTGTGGCCGGCCATCGTCGTCTTCTCGCTCTTCGTTCTCGTCGGCAACCCGGTGATCGTCATGGCTATTCTTGGATTCATGGGGTATCGCCGGAAGACATCGTTTCTCGTGGGGCTGACGGTCGCGCAAATCAGCGAATTCTCCCTCGTCCTCATTCTGCTCGCGCGATCCCTCGGCCATGTGGACGATTCGGTCGTCACGCTCGTGACCGTGATCGGCCTCGTCACGTTCACGGGCTCGAGCCTCGTCATGAACGCGTCGGACCGCTGGTTCAAGCTCCTGAAACCGCGACTCGGCATCTTTGAACGCAAGACGACGATCACGGAGCGACAACACGCCGTTCGGCCGGAGGCGCTGCTCTTCGGGTTCCATCGCCTCGGGCAGGATTTCCTGCCGTTGCTTGAACGCGGCGGCAAACCGTTCCTCGTGATCGATTTCGACCCGGCCGTCATCGACGGACTGCAGGCACGGGGCATTCCGTGCCTGTACGGTGATGCGGCGGACAACGAGCTGCTCGACGAGTTCGATCTCAAAAAAGTTTCGATGCTGGTTTCAACCGTGCCCGATTTCGAGACGAACCTCTTTCTGCTCAACAAACTTCGAAGGCGGAACAAGCAGGCGCTGTTTATCTCGATGTCGCAATCGCCGGACGAGGCCATGCTTCTCTATCGCGGAGGGGCGGACTATGTCATCCTCCCGCATTACCTCGGCGGCAACTATGCGGCGCTCGTCCTGGACAAATACGGGTTTGACGCTTCCCGGCTCGAACAGGAAAAAGAGAAGCATATCAAGCATCTGGAAAAACGGCTCAATCTTGCGCCGGCACGGGCGGTTTCCGGGCTTTGACTTCCGAGCCTCACGCCCGTAAGATAGGGCGCGTAGCAAAAGCCTATGGCCCGCATCATTTCGATCGTCAATCAAAAGGGGGGCGTCGGAAAAACGACGACGGCGATCAACCTCGGCGCGTATTTGGCCGAGATGGGAAAATTCGTGCTCATTATCGATCTTGACCCGCAGGCGAACGCGACCTCGGGCATCGGCATCGACCATCGCACGCTGAACGGTGGCGTGTATGAGGCGATTCTCGGGCAGCGAGCGATGCGGGCCGTGGCACAACCGACGGCGCATGAGGGATTGCATATTGCGCCGGCCACGACCGCGCTGGCGGGCTTGAACGTCGAGCTTGTGGAGATGGAACGCCGAGAGTTCAAGCTGCGCGAGGCGCTGCTCGAGATCCGGAACGACTACGATTTCATTTTGATCGACTGTCCGCCGACGCTTGGGATGATTACGCTGAACGGCATCGTCGCCGCGGACGAAATCCTGATTCCCGTCCAAGCCGAGTACTATGCGTTGGAGGGTCTCGGACAGCTGCTCGAAACGGTGAATCTCGTGAAAGAGAATATCCGTCCGGAAATTGACGTCCTGGGGGCCGTTATCACCATGTACAACCCGACGACGCGCCTTTCGGACGACGTGGTACAGGAGCTCTACAAATATTTTCCGAACAATATTTTCAAAGCGATCATCCCGCGCAACGTTCGCCTGGCGGAAGCGCCGTCGTTCGGTCGTTCCATCGCGCATTTTGACAAGCTCTCCAAGGGGGCGAAGGCGTATGAGTACCTCGCGCAGGAGATTCTCGAACGCGAAGCCGGCGGCTACGCCATCCGGAGCGTTTAAACATCACGTCGAGTATGATCCTTCAAAGACAATCGGGATTGGGTAGGGGACTGGGAGCGATTATCCCGCAGAAGCCCGCGCCTTCGGCGAGTGTAGAGCGTAGCGCGAAGAGCGTAGAGCCGGAAGCTTCCGACGCTACACGCAACGCTCTACGCGATGCGCAGGTCGGGCAGCGCGTAATTGATATTCCGATCGCGAGCATCGAGCGCAATCCGCACCAGCCTCGCGTCCACTTTGATCACGGAGATCTCGAGGATTTGATTTCGAGCATCCGTGAACACGGGGTTTTGCAGCCGATCATCGTCACACCCAAGTCGGACGGGACGTATCAGCTGATCGCGGGCGAGCGTCGTTTGCGCGCCTCGACGATTGCGGGATTGAAAACGATTCCGGCGTTGGTGCGAGAGGCGACCGAGCTACAAAAACTCGAGCTTGCCATCATCGAAAACGTCCAGCGGGCGGATTTGAATCCGGTCGAAGAAGCAAAGGCGTACATGCGTCTCATGGACGAGTTCGGTATGACGCAGGAAGACATCGGCCGGAAAATCGGCAAGAGCCGCCCGCAAGTCGCGAACATTGTGCGCCTGTTGCAACTCCCCGATGAAATACAGCAGGCCTTGGTCGAGGGCAAGATCTCGGCATCCAACGCGCGTACGCTCCTGTCGCTTCCGACGGACAAGGAGCGTATAGATCTATTCCGCGCCATGCTCGCGGGCCACTTCACCGTGCGCCAGACGGAAACGCAGGTCTCCGTGCGCAAGCGCATTCCCGGTACGAAGGATCCGAATATCGCCGAGGCCGAATCGCGTTTGCGTGAAGCCTTGAAAACAAAGGTTAGCATCAACCGATCCGCGCGCGGGACGGGCGATATCAAAATCCGGTTCGACTCGGATGAGGAGCTTCAGACGCTGATTCAGCGAATAACAAGTAACGAGTAACGTCGTGCAAGATTTCTTCCGACGATACTCGCTATTCGTTACTCGATTATTTTCCGGGTAGCATCCCTTTGATCCAGGAACTCAAGCTAGATTTTGCGGTTTGCCGGATTTTGGATTTGGCGTTTCGCGTTTTGACGAATTTTTCCCAATCGGGATTTGGTCCCTTGCGGGATTTATCGACCAAGATTTCGACCATGTCGCCGTTTTTGAGGATGCGGTCGAGCGTGGCGACTTCTTCGTTCACTTTTGCGCCGACCGTCGTATTTCCGATTTCCGTGTGGATTGCGTACGCGAAGTCCACGCAGGTACTGTCTTCCGGCAAGTCGATGACGTCTCCCTTTGGCGTGAATACGAAGATGCGGTCCTTGAACACGTCGATCTTCAAATCCTCCAACGACTTGATGTACGCCTTACGGTCCTCCATTTCGCGCTGGATCTCCGCGAGTTCACGCACCCACTCCGGCGGCCGACCCTTCGGACCGACACCCATGTTGATCTTGCCGCCTTCGTCATACGACCAATGCGCGGCGATACCGTACTCGTTCATCGCATGCATTTCCTTGGTGCGGATCTGGAACTCGACGATTTCGCCGTCTTCGCAGAAGACCGTCGTGTGCAGCGAGCGGTAGCCGTTCGGTTTTGGCTGGGCGATGTAATCCTTGATACGGCCTTTGAGCGGCGTCCATTCCGCATGGATGATGCCGAGGGCGGCATAGCAATCCGCAAGCGAATCGACGATGACGCGGACGGCGATCAGATCGTAAATCCTGGCGATATTCCTTTCATTCTTGAGCAATTTGCGGTAGAGCGAATAGAGGTGCTTGTTCCGTCCCTGCACCTCGAGATCCTTGAGACCGGCATCGCGAAGCACGTGCTCGGTTTTTTCCATGATGCGAGTCAGGTAGGCCTCTTTTTCCGCACGTCCGGACGCGGCGATTTCCTTGACCCACGCGTATTCCTTGGGCAGCACGTACTTGAACGAGGCGTCTTCGAGCCGGCCTTTCATCTCGCCCATCCCGAGACGGTTGGCGATCGGCGCGTAAATTTCAAGCGATTCCAAGGCGATGCGGTACTGTTTTTTCGGAGGGATGGAATCGAGCGTTTCGAGGTTATGCAGCCGGTCGGCGAACTTGATGAAGACGACACGTACATCGGCTGCCATCGCGAGGAACATCTTGCGAAGGTTTTCGATATATCGCTCCATGCCGCGGTATTTGATTTTCCCAAGCTTGGTGATGCCCGCGACCATGTTCGCGACATCCTCTCCGAACGCGTTGCGCACGTCTTCGAGCGTGCGCGGCGTATCCTCCGGGACGTCGTGCAACAAACCCGCGATGATGATCGGGGCGGGCAGCCGCATTTCGGCCAGGTTCATGGCCGTCGCGAGCGGATGGATGATGTACGGTTCTCCGGTGGCGCGTTTCTGCTCCTTATGGGCTTCTTTGGCGAAATCGTATGCCAGGCGAATGGTATCGGCATCGGCGTTCGCGTCATACGCACGTACGCGCTCGACAAGCGCGTCCACGGTGTGTGCGGGGGCCTTGGGGGACATACGCCCAAGCATAGAAGGCTCGGTGGCAAAGGTCAAAGAACCTGCTATCATACGGCCATTACCGTATGGCACTTCCCGCACAAGCCCTCCCGGAGGAACAGGCGCCGCAAGAACGTCGCGAGGCGCTCCCGATACCCGAAACGCGAATCGAGAGCCCCGTGGAACAAGCGGCGGGAGAAGGTCGCGAAAAAGTCATCAGCATCTTCAAAGGCCGCGCCCAGGAGGAAAAGCAGGCGCTGGAACGACTCGGCGTTCTTGAGACGCAAGAGGCGGAGTCCGTCCCGGAAGCGACCGGAAAGATTGAAGCGGCCAATCAAAAAATGTCGCAGGAAATCGCCGCGGCGGAACAGACCGCATTGATGCGTGTCGAGGGACTGCTCGGCGTGCCTCCCGTGCCGGCGAATGACGTAACACCGGAGACGGTGCAAGCGCAATCCGAAGTGGCGCAAGCGGTGGAGATGCAACCGATCATTGCCGTGGGTGAGCAAGTATCCGCAACCGAAGCGAAGGCGGTCGAAACGCGTCCGGTCATTGCGGTCGGTGAAGTTGCGTCAACGGCGGAAACCGCCGTGGAGAAATCGGAAGAGGTTCTGGAAGCGGAAGAGCAACGTGACGTCGCGGCCGAAGTGATCAAGGAGAACTACGAGGCGCTTTCCGGGTTTGCCAAGGAACACGGGCTTACGTTCGACGTTACAACCGCGCAGGTTCCGGAGGTGCAGCTTGCAAAGCTGACGCAGCCCGAACGGATGTATGTGCAAGTGCTCATGGGCAAGCACGCAGCCGGACGATCTTCCATGCTCCACGCCGAGAAGCTGCTGCAGGCCTCGGAATTTCCGCAGGGAGATCCGAAGCGTCTTGAGCTCATGCGTGAAGCGGAATCGTTGGCGGCGGATGCCGCATTGAAGGAGACGGCCGCGCAAGCAATGCAACAGAATTACTTGAACTTGCCGGAAATCGCGGCGCTTGCCGGCGGAGGAGGTACCGGAGGATCGGTCGGCGGGGCGGATTTCGAGGCACAGCGATCGCCATTCGGCGGCGAGCCGGAAGGTCCGAACATTCCCTCCGGCGGCGCGGGAGGGTTATACGACGGCGGCGGTGGGGCTCCGGGCCACGGAGTGGCCGAGATCAAGTCCTATAAAACCCCGGATGCGAAAGCAGACAAGCCCAAACCGAGTCTTGTTGACCGTTTCGTGAAAGGAAACGTCGGGAAGATCAAAGACTGGTTCGGTCAATTCGGCCCGGAAGAGAAGGGGAGGGAGTAGTCGCCTTTTTCTTCGCGAGAACGTCAAGCGCGACTTCCAGCGTCACATCGTCAGGTTTCAACTCTTTCGGGAGCGTCGCGTTCACAGAACCGTGCTTGACGTACGGGCCGAATTTTCCGTTGTGCAACGTGACGGGTTTTCCATCATCCGGATGTTTGCCGACCTCTTTCCCGGAAGACGGACGGCCGCGGCCGCCTTTGGGCATCGCGAGCAGCTCAAGGGCGCGGTCGAGGCCGATCTCCAGTACGTCATCGTCTTTCTTGAGCGAACGGAAATCCCCGTCATGAACGATATACGGACCGAACCGGCCGAGTCCCGCGCGGATCTCCTTGCCGGTACCGGGATGCGAGCCGAGCAGGCGCGGGAGCGAGAGGATTTTGAGCGCCTTTTCCCGGTCCAGCGTCTCCAGAGGAATGTGTTTCGGGATACTCACGCGCTTGGGCTTGATTTTCGTAGGCTTTTTCTTCCCTGCGGCGGGCGGGATCTCCTCCTCTTCACCAAGTTGCAGGTACGGTCCGTACGACCCCGTTCGCAGGAAGATCGGTTTCCCCGTTTCCGGGTCTTCACCAAGCGTCGTCGGACCTTTTTGCGCCTCGTCAAGGACGCGTTTCACCGCCTCCTCGTCCATGTCGCCGGGCGCGATCGTGTCCGGGAGCGACGCTTTGATTTCCGTGCCGGTGATCGGCAACGACGACTCGACATACGGTCCGAATTTACCGACTTTTACGCGATAGTTTTGAAGCGTCGGGATGTCCAGCGTCTTCGCCTCTTCCGGCGAGATCTTTTCCAGTTCCCGTGCGATCTTTTCACGAAGCCCGTCATGTCCGAGAAAAAACGTGCGTAAATAGGGCAACCATTCTTCCTTGCCTTCGGCGATCTTGTCGAGCGCCTGTTCCATTTTTGACGTGAACCTGACGTCCACCAAGTCGCCGAAGTGGCGCTCGAGCAACTGTGTGACCGCCATGGCGGTAAACGTCGGGATGAGCGTGTTCCCCGCCTTACGAACGTAACCGCGATCAAGCAGCGTGCTGATCGTGGATGCGTACGTACTCGGGCGGCCGATGCCTTCCTTTTCCATGTATTGGATGAGCGCGGCTTCCGTGAAACGCGCCGGCGGCTTGGTCTCGTGTCCCAGCGGCTCCGTCGAAAGACATTCCGGCACGTCGCCTTTCGCGAGCATAGGCAGCGGCCGTTCCTTTTCTTCCAGCGCCTGCTCGGCATTGTCCGCGCCCTCGACGTACGCGCGCAAAAAACCCGGGAACACGATGCGCATACCCGTGGCATGGAACGTCGCGTTCGCAGCGTCGAGGACAATGGTCACCTGGAGCTGTTCGGCATCCTTCATCTGCGAGGCGATCGTCCGCATCCAGATCAATTCGTAGAGATTCTTTTCCGCACCCGCGAGATCAAGGTCCTGCGGAGGGGTAAACGCGAGCGACGGACGGATTGCCTCATGCGCTTCCTGCGCGCCGGCCTGTGTCGAAAACGAGCGCGTCGGGCCGAGATACTCGGCGCCGTACTTGTTCGCGACAAGACCACGGATGTTTTTCACCGCTTCGGCCGAAAGGTTCACCGAATCGGTACGCATGTACGTGATATAGCCGCGTTCGTACAACGATTGCGCCACACGCATCGTTTCACGCGAAGACAGACCGAGCTTGCGGTTGGACTCCTGTTGCAATGTGGAGGTCGTGAACGGGGCGGGCGCTTTGCGGCGGGTCTCCTTCTCGTTCACCTCACGCACGGTCCATTCGGCCGCCTTCGCGCGCTCGGCGATCTCTTTCGCTGACGCTTCGTCAAGCAATTTTACCTCGCTGCCCGACTTCAGCGCGCCTGTGTTTTCATCAAAATCCTTGCCGCTCGCGATCCGCGTTCCGTCAACGGTGACCAGCTTCGCTTCGAATTCGACGTCCTTCTTCAGATGAGCAAGCACGTCCCAATACGCGCCTTTCTTGAACGTGAGGCGCAACCGTTCCCGATCGACCAGCGCTTTCAGCGCGGAGGATTGTACTCGTCCGGCCGAGAGCCCGTACGCGATCTTCTTCCAGAGGACGGGGGAGACGGAGTAGCCGACGAGACGATCGAGGATGCGCCGCGTTTCCTGTGCACGCACGAGCTTCTCATCGATCCCGCGCGGATGTTTTAACGCGCCCTCGATCGCGGACTTCGTAATTTCATGAAACACCATTCGTTTGACCGGCACCTTTGGCTTCAGAATCTGTAAGAGGTGCCAGCTGATGCTTTCTCCTTCGCGGTCTTCGTCGGTCGCCAGATAGATGTCCTCCGTATCCTTCATCAGCTTTTTGAGCTCCGTGATGACTTTTGTTTTGCCGCGGGAAGTGATGTAAAGCGGCTCAAAATTCGCATCGACGTTTACGCCCAAGTTCGCCCAAGGTTCCTTGCGGAATTTCTCCGGGATCTCTTCCGACGACGCGGGCAAATCGCGCACATGTCCCATGGATGCGACCACATGATAGTCGGGACCGAGGAATTTACGGATCGTTTTCGCCTTCGTGGGTGATTCGACGATGACCAAATGCATAGAAGAGAATAACCGCTAACCTTTAACCATGAACCTTTACTGCCGCTAATGTATGAGGTTATCGGTTAGAGGTTAAAGGTTAGCGGTTATAGGTTAACTTATATATCATTTTGGATTCAATTTGGCTAAAACCCCTTTCTTTAGCCAAATTTGGCCGCCCAAATGTTGGACATATCCCTTTAATTCCAACAGCGACAAGCTCGAGCCTATTTCGGCGGCGGGACGGGCCGATTGCAACGAAAGTTGGTCGATATGAAGCGGCTCGGTCAGGAGAGAGAGCAGACGGCTTTCTTCCTCGGTTAACGGTAACGCGGCACGGGCTTCGGCCATGAGTTCCGGCCGGTCCAGCTTGAGCGCCCGGATGACATCCTCGGCCGACGTGCACGGCTTCGCGCCGAGCTTGAGGAGCGCGTGGCATCCCTCCGAGGCGCGGCTCCATATCGGGCCGGGCACGGCAAGGACTTCGCGGTTTTCGTCGAGCGCGAGACGCGCGGTGATAAGCGAACCGCTGTTCAGACTCGCCTCGACCACGACCGTTGCGGCCGTCATGCCGGCGATCAGACGATTGCGGCGCGGAAACGCGAACTTGAACGACGGCGAGCCGGGCGGGTTCTCGGAGATGAGCGCACCGCCCGCCTCAAGGATGCGATGCGCGAGTTTCACATGTTCGCGGGGATACAGCGTTGCATCATCAATGCCCGTCGCGAGCACGGCGATCGTGTAGGCGCCGGCGTCCAACGCGGCTTTGTGCGCTTCCCCGTCGATCCCGAGCGCGAGTCCCGACACGATCGCGCATCCGCCTGATGCGAGCTCCTGCACGATCGCCTGCGTCGCGCGACGGCCGTATGTCGTGAGGCGCCTCGTCCCGACGACGGAAATCGCCGGAACGTCTTTCAGCGTTCCGCGCACATACAATCCTTCCGGTGGATCGGAAATCTGACGCAGGAGCGGCGGAAAGCTCGCGTCATCTTGCGAAATGAATTTGATGGGATGATTAGTCACCCTCTACCACGTTCCATGTATCGATCATTCTGTCAAGACCAAAAACAAAACTCCCGGGTAGGGAGTTTGTTTGATGAGCCTGATGCACGCGGACTTGGTAATGATCCAAATTTACCCCGAGTAACATTCTCTGTCAAGCGTATTTTCTGCGAAGCCGCCGAGGGGAATCAAACCCCTACATCACGAATTACCAAGTCCGTGTGTGCGCTCAGGCCGGCGGCCTGCGCTTACACCGCGTTCCACGTTCCCATCGCTTTGTCAATACCCGACTTGATCCAGTCGTAGGCAGCTTCCACGGCGCGTTCTTCCGCCAACTCCATGTTCGGGAGCTCATCTTTCTCAAACGGCATGAGCACGTAGTCTTCTTTTTTTACGGGCGGTTTCGGCCGGTCGATGCCGATGCGCAGTCGACAAAACGCGTCCGTGCCGAGCGACCCGATGACCGACGCGACGCCGTTATGTCCCGCGTCTCCGCCACGTGCCGCAAATGCCAGGCGCCCCACCGGGTAATCCATCTCATCGTGGATGATGAGAATATCCGTGGGTTCGATCTTATAGAAACGTGCGAGGTCATTCACCGCTGCGCCGGAGAGATTCATGAACGTGAGCGGTTTTGCCATGATGACGCGATCGCCATTAACGCGCGCTTCAGCGATTTCCGCATTGAATTTCTCGTTGGCGACCGGGAGACCGGCATCGAGATGCAATGAAAGATGATCTAGTATGCGAAAACCCACGTTATGCCGCGTGTTTTTATATTTCTTGCCCGGATTTCCGAGTCCGACGATCAGTTTCATATAGCTTCCAGCTTTCAGGTTCCCGCTTTCAGCCTGATACTAACACCTGAAAGCTGGAAGCTGAAAGCTAATATCTTCTTCCTCCGTGTTTCTGTCGCCGCCTTGTGAGGTTCACGAGCCGCTTTTTCTCGCGGATTTTGCCCGCAACGGCTTCCATCCCCGGCCCCTGGACATTGCGCGCCTTGGACGTTTTAGCGATGGGCAAGTGCCGTACTTTGACGACGATCGGCGTGCCGATGAAGCCGAATTTTTCACGCAGACGCTTCTCGAAAAACTTGAGCCAATTCGGATGCAGGTTTTCCTTATCGCCGTGGACGGTAATCAAGAATGTCGGAGGGGCGTGACCGACTTGGGCCGCGTCATAAATGCGCGGTGATTTGGGCCCGTAGCTCGCGAGCGGCTTCATCTTCTTGATCGTGGCCTTGAGCAAGCGGTTCACGGCATTGTAATCAATGTGGCGATAACGCTCCTCCTGGACCTCCAACGCACGCTCGACGAGCTTGGTCGTTCGTTGTCCCGTTTTTGCGCTGACGAATACCATCGGTGCCCAATTGAGGAAGGGGAACAGCTGGCGGATGAGCGCCTCATACTCCTTCGGCGTCCCCGTTTCCTTTTGCGGCACGAGATCCCACTTGTTCGCGACGAGAATGAGGCCTTTGCTCGCCTCCTGCAGCATGCCCGCGAGATGGCGATCCTGCGAGGTCGGGTCCTGCGTCGCGTCAAAGACGAGCAGCGCGACGTCCGCGCGCTCGACCGCCTCGAGATTGCGCTCGACGCCGGCGCGTTCCACGCCTTTTTCGATCTTGGAACGCGTGCGCATCCCGGCCGTGTCCACGATCGTGACGGGCTTGCCGTCGAATTCGAACTCCGTGTCCTGCGGTTCGCGCGTCGTGTGGGCGATCGGGGAGACGATCACGCGCTCTTCGCCCAGGATGGCGTTTACGAGCGACGACTTGCCCACGTTCGGACGGCCCACGAGCACGAGTCGGAGAGACGGATGTTCCTCGACCGGTACGGGCGGCTTGCCGAGACGGTCAAGCTCGACCGTAACCTCGTCGAGGAGATCGCCGACGCCGAGTCCCGTGGCCGCGCTCACCGGATGAGGCATGCCCATCGCGAGCGAATACAGCTCTTCATCGGTGCCTTGCGGGAAGTATTTGAGGGTGTCGACCTTGTTCGACACGAGCCAGACCGGTTTTTTGGATTTCAACACCTCGCGCGCGAGCTTCCGATCCTGTGGCAGGATGCCCGCACGCGCATCCACGACGAACAGTACGAGATCCGCGTCCTTGATCGCGAGCTCCGCCTGGCGGCGGATCCCGATACCGATCTCGTCCGCCTCCGTATCCATCCCGCCCGTGTCGACGAGGCCGAATGTCCCCGCGCGCCAAAGCACGCGACCGAAATTGCGGTCGCGTGTCGTATGCTCTTCTTCGCTGACCACGGCGCGGCCGCTTTCGGTCAGACGATTCCAGAGCGTCGATTTTCCGACGTTCGTGCGTCCGACAAGGGCGACGACGGGGAGGTTAGGGTTGCGTTTTCGTGGCATAAGTCTGATCCACGAACGAAAAGGCGGATTCGCCGAGAATCACGAGAAAATCCGTCTGCGCGTCTTGCACCGTCTCTTTGCTAAGATTCTCCGCGTACACGAAGCGCGTGGAGGATCCCTGCGACGATTCCGGGGCCGTGAGGGACACGTCCGCGTCCAAGGCGAGGCGCAAGGCTTCCAGTTCGGCAGGTTTTTTGCCCTCGGTCAAGTCGAAGATCATGCTGCGCTTGTAGGCGCGCCGGACGGCGTTTCCCGCGTTCGTCGCTTCGTAGCCGCGCAGCGAGAGCGCGTTGGCCACCTCGAACGCGAGTCCGGTACGCAACGTACCGTTCTTGATCTCCACCTTGGCAAGGCTCGGCGTCGCGGCATCGAGGTCCTCGTTCGATTGCAACGGATCGGCGATGAGCGTTTTGATGCGCGTCCAGTCTCCTCCTTTCGGGAACAGGAGAAAATTGTTGTTCAGGTTCGTCGCGACGAGTTCGCCGTCCGGCGCGTCGGTCAACACGCGACTCACGATCTTGTCGCGGCCGAAATCCTCGATCATCGGCGCGAGCCGAAACGCATCCCACGGCGAAAGATCGGTCTGGATGTGGCGCGTGACGGCGGAATAGAGATTCGCGAGCTTGGCAGGGTCGGTGAGGGTGTCGAGGGAGAGGAGCCGGTCGCGGATCGCCATGAGAACGATCTGTTGGCGTCGCGCGCGGGCAAAGTCGCCGCCTTCGCCGTTATTACCGTGGCGCGAGCGTGCGTAGATAAGCGCCATGCGCCCATCCATGCGTTGCGGACCCTTTTTAAACGAAACGGTCTGCCACAAATCGTCGGGTGCGGGATACTCCGCATCGGTGAATGAACGCTCGACGTTCACGTCGATGCCGCCGAGCGCGTCCACGAGCGCGACGAAACCGCGGAAGTCGATGCGCAGGACGTGATCGATATGCACCCCGAACGCTTCGGAAAACTTCTCCGCCGTGCGGATCGCGCCGCGTCCGGGCTCCGCTTGTTCCGCCCACGCGTGTACGGCGTTGATCTTTTCATACGCCCCGTCTTCGCGTCGCCAGGCGAGGTCGCGGGGAATCGAGACCATGCCGACGCGCTTTTCCTTGAGATCCACGGACGCGAAGATGATCGAGTCGGTGAGAAGCGACCCGTCATGGCCCGCGCCGCCGATACCGAGGAGCAGGATATTCATGCGGTTCTCGTCGCGCTTCACGCCCGGGACGGAGATCTCGCCGGGTTCTTCACCGAACACGAAGCCGCGGATGTCGTCGATCACGGGCAGACGCGAAAACTCATCAAACAGGCCCTGACCCGAATGGACGGATCGATAGGATGCCGCCGCGCCCGCGGCCGACACGAGCGTCACGGCCATCGAAAAAACCGCGACCAGGAGCCAGGTTTTTCGGCGGGCGGATCGGTCGTGGTTCGGTCCTAAAAAATTGACGGAGGGAGTCGTCATGGTACTACGGAAATCGAAAGTGAATGTAACACGGAAATGATGATGTATCAACAACGCCATCATCCCGAGCGGAACGATTCCTTTTCATCATCCCGAGCGAGTCCGACGAGCCGAGGGATCGCTTCACGGTTCCCCGGTCGCTGCGCGAAGGGATCCCTCCGCTCGTCGCTTCGCTTCTCGGTCGGGATGATGAAAATGCACATCCCAAAATAAGGGTTCGTGTGCTATGATGTTATCGAATATGCCATCTGCGCATACGCACCGTTTTTCGTGGCGGCGATACAAGCCGGTCCTCGCGATCACGCTGTTGCTCGGGATCGGTCTCGCGACCGTTGCGCCGGTGGCGGCTCCTGTCGCGTATGCGGTCCACGAAGGAGGCGCGCCGCATGCGGACGCGCCCGAGACGCCGCCGCAGGTCCAGCCGGCAAGTCCGCTTTGCTCGAATGCCGGTGACACGTTTGATCAGGCGCGCTGCCTCTTCTTCCAGATCATCGCGGAAGTTCTGTTGATCATCGCGAGCCTGCTTGGACGCATCCTCGTGTTCATGGTGGACATCCTGATCTCGTTCGCGAGTTATAACGACTTCGGGAATACCATCGTCGTCGATCGCGGCTGGGTCGTGGTCCGCGACCTGGTGAACATGTTCTTCATCGTGATCCTGCTCGTGTCGGCCTTTGCGTCAATCATCGGGTATGACGAGGGAAGCTTTCACTACAAGCGCGTGCTCCCGAAGCTGCTCCTCATGGCAGTACTCATCAACTTCTCGAGAACGCTCATCCTGCTGCTGGTGGACTTCTCGCAAGTGATGATGCTCACGTTTGTAAACGCGTTCCAGCAAGCGGGACCGGGGAACCTTGTCGCCGCGCTCAAGATCGACTCCGTGTTGAAGATGGCCCCGCCGACCGCGGGCGCGGGCACGGACGCGATCGGGACCGCACAAGCCCAAGTCGGCACGGTGGACCAGACGAACCTGATCCTCGCGATCATGCTTGCGATCTTCATGCTCTCCATTTCGCTCGGTATCGTCGTGATCATGGTCGGGTACCTGATTTTCCGCATCGTCGGCCTGTGGATCGCGCTGATTCTTTCGCCGATCGCCCTTTTCGCCACAGCGCTTCCGGGACGTTTGCAGCGCGGCATGGATAACTTCACCGGAAAATATTGGTCTCGATTGTCGGCGCTGCTTGTGGGTGGCCCCGTGATGGCGTTTTTCCTGTGGCTCACCTTTGCCGTAACGCAGGCATCCGTCGGGGAAGGCGGAGGGCTTGCGCCGGCGTTGAATTTCAAGGTAAACAACCCGGCCGTGACGTTTTTGACGACGATCGGCAACAGCCAGGACATCGCGTCGTTTATCGTCGGCATCACGCTGATGCTTATGGGCTTGGACGCCGCGGTGAGTTCGGCCCAAGCGATTAGCGAGACGCTCGGGTCATTCGCGAAGAAGACGGCATCGGCGTCCAAGGCGCTCGGCAAACTCGCCGCGACCGCGCCGTATCTCGGCGCGTACTACGCCGGTCGCGGGGCCTACCGCGCGGCGGACCGCCGACTCGACATCACGGGCAAGGCGGCGACGGCCGCGGCCGCGACGGTGGGCCAGATCCCGATCCTGCGCACGGCGCTGCGTAAGCCGCTCACCGAGGCGATGACCAAGCGTCGCCGCGAAGAGCTTGCGAGAGCCAAGGAGCTACAGGAGGGCCTGGAGCACATGACGCCCGCGCAGCGCGCCGTCATGGCCGCGGCCACGCCGGCAGGCCTGCTCGCGACCAAGGGTGAGAAGATGGCGTACGCGCAGCAGATGATGGAACGGGCCGCACCGAAGAACGCGCAGGCGATCAAGGACGAGCTCATCCAGACATATCGCGAGCAGATGACGTCGCAAAAGAAGAAGGAACTACAGGCACAAGATCCAACTCTTTCAGGAGCGGCGCTACAGGCGAAGCTTGGAGAATCACAACGCGAGATTGAAAACCGTGCGCAACAGTACGCGGACCGCGACGTAGCCGCGCGTCAGTCATACTTCCTCGACAAGGCCTATCACGCGGCGAAACGTGCCGGCGATGACGACCAGGTCCGTGCGATCGAAGAACAGCTAAAGAAGAACCCGCATCTCGCGAAAAACAAGCAAGACGTCGCGAAAGAGCTTCTTGCGGACAAGACCGCACTCAACGGCATGTCGGCGCAGGCGAAGGGAGACGTCGCGACGCTCGGGGCGTTGATGGTCGAAAGCAAGGCGATCACCGTTGACAAGGATGGCAACGTGGGGCCGATCGATCGCGCGAAGATGGATGCCTTGAAGGATAAAATCACGGACAAAGGACTGCTGGACAATTTGGAAATGACGGAGAAGTTCATCAACGGGCAGCAGGCGGCGGGCAAAGACGTCAGCGTTGACGAGCTTAAGAGCATGATGATCGGCAAAAACGAGAAAGGAAAGGCGCGCATGTTCAAAATGCCGGTCAAGGATGCGAGCAAGGGGGCGGAAGCTGCCACGCAAGTCGAACGCGCCATCTCCGCGCTTCCGTTGGGCGAGAAAGT
This sequence comes from Candidatus Uhrbacteria bacterium, assembly GCA_008363075.1. GTDB lineage: Bacteria > Patescibacteriota > Patescibacteriia > 2-12-FULL-60-25 > 2-12-FULL-60-25 > RHKK01. The sequence continues at coordinate 51,961 of RHKK01000014.1, forward strand.
CACCGGCAAGAAGTACGGCCCGTCGGCGACGTTGGCGGATTTCTCACAGGCCCAGCTCGCCCCCGTCATGACGGAAAGCGCGAAGCAGGCCGCGGCCGCGTTCGAGGCCGATCCTCGCGACGTCGACAATATCCAGCGTATGATCGACCAGGTGGATGCGGAAAAAGTATTCCAGACGCAACCGGCTTGGACGGTATACACGAGCTTCGCGGAAGCGGACGTGGATCGGGTTGACGCGGATACATGGGATGCGAGTGCCGTCGCGGGTGCGGCGGGTCATCGAACAAAAGACCAGATCGATGCGGGCTTGAAAAAGTTCGAGACGCTCGCTTCAAAGGTTTCGGATATGACATCGCAGCAACAGGCCGCCTTTGCCGCGTCGATGGCGGACGCCAAGATCGCCAAGATCATCGTCAACACGAAAAAAGCCGGATACACGGATACCGGACGCGACAAGAGTTTCAAGAAATTCATGGATACGCTCGTCAAAATCGAAGCGGACATCAAGCGCACCGGTCGTAGGGCGAGTACCGAGGAGCAGAAGGCGCTCAAAGCGCTCGCGGATATCCGTGCCGAACTTCAGAAGCCGGGAAATCGCGGCGTCGCGAACGCGTATCGCAAGACGGTTGAGCCGGAAGAGCTGACATAATTCCGTATGCGACGAGACCAATGGCTGCAGTTCTTTGACGCACAGCCCGGCTCGGTCCAGGGGTATTTATTGAGCAACGAGGCGGGGGAGCGGGAAGCGAAAGCGCAAGACAAACTCGCCTATGATAACGACGCGTGGGACCGTGTGATGGACGTCGTGTGGGATTTGTTGTTCCTCAAAACGTCGCGCGGCGAGTTCACGAACCGCATCCGCAAGCTCGCGGGCGACCGGAAGCCCGAGGAGGTTGAACGAGCCGTCCTGCAATGGGTCGTCCTGCCGCTTGCGGATCTCGTGGTGTGGGACGTAGAGACGCGTCTCATGGACCTCGGCGTTCCGGCAAGCGAGCTCCAGGCCGTCAACCGGATTTCGCTGCGTCCCGTTTCGTACGGCGTCGCGGCGAGGCGCATCGCAAGCGCGGCGAGTATCAGCCTGCTCGGCGAGGATTCCGTGAACCGTCTACGCGACGTGCTGGTCTCCTTTATCAAGGGCGTGCGGACGGAAGAACAGGTCCTGGAAATCCTGCAACGCAAGCAGGCCGAGGGCGGACTCGGATTCGCGAAACCGCAAGCGGACGCGTTCGTCGCGCGGATGAAGGAGTTCCTCGCGACGACGGAAGTGATGTCCGAAACGGCATTCGCGGAATGGTTGCAAAATTTCCAGCGCGAAGCCGAGGCGGAGCAGGCGCACATCGCGTCTCAAGCCGCGAAAACGGGAGACAAAAAAACCGAGGGGATGATCGGCGAGACACGGACGAGAAAATTCGATCCCGTTCTCGAACAAACCGTCGATCAGGCCGTGCAAAACATCAATCTAAAGGAACCGCTCGAAGAGCATCTGCTGACGCGGTTGCGAAACCTGATCTCGTCGCGGCTTCGCGACGTCAGGAATCGCGAACAGATCCTCACCGTACTTCAGCGCGAACAAAAAGTCGGCGGGATGGGATTCGATCCGGCGGAAGCGGACCGTGTCACGCAGGTGATCGAGCAAGTCTACAAGGACAAGCGGACGGCGGTGGAAGAGGAAGCGAGGGCCAAAATCCAACGCATCCAGGAGGAGCAGAAGCAAAAGGTCGAGGAACGCAAAAAACGCGAAAGCGAGGAGCATGCCGCGTGGTATCGTGAAAAGGTCGCGCCCGCCAAAGGGGAGGAGGCGTTGCGGCACCTCATCATTGAGGGAAGCAAACAACCGCTTGCGCAGACGGGACGACCGACAAGCTTGGACGGCATCACGGGACCGGGGTCCAGGTTGACGGGTTTGGCGGACGAGCTGCGGAACATGGACATCGAGGCGTATCGACGGCTGTCGCGTGATCCGCAACAAGCGGCCGACCGCGTTATGGAAAAACTTGACACATTGAAGAGGGAGTCGTTTGACCGGTGGACGGAAGGCGTTGAAGCGTGGCGTCAAAGCCCGCTTCAACAACAGTATCTGAAACTCGTGACGGAGAGCTTCTCCTCCGGCAAACCCGTCGCGCAGCTTGTCGAGGAAAAACGCAAAGCCGATCCGAGGCTCCCGAGCGCGGAGGAGTTGGGATCGATCATTGCGTTGAATGGAAGAATCCAGTTCTAATCGAATAATGAATATCGAGTAACGTCCGACGATACCCGCTACTCGTTATTCGTGGTATTCTTTAGCCATGCCCGAGAAATTCGTCGTTCCGCAATTTATCGATAACGAAGACAAGATTCTCGGCCCGATCACGGTCCGCCAGTTTTTAATTTGCCTCGGCGCGACGCTCTTCATCTTCATCGCCTACCGTCTGCTCACGTTGCCGTACTTCATCTTCGCAACGGTCATCATTTCCGCATTCGCCGGCACGTTCGCCTTCCTCAAAATCAACGGCCAGCCGTTCCACCTCTTTTTCGTGAACTTCCTGCAAACGCAGACCCGACCGAATAAGCGCGTGTGGAACAAGGACCTGGACAATGCCCAGCTCAAGGCGTTGATCGCCAAACCTCCGGAGGCGCCCAAACCCGTGACGGCCCGGAAGTCGAGGCCCGAATCCACGCGGCTACGCGATCTCGCCCTCACCGTCAACACGGGCGGGGTGTATAATCCGGAGGAAGATGTTGGAGCTTAGAACTTCTAACTTAGAACCAAGAAATATGAAACGATTAACCATCCCAATCAGTTCAAGGTTATAAGTTCTTGGTTCTAAGTTCTCGAACATGCAAAGCAAAAAACTGGCCGGTGCCAAACCCGGCGTTCCCTCGCAGAAGTTCCTCGACATTGCGGAGATCCGCGACGATCTTGTGATTTTGCGCGACGGAACGATCCGCTCCGTGCTGCTTGTTTCGAGCATCAATTTTGCCCTCAAGTCCATCGACGAACAAAACGCCATCGTGCAGGCGTACATGCAATTCCTGAACGCGCTCGAATTCCCGATCCAGGTCTCGATCCAATCGAGGCGCATGAACATCGACAGCTACATGCGACAGTTGGACGAGAACGAAAAAATGCTTACGAACGATTTGTTGAAACGTCAGATCCGGGACTATCGCGATTTCGTGAACCAGCTCATCAAGCTCGGTGACATCATGCAAAAACGGTTTTACGTGGTCGTCCCGTACAATCCGCTCGATAAAAGCGGGGGAGGGAGTACGCAACGCGGATTTTTCCAACGGCTCGGCGACGTACTCTCGCCCACGATCGCCGGCAAGATTTCCGAAGAGAAGTTCCAGAAGATGAAATTCGAAATGGGACTGCGCGTGAACCAGATGATCGGCGGGCTCTCATCGATGTCGCTCAATGCGGTGCAACTCGATACGCAAAGTCTGATCGAGCTCTACTATACGGTCTATAACCCGCAACTCTTCGAGACCCAACGCATGACCGATTTGGACAGATTGCAGATTGAAGGATAATCCTATGGCTTTCCAACCGACACATAAGCAGGCTATCGACGCCGAACAGATCGCCAAGGACGGTGTAAAGCTGAAGAAGGGTCCGTCCAAGGAAGAGCTGAAACGCCAACAGGAGGAGCAACGCGTCGCGCTTGAAGAAGAACGGATTTACCGGCGAGGCGTCGCGTCGATCAAGGACCTGATCGCGCCTGCGGCCATAAACGTCGAGCCGTCGTTCGTGCGGCTTGGCGACGTGTTCTGCCGCACGCTCTTCGTCGTGACGTACCCGCGTTACGTGACGGTCGGATGGGCCTCGCCGATCATCAACCTCTCGGCCCAGCTCGATATCGCGATGTATTTCTATCCGATCAAGGCGGATATCATCCTGAAGCAGCTCAAGAAAAAGGTCGGCGTGCTGGAAGCGCAAATCTCATCCGACGCCGAGTCCGGCAAGCCGCGCGACCCGATCGCGGAGACGGCGCTGCGCGACATCGAGCAGTTGCGCGACGACCTCACGCAGGGGATCGAACACTTTTTCCAATTCGCGTTTTATTGCACGTTCTACTCGACCGACAAGGACGAGCTGGAACGGCTCACGAGCCAGGTGGAAAGCACGTTCGCGTCGATGCTGATTTATACTCGCCGCGCGTATTTCCAGGCCGAGCAGGGGTTCAACTCGACGCTGCCGCTCGGGAACGACGAGCTCCAGATCACGTTCAACATGAGCACGTCGCCGATCGCGTCGTCGTTCCCGTTCACGTCGGCGGAACTCACGAGCGACAACGGCATCCTGTACGGCGTGAACCGCCACAATAACTCGCTCATCATCTTCGACCGGTTCTCGCTGCAAAACGCGAACGCGATCATCTTCGCGACGTCCGGCGCCGGGAAGTCATACGCGGTCAAACTCGAGATCATCCGGTCGATGATGCTCGGCGTGGAAGTGATCGTCATCGACCCGGAAATGGAATACAAGGCGCTTTCGGACGCCGTCGGCGGGACGTACATCAATATTTCGCTCGCGTCGCGATCGAAAATCAATCCGTTTGACCTGCCACGTCCGACCGGCGAGGCGTTTTCCGTCGAGGACATCATCCGGAGCGCGGTCATCACCATCAAGGGTCTCTTGCGCATCATGCTCGGCAAGATCACGACGGCGGAAGACTCGATTTTGGACCGCGCGCTGCTTGAGACGTATGCGAAGAAGGACATCGTGCCGGGCGTGGAGCTTTCTACGGTTGAACCGCCGGTGCTGCAGGATTTTCAGGATATTCTCGAGGGCATGGAAGGCACGACGGACCTGATCGTGAAACTGCGCAAGTTTACGGAAGGCACGTTTGCGGGCCTCCTAAACTCGCCGACCACGGTGCAAATGAACAATCAGCTCGTCACGTTCTCCGTGCGCGACCTCGAAGACGAGCTGCGCCCGATGGCGATCTATACCATCATCAACTATATCTGGAACGTCGTGCGCTCAGAGCGCAAGAAGCGCATCCTCGTGATCGACGAAGCCTGGTGGCTCATGCAGCACGAGGATTCGGCCAAGTTCATCTTCGCGCTCGTCAAGCGCTGCCGCAAATACTTCCTCGGTATCACGACCATCACGCAGGACGTGAACGACTTTTTGACCTCGCCGTACGGTCAGGCCATCGTCACCAACAGCTCGATGCAGCTCCTGCTCAAGCAGTCGCCTGCGTCGATCGATCTCGTGGCACGCACGTTCCTGCTCACGCAGTCCGAAAAGTATCTCCTGCTCGAATCCGGCGTGGGCGAAGGGATTTTCTTTGCGGGGGCGAAACACGCCGCGATCCAGGTCGTGGCCTCATATACGGAAGACCAGATCGTCACGACTAATCCGGAACAACTGCTCAAGATCGAGCAGCAAAAAAAGGAGTTTGAAGCCGCCCAACGCGGCGAAGCGCCGACGGCGAGTTAACAGAAACGGTTCACAGTTGACAGTGCGCGGGCCACATTCTGTTAACCGTCGTCTGTAAACTGTACACTACCCCTATGAACAAACGCTTTCTCTTCATCCTTCTCGCCATTGTCGGCGGCATCGCGATTGTCCTCGTGCTCTGGTTCATCTTGCGACCGGCACTACCGTTCGTGCGACAACCGGCGCAACAGCCTCCCGCGCTGCCTCCACGCGTGGAAACGCCGTTTGATCCAAGCAGGGCCGTCCCGACGCCTCCGCCACCCAGCGACGTCCCCGTGGATGCGACGAGCCCGGAAGAACGAGAACGTCAGGCGCAGGAAGCGCTGAAACGTCAAACGATGGATTTCGCGGCTCGACAAGGGACGTACGGCAGCGCGGACGGGTTTGACAGCCTGCGAGAATTGTATCCGCTCGTGACGACCGACCTTCGCGCCAAGCTCGAAGATCGCCGCGCACAACTGCTGCGCGATCATCCGACGTTCGGTGCGGCGTGGTCGCAGAGCATCCGTTCGCTTTCCGCGACGATCGAACGCGCAAGCCTGCCGCTGGACGATCGGACGAATGCGACCGTCGTCGTGGAGGCGCAACAAATCACCGACGACGCGCAAACCGGCCGCACGACGGCGCTCGTCGAGGTGCGCGTGAGCTTCGTCAAGGTGAACGGCGTCTGGATCCCATCGGATGTCACGCTTGTTCCGCTCAATCCTTGATCTCGTCTTCCCGCCCGCGTGTATCGCCTGTCGAGCATGCGGGTTTTGGGTATGTCCTGACTGTCTCAATTCGGTCCACATCGAAAATATCCGGCGTGAACTTCCGCATCTCGATCAAGTCACCAGTCTCGGCTCGTATGCAAACCCCGTCCTGCGCAGGATGATCACGGGTTTCAAATACCAAAGCGCGACATGTCTCGAGCCGGCGCTTGTCGAGCTTTTGCGGCGTCATAGGGCTGCATACGGACAAATTGACGCGTTAACGATCCTTCCCGTCCCTTCATCGAATGAACGCATCCTGGAGAGGGGATTTGATCACGTCTCGAGACTCGCAAAATTGATTCACGACGAGCTCGCGCCGAGTGCGGAGATTCGAACCGTCCTGCATCGAACGAAACAGTCTTTATCAAACGCGGACTTGGAGGATCGTGCCGCGAGGCGAGGGAATGTGATGGGGTCGTTTGAAATCGTCAGCGACGTTCCCGAACGTGTTTTATTGATCGACGATGTCGTAACGAGCGGAGCCACGGCGGAAGCATGCGCAAAGTTGTTGCGAACGCACGGAGCGAAAGAGGTGAGGTTGTTCACGATGGCGAGCGGGGGATAAGACCTCACCTTGCCTCACACCATCTCACCCGTCCCGCTTAGCGGGATACCCTCTCTTCGTAAGACCCCAATACACTTTCAGCGCATTGTGACAATTTGGATAGATTTCATACTTCGGCAGCTCATCCTTGCTGATCCAGCGCATCTCGGCGACTTCGCCGGGATCGGGACGGAATTCCGCGTCCGTATCGCATAGCTCGGCTTCGTACGCGAGCAGCAGATGCGCCGATCCTTCTTGCCCGTGAATAAACTGCTGCGAGTGCACCATCCGGCGCACCCGGATAGAAACACCGAGCTCTTCTTGCACTTCGCGGATCAGGGCATCCTCGGGGCTTGGTTCATCCGCATCCAGGCGGCCGCCCGGAATCTCCCAAAGGTTCTCATCCTGCGAATCGCGCGTGATCAAAACTTTGCCGTCTTTGACGAGTATCGCTTTCACGGCGACTTTTCCGAAGAAGTGGTCTTGCTGCATGCACCATGCTTACACCAATCCTACTTACTAAACAACTTGTCCGCTTTCACTTTGGCGACCGCAAAGAGATAGATGATCTCAAGAATGCCGATCGTATTCACAAAGAGCAGGATCACGAACCACCAGCCCTGGCCTCGGCGAGCGGAATGCCACAGCGCGAGACCTTTCCAGAAGAAGCTCCAGAGCAAGAGCAGGGGAAGGGCAAAGAGGATCCAACCAAGCGGGCCGAGTAATTCGACGGGGAATTCGTTCATATAGGAGGTAGTTTACAGGAAACAGAACTTAGTAAAAAGCTGTCATCCCGAGCGTAACGAAGTGAAACCGAGGGATCTCTTCGAAGGGATTCCTCGGCTTCGCGCGGAATGACGCAACTATATACTGACGAAGGCCTACTCAATCGGAGGAGGCGAGGAGAGACATGAAGCGAACTCGGCGGTTTGCGTCCAGCCGCATCGGCCCGTGGCCTGGCGTTCGCATTTGGTTAAGCCGTAGCAAGCGTACTCGGCACGATATTCGCAAGTCGTGACGATATTCGCCGCTTCGCTCAACTCGGCACAAATCGTACCGCTACATCCGGCCGGTACGCATCCCGTGGCACCGTCGCCGATGCTGCCGTCCGGTTCGACGGGCATCGGACGATCGTCCGGAGGAATGATTGGTTCGTCGATCTCTTCCACGAACAGCTGCCCATCCGCGCGGCATTGGCGCGGATACGACTCCATGACCGGATTTCCGGCCGCGGCGCATTCCTCGAAGCTCGTTATGCGCTGCGTCGGCCGATCTCCAAGTCTGGCCGACCAACCCGTGTCAAAACCGATGGCATAGCCAATGACGGCTCCGACCGCAAGACAAAGTACCGCGGCGACGGTGACATGAAGGAATGTGAATTTCATAGTTGTCATGATAGCACACGGGATTGACATTTGAATAAATATCGTATTACATCCGTCCACGGACCTGTTCACCGGGAGGAAACATGGAAGAGCCCACGGACCCCGAGGATCTCATGCGCGTCGTGCTCGTGTACTACTTCGTCCGGGACCGCTCGGTCATCGCGGAGTGGATCGACGGGGAGGGGAGAAGCCGCAACGTGATCTGGCGCATGGGGGTGCGCCCGGACCGGAAGCTGATCTTCCGCTCCTACGACGACTTCGTCACCACCGTCATCCCCATGCTTTCGACGGTGACGGGTAAGCGCTTCAAGCTGTGCGAGAGGCTCGGCACCGATGGATCGATGGCCTGGGTGCGTGAGGACTTCTCCATCGACCCGCCCCTGCTTCGCGTGCGTGCGGACTGCTGCTGATGCTCGCGCTCCCGGCTATGCCCGGAGCTTTTTATATCTGAAACAATCCACCGTGTGGTCGTTCACCATGCCGACGGCCTGCATATGCGCGTACACGACGGTCGGGCCGAGGAACTTGAATCCGCGCTTTTTGAGATCCTTGGCCCATGCGAGAGCCTCCTCCGTATACGCCGGGTAATCTTTCAGGTCGTTGAAACGATGATGGATCGGCTTGCCGTCCACCCATGACCACATATATTTCGAGAACGTCCCGAACTCCTTCTGCACCTCGAGAAAACGTTTCGCATTGTTTATCGCGGCTTCGATTTTTTGGCGGTTCCGAACAATGCCTGCATCGTTCATCAACCGCCGCACGTCGCGAGCGGTGTAACGCGCCACCTTCCGAGCATCGAAGTTGTCGAATGCGTCACGGAAGTTGTCGCGCTTGGCGAGAATGGTCCGCCACGAAAGCCCGGCCTGGAACGATTCAAGGACGAGAAACTCGTAGATTTTTCGATCATCATGCACGGGTACGCCCCATTCCTCGTCGTGGTATTTGAGATAGAGCGGATCGTGCTCGATCGGCCATGGACAACGGCGTAGGACTTTGGACATCGTCAATCGACTTACGGCTTCGTCACGATCGCCTTGAATCCGCCGTACGCCATGCGCCTCATGTCGAACGGCATCTTCATGTCCTTATATTTTTCGGCATCCTTGCTCATCTGGGCCATGACTTTTTTGTTGACCTGATCACGATGCTTTTTTGATTTGTACACGATGAACGAAAACCAAACCGTTTCGTTTTTCTTTAATTTCGTCATCTGCGGAAATGTCAGGGCCTTCATGCCGCCCATGTCCGTATTCGGATTCAGGTCGTCGCCCTGACACTCGAAATACTCGAGTGCGCCGTACTTCATCCACATTTTTGCGCCTTCCGTAGCCATTTTTCGATAGGCTGCGACGTTCTTCTTTGGGACCACGAGCACGAATCCATCGACGTATTTGGGCATAGTTTGTATGCAAAGAATGATGCGCCGATGATAACACAAAACCGGTTTTGCGATCTTTTCAACTTTGAATTCTCGACATGACGTCAACGAACTAACACAACACCGCTGCCTCTTTCGAGTTTTTTAAACAACACGTATTTTTTACCTGAACGAATACGCACAAATCCGTTCTCGACAATTTCCGCTGGCGGAATACGCCTTATATCGCCATGCCGATCACGGAGTTCTTCTCCCTGCTTAAGAATCTGCTGCTCTTCTACATAGGCTTCACGATCTTCTTCGTTAAGGTGGATGGGCAAGAGCCTGCCATTAAATTCAACTCCGGTCAGAATGCGCCTTGAATCCTTGAGACGACCCTTAATCTCTTTAAACTTCAACCCATCCCTCATCTCCTTGCTCATTCGTATATTTATTTCGTCAACCGTCAAATTCGGGTCTAAATCCCGTTTCTTTTCCAGGGTAATGATATATGAGCGAAAGAAGCTGCCACTCGTGCTCTCTCCGGTCGAAGCTTCTCTTACCTCGAATCCAAGCTCCTTTACGGACTCTCGAAATAGTTCCGGGTGCTTCAATCCATAGCTATAAATTAGACTTATCACGGCTCTGCCGCCAATCTTTAGAACCCGGTTCATCTCGCTCAAAACTTTCACACGCTCTAATTTTCCTTTACTCGGGATATAACTTGTATAGTGCAGAGAAAGGCTCAAATTGAGATAATCAAATGTACCCTGCTTAAAAGGCATATTCAGCCAACTCCCTGAAACGGATGGACCCTTTGATTTTTTGAAATGCTCGGGATTCAAGTCCATGCTGATGATTTGATCACGATATATTTTAGATCCATGTCTTCGAAGCATCTCCGGACCTGATGCTATATCCAACACTCGTAACGACGTCGGGATAGCCTTCGAATCCGATATAAATCCCTCAATCAAAGCCGAGGCAAGTCTGTTAGCGTTTGCCTGGTAACTTCTATTGCCTAGTTCACGATATCCCTCCGCATAATCGGAGCCATGCTCTTTCAAAAACTCCTGAAACCGCTTCTCGCCTAACTCCTTTACAT
>RHKK01000015.1 GCA_008363075.1 Candidatus Uhrbacteria bacterium
ACCGGTTCTCCCGACACCTTAGTGGATCGCCGCGGCCCGGGTGGGACACGCGGTTGACGAGGCGCGCTCCGTTCTGAACAGTACGCGCCCATGGCTGCGAAGGTCGCGTTCGTCTTCCCGGGGCAGGGGTCGCAGAAGGTCGGCATGGGCAAGGAGGCCGTGGAGGCCTCCGAGGCGGCGCGCGCGGTCTTCGAGGCCGCCGACCGCGCGCTCGGCGAGCCGCTCTCGAGGCTGTGCTTCGAGGGGCCCGAGGACCAGCTCATGCTCACCGCGAACACGCAGCCGGCGGTGCTCTCGAGCTCCGTCGCGCTCTTGCGCGCGCTCGGCGAGACGCCCGACGTCGCCGCGGGCCACAGCCTCGGGGAGTACAGCGCGCACGTCTGCGCGGGCACGCTCGCCTTCGAGGACGCCGTGCGGCTGGTGCGCTCGCGCGGGCGCTTCATGCAGGAGGCGGTGCCGGTCGGCGTCGGCGCCATGGCGGCCATCCTCAAGGTCGACGACGACGTGGTGCGCCGCATCCCGAAAGGGAAGACTATGACGTACGGCCAGGTTGCCGCGGCGATCGGGGCGCCGGGGGCCTCACGCGCGGTGGGGAATGCGCTGAACAAGAACCGGAACAAGGACGTGCCGTGCCATCGCGTCGTCCGGTCGGATGGCTCCGTCGGCGGTTATGCATGGGGGACAAAGAAGAAAGTGGCGCTTTTGAAAAAGGAGGGTGCGATTTGATTGTCGTTGCGAGGAGCGGAGCGACGAAGCAATCTCACTCGAATAGGCAGGCCCGGATTGCTTCGCTTCGCTCGCAATGACATACTGTTCACAGCTCTATGCTGAAAGCTGGATCAAAAGCTCCCGACTTCACTCTGCCCGATCAGAATGGCGAGATGCACTCGTTGAAAGACGTAAAAAGGAAGTGGTTGCTCCTATACTTCTATCCGAAGGACGACACGCCGGGCTGCACGGTCGAGGCGTGCACGATTCGCGACAACTTTGGAGCTTTCAAAAAAGCGGGCATCACGGTGTGGGGCGTCAGCGCGGATCCCGTCAAAAAGCACGCAAAATTTGCGGAGAAATACGAACTTCCGTTCACGCTTTTGTCCGATGAAGAAAAAGGCATGCTCAAAGCGTACGGGGTTTGGGCGAAAAAGAAGTTCATGGGGCGGGAGTACATGGGTATTTTTCGAAACAGCTTCCTGATCGATCCGAACGGCAAGATCGCCAAGATCTACGAAGGCGTGAAGCCGGCCGAGCACGCGGAAGAGGTGTTGGCGGATGTGAAGGCGCTCATGTAGCAAGCTATGGTACAATAAGAACGTATGCGATCCTTTCCGCCGCAGGTGGAAGAAGCGGTCATCGCGACCCAAGACCGGTTCGTGTGGGAAGCGCCGGCGTATTTGAAGTTTGAACGCGGGCCGGGATGGTATTTCGTTCTTGCGCTCGTATCGGTCGCGCTCATGGCCTACGCCGTCTGGACGGCGAATTTCCTGTTTGCGTTCATCATTCTGCTCATGGGCATTCTCCTCCTGCTGGTGGGGAACAAAGACCCACAGAAGGTCCTGGTGCAGGTGGGAGACAACGGCATCGTCTGGAACGGCAAGCTCATGCTCTACCAGGACTTGGACGAGTTCGCGATCGTCTATCACCCGCCCGTCGTGAAAACGCTCTATATCAACGCGAAAAGCCCGTTTATCCCGCGCCTGCGGGTGGAGCTTGAAAGCCAGGATCCGATCGCGCTACGCAGCCATTTGCGCCAATTCCTCAAGGAGGATATGGACTTGCAAAGCGAGTATTTATCTGATATTGTCGCACGGCTTTTGAGGCTGTAATGCGAGTTGAGCAGCGCCCGTATCTTCGGCCTTCGGCCTCGATACCGGCGCGTCGTCGCTCGGAAATGGTGAGCAAGCTCTCCATTTCGCTCGCTCCTAGCGCCCGTAGCTCAGCTGGATAGAGCGCTTCCCTGCGGAGGAAGAGGTCTGATGTTCGAATCATCACGGGCGCACCATAAGAATAACCGTCCCATAAGGACGGTTTTCTTTTTGCCCGCCCGGCTAGCTTCTGCGCATTGACGTCCATAATACAATGTGATACGCGTTTATCGTCGTTGTATCGACGACGGCTCCGCGGTGGGAGAGCCGCCGCAATCGAATTCCGGGAGAAGTTTGGGATGGAAGAGGAAAAAGAGAGCAAGGCGGGCAAGATCGTATTCGTGACTCTCTTCGCCCTTCTCGTGATCGCGTACTTGTCCATAGCCAACGGCTACGTCCTGAGCGTGCTCTGGGGGTGGTACGTTGTACCTACCTTCGATCTCCCCGCGCTCGACCTCGTCCAGGCGATTGGGATCAGTATCGTGCTCGGGCTTTTGACGGCAAAGCCCGGCAGCAACGACGGTGGGAAAGAGCGCTCCCTCCTGAGCGACCTCGCTCCGTTCTTGAATCCATGGATCGCCCTCTTGCTCGGATGGATCGTGCTCCAGTTCGCATAGGTGGCCGACCCTGCCGACAGACACTCTCTGTCGGCTTTTTAAATATGCTAGGATCAGCGCATGCTCCTCTGGAACGAACCCGTGTCTTTCGTAAAAGGAGCCACTCCGTCGGTGCGCCGGGCGTGGGAGTCTTTAGGTATCAAAACAATCGAGGACCTCTTTCTGACCATCCCGCGTCGCTATGACGACTACTCCAAAATCACCAGTATCCGCGAGGCGTTGGCGGGGGATAACGTCACGCTTAAGGTGAAGGTGGAGAAGTGCGCGAAAGTAAATACCTTTCGTAAACGCTTCCAAGTGTTCAAGCTCACCGTTACGGATGAAACGGGCCGACTCACCACGAATTTCTTCAATCAACCATGGGTGCTGACCGAATTCGTCGAAGGACGCGAGATTTTCTTGTCCGGCAAAGTGAAATCCGATCCTCGATATGGAAAAACGCTGGTAAATCCGCTTTGGGAAGCAACGGAAAAAGACACGCTTGCCGCCGGCAAACTCGCTCCGGTCTACGGCTTGGCCGGAACGTTGGCGCAAAAAACGTATCGGCGACTTGTGGCGTATGCGCTTGAGAATCTCGCGCAGGACTCGATCGGCTTGGACTCGGCCGACGAGACGAAGGCGTTCGTGGACGCGTTGCGCCAAGTCCATGCGCCGGAGTCGGCGGAGGAAGCGGAGGAGGGTAGGCGGACGCTCGGGTATCGCGAGATGCTCACGTATCAAGTTGCGCTGCGACTTACAAGCCGCGAAGCGAACGAACACGGCGCGCCATCCATCCCGTTTGATGAGGCGTTCGCGAAGATGTTCGTCGCAAAACTGCCGTTCGACCTTACGGGAGATCAGAAACGCGCGGTCTGGGCGGCGCTGAAAGACATGGAGGCGACAAAGCCGATGCGCCGCCTTCTGCAAGGCGACGTCGGGTCTGGGAAGACGGCGGTGGCCGCGTTCTTGATGGCCCATGTCCAGCACGCGGGAGGGTCGGCTGCTTTGCTTGCCCCGACGGACATTCTCGCCAAGCAGCATGCGGAAAGTCTTCGACGGATTCTTGCCGGACACGCCACGCGACTCGTACTTGTCACTCGAACGGACAAGCGCCTGTTTTATCAACATGATGAACAAAGATTGGATGCAGCTTCTTTGATGGAAACCGTCGAGCAGGGGAACGCGATTTTCGTCGGGACGCATGCGCTGCTCGAGGCCGGACGACTCCCGCCGGACCTTGCGCTCGCGGTCGTGGACGAGCAACACCGCTTTGGCGTGGACCAGCGCGAGACGCTCGTCGTCTCCGCACGCAGAGACGGACGCGTCCCGCATCTGTTGAGCATGACGGCCACACCGATTCCGCGTTCGCTCGCGCTTGTCATGTACGGCGATCTCGACGTTTCCGTCATCCGAGATAAGCCGGCCGGCCGCGTGCCCGTCCGGACGGCGGTCTGTCACGGCGCGGGCCGCGAGGCGGCATACGAGGCCATGCGCCAAGCCGTGAAACGCGGCGAGCGCGTCTTCGTCGTGTGTCCACTCATCGACCCGTCGGACGCGCTGGGCGTCGCGAGCGCGACGGACGAGGCGAAGCATCTCGCCAAGGGGCCGCTGGAGGGCATCGCGATCGGCCTCCTGCACGGCCGTATGAAGCCGAGAGAAAAGGACGAGGCTATGCAAGCTCTCATCGACGGGGAAACGCCTGTACTTGTATCCACGACCGTGATCGAAGTCGGCGTGGACGTTCCGAACGCGACCGTCATCGCCATTGAAGGCGCGGAACGCTTCGGTCTCGCGCAACTCCACCAGCTCCGGGGCCGAGTCGGACGCTCGCGTCTCCCAAGCTTCTGCTACCTCATGACGGATGCGGACGGCGCCGCCTTCCAGCGTCTCAAGCTGCTTGAAGCGGTCGACGACGGGTTCCGTCTTGCGGAAGAAGACCTGAAGCGTCGCGGAACGGGCAATCTTTATGGCACGCAGCAAAGCGGAGAATTGGGCCTGAAAATAGCGCGTCTCACGGATACGGACGTTATTTCCAAAGCGCAGGCGGACGCGGCCAAGATCATTGCCGAAGATCCCGACCTTGAGCGGCATCCGTGGCTGAAAAGGGAAGTCGAGCGCCTGCGTGTCACGGCGCATTTGGAATAAATATCATCCCGAGCGAGTCTGACGAGCCGAGGGATTCCCTCGAAGCGATCCCTCCACTCGTCCCTGCCGGGACTCGGTCTGGATGAAGCGGCGGATCGCCTCACGCAAATTCGAAACTTGAATAGCACTCATTCCCTCCGGCGTTTTGAATGCGTCTTTTTGCGTCGGGATAAGCGCCGTCTTGAATCCGAGACGCGCCGCTTCCTTCAGACGAGCGTCGAGACGGGGGACGGGACGGAGTTCGCCAGCGAGTCCGACTTCTCCCCAAGCGACGAGATCATCAGGTAGCGGCTTATCGGCTTTTGCGGAGGCGAGCGCGAGGCACACGGCGAGATCCACCGAAGGGTCTTTGGCCTCCATGCCGCCGATCGTGTTTACGAATGCATCCTGGTCGCCGAAGCCGACGCCACCGCGTCTGCCCATGACGGCAAGGAGGAGCGCGGTGCGGTTGAGATCGACGCCGGAGACGCGGCGGAGCGGCGTGCCATATCCGGCTGGCGTCACCAACGCCTGGACTTCGACGAGCAGCGGTCGCGATCCCTCGATCAGACAACTCACGACGGTGCCCGGAACGTTCTTCGGACGGTCTGCGAGAAGCGCGGCGGACGGGTCGATCACTTCTTCCAAACCCGATTCTTTCATCGCGAACAAGGTGACGTCGTCGGTCGGACCGAATCGGTTTTTGAGTACGCGAAGGAGTCGAAAGGCCTGGCTACGGTCTCCTTCCATCATCAGCACCGCATCAACAAGGTGTTCAAGAAGACGCGGTCCCGCAAGATCACCGTCTTTGGTCACTTGGCCGACGAGAATGACGGACACGCCGCTTGATTTGGCCGCAGCGGTCACGAGCGCGCTCGCGGCCTTGATCTGCGTCGGATTTCCCGGTTCCCCCGGAACGTCGGCGTGGCGTATCGTTTGTACCGAATCCACGATGACGAGCGCGGGTTTTGACGATTCGATCGTCGATGCGATCACGGCCGCGTCGGTTTCATCGAGAAACAGCAAACCGTCCGGTAGGGAAGGGGAGAGGCGTTTCAACCGCAACGCCACCTGCGACGGCGACTCTTCGCCCGTGACATAGATTACTGATTTTGCGTTTTGCGTTTTACATTTCGCAATGGCAGTTTGTGCCAACAGCGTGGATTTCCCAATGCCCGGCTCGCCCCCGAGCAGTGTCACGGAGCCGGAAACAAGCCCTCCGGAAAGCAGTCGATCCAGCGGGTCGTATCCGGTCGGCGTCTTCGGCGTTTGTTCTTTCGCAACCAATTCTGAAAACGCCTGTGTTTTTCCGGGTTTTGGTAGGGGCGAATGGTTATTCGCCCCGGGCGCACGACCCTGCGCCCCTACCGCGATCGTGCCCCACTTCCCGCATTCGGCGCATTGCCCGGCCCATTTTGAAGACTGCGCGCCGCAATGGGAGCATTCGAATATTTGCTGGGGCTTTTTCATGTCCGCATCGTAACCAACGCGCCGAGGCGGGCCAATAGCGTGTTAGTCCGGACTCCAGACCTGCGTGATCGGGTACAGGTTTCGACAATCGGTGGTGATGCAGAACGTGCTTTCACGGACATTGTTTTTAAAGGCGCCATTGAATACGCGAGCGCGGCCCGGACCTGCCCAGCCGAGGAAAATCGCCGCGTGCTGACCCGCGCCGCCGCTATGAGCGGTGTAAATCCAGATGTGATCGCCCGGCTGCAAAGCCCTCGCCCACTCGTTCGGCCAGCCGCTGATCTGCGAACTGAAACGCTGATATGCCTGTCTGCGTGCATTCAGCTTACAGTTTCGATCACCGGGATGGTTCCGCACACAATCCTGATTGATCTGGGTCAGGAAACGCACGTTTTCAGATCCGATGCTTTGCCGCGTACGTCCCGCACCGCTGACGCCCGCAAAACCGTTGATCGTCTTCGTCGTGTTTCCGCAAGAACCCATATGCATTGCGCAGGCAGCCGCGGCTTGCGAAGCGGCAATGACGCGGGCGCGCGTGTCACGAGCCGTGATGACCGTCGGGGCCTTCGTGAGGAATTCTTCGACGCGGGAATCGCGGGGAAGATAACGAGGACTCGTGGTGATCGCATTATTTAATACGACGGGACACGTGCTGTACGGATTCGGTGGCGGAGGCGTGAAGCTGATACCGGACGGTTGTAACGGATTGACCTCGCCCTCCGCAGCGACTCCGCCGGACGGCGCGGGACCCGTCTCCGATTCGGCCGCCTCCCAGTCTCCGGTCGGAGTTTCGATCGTGAGGAGCAATTGCTGCTCGTTGACGATCTCCAATCGAAGCGGCGAGAACGTCACAAGCGCGGGATTGATCGTGTTCAGGATCATGTACGCACCGAGAACGATCAACATGCCGACGATCGCGTCGATGATGATTTTCTTTCCGGCCTGGATGTCGCCGATGCTCGCGCCGACGAGATAACGGAAGCCGCCGTACACCACCATGATGATTGCGGCAATCAGGACAATCGTCACGGCGTATCGATAGATGGCATTGATGTATTGCGGAAGGAAGGGGATCACCACGTCGCCACCTTCTTGCGCGGCGGGAGACAAGCTCGCACCCGGGATTTCGACGCCGAGCGTCGGTGTGATGGGTTCGAATTTTACTTCGCCTTCGGGAGTGACGACGACGGATCGTTCCGTGGGATTGCAGGTCTTACCCCCACCGGACGTCGCGACGCATTCCGCATCTTCCTGACACTGACTCGTCCGGTCGCAAGGCTGGCCCGCCGCGATCCGACACTCTCCGGAGGCGCATACATACGTTCGATCCGTCGGGCAAGAGCGCCCGCCATCGCATCGGGGATTGACCGCGTCGCCTTCGATCAGCGGCGAGTCGTTGAACACGCAAATACCCTGGCCGCTGAAGTTGATACAACGATAACCGCCCGAACATCCCGTTTCCGGCGCGCCGAACGTGCATCTTGCATAGCAGGCGGAGCCGTCCGGTAAGCGCGGATCGCGCGCGCAATACCCGGTTCCGCATCCGGAGGCGGGACATGGCTCGGCCCGCACAAGAGGGCCAAACGCAAATTGTAAGACGCAAAACGCAAAAATCATTACCATCAGACCCTGCGACTTGCGACTTGCGACTTGCGAATGCATATCAATAGCCAAGTTTCGCCTTCAAAATCGCCCAACGCAGGTCCGCGGCCGTGACGTAGCCCGTCAGCACCTGTTTGCCGATAAAAAACGTCGGCGCGCCGGTTAATCCGTATTCCTGCGCGATCGCCACGTCGTCTCGAATGGACTGAACATGCCGGCCGGAGTTCAAGCAATCTTCGAAAGCGAGCTGGTTCAGCGAAAGCGCTCGCCCCATGTCCTTGATACCGTCGAGCGTAAGTGAGCGCGACGTCATGAGCAATTCGTGCATCTCCCAAAACTTGTTTTGCTCGCCGGCGCAACGGCCGGCCACGGCCGCCAACATCCCTGAAGGGTTCTCGTTCGCGACGGGCATATCGCGCCAGATATGCCGAACGGAGTCCTTATTTTCGACCAGTACTTGCCGCAGTTCAGGCTCGGACGCACGGCAATACACGCAACTGAAATCCGCGAATTCGATGATTTCCACGGCTTCGGGATCCGAAGACCCGCGCGCGGGATCGCTCGGACGCGAGGGCGGCCGCTTGGGCGCGGGCGGCGCCTTTTGAGCGATCGCGGGCGGGCGACCGGTTTCGAACGTATTGAGACGCGTAAATACTTCGCTCCAGATCAACAATACCGACAACACGCCGAGCAGGCCGACGAGGAGCCAAAGGATTTTGCGGCGATGTTCGTCCATAGCTATTGCAGATTGAATCGAACCAGTCGACCGGTCGTTTCATCCGTAAACAGAGCCGTGGATCCGTCCGGAGTAATAGTCATCTGCTGGACGGAGGCGTTTCCGGCAGGCACGCCGAGGTTTGTTTTGGCTCCCGTGGACAAATCGATCTTGTAGATCTCGTCGGGGACGCTGCGGAACGCGTCGCGCTGTAATCCTGCGCCGCGCGTGAGCCGCGTCGGCACGCCACAAATCACGACGGTTTCGCTTTGCCACGCGCATTTGTCCGCCCAGGTATTCAGCTGCAGATTGCGGCGGTTGGCGTTCACCGCATCGCCCTGCGCGCCGCTGAACCACACCGTGGGTAAGTAATCATTCTCCGAAGAATACACGCTGTACACGATGTTTTTTCCGCTCGGCGACCATTGCGGGATGAAACCGCGACCTTCCACGACCAATCCTTTGAAATTTTCACGATTCTGGCCCAGCAGCAGGATTTGCTGACGGTCGAACCCCAACGGCTCGCCGGTATGAGAAAACGCGATGACTTGATTGTTCGGCGACCAGCTGACCTGTACTTTGTCATGATTGTTACCGAGCGGCTCGACGGGACGGGCGTTCGTCCCGTCGGGATTTGCCACGACGAGGAAGCGGTTGTCCTCGTTATTGCCGATGCTCTTGGTCACGATGCGATCGTCTTGGGGTGAAAAATCGAACTGCTCCCAATGCCGCGGCAGCGTTACCTGACGATCCGTCGCAAAATCGTAGTAGATGTTCGACCCATCCGGGTATTCCAGAATCGCCTTGTCGGAATTTTGCGCCCACGCGACATCCTGTACTTCGAAAAATGCCTGATTCGAGAGCGGCGTCGTCGTCCCGTCGGGATTGACGCGATAAAACCGACCGTCTTGCGGATTATAGGTACGAACATCTCCGGTGCGGGACATGGAAATGTTGCGCGTAGGCGTATCGAGAATGACGGACGTCCGCGCCACCGATGGGACGCCGGCCGGGAGCGTCGGAACGACCCCCGGGACGGCACCCGGAGTCGGTAGGCCGGGCGTGACCGGAATCTCCGGACCGGGAGGGACGGCGACGCCGGTACCGGGAAGGGCGCCGGGAGGCGTGGGCACGCCCGGAGTCACGACGGGAATCTCCGGCCGGGGACGGAAGAAAAACCACCACAGGCCGAACGCCATCGCGCCGACCACGATCACAAAACCGACGATAAGAAGGATCCGCTGCACGCGTTCGTTCATACGGGGCAAGTATAGCACGCGCACGAAGAGATCGGGTCAGAACGGCGCGCTCACAAGATCGCCCACAGGATCGCGCTGACGCCCGTGGCTGTCAGGACCCAGAAAATAATGAAGGGCGCCAGCAGGACGCAGGTGCTGAAAAACACGACGCTGACGACCAGAATATCCGTAACGGCGATGAATGCGACCTCGACGGGAATCTGCGCCGGGGGCACGAGTTTACGGATCATCGAGTTCTTTTTTCGATACGTCATGAACGCGACGATCATACGGCCGTTTGCGTTCCCAAGAATCGCCAACGCCTCAAGAATGGCACCGATGACGGTTGGCGCCGTCGCGGCTCCCAACGCTCCATTAAACAGATCGAATAAACGGCTGTAGTTGCGCTTGACGGACTCGACTTGCGCGCGGAGTTTCTCGATCCGCTTGAGGCCGGTTTCTTCCTCTTCCTCCCGCTCGACGTCATACGCTTGCAGCGCGGCCGCCCGAGCCTGCGCGATTTGAGCCTGGTACGCGGCGGCGCGCAGCGCCTCTTCATCCGGCCCTTCCGGTTCGGGTCGAACGCGCTGGGCGCGGACCGTCTCCGGTACGAACTCGGTCGGCTGCGGTCCGCCCGTCGTTCCGGGAAGAAACTGTTCCTGCGCCGCAAACAAGCGCCGTTGTTCTTCCGCAAATTCCGCCGATGCGGTCTCTCCGCCGGGTTGATAGATATCTTCCGCTTCCTCGACGCGTCCGGGCTCGGTATATGATGCGGGGATCGTTTCGATGACGGGACGCGCACCGGCGCCTTCCTGCGCAAACGCGGCCATGCGGGCGTCCGGCGCGCCGAGGCCTTCCTGATATCCGAGCGCGGCGGCACGGTCCGCCTGCTGGCCGGCGGAAAGCGCGACGGCCGTGGCCTGCGGCAAAGGAACTCCGCCGCGTGATAATCTCGCACGAGTGTCCTCGGCCACCGTCGAAAGCGCACCGGTCGGCGGGGTCGGTCGCTCGGTTCGGGACGGAGGAGCGGCGGCAAACGAGCGGGGAGTGGGCGCCTCACGCGGCACGGGCGGCGCTTCCGCGAGGGGCGGGGGAGCGGCGCCCGGTTGTACGGCCGCGACGAGTACGGCCGCGCGTGCGGGTGAAGGCGCGGGCACGTCCGGCGGGATGCTTTGCGCCACCAGACCGACGATCGCCTGCGGCACGCGCCCTTCCCGCATCTCCGGCGCCAGGTTTTTCATCATGTTCGTGGCGATCCGGAGCTGTTGCGCCTGTGCCTCGTCGGTTTGCAGCCCGTATCTCGCCATCGCGAGCTTGTTTTGGACGGCTCCGAGTTCTTGCGACGCGGCCTGGATGCGCGGCGCGACATCCGCCGGTGCGCGATATGCGCCGGTCGACGGTGCGGCGGCTTGCGCGTTCAACCCCGCGATTTCCTGTCGCAACGCGTCCGCTTGCGTCTGTAAGTCTTGTACGGATTTGCGCCGCTCGGCCGCGCGCGTTTGCACGATTTCGAGCGCATGCGTCGCGTGTGCGTACAGCGCCTGCTGGTCGGCGGCACGTCGCGCGTCCGCCTTCGCCTCGACGCCGAGCGCACCTAACACGGCCCCGGTTACGCCGAGGACGGCGGCCGCGGGAGAAGTCGGTGGCGGTGGAATCGCGACGCCCGCGCGGATCTCGAACGCACCAGGTTCTGTCGGTTTCACGCTCTCGACTTGCGCCTTCAGCTCGGCCCGCGTCTCACGAATGGACGGCGCGGGCGAAACGGGGGTCGCGGCGGCGGTCGCTTTGCCAACCGGCATCGTGCGCGAAACCACGACGGCCGGCGGCACGGCGACCGTCGGCGCGACGGCTGCAACGGACGCTGCGGGTTTCGTCGGCGCCGCTTTCGGTGCTTCAGCTTCTTGAATCGTTCCCGCCACTTCTTCTTCCTCCTCCGCGGGACGTTCCCGTTCGACGCGGCCTGCGGCCTCTTTCTTCACCGACTCCAGATCCGCCTTCGTCACTCGCCGCGGGTTCATGTGCTCCGAAATATCCCGCAACTCGCGCGGTTCCAGCATGGTTTCACGGGCCTCGCGCGCTTCACCCGCGGGCACGCTCACGATGCGCCGCAAATTCGCGCGCGCGAATGCGCCGTCCACCCAACGACGCTCGATCTCGCCGGTTTCCGGATCACGAAGCGTGATCAGATACTCATCCTTTTCGGTATCATGCTTCTCCACTTTGACCGTGATGTTCGACGGCGCCGCCTCCTCCTCCGTCTCTTCCCCCTTCTTCTTTTTGACCCGTTCCTTTTTTTCCTTGAGTCCGCCGGAAGCGGCCTTAGGCGCTTCACGCTCGGCGGGGATGGCGCCGTATGACACGTCCGACAGCTGCCGCCGTACCCATCGGTCGACCAAGCTCCCTTGCGGCTTGCGCCCGGGCCGGGCCGGCGCCGCACCGGGTTTCGGCAGTGTGGCGCCCGACCCGACCGACGCCGTCGTCACGCCGCGCTCGGGACTGTCGATTTGCGCGTCGCCGGTCACGGCGTCATACGCAAGCACGCGCCCCGTGATCGCGCCTTGTACTCCGCCGCCGTAATACGACCCGACGGCGATCCCTTTCGGCGGCTTTTGCTTCGCAAGATTGGCCGGCAGGGGAACGGCGGCGGCGCGTTCGTACTCCTCGGAGGAGAGTTGTCGCGACTCGAACGTATCTCCCACTTTTCTCGAAACCGTCACGGTTCCGTTCTCCGCCTCTTGTACCGTCCAAAACTGGCCTCCGATACTCAAAATCCGGCCGAATTTCGGCTTCGGCACCTTCGGACGCTTGTCCGCTTCTTTCGGCTCTTCCTCCGAGCCTGAAACGGCCTGTGGCTCATCGGCCATGCGGGCAGTTTACCAGGTTTCAGGAGTTAACCTCCAACCTTTAACCTCTAACCTTTAGAACACCTGTTAAAGGTTAATGGTTATAGGTTAAACTTTGCGCTACGTGATCTTGATTTTATCCCTACTCACCGTCAGTTTCCCTTTTTTACGCTTCGGATGCTCGAGCAGGAACGCGCCGAGCAGCGTCACGATCTCACGTTCCACGAGATGTCGGGCGGCGCGCGCGCCTTCTTCGGCCTGACGCTCGCGCGAGAGTAGCCAATCCAAAACATCATCACCGGCGGAAAGCGCGACTTCCTGCGCTTCGGCGAGCCGCTTCAGCGTTTCATCAAGTTCGCGACGAACGATTTCTCGCATCGATCCATGCTCAAGCGGGCGGAACACCACGACGCGATCGATACGGTTCAGCAACTCCGGACGGAACCGTTCTTTCAGTTGTTCCTTCACGAGGGATTCGAAGCCGTCGGACGCATGGCCAAAGCCAAGCGCGGCTCGCGTGAGATATTCCGCACCGACGTTTGACGTAAGAACGATGTAGGCGTGGCGGAAGGGGATATGGCGGCCGTTCGCGTCGCTCATCTTGCCGTCTTCCAGCGCCTGCAAGAGGAGATGCTGCACGTCATGATGCGCTTTCTCGAATTCGTCGAAGAGCAGCACCGAATGTGGGTGCTTGCGGATTGTGTCCGCGAGACGATTTCCCTCGCGATAGCCGACGTATCCGGCGGGGGAGCCGAGCAGTTTTGACACGGAATATCCTTCGGCGAATTCCGACATGTCGAGCTTCACGAGCGCCTCCTCGCGGCCGAAGAGTTCCTTCGCGAGCGCTTTCGCGAGCTCCGTCTTGCCCGTGCCGGACGGGCCTACGAACAGGAAACTCGCGCGCGGACGGACGGGATCGGAGAGCCCGAGCCGCGAGCGCTTCACGGTTTCCGACACGGCCCGCACCGCTTCCGCCTGTCCGAGCACGGACGCGGCGAGACGTTCCTCCATCGAGACGAGTTGTTCGCGCTCGGAACGCAGGATATCCGAAAGCGAGACGCGCGAAAGGCGCGACACCGTCCGCGCAACGTCCTCGACCGTCACGGCGAGACGCTTGGCTTCTTTCTTTTTCTTGAGCGCCTCGACAAGCGACTCGCGCTCCTTGCCGAGCCGGTCAAGATCCGCCTGCGCCTTGGACGCGCGATCGAGCTGCTGTTCCTGCATCGCGCGTTCTTTTTCCTCGCGGATCGCGTCGAGCACGACGTCAAGCGCGCGGATGCGTTCCATGTCCTCGCCGGAGACGCGCCGCGCGTTGACCGACGCCGCGGCCTCGTCGAGCACATCGATGGCCTTGTCCGGGAAAAAACGATCGGTGAGATAGCGCTGTGCAAGCCGCACGGCGGACTCGATCGCGGCGTCCTCATAGGCTACCGCGTGATGGTCCTCGTACTTTGCCTTCACGCCCAGCAACATGCGTAGGACGAGCTCCGGTTCCGGTTCAAGGATCTCGACGGGCTGGTACCGGCGCTCGAGCGCGGCATCCGGTTCGATGTGTTTCTTGAATTCGTTCCATGTCGTCGCGCCGATGCAGCGGATCTCGCCTCGTGCGAGCGCGGGCTTCAGGATGTTCGCGGCGTCGAGCGAGCCGGACGAGGATCCGGCGCCGACGAGGTTGTGGATTTCGTCGATAAATAAAATCACGTTCGGATCTTCTTTCGCTTCCTCGACAAGTTGCTTGATACGCGCCTCAAACTCGCCGCGGTACATCGTCCCCGCGACCATGAGCGCGAGATCCACGGCAAAGAGACGCTTCCCGTGCAGCGCGTCCGGGACGTCGCCGGACGCGAGGCGTTGTGCGAGCCCCTCCACGACCGCCGTTTTGCCGGTGCCCGGCTCGCCAAGCAGGATCGGGTTGTTCTTGGTACGCCGACACAGCACTTCGATCAAGCGGTCCGTTTCCGCCTCGCGGCCGATGACGGGATCAAGCGCCGCGACGATCGTGGGAGACGTCAGCTCCCGCGCGAAGATCTCGAGCGCGCGCGGCTTTTTTTCGCGTGACGTTCGACCGCGCAGGTCCGGCATCTGAAGCGAGGGCTGGCCGAGCGGCGACGTGGGAGCGGCGCCTTCCTCGGCCGGGGAGGGCGGATCCGCCGCCGCGTCGCCGAGTTCCGGAAACCGGCTCGTCGAGCGCAGCACGCCGAGCAGCTGATCCTTCGCGAAGTCGAGCTGCATCCCGGATTCGGTGAGGAACGCGTGCACGTCCGGCACATCGGATTCGAGGATCGCGTACAACAAATGCTCCGTCCCGACGTACTTTTGCTCGTGCACATGCGCGAGCAACACGGCCTTTTCGAGGATACGCTTCACGGCGGGCGACAAATCCGGCGCGATGGGCGCGCCCGGGTCGTGCGGCGTCGGAAATCCGCGAAACCGGCGCTTCGCCTCTTCTTCGCGTACATTCGCCTTTAGGAAGACCTCCGAGGCGATCGAGCCGCGGCCGGAGAGCAGTCCGACGATCAAATCGCCGGGCTCCATGCGATCACGACCGCTCCCGACCGCAAACGCCAGCGCGTTTTGCAGCGCACCCTTGAGATGGACCGTGAACCGGTCGAGAAGGTCGGGGAGAATCATGGGGGGTGATACTAACCTATAACCATTAACCTTTAACCATTACGAATCGATTCCCGGATTGTGTAGAGGTTAACGATTAATGGTTATAGGTTAAAGTTTACGTTTTACATTTTACGTTTTGCGATGTCATAGCGCATCAAGCATGCCGCGGAGACGCTTGACGCGCTCCTCGACGGGCGGATGGGTGGAAAAGAAACGGCTCCAGCTCTTGCCCGGGCCGAACGGGTTGGCGATGAAGAGGTGTGCCGTCGCGTTCGATGCGGTGCGCATGCGGCCGCCATGCGCCGAGATTTTTTCGAGTGCGCGGGCCAGTCCTTCGGGATAACGCGTCATGAGCGATCCGGACGCGTCGGCAAGAAACTCGCGACTGCGGCTCACCGCAAGCTTGATCAACTCCCCGATGATCGGCGAAACGATAAGGAAGACAAGTCCCACGATGATGAGCGCGGGGTGCGCATCGCGGCGACCGCGTCCGAAACCGAAGCCGAATCGAAAGAAGATATCGCCCATCAGCGTGAGCGTTCCGACAAGCACGGCGACCAAAAGCATATATCGGCTGTCGAGATTTTTCACATGGGAGAGCTCGTGCGCCGCCACGCCTTCCAGCTCCTCGTTTTCGAGCATCTCGATCAGCCCGGACGTGAATGCCACCGAAGCCTTTTGTGGGCTCCTGCCCGTCGCGAAGGCGTTCGGCGCGGGATCATCGATCACGTATAGCCGCGGCATTGGCAATCCGGACGTGATTGCCAGATTTTCGACGATGTTCCACAGATAGGGGAACTCGTCACGCGACTTGATCTCGCGCGCGCCGGTCGTGAACAGCACGACTTTGTCGCCGTAAAACCACGAGAAAAGCGTCATGCCGACCGACAAGACGAGCGCAAACACGAGTCCGGCTTCGCCCGCCCCGCTGATCTGACCATAGACGTATCCGACCGCCGCGAGCACGCCGACGAACAAGGCGATCAGAAGCCAAGTCTTCCGCTTGTTGGAATCGATCTGGGAATACATGGTCAGGGATATAGGGATAAGGGATAAGGGATTAGGGGTTTGAAATTCCCCTCATCCCTAATTCTTTAAGCCTAATCCTTAGAACTGGACCTGCGGTGCTTCACGCTCTTCCTTCGCCTCGACCTCGAAGAATTCGCGCTTCACGAAACCGAGCATGTTCGCGATCAGGTTGTTCGGGAAGATCTGAATCTTGGTATTGAAGTCGCGGACGTTGCCGTTGTAGAAGCGGCGCGAGGCTTGCACCTTGTTTTCCGTGTCGGACAGCTCGTCCTGCAATTTCAGGAAGTTCTGGTTCGCCTTGAGATCCGGGTAGGCTTCCGCGAGGGCAAAGATCGACTTGAGCGTACTCGAGAGCATGTTCTCGGCGACGGCTTTGTCATGCGGACCCTGCGCGGCCATGGCCGCCGTGCGGGCCTGCGTCACCTTTTCGAGTGTGCCGGCTTCGTGCGTCGCATATCCTTTCACGGTCGCGACGAGGTTCGGAATGAGGTCGTATCGGCGCTTCAATTGCACGTCGATGTCAGACCAAGCTTCATCCACACGGTTTTTCAGCGTGATCAGGCCGTTATAGGTGAAAATCAGCCACGCGGCGACCACCACGATGACGGCGAGAAGAATCCAAGCGATTTGCATATATGCGGTTGGAGAATCTAGAAGTTAGCATCTAGAATAAAAGGCTTACGTAAGAGGAAAAGGTCACGATAACTACTGTATGCCAACGCCGGGGAACCTGCAACTATATCCATTGACCAGCCTCTCCCGAGCTTCTATCTTCTAGATTCTAGCTTCTCTATGCACCCCAGCATCTTTAAGGCTTACGACATTCGCGGCCGGTCCCCGGAAGAGCTTGACGCCGCCGACGCGCACCGTATCGGTAAGGCGATTGCTTCGCGATTCGCGTCGCGTCGCGTCGTGGTTGGACATGACATGCGCAGGACATCGCCCGAGCTCGAAGACGCGCTCGTGGACGGACTGCGCTCGCAAGGCGCCGATGTCGTCCGCATCGGACTGTGCTCGACGCCGATGTTCAATTACTCGATCGCGGAAGCGAACGGGGGATATGACCTCGGGGTCATGGTAACCGCCTCGCACAACCCCGCGCAGGACAACGGATTCAAGATCACGTTCGGCAACAACCTGCCGGTCGGGATGGGATCGGGAATGGAAGAGATCCGCGACCTCGCGACGAGCGATGCGCCGATGCCGGACGCCGCGACGCGCGGAGGCGTCGAGGAGGATCCCGGACTGCTCGATCGATACGTTGACGCGATGTGGAAGCTCTCCGGCCTGGAGGATGAGTTCGAGGGCTGGCGCATCTCCGTGGACGCCGGCAACGGTATGGACGGATACGTGTTGCCGAAACTTACGCGTAAACTTCGGGGCGCGGATGTTCGCGAGTTGTACTGGCAACTCGACGGGAATTTTCCGAACCACGAAGCGAATCCGCTCAAGAACGAAACCTTGCAGGATCTCATCGCCGATGTGAGGAAAAGCGGCGCGCGGTTTGGCGCGGCATTCGACGGCGACGGCGACCGTGTCGGATTCGTGGACGAGAACGGAGAACCGATCCCCGGCGACATCCTCACGGCACTCTTCGCACGGGAAATATTAAAAGATAAGCCCGGCGGACTCGTGTTGTACGACGTACGTTCTTCCTGGAGCGTTCGGGAAGCGATCGAGGAGGCCGGAGGTACCGCAAAGATGTGCAAGGTAGGGCACGCAAACATCAAGCGGCAGATGCGCGAGGAGGGCGCCGTGTTCGCCGGCGAACTTTCCATGCACTTTTATTTCGAAGAGCTGAAGGGCTGCGAATCGGGCGATTTGGCGATGCTTCTGCTCATCCGGATGTTGCAGCGCGAAGAGAAACCGCTTTCGCAGATTTGGAAGCCGCTACGACGCTATGCGCACTCGGGCGAGATCAATTTCACCGTAGCCGATCCAAAGGCAAAGATCGATCAGATCGCAACCGGCTACAAGCTACGAGCTTCCAGCTATTCTGATTTGGATGGCATCCGCATGGAATTCGACGATTGGTGGTTCAACCTTCGCGCATCCAACACGGAACCGTTGCTGCGCCTGAACTTGGAAGCGAAGGACGAAGCGACCATGCGACAAAACGTCGAAGAGCTATCTCATGTCATTTCGAGCGAAGCGTAGCGAAGCCGAGAAATCTCTTCGAAGGGATCCGTCGGCTTCCTGCCTGCCGGCAGGCATGACGCTCGGGATGACAATTTTATGATTGGCTTCTTCGACTCCGGCATCGGCGGACTGACAATTCTTGAGGCGGTCCACCGGCGGTTACCCGACCTGGAGACGCGATACGTCGATGACCGTGCGCATGCGCCGTACGGCGGTCGCTCACGCGAGGAACTCCTCGAGCTAACGTGGGCCGGGTGCAAAGCGCTGTTCGAGCAGAGGTGTCGGCTTGTGATCATCGCGTGCAATACCGCAAGCGCCAACGCGTTGCGCGAGATCCAGCAACGGCGGCTGTTCGCGTATCCCGGACGTAACGTGCTCGGCATCATCCGACCGACGGTCGAGGAGCTTTCCTCGCGCGGGTACCGGTCGATCGGCGTCCTTTCCACGACCGCGACCAAACGAAGCGGCGCCTATGAAGCCGAGTTCGCAAAACTGAATCCCGACGTGAAGGTGACGAGCCACGCGTGCCCCAACTGGGTAGGGTTCGTCGAACAAGGATTGATCGAGAGCGCGGAGGCCGTCGAGGATGTGCGCAACGAGATCGCCGCATTCGAACGGGAGGCGCCGGACCTGGACGCCGTCCTGCTTGGTTGCACGCATTTCCCGTATCTAAAGAAGGAGATCGAACGCAGCCTGTTACGACCGGTACCTGTGATCGACCAAGGATCGATCGTGGCGGAATCGCTTGCGCGGTACCTCGAACGCCATCCGGAGTATATACTTCCTTCATGAAATTCGTGGATCGACGCGATGCGGGACGTAAACTGGCGGAACGTCTAGCGTCTTTCAAAGGCCGCAAGGACGTGATGCTCTTCGCGTTGCCGCGAGGCGGTGCGGTGGTCGGCGCGGAGATTTCGCAAGCGCTCGGTATCCCGGTCGATTTGATCGTCACGCGCAAGATCGGCGCGCCGGAAAATGAGGAATACGCACTCGGCGCGATGGCCGAGACGGGAGAGATCGTCTGGAACGAGGCGGAGCGTAAATCGCATGACGCGCAACGCGTATCGCGTATCGTTGAGAAGGAGAAAGCGGAGGCAAAGCGACGCGCCGAGACGTATCGAAGCGGCCGGCCCCTGCCGGACCTGCGCGGCAAGACCGCGCTCATCGTGGATGACGGACTAGCGACGGGCTACACGATGCGTGCCGCCATCGCCGCGGCGAAACATCAGCATGCGAGCAACATCGTCGTCGCGGTACCGCATGGCGCGCTTGATTCAATCGAAGCATTGAAAAAAGAAGCGGACGAAGTGATCGCGCTTACCGCGCCGCGATTGTATTTCGCGGTCGGAGGGCAGTACGACGTCTTTGATCAAACGGAAGACGAGGAAGTCCTTTCTATCATGAAACGCTATGGCCCGAAGATTTGATCGTGTTATTACGCTCCCGCGGTACAAAGCGACGGCGATTCGCGTTGCGAACGTGTTACGGTGCAAGGTTTCCGTCGTCACGCCTGATCGGTACCCTTCCGGCGAATCGAAGCTGACCGTTCCGGCAAAGCCGGGGAAACACGTCCTCGTGGTCGCAGACGTGCGCGAAAATCCCGCCGAGCCGCTCATCGTCGCGAGTCTCGCCGAGGGGTTGCGCGCGAACGGCGCGAAGCGCGTCGAACTACTTGCGCCGTGGATCGGCTACGGACGGCAGGATCATGTCGCGAAGCCGGGCGAGACGCCATGCGGAGTCGTCATCGGCTATCTGCTCGGCGGCGCGTATGACCGGATCGTCACGCTCGATGCGCACAGCGAGCGGTTCGTGAAGGCGTTCCAGGGCGCGCTCACGAACGTCCTCGCGCACCCCGACGCGCTCACACCCACGTCGGACATGATCGTCGCGCCGGATCGCGGCGCAACGGCACGCGCGAAAGCGTATGCCAAACGAGTTCGTGTCCCGTTCATCGTCATCGAAAAAAGGCGGATGGCTTCCGGCGCGAAGAAAGCGACGCTTCCGGAACGCGCCGACGTAAAAGGCAAACGCATCCTGATTGTGGACGACATGACCGACAGCGGCGGAACGCTCCGCGCCGCTGCCGATACCTTGCGCAAGGCGGGAGCCACGCGTATCGACGCGCTTGTCTCGCACTCGTTTGATGTGAAGGCGCTCAAAGCACGACTCGGCGACGCACTCGATTCGACGGACGCGGCGTATGATCATGCGACGAATGCCCTGAAACCGTGGGCCTTTGATCGTTTGATTTCGGCTTTACAGTAAGCCCAAAATCCTGCAAGATACGCGGCATGTTCTCCGTGATCGCGTTTCTCGTCATCTTGAGCGGACTGGTGCTCCTGCATGAGCTCGGGCACTTTCTCGTCGCGCGTCTCCTTGGCGTGAAGGCGGACGAGTTCGGGTTCGGATTTCCGCCGCGCGCGATCGGATTCGTGAAAGACGAAGGGAAGTGGAAGCGCGTCGGCCGAACCGATCGTACGCGCTACAAAAACACGGTCTGGTCGCTCAACTGGCTGCCGCTCGGCGGGTTCGTGCGTCTCAAAGGGGAAATGCCAGAAGATGCGCAGGACGCGGACTCGTTGCTCGCAAAAAACGGCTGGCAAAAATTCGCGATTCTTGCCGCGGGCGTCACCATGAACTGGCTAACGGCGGCCGTCATTTTTACGCTCGGCTTCAGCATCGGTGTACCCGCGGTGCTGGACGGATTGCCGGATCGGGCCGTCGTGTCCGATACAAAAGTCCAAATCATGGACGTCGTGACGGGAACCGCGGCGGACAAAGCCGGATTGAAGCCCGGGGACGCACTCGTCTCGATCGACGGGATCGACATTCCGGATGCCGACACGGCGCGTCTGCAGCTCAACGCGCGCGGCATCGAGGAAGCCGAACTGACGCTGGTCCTCGATCGCCGCGGCGAACGCATCGACGTCGTGTCGCGTCCGGAGTATCTCGAACAGCTCAACCGCGCGGCGCTCGGCATCGCGCTTGCGGATACGGGCACGGTGCGCTTCCCGGTTTGGCTCGCGATCGGCGAAGGCGTCACGCTGACCGCGCGCTATACGTGGATGATCATTGCCGGATTCGGCCAACTGATTCTCGGTCTATTCAACGGCAAGACGTCGGCCGAACTCTCCGGTCCGGTCGGGATCGCGGTGATGACGGGCGGCATCGTCCAACAAGGCGCTTGGGCCGCGGCGCAATTCGCGGCTATCCTCTCGCTCAATCTCGCCGTCATCAACTTTCTCCCCATTCCGGCGCTGGACGGCGGACGCGCGGTCTTTGTCGTGCTGGAAGGCATCCGCCGCAAGAAAAACAACATGCGCACCGAGGCGATCGTGCATCAAATAGGCTTCATCACGCTGATGCTGCTCGTGCTGCTCGTCACGATCCAGGACCTGCGCCGCTACGGCGCGACGATCTGGCAGGGCCTCCTGGGTCTCTTCGGCGGATGAGGGAGACTGTTAACTGTCATCTGTCATCTGTAAACTATCCACTATGGATCTGAAAGCAAACCTGACGGCGCTTTCGAACAAAGCGCGGGAAGCCATCAAACACGCCGGGACATTGGAAGCTTTGGAGGCGTTGGAAGTGCGCTACCTGGGAAGAAAGGGGGAACTGACCGCGCTCCTGAAGAACCTTGCGGACGTGCCGGCGGGTGAACGTCCGGTGATCGGTACGCTCGCGAACGAGATCAAGCTCGCGCTGGAACGCGACATCATCCAACGTCGCGGCGCGCTGCGTCACGCGGTCGTTTCATCAGCCCTGCAGAACGAGCGCGAGGACGTGACCGAGCCGGGCATCCGCCCGCCGGAGGGCCGTCTGCATCTCGTGACGCAGGCGATCCGAGACATCGAGGCGATTTTCGCGCGGGCGGGGTTCGTGCGCGTCCGCTATCCCGAAGTCGAGTGGGACCTGTACGCGTTCGAACATCTCAACATGCCGCCGGATCATCCGGCGCGCGACGAATGGGAGACGTTTTTTATGGACGCACCCGTCCATCCGAAAAAAGGAAAGATGATCCTGACGCCGCATGCGACGAGCGGCACGGCACGGATTCTGGAAGAGATGGCGCCCGCGCTCAAGAAGGGTGATGCGATCCGGGCGATCAACATCGCGAAAACGTACCGCCGCCAGATCGACGTGACACATGTGCCGATGTTCCATCAATTCGACGGCGTCTACGTGGACAAGGGCGTGAACCTCACGCACCTGCTTGGAATATTGGATTATTTCGTGAAGAACTTTTTCGGTGCGGATCGCCGCGTCCGGATCCGACCGTTCCATTTTCGCTTCACCGAGCCATCGTTCGAGATGGACGTCTCCTGCGGCGTCTGTGGAGGAACAGGGAAGGTGAACGGCGAAAAGTGCCGACCGTGTA
Organism: Candidatus Uhrbacteria bacterium; assembly: GCA_008363075.1. Lineage (GTDB taxonomy): Bacteria > Patescibacteriota > Patescibacteriia > 2-12-FULL-60-25 > 2-12-FULL-60-25 > RHKK01. The sequence continues at coordinate 22,610 of RHKK01000015.1, forward strand.
AAAACGGCTGGGTCGAGATCGGCGGCTGCGGCATGCTACATCCCAACGTGCTGAAGGCCGCGAGGATCGATCCGGAGATATATTCCGGCCTCGCCTTCGGCTGGGGCGTCGAGCGTAACTATATGATGAAAGAAGGGCTGACGCTCGACGATATTCGCACGTTGTACAAGAACGACCTGCGCTTCCTCGAGCCATGCTGAATATGCCTCCGTTTCCGTTCGAGCCGATTGCGTTTTTCGCCGCCGCCTTCATCCTCGTCGGGCTGGCGAGCGGATTGGTGCGCGCCTGGGCTGCCGGTAATCACGTCAAGCGTGCCGTCGAAACGCTGAAACAGGCGCAGGCACGAGGAGCGGCGCCGGAACAGACGATGCAGGAGCTCAAAAAGACCGCGATGGACGAAATGAAACGGCAGGACAAAGTCGCGGACAAACATCCCGCCGTGATCGTACTCACCGCGCTGCAGGGCCTGTTGGGACTCGGTTTCCTCGCGTTCTTCTTTCACGAATGGATGTTCTTCGTCGCGCTAGATCTCATGGCGACGGATCTCGGCCGCTTCTGGTACAACGTGCAGATGGGTTTGCTCGCCTTCACGGGAGGCTATATCCTCTTTCGTCTCGTCGCCTCGCTGTCCGGCCTGAACACCGTCACGATCGGTCCGGAATCGCCGGAGGGCAACTGGCTCTCGGTCGTCGCGGACCGCAGATCGGCCTGGGCCGGCCTGCAACGCGCGCTCCTCGTCCTAAGTTTTCTGACCGTGTTCGCGTCCGTCGGATCGGTCGCGGTCCGCGCCGTCAATCTCTCTTCAACCGCCACCTGATATGAACATCCTTACCTCTTACGACTGGCTCAAACAGTACGTCGATCTCGGCGCCATGACGGCCGAGGAGTTTGCCGCGCGCGTCTCGTTGTCCGGACCGGGTGTCGAGCGGCTGTATCCGCAAGGCGCGGATCTTGATCGCGTCGTGCTCGGCCGCGTGCTTGAGGTGAAGCCGCATCCGAACGCGGACAAATTGCGGATTGCGGTTGTTGATGTAGGGGCGCACGGTCATGCGCCCGCCCGCATCGTCTGCGGCGGATCAAACCTGCAAGCAGACCAATGGGTGGCCGTAGCCAAAGAAGGGGCGATGGTACGCTGGCACGGAGAAGGGGAGCCGATCGAGCTCAAGCCCGCCGAGATTCGCGGCGTCAAAAGCGAAGGGATGATTTGCGCGGCGAACGAGATCGGATTGTTCGACGCGTTCCCGCATAGCGAACGGGAGATCCTGGATCTTGGTCACGTGTTTTCGGTAGGGGCGAAGCATGCTTCGCCCCTACGTGCGGGGACACCCTTGGCCGACGTACTCGGATTGAACGGCGACACGGTGATGGACATCGAGGTGACGACCAACAGGCCCGATGCGTTTTCGATGGTCGGACTTGCGAGAGAAGCGGCGGCGATCCTAAAAAAACCGATGACGTGGAAACCGGCGACATTATCCCATGTGGTAGGGGCAAGGCGCGTCTTGCCCCTGCGGGTTACCGTCATGGACAAAAAATCATGCCCCCGGTACATGGCCGTGAAGATCGAGGGCGTGACGAACGGTGAATCGCCATGGTGGATGAAACGCCGCCTCATGTCCGCCGGATTGCGGCCGATCAACAAACTTGTTGACATCACGAACTTCGTGATGCTTGAGCTCGGCCAGCCGATGCATGCGTTTGACGCGGACAAGCTCACCCCTCTCCTTACGAAGGAGAGGGGTGGGGGTGAGGTGGGTCTGATCGTACGCAAGGCGACGAAGGGGGAATCGTTCAAGGCGTTGGATGGCAAGACCTACAAACTCGATGACACGATGCTCGTGATCGCGGACGCGAAGACGCCGCAGGCGGTCGCGGGCGTCATGGGGGGCGAGACGGCTGCGGCGACGGGTGATACGCATTCCGTGGTTTTCGAAGCCGCGACCTTCGATCCGGTGTCCGTGCGCAAAACGGCGCGCGCACTCAATCTCTATTCCGATTCGCAGCTGCGTTTCGAGAAAGGCCTTTCGACCGAAGCGCCGCCGGATGCGCTGGCACGCGCCGTCGA
>RHKK01000016.1 GCA_008363075.1 Candidatus Uhrbacteria bacterium
CTTCCGCTTTCCGAGCACGCGCGCGATCTCGCCGAATTCCAGTTCCTTGTCGGCGCCTCCGAAAATTAAATGCACACGATGCCGCCCGGACGCACGAAAAACGCGAACCGCCGCGATCGTCGCGTCAGGGGTCGTGCTCGTCGTGTCGTTCACGAACGTGATGCCGCGCTTCACCGCGACGATCTCCTGGCGGTTCTCCAAACCTTTGAACGATTCAAGTGATTTCTTCACCGCGGTCTTCTTCACGCCAAGCAAAAGCGCGACGGCGGCTGCGGCCTCGGCATTTCGAACGTTATGCGCGCCCATGATTTTCAGTTTTGATTCCTGCACAAGCGCGACCTCGGGCGATCCCTTCTTTCCCCAGCGATAGACGGACCCCGGAGCTTCGGACGCATACGCATCAAACGCCTTTTCCGCCGGCAAAATCGCAAGGTCTTCTGCGCTTTGATGACGAAAAATCTGCACCTTTGCCTCGGCATACTCTTCCATCGATGCGTAGGTATTCAGGTGGTCGCGCATCAAGTTCGTCAACAGCGCGATTTGCGGCGATCGTCCGGCCTCTCCCAACCCTTCCAGCTGGAAACTGCTCATTTCCAACACAACGATATCCCGCTCTTTGATCTCGTCCATATACGTCAGCGGCGAGACGAGAATGTTTCCGCCAAGCCACGTCTTCCGCCATCGCTTCGACGCCTCGAGCATCGAGTGGAGCAACGCGGTGGTCGTGCTCTTGCCGCGCGTCCCCGTCACGCCGACGACCGGCGCGGGACACGCCTCGAGAAATACCGAAAGCTCGCTTTCAATCGGAACGCCGTGCTTCCGCGCCATCTTGAGCTCCGGCTCGTTGGAACGAATGCGCTGATGGCGTACGACGAGATCCATGTCGCGCACACGACCCGTCGCGTGTTTTCCCAAAACGAATTTCACGTTCTTGAATCGCTTCAATCGTGCGACGTTTTTCGCCATCGCTACCGTGTAATACGGATCAACGACGAGCAGGTCGTCTTTCCTTCGCGCAAAATACAACGCCGCGGCCACGCCGCTCCCTTTGGGGTATTGTCCCAGACCCAAAATCATCACCTTCATATCAGGATCGAATCAAATCTTTGTACAAAGACTCTAGCCGGTCAACAACTCGATCCCATGAGTACTCTTGTTGCACAATAGCCCTTGCACGCTCGCCTCGCTCCTTGACCATGACCGGATCGCGCAGCACAAGCTCCATGACTTCCCGAAGCGCATCGCGATCGTCGGTTTTGAACGCCAATCCACTGTGATCGATCAGTTCCAGGTTCTCACGAATGTCGGACATGATCACGAGCTTCCCGGCCGCCATCGCCTCAATAATGCTCGTGGAAAGTCCTTCGGCGCGCGACGGATGGACGAACGCGTAACAATGCGCGAAGAGTTGCCGGAGCGCGTCGCCGGTTTGGAAACCGATCAACCGCACGCGCGAATCCTGCGATGCGAGATACTTGAGCCGCATAAGATGAGCGCCCGAATGGAACGCGTCTCCCGCGATCACGAGCGGGAAATCGCTCTTCACCTCGCGATACGCCTCGATCAGGACGTCATAGGCCTTATTCGGCACGAGCCGCCCTACGCCAAGCAGGTACTTTCCCGGTTCAAGTCCCAGTTTTTTGACCTCCTCGCTTCCTTGTGGTCCCGGAACATCGGCTCCGTTCGGAATGTACACGGTCTCGCGCCCGAAGGCGTTCTTGCAGAACTTCTGTAGGACATGGGAGATCACTATCGTGCGATGGGGAAAATACAACGCCGCAATCTCGCCGAAGCGCAGATACCATTTCGCAACCGGCGACCATTTCGTGTCGAACCAATCGCGCGAATGGAACGTAGCGACGATCTTCGTCTTTCGCTTGAAGAGGCGCGGAAGGAGCGCAAGTGTGGACGGCCCGACGCCGTGATAGTGGATAATGTCCGCGGGACGGAAAAGCGCGTGCCACGTCGCCGCCGCCACGTGCGTGATCGTGTCCAGGTTCTTGGTACGGATGGACGGGCGCCGGACGAGATGCACGCCACGGTATGCGTGCTGCGTGCGAGGCAGATCGGCGTAGTCGCGGATGTACACGGTCACGTGATGCCCGTCGGCCGCGAGCCGAGTCGCGATCTGCTCAACGTGCATCTCAACGCCGCCCGCGCCCGGGATGACGCCGGCCGGGATTCCCTTGGCCCCGATGAACACGATGCGCATTCCTCGCTATTCTAGCGAAAAAACAAAACGCCGACGAATCGTCGTCGACGCATGCGGCGGTGCCACGTAAAGCCTTCGGCCACGTGGCTACGTAAAAGCCCCCGCGTTCGCGGAGGCTTTTACGTGGTGGGACCGGCGGGGATCGAACCCGCGACCGTCGGCTTAAAAGGCCGCTGCTCTACCGACTGAGCTACAGTCCCTAGGAGTGAACGGAAGGATAGCGGATTTTTACGAAAAAATCAAGACCGACGGCCGTCCGCATGATACACTTGACCGCATGCGCTTCCTGCACTCATTTCTTCGGCGATTACGAGGCGAAATTTCGATCGAAACACTCAAGCGACGAGGTCTTCGCACCGGGAACAACGTCGAGATCATGGAGCAAGTGACGCTTGACCCGAGCGTCTGCTGGCTCATTGAGATCGGGGACGACGTCACGATCGCACCCGGGGTTCGCGTCTTCGCGCATGACGCGTCCATGAGGCGTGCTCTCGGATACACGCGTATCGCCCCGGTACGCATCGGCCGCCGGACATTCATCGGTGCAAACAGCATCATTCTGCCCGGCGTCTCTATCGGCGAGGACTGCGTCATCGGCGCCGGAAGCGTCGTCACGAAGGACGTTCCGGCGGGAACCGTCGCCGCGGGCAATCCTTGCCGCCCCATCGGCGCGACGGACGCGCTCCTCCGAAAGCATGCGAGCGCCATCAAAGCAGGCCCCCGCTTTGACGAGAGCTACACCGTGCAGCGCGGCGTATCTGAAACGAAAAAGAAGGAGATGAAAAAGAAACTCAAAGGAGGCAACGGGTATTTGAAATGAAATCCAAAGAAAAACCGCCCTCTGAAGCGGCGATGAAGAGGCACCTCGTCGGCGACTCCGTGATCAGCCGGACCTGCTCCTTCGTGAGGTGCTCATTCAGAATCCGAACGAGCTCCATTCCTTCTCCGATGCGCATGTCCATGAGACGATGATGCTTACCTATGACAGCTCTCTTTCCCGCTCGTGGCTGACCTCCTGCCTCTGATTCGGCATTCGGCTGACCTGAAATGAGCGCTGTTAAGCTTTAACGTAGGAAATCGAGCGCGTCAAACATTACTTCCATCTTCCCCTTCTTCGATCCCACCGCCGGGCAGTTTGTAGTATCCGTGCTTGGAAACGAAAAGAAACGCAACGCGATCTTTCTCATCAAACACGACCGCCCGAGATGCGCGACGCTCCCGCCATCCATCCGGCAATCCGGGACCAAGATTTTCCGGATCGATCGTCGCGAGAAGCTTCATAGATCACGACCCCGACAAATCCCCGTTCCAGCCGATTTCGAGAAACTTCTGCCCGCGATCCAAGTCATCCAAAACGGCCCGTTGATGCGGCACGATCATGTCAGGAAGCGCGTCCAGATCGGCCCAAATCAAATCGTCGCATTTCTCCGGCTCCATGATGCGAGGCTCCCCGACCCATTTCGTGACGCGGAAAAACACATCCAAGTAATCACGGTCGTCCATCGATCGCCGATGCAACAACTCGATAAATTCCAAATCTTCCGCCTTTATATCAACACCCGTCTCTTCTTTCACTTCCCGGATCGCCGACGCTTTCAATGATTCGTTGGCCTCTAAATGTCCGGCCGGCATGTCGTAATAACCGTCACGATAACCCGTATTGCAACGACGTAAAAACAGCGCCTTGCCTCCGGCATTCACCATCAGTACATACACGGCCGCGAGGCTGCGGTATTTTTCGGAAGCACTCGGCATATTAATTCGCTCGTGCTCGAATATACTCGATGATCTTAGAAAATGGAACTTGCCGCCTCTTTGAAAATCCCGTGTCGAGTAAAGCGCGTCCGGCTTGATCAAACAACGTCTCCATTGTCTCGATTCCATATTCGATCGCCCCGCTTTCCTCAAACATCTTTTTTAATCGTTTTCGATCGGCAACCGTAAGCTTCTTCCCTTTCATCCGATTCAACCATTCGCGGTTCTTGGGATCGCGTGACGCATACCGCGTGAATACCGTTTTTTGACCCTCCTTGACGTCATTCATCACACTCTTTCCATGTTTCCGGCAAGCGAAACGCCAAACTGCATCGGCCGAACAAACGAATACATCGCGGTCTTCAACCGCATCTTCTCTTCGATAAACGCGTCCGTCACGCGTGATCGCCGTACCGCGTCCACGTCAAGCATTTGCCCGGCGATCACCTCATCCACCATCTTCGCAAAAATAGCGCGTGCGCTTGTCGGCGCGAGAATCTCCCACGCCCAATTGAACAACAGGTCGCCGACAAGGATCGCCTGCGCGTCGCCGAACTTCTTGTTCGCCGTCGCCACGCCATGCCGCGACGTCCCGCGATCCATGACGTCATCATGCACAAGCGCGAACGCGTGAAACAGCTCGAGACCAACCAGCGTGTCGATGATGCGTTCGCTTCGTCCGCCTGCGGCGCGATACATGGTGTACGCCAGATACGGCCGGATCCGCTTGCCGCCCGCGATGGAAAGCGTCCGCGCGTGTTCGATGACGGAACGGATGTACGCATCCCGGACCAATCCGCGCATTTCCCGCATCTTCCGATCCAAAAAACGTGCCAAGACTTTGTCAAAACGTTTTTTGAATTCCGGCAGCCGCATAGCTAATGCGAGCATAGCACCGCCCTTGAACTATTGGCCAGCGTGTGCTGCAATCGAAACAGCACTCTCACAGCGGAGGTCGTAATGAGTGACGTAACGTTCGAATACGGCCTCACGCGAGGCTGGAACACCGCATCGATCATCTTCCGGAAACGAGGCTCCTCGCTCTATGTCTATATCCTGGAACCGACGGCCAGCCCGTACGTCGAGTCCGGGGAGGTTGGGTCCGTGAGCGCCGACGAGTGCCTCGTCGCATCCGACAAGCTCCGGGAATGGATCCGCAAAGGCGAGCATCATCCGCGCGGCGGCCGCGTGTCGTGCAAACTCGAGATCAAGGCCTCGCATTACGGCAAAGTCCAGCGCTTCGCCGACGACGAGGACATCCAGGGCATCGAGCCGCATCCCGAGATCGAAACGTTGACGATCAACGTCGAAACTGACGGCGATGCCTCCCATCTCGCCGATCTATTTCTCGAAATGAACCTGCGCCTGCGAGGGTTGCGACCATAACCCCCGACCGAGCTTCGCTCGGTTTTTTTTCATAGCTTTCGGGTTGTACACGTTGCACTCTACGCCCTATGCTCTATGCTTGAGGTTTACGAACTGCCGCTACGCGCGACGCGAGCGCGGTCCCGTCATCCGTCGGGAGAAAGGAATGCGCGGTTTGACCGATCGTTTCGCGGCGGCCGGGATCTGCGAGCAAATCCGCCGCCTGCTGAAGAAGAATGTCGGCGAACTCCGGCTGGTTTTGCGCGACGTACAACGCGGCCTTCTCCTTTGCGAATGCGCGGATGTTCTCGACCTGATGACTATTCGGGATCGGCACGACGATCGCCGCCTTCGACAGCGAGGCGATTTCCGAAAGCGCCCCCATGCCCGCCCGCGTCACGACGAGATCGCAGGCCGCATAGGCGCGACGCATCGCCTCGGCCTCGAGGAGCTCGCAGGCGAGATAATCCTCGCGCGGTTCGAATCCGTTCATCTTGCCGCGACCGCATACGTGGATGAGCTGCGTCTTGGCGGTCCACGCGTCGATCTTGCGATAGATCGCCTCGTTGAGCGCCTGCGCGCCCTGGCCGCCGCCGGTCACGAGCGTGATCGGTCGGTCGGGATCGAGACCGAAGGACCGTGCGGCCTCGGTGCGGCTCGGCGCGTCTTCGATGCGGAAGCGACTCGGCGTCGCGACGCGCTCCGTGAGCACACGCGCGCCGAACGGCGGTCGGTCGTATGGAAACGACGTGGTCACGGAGACACAGCGCTTCGCGACGAGGCGGTTGGACCATGTCGGAACCTTGTCAAGCTGGTGGATGAGACACGGGATCCCCCGCGCCGAGGCCGCGCGGATCACGGGCACGGCCGTGAACCCGCCCACGGACATCACCGCGTCCGGTTTGACCTGTGACACGATCCGCCGCGCCACGCGCGCGGCATTCACGAGGTCGCGCGGAAACGTAAGCCAGCGTGGCGAGGGATAGCGAGGCCACTTGGCCACCGGCACGCCGTAAAAATCCATGCCTGCGGCCTCGGCGAACGCACGCTCCGGCCCGTCCGGGGTGCCCGCCCACGCAAATGCGGCATCGGGAACCCCGCGCCGCAACGCCCGCGACACGGCGATGAGCGGCGTCACGGGACCGAGCGATCCGCCTCCGGCGAACAATATTTTCATATTTATTCTATATACCATTCTCTCATCCCTAATCCCTAATTCTTATTGTTCGCCTTGTTCGGAATTCCCGCCACCAATCCCACCGCGGCAAGCATGACGGCAAGCGAGGTCCCTCCATGTGAAATAAACGGCAATGTGACGCCGGTGATGGGCAGCAGCCCTATCATCGAGCCGATATTCAGCCCGGCCTGAATCGCGATCCAGATCCCGACGCCGGCCGTAAGGTAAGACCCAAACCGGTCCTTGGATTGCCGCGCGATCACGAAGCATCGCCACACCAGCACGGCGTACGCGAATAAAATCACCGTGGTCACGACAAATCCCATCTCCTCCGCCATCACCGCAAAAATCGAGTCCGCCTCGACTTCGGGAAGGTACAAGAATTTTTGCCGCGACTTACCGAACCCCACACCAAGCCATCCGCCTGACGCAACCGCAAGGATGGCCTGGTTGATGTGATACCCGATGCCTTTGGGATCGAGCTCCGGACGTAGGAAGGTCATGAACCGCGCCGCGCGATAGGGAGACGTTTTCACCAGAATCCAGATCAACCCGAGGCCGATGGCGACCATGCCGGCAAACCACGTGATCGGCGCGCCGGCGACGAGATACAGCATGATCGCCGTGCCCGCGATCACCGTCATCGATCCCGTGTCGGGCTGCAGCACGAGCAGGAACACGATCAGACCGAGCGCCCCCGCGAACGGAAGGAGGCTTTCCCGCCAATCCTTGAGCAACGCCTGCGACCGGCTCGCGAGCCAGGCGGAAAGATAGATGAGAAACCCGAGCTTCACGAGCTCCGACGGCTGGAAGCGCAGTCCCGCGATCGTGAGCCAGCTCAACGAACCGCCGACGCGCGCGCCGAGCCCCGGAAGATACACGGCGAGCAGCAGACCAATGCACCCGGCAAGGATCCAGAACGCAAACCGCTTCCACAGGCGGTAATCGACCAGTGCAAAAACGAGGAACAGGAACACCCCGGGCAGAAGTCCGAGCTGCAGCTGGCGTTTGACGAGGTACAAGCTGTCCCCGGTGCGCTGGAAGGCGATGGGACCCGTGGCGGACATGAGTACGGCCAACCCGAGCACGAGCAATCCGAGACTCACGCCGACGATGATCGGGTCAAGCTGCCGGATCCGGTCGAGAGGCGAAGGTCGTCGCATGGACTAGATTTGATCCACGAGCGCGATCACGGTGCCGACGCTCGCGAGGATGAACGAGATCATCCAGAATCGCATCACGATGCGCGGTTCGCTCCAGCCGATCGCCTGCAAATGATGATGAAGCGGCGAGGACAGGAATACCTTTTTTCCCTTGCGGAGTTTTTTGCTCGTGATCTGGATGAGTACGGACAGCGTTTCGACGACGAACGGCAGACCGATGAGGATGAGGAGGATCGGCTGGTTCGTCATAAGTGCGACGACGGCCAGGGCGGTGCCGAGCGACATCGCGCCCGTATCACCCATGAACACGTCGGCCGGATTGACGTTGAACCAGAGGAAACCGAGCAGTCCGCCGATAATCGCGGCGCAGAACGCGGCAAGGTCGAGACGTCCTTGCGACCAGGCGATGATCGCATACGCGGCAAATGACGCGAGGAGCGTGCCGCCCGCCAGGCCGTCGAGCCCGTCGGTCTCGTTGACGGAATGCGACGTCGCGACGACGACCAGGATGAAAAACGGGATGTACCACCAACCGACTTCGTACGTACCGACGAAGGGAACGTGGATCTGATCCCAGCCGAGTCGCGTAAAAAACCACCAGGCGCCGACCACGGCAATGAGGCCGTAGGAGAGGATACGCTCGCGCTCGCGCAAGCCGCCTCCCTTGCCGGAGCCGAGCCGTCGGATGTTGAGATAGTCATCCACGAGACCGATCATCGCCGCGCCGAACATGAGCGCCAGCGGCAACCACGTCTGTCCGCGCGAAAGAAACGACGCGCGGCACGCGACACTCCCCTCGCCCGTCGCCCAGCACGCACCGGCCAGCCCGAACGCGACCAAGAGCACGCTCGCCCAGATCACGATGCCGCCCATCGTGGGCGTCCCGGCCTTGGCCTTGTGCAGCGCGGCCATGATCGGCGCATGCACGGCCTCGCGGATGGACTTGCCCATCTTGAATTTCCGCAAGAGACGGATGAGCGGCGGCATCATCGCGACGGCGATGGCGAAGCACAGGGCGGCGATCCCGAGCGGACGCGCGACGGCAAGGGGCGGAGCGATCATACAGAGTTGACGACGGTAAGATAGAATAAAGCGACGGCCCACGGGAGGGACCAGAGCAGCGCGAGCCCGACGAGCGACGAAGCGAGGATCTGGTCCGCGCGGTAGACGCCGAACGCAAGCGCGAGATCGGCGAGCGTGAGCGCGAGCCACGCCGCGGGCAGGACGAACACCCAGCCCCAGCCGCGCACGTCATCGATGCCGACGTAAATATTATAATGAAACGCGAACGTCCCGTTCGCACGTGCGGTCGGTAGGACCTGCGAGACGAACCAGCCGCCCGTCACGAGCGAGATGACGAGCGCTCCCACGGACGCCCAGCGCAACCACGGCCGACCCCAGGCCAGCCGCGCGGAAAAGAGCCAGGCATCGAGCGAGCGCATACGCTACGCCTCGATCTGCACGACGCGCCGGACGTCGGGCACGAGCTCCGTCAGCGTGTCCTCGATCCCCGCCTGAAACGTCATGGCGGACAACGGACATCCGACGCAGGCCCCCTGAAAACGCACGGACACGGTTCCGGATTCCGGCTCCACGTCCACCACCTCGACGTTTCCGCCGTGCATCGCGAGGCTTTGCCGAACGACATCGAGCACCTTCTCCACATCCCGGCGGAGTTCGTCCTTGTTTTTCGCCATATTGAGCATAATTTACGCCCAAATCAGCTCCTTGACAAGCACGCCATTTTCCCGTAACCTTCGGCCCATTCGGTAGATTGAGCCCTCAGGCTACTCCCTACCACCTACTCCCTACTCACTCTCCATTATGGCAACAAAAAAAGCAGGCGGCTCCACAGCATACGGCCGCGATTCCCACGGACAGCGTCTCGGCGTAAAAAAGTACGCCGGCGAGTTCGTGAAGAACGGCAACATCATCGTGCGCCAGCGCGGCACCAAGATCCGTCCGGGCTTGAACGTGCGTCTCGGCAAGGATGACACGATCTTCGCCGTCACCGACGGGATCGTGAAATTCACGAACCGCCGCATCCGCCGTTTCACCGGACAGCTGAAGATCGCCAAGTTCGTGAACGTCGTTCCCGCGGAAAGCAAATAAACAAAAAGCAACACGGCTCCGATCGGAGCCGTGTTTTTTATGATCTCGCCGCACGTGCCGCCGTTGAAATAAGTCCGAGGAACAGCGGATGCGGCTCCATCGGACGCGATCGGAACTCCGGGTGCGCTTGCGTCGCGAGGAAATACGGGTGACCTTTCAACTCAACGATTTCCGCGAGCTTTCCATCCGGAGAAAGCCCGGAGTGGATGAGACCGGCCGCTTCCAGTTTTTCCCGATAGTCCGGATTGCATTCGTAGCGATGGCGATGGCGTTCCATCACAAGTTCGTGACCGTACAGCGAGCGCGCGATCGTGCGCGGTTTCAGCACGCACGGATATTCGCCGAGTCGCATCGTGCCGCCGTAATCCTTGTTTTTCATTTTTTCTTCCTGCTCGTTCATCAAATGGATGACCGGGTGCGGCGTTTTCGGATCGATTTCCGTGGTATGCGCGTCTTTCAACTTGAGGACATGTCGCGCATGTTCCACGACCGCGAGCTGGAGACCGTAGCACAGTCCGAGAAACGGCGTCTTGCTCACGCGCGCGTAATTGATCGCGAGGATCTTGCCCTCGACGCCGCGCGTGCCGAACCCGCCCGGCACCACGATCCCCTTCACGCCTTTCATGATTCTCGGTAACGATTTCGGATCCGCCTCGATCGCGTCGGCATCCACCCACATGATGTCCGGCTTGCGGCCGACCGCCCAGCACGCGTGCTTGATCGCTTCGAGTACGGAGAGGTACGCGTCGGTCAATGAAAAGTCGCCGGTGGACGCGTACTTCCCCACGATGGCGATCTTGAGCGGCTTCTCGCTCCTTTCGATCCGGCGCGTGAGCAGGCGCCAGATCCGGCCGTCTTTTTGTTTCACGCGAAGCTTGAGCTTGCGGCAGACGAGATCGCCGAGACCCTCTTTTTCAAAATGTTCCGGCACGGCGTAAATCGTCGGAACATCCGGCGCGCTGATGATCGCCTTCGCCGGCACGCTGCAATGCACGGCGAGCTTGCGTTTACGCGGCTCGTCCATCGGCAAGCTCGAACGTCCGATCAAGAAGTCCGGTTGCAATCCCGCCGAGTTGAGCGTGCGGACGGCGTACTGCGTCGGCTTGGTCTTCATCTCGCCGAGGTTTCCCGGCACGGGAAGGTAACTCACGAGGCCGACAAGCACGTCGTCGGGCGCGTCCGTGCGCATCATGCGGGCGGCCTCCAAAAAAAGAATATTTTGATATTCTCCTACCGTCCCGCCGATCTCGACGATGGTCGCGTCCGCATCGTGATGCTCGGCCGCTGCACGAATGCGGGAAATCACCTCCTCCGGCACATGCGGCACGACCTCGACGGTTTTTCCGCCATACCCGAGCGCGCGCTCCCGCTCGATGACCGAGAGATACACACGCCCCGTCGTCATGTAATTCACCTTGACGATGTCCTGATCGAGAAACCGTTCGTAGTTGCCGATGTCCTGATCCGTCTCGTCTCCGTCCTTCGTGACGAACACCTCGCCATGTTCGACCGGATTCATCGTGCCCGCATCCACATTGATGTACGGATCGATCTTCACCGCCGTCACCTTGAGACCGCGAGCCTTCAAGATCGCGCCGATAGACGCGCTCGCAACTCCCTTCCCCACTCCCGACATTACTCCTCCGGCGATAAACACGAATGTGCGGCGTCGTTTGGGCATAGAACGCCGTCAGGATACGCCACGCGCACGCAATGCAAAAGAGCGGTCAAGGGTTGACAAGATGATCATGAATAGGTACGTAAGTCATCGCACGGAGGTGTAAACGTGTCCAAGAAGAAAAAGCGAACCTTTCCGCCGTATCTGAAACTGATCGATACCTCGCGTCTATCTCGACACGTGAGACTGACGCTCGACTTCACTCATGCATCCTTCGATGCGCTGGAGAAGATCCGCCTCCGGGCACAGGCAACATCCAACGGAGAATTGATACGCGACGCACTGCGCGTATTCGAATGGTTCCTGCATCTTCGTGAAAAAGGTAAGTCCCTGCAGGTCGTCACCAAGACTGGGGGCAAGGAGCACATCGAGATCATCTTCTAGACCAAACAACGGTCTTTTTTCATTTCCAAAACCCTCTCCTTACGAAGGAGAGGGTGCGAGCGAATGCGAGCGGGTGAGGTGGTCACGCTCCGTACCGCCTCTGTCGCGACGCATACTCCGCAAAGGCCGCGTCGATGTCGGATTCTTCCAGCGCCGGCCAAAACTTTTTGATCCAGTACAGCTCGCTATAGGCGGAACCCCACAAGAGAAATCCGGAGAGACGCTCTTCGCCGCTCGTGCGGATGATGAGATCCGGATCCGGCATGTCTGGCCAGTACAGGCGCTTCGAGATCGTCCCTTCATCGATCGCGTTCGGCGCGATTCCTTCGCGCGCGATCTCGCGTACCGCATCGACGAGCTCGGCGCGTCCACCGTAATTCAGACAAATCGCGAACGTCATCTCCTCAAAATCCTTTGTCGCGTCCTGCGCTTTGTCGATCAGCTCCAGAATCTTCTTTGAAAATCCCTCACGGCGCCCGAGCACGCGCAAACGCACTTTCCGATCAATAAAATAATTCAACTCTTTGTCCAGCGCGTGTTCGAGCAAAGACATCAAAAAACCGACTTCCGTCTCGCTGCGCTTCCAGTTCTCGGTGGAAAAGGCGTACACCGTCAGCACCTTCACGCCGCGCGCGAGGCACCAATCTCCCACCTTCTTCATGGTTTCGTACCCGGCGCGATGACCCTCGACGGACGACTCGCCGCGCTCTTTGGCCCAGCGACGGTTGCCGTCCATGATCATGGCGACATGCATCGGGACGGCTGATTCTGCTGGCATAGCGATATTTGCGAAGGATACAGAGAAACCGCGCCTTTGGTCAACGCTCCGGCACATCCACGATGACGACCGTTGTATCGTCCTTTCCCTTTGATCTCGGATGAAAATTGGTCGCCGTCGTCTCTTCTCCCCGCTCCTTCGCGGCAAAAGCGAGCGCTTGCGCGGGCGTATCACCCCAGGACCGCGCCGCCTCCTTCACGCCCGTATACGGCAACTCGTCATACGCGCCTCGAAGAATGGATCGAATTTCGCGCTTCAACAACCCGTCATGCACGCCGTCGGTGCAAAGGACGAGCTTGGAACCGGGCGGGACCGGAACCGCCTTCGTCCGGATGATCGGATCATGACCAAACGCTCCCTGAACCGTGGATCGATAGGTGAAGTAGTAGTCGATAAGGCCTTCGCCCATGTGTTGCGTGAGGAACTCGATATCCTCTTTCGTGACGCCCGTTTCCGGAGGAACCGGTGTTCCCGATTCAATGGCGAGCTGCAACGAAGCGAGTTGCCCCATGCCGAGCAGCTCGTCAAGAATATCCTGCACGCGCATGGCGGCATCCTCTCCGTGTTGCGAACGCACGAAATCCAGCGCGGGGTGCGCGTCGAGCGTCAGCGTTTGCAACCTGCCGTCGGGATGCAAAAGATATGCGCGACTGTCGCCGACCTGCCCGACGATGGCCCACGGCATGCCGCGCTCGTCCTTGGTCAGACGTATCACGGTGCCCGTCGTCCCCATCTGCCTCAAGAGCGGCGGGGACTCCTCGCGCTTTTTATGCACGCGCGTCTCCGCTTGATACATGAGCTTCCGTAACGCCTCTTCTTCCGCCCGGAGCGACGCTTCCATGTCTCCGCTCGCGCGCGCTTTACGGATCTTTTCCAGCGACTCAAACCCGTCGTTCAACGCCTCGACAACCGTCTGCGACGCAACATCGCCTCCGGGATACCCGCCCATGCCGTCGGCGACCGCAAACAATCCCGTCTCATCGTTCTCGTCGGTGATCTCGATATGCGCGTCTTCATTCAGCGACATGCCGAACTCTTTCGAGAGACTGATGGAATCGACGCCCAGACGCCGCTCGTTCCGTTCTTTTCTCGGTATGGGTACGGTCGGCGTTTCCGAATCCGGAACGGGAGGTACGGGCGTTTCCGGACCTTTTTTGCGTTCAACCATGCGTAAAGTCTAACACGCAGCTCGACAAAACGCCCGATCGGGCGTACCTTCGCGCCATGCAACTCATCGACGGAAAGGCGCTCGCCGCCTCGATTCGCAAAGAGGTCGCGAGTGACGTACGGACGTCCGGACTCAACCCGCGACTGAACGTGATGCTCGTCGGCAATGATCCGGCCTCGCATCTCTATGTCTCGCTGAAGAAAAAAGCGGGCGAGGAAGCGGGTATTCGCGTGGACGTCCACGGATTTGAAGCGACGGTGGATGAGTTGGAACTTCTTTCGACGATCGACGCATGGAATGCCGATCCGGACGTCGACGCGATCCTGATCCAGCTGCCGCTGCCTTACGGATTCGATGAGACCCGGATCGTCTCGCGCATGGATCCCGAGAAAGACGCGGACGGCTTTCATCCCAAGACGGTCGAAGCGTTGATGACCGGCGAACCGACCATCGTCTCGCCGGTACACGAAGGCGTACTGCGCCTCATCGCGCAAACGGATTTGAAGATGTCGGGCGCGCAGGCAATCATCCTTGCAAACTCCAGGGTGTTTGCCGATCCCCTTGCGCGACTACTCTCGACGGCCGGTGCAAGTGCGGACGTGATGAGTCCCGACGACCTCGATCGCGAACGGCTGAAAGAGGCCGATATCGTCGTCACGGCGATCGGCCGCGCCGGATTCGTCCACGCACGCATGGTGAAAGACGACGCCGTGATCATCGACGTCGGTACGAGCAAGAACGACGAAGGGAAAACCGTCGGCGACGCGGATTTCGAATCGTTTCGCGACACCGATTGCCGGATCACCCCCGTCCCCGGCGGCGTCGGCCCGATGACGATTGCTCTGCTGCTGCGGAATGTAGTGAAGCTGGCTGCAAAAAGAGAAGCTAGAATCTAGAAGCTGGAAGCTAGCGTGAACGCGTAGATGAAAGCAAGGCATTCACGACCTTGTGAACCTCTTTTGAGAGTGAAAAAGCGAGATCAAAATCATCGCTCGGTAGATGACCGACATCCCTAGCGACAATCAACTGATTTTGAACTTCAGTTAACGAACCCGCTGCTATCGAGTAGAACTGAGCTTTTTCATTCCATGAACTGCGACCAAACCCTTCGGCGATGTTTGAAGTAATAGAGACCACAGCGCGCCGCAATTGAGAAGTAAGCCCGTAACGCTCCTCCGTCGGGAATGCTTTCGTGAAACGATACACAAGCAAAACAAGCTCATGTCCTCGCTTCCAAGCATGTAAATCCGTAAAATCTTTGATTTTCCTTTCTTCCATAAACCGTTCTAGCTTCTAGATTCTTGCTTCTAGCTTCGCCCACCTCCCCCTAACCTGCCACGTCGCGACGAAGACGCCGAGCGCATACACGACGAACAACATGGCGCTTTGCCAGGTAAAGACATTGGCGACGGCTTGCGGGTCCGGGCCGCGCAGGATCGCGACGAGAAGAAGCTCGAGCATGGTTCCGAGCGTGATGAAGGTGAACGCGACAATCGCGCCGTCCGACCAGCGCGTGCTGCGGCCGTGCAACACCCAGAATGCGAGAAGGTAAGATGCGGCGAATTGGATCGCATAGCCGGCGGCGTCCGGCGTCCACTCGGGCAGCGGCCGCCAATCGACGGCAAGGATGGCCATCACGCCGGCATACACGACGGCGACTCGGAGAGGCGTCGCGGCGACGGAGCGAAGGATGACGCGGGTGGTGGCTTTCATAGGGAGGTTCTGCTTAGAAGTTTTTGCAGGATGCCGAAGACATACACGCCGATCAGGAGTGCGCAGCCGGCGGTGCCGAGGACATGCCGCAGATAATCGCGGTGTCGGAACATGGCTTTGTATCCGAGCGCGGCAATGACAAGACCATTGATGCCGATAAAAATCGAACCGATGAATCCGATCGTGGCGATGAAGTTGCGTGACAAAACGGCAAGGAGCACGAGCGGCGTCAGCAACGTCACGGCCATGGCGACGTACGGCTTCCATTTGTGGTCGTGTTCAAACGTCGCGCGCAGGTCCTCGGCCGTGGTGATGTACGACGTCGCGACGGCGAGGAAGCCGAGCAGCGGGACGAGCCATGCGGCCGACGAGGGTAGCACCGACACGATATCGGCCGCATCGCGAACCGGATATCCGTGTGCCGCAAAGAAAATCGAAACACCGAACGCCCAGGAGAGGACGGCGGAGAACAACGTCCCGGCGGTCAGGGCAAGATAGGTCTCGCGGCGGCGGCGGCCCGCGATGTCCACGACCTCCCCGACGACGGTCATGCCGGACAACGAGAACAGGAACACGCCAAAGGGCAGATGCCAGTCGCGCCACGTGGCCGTCGCGACCTGACGGACGTCCGCCACGGACCAGGCAACGAGAAGTGCGATACCGATCGCGAGGATGAGCGCGGCCGTCGCGTATGACTCGACGCGCGCGACATGCTTGAGGCCGAACAGGACCGTGACCGCGCCGCCGACCCAGAACAGGATTTGCCAGAGCGGGACGGGCATGTCGAAACCGAATCCGCGCGCCATCACGGCGAGGAACTCGCCGCCGAGAATGATGTACGCATAATTTGCCGCCAAAATACCGAGCGGGTACGTGAGCGACGTGACTTCAAAGGCGAATTCGCCCAGCCCCCTTCGCGCAACGCCGGCGAGACGTTGGATGTGTCCCGTCGCGAGCATCTGTTCCGCGAGGATGAGGTGCGTCGCGGTCACAGCGACGGCGAGCCCGAAAAAGAGCAACGTGCCCGGAATGAATCCGACGCGCGCAAACGCCGCCGGCAATCCGAAAATCCCGGCACCGATGATGGTGCCCACCATGGCGAGAAAGGCTCGCAGAAAAGAGCGTCCGCGTATGGACATGACAAAAAACAGTATAGCAAACTTTCAGTCTTTTTCTCCCTCTCCTTACGAAGGAGAGGGCTGGGGTGAGGTCGTTTGACGCTGCGAGTAGCGTAAGACAAGATGCGAGACGTATGGCCACGCTCGAACGCCTGACTCCCCAGAACATCGAGGCGGAACAGTCGTTCCTTGGTTCCCTGCTGCTCGATAAGGACGCCGTCATCAAGGTGGCGGATCTCCTGCAGCCGGACGATTTTTATCTGGACAAGCATCGCCGGATTTTCACGGCCATGCTCGATCTGTACCGCCGAAACGAACCGATCGACCTGCTCTCACTCGGCAACCGGCTGCAGGAAAAGGACGAGCTGGAGTCGATCGGCGGCCGCGCGGAACTGATCGGTCTCACGAACGCCGTGCCGACCGCGAGCCACGTCGTTCACTACGGCGAGATCATCCAAAAAAAATCGACGCTACGCCGGCTCTTGCAGGCCGCATCCGACATCACCGCGCTCGGTTACGAACAGGCCGAGGACGTGGAGGCGCTGCTCGACGAAGCGGAATCAAAGCTCTTCAACGTCTCGCAGAAGTTCCTGAAGCGAAGTTTCACGCCGATCCGCGACGTGCTCTCCGACGCTTTTGAGCGCATCGACGAGCTCCATCGCGAAAAGGGCAAGCTGCGCGGGATCGCGACGGGATACGTCGATCTCGACAATCTCCTCGGCGGCCTGCAGAAAAGCGACCTGGTCGTGCTCGCGGCGCGCCCGTCTTGCGGCAAGACCGCCTTCGCGCTCGACATCGCCCGACAAGCCGCGACCAAACTCAAGATCCCCGTCGGCATCTTCTCGCTCGAAATGTCAAAGGAGCAGCTCGTGGACCGCATGATCTGTTCCGAGGCAAACGTGGACTTGTGGCGCATGCGTACGGGAAAACTGAACGATAGCGGCGAGACCAATGAGTTCGAGCGCATCGGACATGCCCTCGGCTCGCTCTCGGAAGCGCCGATCTATATCGACGATTCGGCCAACGCCAACATCATGGAAATCCGCACCAAGGCGCGACGCCTGCAAATGGAACACGGTCTCGGCATGATCGTCGTGGATTACTTGCAGCTCATGGAAAGTCGCTCCAAAAGCGCGGATGCCAACCGCGTGCAGGAAGTCGCGGAGATCACGCGCGGCCTGAAGTCGATCGCGCGCGAATTGAACGTGCCGGTCCTCGCCCTTTCGCAGCTCTCGCGTTCCGTCGAACTCCAAAAGCCCGCCATTCCCCGTCTCGCGCACCTGCGCGAATCGGGTTCGATCGAGCAGGACGCCGACGTCGTGCTTTTCATCTACCGCAAGGCCGTGGACAAAAACTATCGTCCGGAGGATTTGTCGCCGGAAGAGCAAAATCTCGCGGAAATCCACATCGCCAAGCATCGTAACGGTCCAACCGGCATGGTGAAACTCTTTTTCGACGGCGCCCGCGCGAGCTTCAAAAATCTCCAGAAACACAACGTCATGCCCGGCTCTCCCGTTCCCCCGCCTTCTCTCTCCTCTCCCCCGATTGGCGCCGGCGTCCCCGCTCCCGGTTCCCTCGGTCCCGGCGTGAAGACACCCGCACCCGGATCCTCCGTGCCGTTCTAATTTTACATTTTACGTTTTGCGCTTTACATTTCGTCTATGTTCAACAAACTCAAGCAATTCAAGGACATCAAGGACAAAGCCAAACAGATTCAAACCGTGCTCGCGCAGGAAACCGCCGAAGGGTCGGCCGGTTGGGGCAAGGTCAAGGTGAAGGTTGACGGCAACCAGCAGTTTTTGGACGTGTCGATCGACCCGTCCACGATGGACGATCGTGCCAAGCTTGAAGGGATGATCAAAGACGCGGCCAATGACGCGATCAAGAAAATCCAGCAAGTCATGGCGACGAAGCTGAAGGATGTCGGCGGCCTCGATCTCGCCAACGAGCTCGGGGACATGATGAAAAAGAGTTAATAGTTTACAGAAATCAGTTCACAGTTATGTTCTGTTAACTGTCATCTGTCAACTGTTCTCTATGCCTTCTTTGCCCGAGCCGATCCAGAACGCCGCCGCAGCGTTCGACTCCCTGCCCGGGGTCGGTCCTCGGGCGGCGTTGCGGTACACGTACTGGCTGGTGACGCAGCCGAAAGAATCGATCGAACGGTTCGCGCGCAGCATCCAGACGCTCGCACAAAGCGTCCGGCATTGCGACGTATGCGGCCAATGGTCGGACCGCTCACCTTGCGCGATCTGCTCGGACCCGAAACGTGACGCGAGCTCGATGTGCGTCGTTGCGACAAGTCCGGACATCAAGGCGGTGGAAGAGACGGGCGTGTTCAAAGGCACGTATCATGTCCTCGGCGGCACGATCGATCCGATCGAGGGCCGCACGCCGGACACGCTCCGTATTCCGCAACTCCTCGAACGCGCCAAAATGCCGATCGTCAAAGAAATCATCCTCGCGCTCGATACGGACGTCCAGGGTGATGTCACGGTCCTCTATCTCAAGAAACAACTGGCGAATTTGCCGCTGAAAGTCACGCGCCTCGCCCGAGGCATGCCCACCGGCGCCGCCCTCGAATACGCCGACGCTCACACCCTGGCGGATGCGTTGCAAAACAGAAAAGAGACATAAAAAAACAACGGGTGGCGTGGCGAGCGCTTTTTCGCGGTCGAGCTCGGCTCGATCCGATCGAAAAGCGCAAGCTATGACAGGCCCCGCTGTTTTTATGAAATTTTCCCAATCTTTACCTTGGTGAAATGCTGACGGTGGCCGGTGCGGCGCGTGTAACGGCTCTTGGGCTTGTACTTCACGACCTCGATCTTTTTGGCACGACCGTGGCTCACGACCTCACCGCTCACTTTGCCCAGAAGCATCGGCGCGCCGACCTTCACGTTCTCGCCTTCAGCTTTCAAAAGCACCTCGAACTCGACGGTTTGGCCCGGTTCAGCATCCAGTTTTTCGATGGTCAAAACATCGCCCTCCTGGACGAGATACTGCTTGCCACCGGTTTTGATCACGGCAATCATAACGATTTTTGGAATGGCCTAGAGATTACCCAAAGCCGAAAAACATGTCAATAGTGATGAAAAACCCCCCACGCATTTCAGCGAAAGGCATGGGGGTCAGTTGAGCCAGTCGGCGGCGTAGGCCTTCTCCTGTTCCTTCAGGAGCTCGAGAGCCGCGGACACGTCTCCGATCTCTCGTTCGACGCAGCGACGCAGGAAGTCGTCGCGGAACCGCGCGAACTCGACACGTCCCCGATACGGCTCGAACGCCTGATTGAGCCGGTCTAGGAACGCGCCGTCCTTGGTCAGCTCCCACCAGAGCTGCACCTCGGCGGACGCCGCCGTCACGCTCACGACGGTGACGGCAGGCTCGGGACCGAGCATCTCGCGAAGCGATTGGCACGGGCCGATCATGCCCCGCTGATACAGCTGGTAAAGCGCCGTCAGATTCTTCTTGAGCTCCGGATCGATCTGCCAGCGATCGCGCGCCGGGAGGCAGCGCTTGGTACGCGCGGCCGCGAGCATGAGTCGGCGCGCGTCCTCCTCGGGCGCTTCCGCATCGGCGGGCGCGGGACCGTCGATCTTCGCGCGGCATGCATCGCAGCAGCCGCGCTCGAACGCGCGGTTCAGCTCCATCGCGAACGCCTCCTCGAGATGCTTGTCGATGCGTTCCGCGACGCGCGTCATGTGCCACCGAACCGTCGGCGGCGGATGCGATTCAGATGACAAGGTTCACCTCCCGTTCTGTGCCGCGAACCTAGCATCAAATTATTGCGCTGTCAATCCCCCGATGCGGTCGCCGACCTCCAATTCCGTCTCCCGGACGACGCCCGCGTTCACTTCCAGCACGCGGTCGGCATACGCCTTCGGGACATGCGTGTAGGGGATGTTGCCGATTTTGGGCGTCGGCAGGTTCTCGGCGATCTCCACGACCACGTCTCCGTCGATCCAGATGATGTCGAGTGGAAACCGCATACGGTTCATCCAGAACACGTGTGCATCGCGGAATCTGAGTTCGAACAGCATGCCCCGATCGCGCGGCATTAAGGGCCGATCGCTCAACCCTTGCCGAATGTCCTCGGGCGAAGATACGACCTCGGCCGTAACGGGCGTGCCGTTGAGATCCAAAACGATTTCCGGCCGCGGCGGAACGTCCGATGGCGCGGGCGGCGCGGCGCGAAAATACACCCCGCGGAACGCGACGGCCGCAAAGACGATCAGGACCGCGCCTGCGGCGGCAAGCAAGGGATACCGATGTTTAAGGACGTGCATAGCGCTTTTTCTCCCGCCACCCCGCCCAGGCGGACAATCCCAGCACGGCTAGAACGATCCAGACGAGAAGCGCCGCTTTACCGACGGATTGCAACCCGAGCGCGACGGCGCCCGTGACACCCGACAACGTCCAGATGAGAAGGACGACTTGCCGCTGCGAAAGGCCGGCGCGCAACAGTTTGAAATGCAAATGCGTATCGTCTCCCTTGAACGGAGACGCGCCACGCGCAACGCGGCCGATCACGACGAACACCGCGTCCACGAGCGGAAAGCCGAGGGCCATGAGGCCGGTGGCAAGCTTCGCGCCGCCGACGATCGAGAGGAACGCGAGCGAGAACCCGGCAATTACGCTCCCCGACTCCCCGAGGAATTGCTTCGCCGGATGAAAATTGTGCGGCAGGAACCCGAAATACGCTCCCGCGATGATCGCCGCCATGAACGCGACGATTGGTTGATAGTACGGCGTCGTGAGCGACAGAAGAGCGATCAACGTCGCACCGATGACGACCTGACCCGAAACGAGGCCGTCGAGACCGTCAAAAAACTTGATCGCGTACGTAACGACGAGAATCCAAGCGAACGCAAGCGGCATACCGAGCGCGCCGAGCGTGATGGGTTCGCCGCCAAGCCAGTTCGTCAATTCGTTGATCGACGTGCCGCTCAAGACGACGGAAAGCGCGGCAAGGACGGGAAAGAGGAATTGCGCACGCGGGGGCAAATTGTATCGATCATCCAGAATGCCGCCGATGAGTAGGATGACGATCCCGTTCAAAAAGCCGAGGATCGGCAACGCATCGATGTGGCGATCCGGAGCGATGATCCCGAAGGCGAGCATCCCAAGAAGGACCCCGAACCAGCACAGGATCGTGATACCGACGCCGACGCCGCCGAGCAGCGGCACGGGTTCGCGGTGAATTTTTCTTCCGCCGTCCGGCCGATCCATCACGCCGAACCTCCGCGCGGCGGCGCGGAAAAGGAACGCGGCCGCAAAGGACGCAAGCCCGGAAAGCCCGAGAAGCGCCAACGCCGTGACCATCGTTTGGGACATTCGTCCTAAGAATATGCGATAAATGCGGCCCAGGCAATTGACACGCGCATGAAGATTTGATCAGCTAAGGGCCGGGCCACGGCGCCCGGAAACGGAGGCATGGGATGATCGAAAGCGATCCCGATACCCTCCGGCCGGAAACGCCGGAGGCGGTCGCCGTCTGCATCATCGATGCGGACGCGCAATTCTCAAGACAACTCACGGACATCCTTGTACGGCGACTTGCCGCGCATGTACAAGTGGTCGGCGCCTACGAGGGCATTCCCGAGCCGCACGAGATCGAAGACCATCTACCGGAAATCGTCATCCTCGATCCCGAGCTGGACGATTTCCGCCATCTCGAACACGGGCTCAAGGCCTTACGCGAGCGCTTCGGCGAACGCGTGATCTTCGTCGCGCATAGCGACATCTGGAAGCACCCGCTCAACCCGTTGCGTCTCGAGCTTATCGCCGCGGACGTCACGCTCGGCTTTGCCAGATACGACTACGCGGCCGCGATCGAGCTCATTTCCTACGTCTCGGCGCGCATCCCGCGCGAAGCGCTCCGACAACGCTTCGGCGCCTGATCCCGGCATTCGTCGGGTTTTTTGATCCTCCAAGCTACCGACTACCGCCTACCGACTCCCCTGATACTTCTCCACCGCCATCTCCCCTCCCGCCCGCAAGACCACCGTATCCTTCCTGCCGACGGCATGGCGTAGCAACAAATCCGCGAGGCCGTTCTCCACGCGCTCCTGAATGACGCGCTTAAGCGGACGAGCGCCGAACAACGGATCGAATCCCGCCTGCGCGAGCTCCTCGACCGCCTCGTCCTCGGCGCGGAAACCGATCCCTTTCTCGTCGAGACGCTTGCGGATCCCTTCCATTTGAAGATAGGCAATCTGGACCACGTCATCCATCGTGAGCGGTTTGAACACGATGATGCCGTCAAATCGGTTGAGGAATTCCGGACGGAAGATCCCTTTCAGCTCCTGCTCCATCAATCCGGTTTTCACGCGCTCGAGCGGCGTGCCTTTGGAAACCTCGTCCTGGATGTACTGCGTACCGGCGTTGGACGTGGCGATAAGCACGACGTTCGTGAAGTCGATCGTTCGGCCGACGCCGTCGGTGAGGCGTCCGTCATCCATCACTTGCAGGAAGAGCGTGAGGATATCCGGATGCGCCTTTTCCAACTCATCCAGCAGAACGATGGTGAACGGCTGCTTGCGCACGGCCTCGGTGAGCAAGCCGCCGCGCTCGTCACCCGGTTCGCCGATGATGCGCGCCACCGCCGACGGATGCTGGTACTCCGACATGTCGAGGCGGATCATCATTTTCTCGCTGCCAAAATATTCCGCCGCAAGTGCCTTGGAAAGCTCCGTCTTTCCGACGCCGGTCGGCCCGAGGAACAGGAAGTTGGCGATGGGACGCCGGCCTTCGCGTACTTCGGCACGCGCGCGGCGCATGGCCTGCGCCACGGCCTTCACCGCCTCGTCCTGACCGATGACGCGGCCATGCAGGCGGTCCTCCAGGGCAAGCAGCTTGTCGGATTCGTCGCGCGTGACCGCCTCGACCGGCACGCTTGTCTTGTCATGGATGACGCGCGCCACGTCGTCGCCGGTCACGAGCGTGCGGTCGCCGCGCTCGCGCCGCGCGAGCACCGCCGCCTCCTTGATCACGTTGAGCGCGCTTTCCGGCAAACGGACCTCGCGCAAATACCGACCGGCGAGTGAGACGGCCTTGTCGATGGCCGCATACGAGAAAAAGACGTGGTTCTGATATTCGACGTACCCGCTGCGCGCCATGAGCACACGGATCGCCTCCTCCGACGTCGGTTCGCCGACGTTGACGCGGATGAGCTTGGTTCCGATCGAACGCCGTTCGAGATAGCCCGTCCATGCCTGCGGCGTCACCGTCGCGATCATGAGAAAGTAGCCCTTATCGACTTCCGCCGCGAGCATTTCCGCCAAATCCATGGTCCCGCCCGCGCCCGTACCGACGAGCGCCTCAAGACCGTGCATGACGATGATGATGTTGCCGGAAAGCGCGATCTCGTTCAGCAAAGAGATGAGGCGTTGCGGCGCAAGCGCCGGATCCCCCGCACCGATCAGCTGGGCGACGTTCACGGACACCAGACGGCGATCGAACAGTTCCGGCGGTACGTCTTCCTCGACCATGCGGCGCGCCAACCCCTCGACCAGCGCCGCTTTGCCGACGCCGGGATCGCCCACAAGCGCGACCGAACGGCGGCCGCTCTCCACCGCGCGTAACAACTCCGCCATCTCCTTTTCGCGGCCGACCAGCGGCGGCACATAGCCGTTGCGCGCGAGGCGCGTGAGGTCCTCGCTGAAGCGGTCGAGAAGCGGCGTCGTGCGCGCGGTCATGGACCGGTTCATCGCCGTGTCGGGTTTAAGTCGCGCAAGCGCGCGGAACCTCGATTGCTCCTCGCGTAACTGCTCCTGCAGACGCACCCAATCCGCGACATGCCGCACGTGCGCGGGCGGATACCCCGCCGCATCGAGTACGTCCTGTAGTCGCTCGTCCGCGTTGTATGACGCGAGAAAGATCTCGATCGGACCGACGTGCTTGCGCCGCGCCTCCCGCGCCGACGTATACGCCTCGATCAGCACGCGCTTCGCGTCGTCCGACAGGCGCACAGGCTCGCCCGCTTCGCCCTCGCGCACGAGCGCGACGATCCCGCCCTTGATCTTGTCGAACTCGACGCCTAAGCGCGTCATGAAGATCCCACCCGCCGGCCCGGAAAGCGCCGCGGAAAACAGGTGGATCGGCCGCAACTCGGCCATGCCGGTTTTTGTCGCAAGCTCGTAGGCGAATCGGATCGTTTCCCACGCCGCATCATTAAAGTGGCGCGAGACATCATATTCTACCAACGCCTGTTTTTTTTCCTCGAGTTTTTTGAGCTTGCTTCGCGTCAAACCCCACCCGGGCATCGACGCAACCTGCTCGCCATACGCCGAGAGCCGGAACACGAGAAAACACCCGATCAAAACTCCGACCGCAAACCACGATACGGCCGGCGCGCCGGAAAGGACATACCCGATCGTAAACACTTCCGTGGCCGGATCCTGATTGACGAAGTTCCAGACGGCGAGGGCAAATGCGCCGATCGTCAACAGGGCGAGGAGAAGATGGAACCCCGCATGGACCGCCGTACGCAGCTTGCGGATCTCAAACGTGACGCGATCAAGCTCCGGCATCCAGACGAGGATGCCTTCGGCGGATGGTTGCGCGACCGATTCGACGTCGGGCGTCATACTCATGCGAGAAAAGAAAACACCGCCAATATGATGGAAGCCGGCGGCGCGAGCAGATAGGCGACGGCGAGCGCGACATACGCGACGGCTTCAAACGCCAGCGCGATCCCGCGTCCGATCAGCACGACCACGCGCATGATGAAGCTGACCAAGCGCCCGGACCAGTCGTACTGACCGTACATCGGCACGAACATGTTTTTGATCCAAATCGAAAACGCATACGCTTTCCAACGATACTCAAGTTCGCGCACGATCCACGCACCGAGCTTCGCCAGACCGTCCGTGTACCACCACATCGGAAAACGCAGCACGCTGCCGATCGTCTCGGACACGACGAATTTTGTCAGTTCCATCGGCGCGGAAGGCATGGGAGTATTTTAACACAAAAAAGCGGAAGCTCCCCTTTTCACGCGAATGAAAGAGGAGCTTCGACTTCATTCCGGCGATCTTGCCACGTGTCCGCCATGACGGACTTTACGTGGCGCTTGCAACCCGTAAAGTCAGCTTCGCTGACCACGTGTTAAATGACTCGCCGGGCTGGGATTCCGATCACGATCGGAATACCGGCTCGACGTAGGCGCGATTCATGAATCGCCCCTACCGCGCCAGGGCGTACGAACCCCGCGTCACGTCCACGAACTCCATCCGATCCACGGTGACATAGCCCATCCCTTGAATGCGGCTTTCGATGGTGTGCAGTGCCTGCAATTCCGCCGTACGGTTCTCGAGCGTCATCACCGTCGCATGAAGCTGATCCAGCTGTTTCTCCAAATGGCGAAGCGTATAACCTTTGGTCGCCGTGCTATTCATCAAAAAGACCTGATACGCCATGCAGGCAACGGCACCGATCACGAACACGATCGCCCAGGAACGTTTGGCGGCAACCTCGATTTTCCGGCCGACCGGAGTCGGCAGGGCAAACGGGAGCGTGGTGGCAATGGCGCGTGCGCTTGGCATAAGTGTTTTTGGTTATTTCTTTTTTGCGATTCGGAGCTTTGCACTCCTCGATCGCGGATTCACAAGCTGTTCTTGTTCCGACGGAATCATGGGTTTTTTTATCAGCGTCTCCCACTCCCCCTCTTCCTTGAATGCGAGTTTGACGATGCGGTCTTCCAACGAGTGAAAGGTGATAACCGCGAGCCGTCCGCCGGGTTTGAGCATGCGATGCGAGGCCTTGATCGCGTCTTTCAGCGACTCGAGCTCGTCGTTGACCGCGATACGCAACGCTTGAAACGTACGCGTGGCGGGATGGATGTTTACCCGCCTAAATGCGGAGCTTTTGGCGGGCGACCCTCCATAATTCGCGGGAACCGCACCGCGAATGATCGAAACGAGTTCCAGCGTGCGGACGAGACGTGCGGACTTACGAGCTTGAACGATCGCTTTGGCGATGCGTCCGGCGAATTTTTCTTCGCCGAAGTTGCGGATCATCGTCGCGAGATCCTTTTCAGACCACGTGTTGACGATGTCGGAAGCCGTGAGGCCGTCTTCGTTCGCCTTCGGCCCGAGTCGCATGTCGAGCGGACCGTCGGTTTGGAACGAGAGACCGATGACGGGATCCCGGATCTCGTCGGAGGAGAATCCGAGGTCCAGGAGCACGCCATCGACTGATCCTTCTTTGACGCCGATCGCGAGAAGTTCGCGATCGAGATGGCGAAAATTCGCCTCGATTCCCGTCCAGCGGTCGCCGTACGGCGCGAGCCTGGTCGCGGCGGCGGCAAGCGCCATCTGGTTCACGTCAAACGAATAGACGCGACCGTCCGGGGATGAACGACGCAGCAGCTCCTCGCTGTGGGAGCCGCCGCCGAGCGTGCCGTCGACATAGACGCCGTTCGGCCGGACCTCGAGGGCAAGCATGGATTCCTCGAGCATCACGGGTACGTGGGCAGTTTTCAGGTTCCAGGTTTCAGGTTTCAGCTCTGGGCTGACACCTGACACCTGCCTACTGGCACCTTGGCTATTCATACGCCAAGATCGTGGAGTCGTTCCGCGATCGCATTCCCTTCGGCCTCGGTCTTGGCGGCGTAGTCTTTCCACGTCGCCTCGTCCCAGATCTCGAGCCTGTTATAGAGGCCCGCGACCACCACGTCCTTGCTCAGCCCCGCGTATGTGCGCAGGTATTCCGGAAGGAGTACGCGGCCGGACTTGTCGATCTCGACCTCCATCGCGCCGGCCAGCATGAGGCGGGCAAACGCGCGGGTATCGGCTTGGCCGAACGGGAGCGCCGCCAATTTCTCGGCGAGCGTCTGCCATTCGTCTTTGGGGTAAAGGAACAGGGAGTGGTCGAGCCCGCGCGTGACCACCGCGCCTTGCGCGAGGTCGGCACGAAACTTGACCGGTACTGACATCCGGCCTTTTTCATCCAGCGTGTGATGGAATTCGCCGATGAACATAGAGCGGATGCTTCTCCCCTCCTGCCTGAGGAGGGGGTAAGGGGGAGGTGGGAGCTTCCCACAAAATCCCACTCGATGACATTCTATGCCACTTCTACACATCTTGCAAACAGTTTGAAAATCAAAAAAAGCCGCTATTTCTAGCGACTTAATTGTTCTTTTTCTGTTCCAATGTGGGTAACTTGATTTCCCACTCTGCGACGTCGCGCAAGTGTTTACGCCGTTAGTAGTAGATGAACAAACCTCCGATCACAATTCCCATCACCGCACCGACACCGAGCACCGCCAACAACGGGAATAGATGTTCCAGACCATCATCATCCATAATCAGCGGATCATTTCAAAGATCGTATCGATAACTCCCAGTTCATCCTGTGTCGGCGGACTTGAGACGGTAAACGTCATCAAGCAGGCTCCTGCCTCGCCGCCCCATGCTTCGGCATCCGTGGATCCGCCGATCACCATCGCAAACCAACCCAAATCTTCGGATCCGACCACGGGCCGCCCTATCCACTTCATTGCATGCAATGTCACGCCGTTTTGCAAATACGAACGTTGCGTCTTCGTGAATTCCCATCCCTCGAATC
>RHKK01000017.1 GCA_008363075.1 Candidatus Uhrbacteria bacterium
AATGGCGCGCCGCCGAGCAAGTCCGGCGGCGCGCCAAGAGTCATTCGACGAGTTTCGCGCTCTTCACCCACGCGTTGTACTCCTCGATGGTCAATTCGATGACCGTTTCCGGCCGGTCGGATTGGTAGATGAGAACTCGCTCGCCGTCACGATCTACGTGCAGACAAGCGCCGACACCGCACCGAAACAAAGGAACGCGCTTTCGATTTTCCATAACGACCTCCGTACTTAGGATAGGCATACAAGGATCTGAGTTCGGAAAATCCTGACAGAGCGCGGAACAGTTACGTTTTTGGCGCTTAGATACGCCCCTTTTAATTGACATGAAACAACAGAAATGTTGTCGTTGCTCTGTATGATTCCCTTTCTCTCGCGCAAAGAAGAAGAGGTATACATGACTTTGCTGAAGCGAGACGCAACCATTCAAGAGCTTAGCGAGGAATTGAGGCGCCCAAGATCAAGCCTGCTTTTACTGCTTCGTTCTCTCGAGAAACAGGGACTAGCACGACGCATCCGTCTAGGCAGACGGAACATCTGGCAAGCCGCAAATCCAAGAAACATTCTGAAGCTGGCGCAGGAGCAACTCAATGCAACTCGCGAGATCCTTCCTACGCTCGTCGCAGAGCAGGGGGCGGGACGTTCTGGATCATCCGTCCCGGAAATTCGAATATACGAGAGTCAGCGAGGTCTGAGAATCGTTTATGATTCGATCCTGACCTTAAGGAAGGGCGAAAAAGTGTTCACGCTTGAAGGCTCGAAATCGGTTGAGTCTAAATTGCGCCTTCTGCCATTGAGTTACATTACAAAATGGCAAAAAGTCCTAAAGCAAAAAAGCCTGATTTTGGAAAGCGTCATTTCAGAGAGCTCCGTTCGCCTACTCGCGGGATCCGCAAAGCGCCTGATCGAGCCCCACATCGGCCGCCCGATGATTACCCATGTCGTCGCCGATAGCCGGCTTTGCATGGATCTCGACATCATCCTTTACGGTCGAAATGCGGCCTTCATTGATATCCAACGAAATCTAGCCACTGTCATCACGGACGAAAAAATCAAACAATCGCTTCAGCTCCTATTTGACCTGACGAAAGCGGGGGCGACGCAAATAGACTTGAATCGAATCCTGGTGCAGGCTTCACCATGACAATGCGGCCTGTAAGCGATCGTATACGAAACGCCTCATCAAGACTAATCGGCATTCAAAAAACCGCTCCGAAGATCGGAACGGAAAAGCTCACTCGAGGTACGGCACCTCGGCGACCATCAGGACCTCGGCCCACGCGATCGTCTCCGCGATCCATTCGGGCTTGCTCCCCGTACGCCGGGCGAGATCGAGCGACCTCTGCACCCGCCCCTCCTCGTGCATCGACATACGCACGACCATGCCGCGGTAGCCCTCGTCGTTGGTCATGAGGTAGTTGCATACCCCGATCAACAGGTCGCGGCTGGGAGCGTCCTTGTCCGGCTTCATGAGGCTGACGTCGACCTTCTCGCAGCCGAACTTCCGGGCCGCCTCGTCGTCGTTCTCCGCCTCGGTGATGCACACCACCTTGCTGCGGCAGCGATTGCCCTCGAACGCGATCAGTGCAAAGTGCTTCATCCTGCACCTCCTTCCGGCTGGGCTTATCAAATGAAGCGTTGATTGTCAACTCTCAACCTAGCTCTCTACGAAACCTCCTCACCCTCCTCCCCTCCCATTCCACTTCCTCCATCCACTCGCGAAGCGGCCTCGTAAAATACGGCGCGTCGGGATTCTCGTACATGGGCTCGTACACGACCATCCATTCGTCGTCGTTGGAATGATCGGCCAGCAAAACGACCTTGTAGAGATCACCTTTGTAATGGCGATAGATGTCGCCCGGCTTCGGGGCGTCATCCGGCAACGGCGGCGGCAGGACTCCTTTGGACATAACAGGCCAAGGATATGTATTGGTCGATCATCGGTCAAAACGGTCATAAAAACAAAGAGCGCACCCGGACGGCGTGAGCGAATACGCTCTTTGCCGCGCGGATGCGCGAGTAGGTTGATCAGAACCAGGGCCGCTCTAGGTACAAGTCCCACGCCGCCTGCGCCTGCTTCGCACTGATGGCGACGGAGCTAACCACGCAAGCGAGCATGTCGCTCTGCGTATCCGGCACGTCGATGATCGCGGGGCAGTTCTCCCCGTCGAAGACGAGTCTGAGCGCCTCGGCGATCTCCTTGGACTCGTGCCTCTCCTTCCAGTCGCAGTGGAGGATGAAGCACTTCGCGCGTCCCCCGGCCTCGTCGGAAAGCTCGACGGTCCGTCTGCGAAGCTCCGCGGCAGCCGCTGCCTCGGCGCGCAGCTTCTCGTCACGCCGCTTCCGGCTCTGCTCCTCCAGACGACGCGCCTCGGACTTCTCCCGACGGACGGCTTCCCGACGCGCCTCGGCGCCGAGATGCACGAACCGGAACAGCAGCGTCTTCCGCTCCACCTCGTGCCAGCCACCGCCGTCGATCTTCTTGCGCTGCTGCCTGACCATCGCGGGACCCGTGATATGGATCTCGCGAGGATCATCGCGGCCGATCACCATGGCGTACAGACGATCGACGCTCTTCTCGATGACCGCCGATCCGCACTCGATGCGAAGCACGTCCGCCTCGATGGTCGCGTAGGTCACCATCGCATCGCGAGCGATGCTCTTCCCGTCATGGCCTCCGCGCAAGCACCACTCCCCTGCGTTGAGCAGGAGCAGCGCATCGCTGAACGTTACGTTGGGCATTTTTGCCCCTCCATCTGTCGATTACCCCGGCTGGCCGCGCCGTGCGGGTCTCTTTTGAGACCTACGAATATAGCGCAAATATAGGCTTTTGTCAATCTTGTGCTGATCTTAAATGAAAACTCATGATATTTTGTTCTTGTATGAAACAGAAACCAAATAACGGATGGAAGACCTGCAACCGCGGGCACAAATATCGTGGAAGGCATTGCAACGTCTGTCGGCCGGGCGGCGCGAAGAAGAAACGCCGTTAATCTGTTAACGGTCACCTGTTTCCTGTAAGCTGTCTTCTATATGACCCCTCTCATCAACTACCTCGCGGTCGTCGTGGCAGCCGCCGCGTCGATCATCCTTGGATTCCTTTGGTACGGCCCCGTCTTCGGCAAGCCGTGGATGAAACTCATGGGCTATGGCAAGGACGACATGGAAAAGGCCAAAAAGAAGGGCATGGGCAAGACCTACGCCCTCATGACGCTCGGCACGCTCGTGATGGCGTACGTGCTCGCCCACACGACGGAATTCGCCATGACCTACACCAAGACATACGGCGTCACGGGCGGCTTCATGTCGGGCATGTGGACATGGGTAGGTTTCGTCGCGCCCGTGAAGATGGGCGACCAGCTTTGGGGCAACAAGCCGTGGAAACTGTTCCTGATCGAGGGCGGATACTACCTCGTGAGCCTGGTCGTCATGGGTATCATCCTCGCCACGTGGCGATAAACACATGACCGGCAGCGGGATCAGGGCCTCGATCGAAGCATTGCCCCGGCAGATCCGCCAGGGGTGGGAGCTCGGACGCGCTCTCGCGCTCCCGAAATCGTATCGCGACGTCGATCACGTCGTGATTTCGGGCATGGGCGGCTCGTCGCTCGGCGGTCATGTGCTGACGACATCCTGTGCGGACAGACTTTCGATCCCCATCGAACTCGTGAACGGATATGATCTGCCGCGCCATGTCGGCCGCCGCACGCTCGTCGTGTTGTCGAGCTATTCCGGTACGACGGAAGAGACGATCTCGACGGCGAAACAGGCGGCAAAGAAAGGCGCGCGCTGCGTCGCGCTCACGACCGGCGGGGATCTCGCCAAGCTCGCGAAAACCAAACGCTGGCCGCTCATGTTGTTGGATGCCGAACACAACCCCTCGAACCAGCCGCGGATGGGCATCGGTTCGCAAGCCGTGGCGCTGTACGGACTGCTCGCGTCTCTTGGAAAACTGAAGCTCGGTCCGCGCGACATCGAACGGATGGCAAAGGCGGCGAGTACGGACGTCACGGATGCCGCGCAAACCCTCGCCAAACGGATCGGCGACCGTGTCGTTCTGCCGCTTGCGGCGGAACATCTCGTCGGCGCCGCGCATGTCGCGACGAACCAACTCAACGAGAACGCTAAGCGCATGGCCATGTTCTTCGCGCTTCCTGAATTCGATCATCACTTTCTCGAAGCGCTTTCGTATCCGGAAAAAAGCAAGCGTGACTTCGTAGCCGTGCTGTATCAATCCGACGCGTATCACGCGCAAAATCGTAAACGTGTGACGCTCACCGCCGAACTCCTCGGGAGGAACGGCATCGAACCGATCGTCGTGACGCTTGATGGCGGCTCCAAGCTTGAAGAGACGTGGCGGCTGATCCGCCTCGGCGCCTCGACGAGCCTCGAGCTTGCGTTGGCCATCGGCGTGAATCCTGAGCCGGTGCCGAACGTAGAGGCGTTCAAACAGGCCATGGCCGAAGCCGTATGAGCGCGCAAACCGGAGGCACGCGGCCGCGCATCGCGCAGGAACATATCGTCGGCGCCATACCCACGGCCAAGGCGGACGAGACCATCGGTCATGTCGAGGCGCGGCTCATCGGCGAATCAAAATCACTTGAGACGATCAATTACGTCTACGTCATCAAGGATGACGGGACGTTAACGGGTGTCTTTTCCATTAAGGAATTGTTCCGCCAACCCAAGTCGGCGCATGTGAAGGACGTCATGAAACAGGACGTCGTGACCGTTTATCCCAAGACCAAACAGGCGCGCGTCGCCCAGCTTGCGATCAAGCACAGCATCAAGGCCGTGCCGGTCGTGGACAAGCAGCACCATCTGCTCGGCGTCGTACCGTCCGACGCCATCTTTCACATCCTGCAGGAAGAGCACACGGCGGACTTCCTGCGCATGGCCGGTGTGCAGACGCTCCATGCCGACGGAATGGAGCTTTCCACCATCCCGATCGCCTCGCTGTTCTGGCGTCGGTTTCCCTGGCTCATCGTCGGATTGCTCGGTGGTATGGGCGCCGCGTTCGTCGTCGAGTATTTCGAGCGCGCGTCGGTCGCGGACATCCTCATCGTCGCGTTCATTCCGGCGGTCGTCTATATCGCGGACGCGGTCGGCAGCCAGACGCAAACGATCTTCATCCGCGCGCTCGCTCTGGAAGAAAAACTCGACCTCCAACGCTACGCGTGGCGCGAAGCCCGTGTCGGCTTCCTGCTCGCGTCGGCGCTCGGTCTCACGGCGGGCGGCCTCGTGTTTCTTCGGTGGCAAACAGGCGCGATCGGACTGGTTATCGCGACCTCGTTTTTCGTAACGATCCTCATCGCCATGACCATCGCGCTGTTCCTTCCGTGGCTTTTCCGCCGTTTGAAATGGGATCCCGCCATCGCGAGCGGCCCGTTTGCCACCGTCATCCGCGACATCACGACGCTCGTCCTCTATTTCATGATCGCCGAGCGGATTTTGGCGCTTGTGGGATAAAAAAACCGACGCGAAGCGTCAGCAGTCGAGCAGGTACGGCTCCTGCATCTGGAACTGGTGGGTACGGCTCACGAGGAAGTCCCAGGACATATCGCCCATCGTGTCGTCGGACTTCTGCCGAGGAGTCTCCTCCTTCGGCTTCTCGCCCTCCTTCTTGCCACCGCCGATCTGACGGCAGCAGTTCACGGTCGCGATCGGGCCGAACGCATCTTCGAGCAGAAAACGGTACGGCCGGATCGAGAGCATCTCGACCAGCTGACCGAAGAGCGGCTGCTCGGTGGCACGGTGCGCGAACGGCCGTCCATAGTGGGACGCGATGCAGGCGAACGCGAGCGGGTAGACCCGCTCGATCTCGCGGAGCGTGTCCGGGTGGTCGATAATGGCCGGCGTCTCGACCGCGTCATCCTCGTGGGCGCGCTGCGCCGAGTGCGCGAACACGCGATCGCGGAAGTCGCGCGCCGACGACGCCGCGGGCGTGAACCCCGCGACGCGGCCCGGCGCCACGCGCACAAGCACGAGGCCGAAGTGCGCGTTCAACTCGCGGTTGATGGCGTCGCCGTAGCAGGCGCGGATCACGTGACCGCGCTCCTCGTCGGTGAAGCCGTGGAAGCACTTCTTGCAGGCGTCTTCCCCGGTGGCGTCGAGCCGCGCACGGAGCCGCTCGTACATCTTGACGGCGCCGGGGAGCGACGCCTTGCAGATACCGACGAACGTCTCGTGATCCACGATCTCGGTCGTGGCGTTCGCGACGCGCGCGGTGATTTCGGAAGGAACGTTCAACGACATGCGGCCCCCTTTCGAGGTGTCGGTCTCGCGTCGCACAAGCGCGATCGCGTCCGACTCGCCCGTCACGAAATTCGCGACGGATGAGCCGGACGCGATTTACGACAATACGGCGAGAAAATCCGCGGGGCCGAACTCGGGATCGATTTGCGTCGCGAGATCCGTACCGACGCTGGCATTCGCCCAACTCTTGGCGTTTCTGACATGAAAGTCGACGGCGTGTCGATAAAAACGATCCCAGTCTTTCTTGGTACGCATGAGAAGATCTTCAAGCGCGTGAAACGCGGTCAAAAGCTCGGTATCCGCCTCGGCCGCCGTCGCCTGTCCGCGATCTCGCGCCTTGACCGCCTTCGAATAGGGGATGATCGTCAGCACGTCTTCCCCGATCTCCTCGCGCAAGAACGCCTCCTCATCCGCATCCGTGACCTTGTTGCCGATCACGGCGATCGGTACGCCGAAACCGGAAGCGTACCCCTTGTACTGCCGATACACCGCCGCGGAAGCCAGCGTCGGTTCCACGACGATCAACGTCACATCGAACTTGGTAAAGAGACCCGAAGCGAACGCGTCGGCTCCGGCCGTCATGTCCACGATGACAAACTCGTCTTCGCGATCCACGAGGTGGTTCAGGAGCAGTTCTACAGCGCCGGTTTTTGCATGAAAACATTTGACGCCAAGATCCTCATCGCGAAATCCTCCCGTCGCGAGCAGATGCACGCCTTCGATCTCCGTGCCGTAAGCCCGCAAGAGCGGATGAAGCGGATGCAATTTCAGGAGCGCGGACCCGCGTCCGGGCGGCGTCGTCTTCACCATGTGCTCGGAGGAAACGATGCGCGGATTCTCGCCGCGCAAGGCGTCTTTGATCGCCGGCAGATGATTTCCGAGCTCGGGAAGCCCGATCCGTCCCGTCGCCCCGATCGCCGCGGCGAGCTGTTGATTGATATCCGCGTCGATCGCGAGGACGGTCTTGCCGTGCGATGCCAGGTGTCGCGCAAACAGCGACGCCAGCGTCGTTTTTCCGCTCCCTCCCTTGCCGACGAACGCGATCTTCATACGCACGCCTTGCAACGTCCGAAAAACTCCACGAGATGACGTTCGATCGTGAACCCGGTACGGACGCCCGCCTCGCGAATCAGTCGCTGCAACTGCGATTCGATGTCGAGTTCGACGACGGCGTCGCAGGACACGCACACGACATGATGATGATGGGCGCCGTGCGTATGCTCGTATCGCTTGATTCCGTCGCCGAACTCGACTTCGGACAGCTCGCCCGCACGCACGCCGCGATCCAAAAATCTATAGGCAGTCGTCTTGTCCGCCCGGACGCCTCGCTTTGCGGCCGCCGACAAGACATCTGCCGCGGAAAGCGGAGAGGCGGCGGAATCAAAGATGTCCGCAAATACGCGCTTGGCCTTGGTCATGCGCGAACCGAATCGCAGGCAGGAGCTCATGAGCGTACCCTATCGCAACCTGGTTGCATTAGTCAAGCGTACAAAAAAGCCCTTATGCAGGGCTTTTCGTATTGGAACAACGGGCTTACGACCCGAGAATGCGCGAGATCTCCGCCTGGAAGGCGCTGATGTCCTGTGCGCCCTCGATCAACACGCCGTTGACGAAGGTTCCCGGCGTTCCGGCGACGCCCGCGTCGTTGCCCGAGGCGTAGTCCTCCAGTACGCGGTTTGCCATCTCTCCGGAATCAAGACACTTGGTGAAGTCATCGACGTTCACACCAACCTCTCCCGCCAAACGCTTGTATGTCTCGGAACCGAGCGTGGCCTGGTTCTCGAACAGCTTGTCATGCATCTGCCAGAACTTTTCGTTGCCGCCGAGCTTGGCCACGCATTCGGACGCCTCTCCCGCTTTCTGCGCCTGGGGATGGATCTGCGACAGCGGGAAATGGCGGTAAACGAGACGGACGTCGTTCGGATACTGCGCAAGGACCTGCTTCAGCGTCGGAAGGTGGCGCTGGCAGAACGGACACTGGAAGTCGGAGTACTCAATCAACGTCACTTTGGCGTTTTTCGGGCCGAGGATGTGGTCGCGGTTCTCATTGACCTCGGCCACCGGGCCGGCTTGGAACGTCGGCTGTGTCGGGACGGACGGCTGTGTCGGGACGGACGGGCTCGGTGCGGCGGCCGCGAGCGGCCCGCGACCGCTCCAGATGGAGCCGAAGGCGAACACGAGCGCGAGCATCGCGGTCAACGCGATGCCAAGGAAGAGGCCAGTGAAAAACATCGTCTTAGAGCCCCCGTCCCAAAAGCTTTGTTGGTTGGACATATGTGGTCGTAAATCTTGAAACGTAAATCTTGAAGCGCTCCCATGATACACGATACACGATGCGCGATGCGAGAGTCGCGTCAAGGCGTCGTCGACGTGTCGGCGTCTGCCTCCGCACCCGCAAGCGCGGTCTGGAGTACGCGATCCCAATCGGCCGGCGCGAGTCCCGGGTGTCTGACGCCGTTGACGAAGATCGTCGGCGTGCCGGTCACGCGGTTCGCATTCCCTTCCTGCACCCCCGCCATGACCTTCGCGTCGTATCGTCGCGCGTCATAACACGTCCCGAACGAATCGACGTTGATGCCGACGCGGTTCGCGTACGTCCGGAAATTCTCCTTCGGATCGCGCAACGGGCCCCACGAAGACTGCTCCGAAAACAGGAGATCGTGATACTCCCAATACTTGCCCTGCTCGTTCGCGCACCACGCCGCGTTCGCGGCCGCACGCGCGTTCGGATGGATGCTCATGAGCGGAAAGTCCTTCCAGACGAACTTCACACGATCCGCATACCGCTGCACGGCATAATTGATGGCCGGTTCCTGCGCCTTGCAGGCCGGACACTGGTAATCACTATAAATCTGGACGACGACCTTGGCGTCGGGATTGCCTTGGAACGCCGCGCCTTCGTCGTTGAAGGCAACCGATTCACCGCCCGGAGACCCCACGCCGTTTTCCGACGGAGCACTGGTTACGGCCCAGATCAGGCCGCCGAAAATGATCACGGCCACGGCGATCGTGCCGATGATCAGGCCCTTGTTTGAAGAAGTTTCATGCATACGCCAGATAACAGTAAACAGAGAACAGAGAACAGTAAATACTCCCGGGCCGATTCTCTCAACACTGTCAACTGGAAACTGTCATCCGTTCGCTGTCTGGAGATATTTGATCAAACTCAACGCCGCCTTGCTCCCCTCACCGACCGATACCGCGATTTGCTTCTCCGTCACGTCCGTCACGTCTCCGGCCGCGAACACCCCTTCGACGTTGGTGGCATTCCGTTTATCAACCACGATCTCTTGCCACTTGTTCTTCTCGACAAAGTCGATGAACTCCGAGTTCGGCACGAGTCCGATCTCGACGAACGCTCCATCCGCCGGATCGGATTGCTCGCCCCCCGGCGTTTCGTACACGATGTGCTCGAGACGCCCCTCCCCCTCGAACCGAAGCGTTTTCGCATTCGCAATGACGGAGATGCGCGGATTGGACAGGATCGACTTTTTCATCACTTCGTCGCCCTTGAGCTCGGGATTCACCGTGAGAACGGCGACTTCCTTTGCGTACTTCTCGACGAACAGCGCGGCGTCCATGGCCGAGTTGCCGCCGCCGATCACATATACGACCTTATCTTTGAAGAGCGGCGCGTCGCACGTCGCGCAGTACGTCACGCCACGATTGTGCAGCTCCTTTTCTCCGGGAACGTTCAATTTCCGATGTTCGGATCCGGTTGCGATCAGGAGCGCGCGGCCCTCGTACGATCCTTTTTCCGTCACGGCGCGGAAACCACCGTTGACTCGTTCCACCTTCTTCACTTTTTCGTTTTCATGAATATCGAGGACTTGGCGGTAATCGTCCAAATGTTTTTGAAACCGTTGCACGAGCTGCACGCCCGTAAGCTGATGCAGGCCGAGATAATTTTCAATGTCCGAAGACCAGGCCACTTGCCCGCCGATTTCGCCCGCGAACATCGCGACCTTCAACTTTTGTCGGGCAAGATAAATCGCGGCTGACAAACCCGCCGGCCCGCCCCCGATCAACAGGACGTCGTACATGCAGAAAGTATAGCATGACACCTCTCCTAGCCCCTCCTCTCAGAGGAGGGGTTGGGGGTGGTGCGAGAACGAAATATCATCCAAATCCCAAACCCCGCCATCGGCACGGCCAGATATTGCGTCGGCGTGAGACCGAAATACGTAGCGTCCGCGATGCGATAAAAATCAAGCCAGAAGCGACTCGCGCCTTCAATCATGAGATACGTCCCGAACCAGAAACCGGGTTCGCGGCGTTTACGGTTTAACCAAAGGAAGAGAATACCCGTCGCGAAGCCGATGATGGACAAGTATAAACCAAGATCGTGACGCGTCTCCCCGCCCGGATATTTCACGCCGAGGATGAAGTTGGTCAGCGTTCCCGGATGGTCGTGGATGAGAAAACAACCGATGCGTCCGACGCCGCAGCCCCACGGCACGCCCCAGATGATCGTGTCCGCGTACGAGATCCAGTCAAGCTTGTGGCGATACATCGTCCAGAAAAACACGGCGGCTGCGCCGATGAATCCGCCGAACATCGAATACCCGGGCAGCCACGGATTGATCGCGTCAAGCGGATTCGCGAGGTAATGCGTCGGATCGTAGAACAAGACATGGAACGCCCGCGCGCCGGCAAACGCGGCAAGAAAAATCCAGAACGCGAGATCGAGGATACGTTGCGGATCCAACCCCTTCTCTTTCGCGCGCCGCCACGCGAGATACGTTCCGAGCGCAAACCCGAGCGCGACAAACGCGCCCCACGTCTGGAAGGTGATGCCGAGAATGACGAACGTTTTACTTTCAATCCACGGGATCATAAGGCACGCAACGTCTTCAACGCTTCATGGAATTCCTTCAACGCGCGCTTGGCCTGGCCGTGCGAAATCTCGAAGGTCGAATCATGCACGAGCTGGTTGCGAAGCTTGTGCGCCGACCACACCTTACGGATGTCCGGATATGAGTACTGCGCGGCCTTGAGCCGTTCGCCCATCGTTTCACCGGGGATGAGCATCGACTTCATCACGCCATCCACGAGCTTGTCGGCCTCGATCACGGCAAGCTTTGCGCCCATGATGCCATGCTCCGCGTTTTTCTCAATCTCCGCCCACGTCTCAAGAATCTTTTCGCGGCTCAAGCCGTACAAATCGGGACGACGCATCGACGACACGATCCGCTGCGCGATGATACCGAAGATCACGACAAGTACGACGCCGAGGATGAGCCATGCGGGCCACAGCGAAACGGCCGGACCCGCTGGAGCCGTGGCGACCGGTGAGCCGGAGTCGAAAAGCAGTTGGAAGATCATGTGACGGCGAGTTCGAGCGCATGCGCAGCATCGAGTACGGCCGCGTCGCCCATGGACGGGCCGATGAACTGGAAGCCGACCGGCAAACCGTCATCGAGACCGCACGGCACGGTGATCGCGGGCAACCCCGCCACGTTCGCGCCGACGGTGTACACGTCCTCGAGATACATCGCGAGCGGATCGGATGTCTTTTCGCCGAGGCCGAACGCGATCGACGGCGTCGTCGGCGTGACGATCAAATCCACGTCCTTGAACGCCTCGCGATACGCGCGATGGATCAGCGTCCGCACCTTGCGAGCCCGGCGATAATACGCGTCGTAATATCCTTTTGAGAGCGCATATGTCCCGAGCATGATGCGGCGCCGAACTTCTTCGCCGAGACCGAGACCTCGCGATTTTTCGTAGGTTTCAATCAGCGTCACCGCCGGTTCACGACGGCCGTAGCGGATGCCGTCAAAACGCGCGAGGTTGGCGGACACTTCACAGGGCATGAGCACGTAATACACGGCGAGTGCTTCGTCGGCATACGGGAGGTCGATTTCGACCAGCGTCGCGCCGAGCGATTTTAGGATGCCAAGCGTATTCTCCGTCTGCGCGCGCACGCCGGGCGTCATCCCGCCTGCCCCGTCGGATGACGGGGTCGCGCGCCACGCCTGCCGCGGTACGCCGATCTTCTTTCCCTCGAGTCGCGACGGGAGTCCGGGACGCACCGCGCCGCCGTCCGCCGTCGTCTGGTCCTTCGGGTCCGGGCCGTAGATCGCCTGAAGCAGGATCGAGGCGTCTTCGACCGTTTTCGTTATCGGACCGATCTGGTCGAGCGAGGACGCCATCGCCATCAACCCCTCGCGCGAGACTCGGCCGTAGCTCGGCTTGAAACCGACGACGCCGCAAAACGACGCGGGCTGACGGATCGAGCCGCCCGTGTCCGAACCGAGCGCGGCGACGCAGATATCCGCCGCGACGGCCGCCGCGCTGCCGCCCGACGAACCGCCCGCGACGCGCGCATGGTCGCGGGGATTCCTGGTCGGGCCGAACGCCGAATGCTCCGTGGACGACCCCATCGCGAACTCGTCCATGTTCGTTTTGCCGAGGAACACCGCACCCGCATCCCGAAGCTTCGCGATCACGGTCGCGTCGTAGGCGGCCTCGTACGTCTCGAGGATGCGCGAACCGGCCGTCGCGCGATGACCTTTGATTAAAATATTATCCTTTACCGCGATCGGCACGCCGTCGAGCGGTCCGCGCGCCTTTCCCGCCGCGCGTCGTTCGTCCGACTCGATCGCGGCGTCGATCGCGCTCCCCTCGAACACGTCGAGATACGCGTTCAGCGCGGGATTCAATCCGCGGATCTGCTGCAAATACGATTTCACGAGCTCGACGGACGAAAACGCGCCGGACGCGAGTCCGTCCGCCGCCGATCGAATCGTGTGATTGACAAGATGTTTCATGGTCAGCCTTTTGGTTGTTCGAACACGCCCGGGACGCGCAAGAGATCGCCTTGGCGATCGGGGAAATTCGAAAGGACCGCGCGGCGGAATTCCGGATCGACCGGTGCCGGCTCGTCCGGTCTTAAACGGTCCGCACCGACCGGCGTCGCCTCGGTTTCCGGCACGCCCTCGACGTCCACCTCCGCCAACCGATCCACATATCCCAAAATTCGATCGAGCGTATTCTCCATCCGCCCGATTTCCTCTTCCGAAAGCGCAAGACGGCTCAACGCCGCCAACCGCTCGACTTCTTCCCTCGTCATGGGCATACGGTGGCAGTTTGAGGCAAAAAAGCACAAATGGCAACTTTTTTAAACTACAAAAGAACGGCATGAACTTTTCGCTCATACCGTAGAAATCAGGAACGACCGCCCGGAATCATCAGTCGCCGAATCTCGTCGACGGCTTCACTCATCGGCTTTTGCTTGGGATTGAGTCCGCCCACGATGGCAAGGGTCGCGACGTAACTCGTCCCCAAACGCCGGTTCAAGCGCGTCACCTTCCTGAAGGTTGCGTACACAAGACCCTCCATCAACCGGCTTTCGTCGGGTGAAGCATCCAACTCCATGCACGTCTCCCTCGGATTCAGGATTGAGAGGATCTGCGAGGCTCTTCTGCGCATCGACTTCACTTGCACCGCTAAAGGCGCCCATCCGAGAAAGTTCGGCACAAGGAGATCCGTACCGTCCAAGACATCGGTCTCTGGGTTCGGATAACGAACATCGATGCCGGACAAGATCAACGCCTTCGCGACCGCGGCCGTCGCCATCGCGCCATGGACGGCCTTCGACCAAGCGAGCGCGTAATCGCCGGGAACCTCCAGATTGGCCAAGCGGCGAACATCCTCGTCATGCAGCCACACACATGCCTGCAGCAGAAGACGCTGAGACTTCGCGAGATGCATGATGGCGCACCGAACGGACTCGTGGTCATCGGCAATCCCGGCGCCCTTGCACGCATTGAGAACGTAGTTCACGGAGAGGAACTCGCGGATGCCGCGCATCGCGCGATTCAATCCCTTGTTCCCACCGGCGTGCGGCG
Organism: Candidatus Uhrbacteria bacterium; assembly: GCA_008363075.1. Classification (GTDB taxonomy): domain Bacteria; phylum Patescibacteriota; class Patescibacteriia; order 2-12-FULL-60-25; family 2-12-FULL-60-25; genus RHKK01. Next base: position 14,106 of record RHKK01000017.1, read on the forward strand.
AGAGCTTATGCCCCTTCCGCGAGTTTCGTTGATACCACTCTCGACTCGGCGGAATATCCGCGACACGAGCGCTTTCAATCCCGCGATCGAGCGCTTCCCGGATCAGCTTCTCGAAACGGGGATGCGCGGGCTGCCCCATCCAACGTCCGGGCAGCCGATGCCCGAACGTTTCCTCACGTCTCTGCTTGTTCAAAGAGCGCCTCCATTCAGCTCATCCCGCACCGCGCGGGAACATGCCAAAATACATGAAAAAAGGCTTCTTGTCAAGCCCGTTTCTCAAAGAACGGTCGAGACTTTTTACATGCTCACCTTCCTCAAAAATCCCTCCTCATCCAAAATCGTCACCCCGAGCTTTTTGGCCTTCTCATACTTCGATCCCGGTTCTTCGCCAACCACGAGGAAAGACGTTTTTTTGGAGACCGATTCCGTCACGTCACCGCCGAGCGACCGGATCTTCTCCTTCGCCTCGTCGCGACTCATGGCATCGAGCGACCCCGTAATCACCCACGTCGTTCCCTTGAGCGGCCCGGACGTTTCGCGTTTGGTCGCGCGCTTCACGTGAACAAGGTCGAGCAGCCGATCCAGCTCCTGGCGCACCTTTGCGTCGCGCAAAAACTCCGTGATCGAATCCGCGACCACGCCGCCGACGCCCTCGACGGCAAGCAGCTCCTCCTTCGTCGCCTTGCGGAACGCTTCGACGCTTCCGAAATGTTTCGCGAGATCCTCCGCCGTTTCCTCGCCGACGTGACGGATGCCGAGACCGTTGATAAACCGCCCGAGATCGATCTCACGATGATCCTGGATTTCCTTGTGCAGCTTTTTCGATGAAACGTCCGCAAATCCCTCGAGCTGCAAAAAGTCACCCGGCTCGAGCTCAAAGATGTCCGCCGGTTCGTGGACGAACCCCTTTTGGATGAGCTGCTCCGCGATTTTTTCGCCAAGCCCGCGCATGTCAAAGGCGTTCACGAAATGCAACAGCCGCGCGAGCTGTTGCGCAAAACAGTTTTTGTTCGTACACACGGTCGCCACTTCGCCGGATTTGCGCGCGACGGGAGATCCGCACATCGGACATTTCTTCGGCATGTGGAACGTCTTCTCCTTTCCCGTGCGGAACTTCGGCAGTACCTTGATGACTTTCGGGATGATGTCCCCCGCTTTTTCAATGATGACCGTATCGCCGATCTTGAGACCGAGTCGCTTGATCTCGTCCTCGTTGTGCAGCGATGCATGCGTCACGGTCGTGCCTTGGACGAGCACCGGCTCCATCACGGCGACGGGCGTGAGCGCGCCCGTGCGGCCAACGAACACCTCGATATCCTTCACGACCGTCGTCGCCTGCTCGGCCGGAAACTTCCACGCGATCATGCCGCGCGGCGTTTTGCCGACCACGCCGAGCCGCTTGAACAAACGATCGTCGTTCACGTTCACGACGACGCCGTCCGTCCAATAATCGAGCTTCTCACGCTTCTTGTAGACTTCATCGTGCAACTTCTCGACGTCGTCGAGCGTCTTGCAATGGCGATTCAGCGGATTTTGCGGCACGCCCAAGAGCGCGATCATCTCATGCGCCTGTTCGTGCGTGGTCGTGCCGAACTCGCCGACCATCGCGTATCCGAAGAACGTCAATTTCCGTTCGGCGACGATGCCCGGATCAAGCTGGCGGATCGAACCGGCCGCGGCATTACGCGGGTTCGCGAGCAACGGCTGGCCCTTCTTTTTGAGTTTTGCGTTCAGCGTTTTGAGTTGCCCTTTCGTCATGTACGCCTCGCCGCGGATCTCGATGCGCCCGTGGTGAGACTCGAGCACCGAGCGAACGCGCTTCGCGTCGAGCTTCCCATGATGTTTTTTCAAAAAATGTTCAATCTCGCGTTCCGTCGGAATCCGCAATGAGAGCGGGATCGCCTCGATGGTCTTGAGGTTCTGCGTCACGTCCTCTCCGACTTTGCCGTCGCCGCGCGTCGCCCCGCGGACAATGATGCCGTCTTCATAGACGAGTGAAACCGCCAGGCCGTCCATCTTGATCTCGGCGAAGAAATCGAAGTGTTCGCGCGGCTCGAGCTTTTTGAGCCGTGCGAGCCACTCATCCGCCTCCTCGCGCGTGAACGCGTCTTCGATCGAAAGCATCGGCACGCTATGCGTCACCTTTTTGAACCCTTCAAGCGCCTTGCCCGCCACGCGCTGCGTCGGCGACTCCTTCGTGATCAATTCCGGAAATTGCTGCTCGAGCTTGTACAGCTCGTGCTTAAGCGAATCGAGCGCGGCTTCGGAAATTTCAAGCTTGTCCAGGACGTGGTATTCGTACCGGTACTTCGCGATCTGCTCGCGTAATTTCGCGATGCGTGTCTTGGCGTCGGCTTTGGTCATGTCAAAAAAGTTTACGCGACGCCCAACGCCCCCGCAAACCAGGCCGCGATCGGCGGGCCGAACCACACGGCTCCGACCGCGCCCAGGGCGAGAAACGGAGCGAACGCCACGCGTTGACCCCGTTTCCAGATTCCGAACACGAACAACGCGAGCGCAAACAATCCGCCGACGAGATAGCATAGATAGAACGCGACGAGCATCCCCTGCCAGCCAAGCCACGCGCCGATGCTTGCACCGAGCCACAAATCGCCGAGTCCCATCCATTTGCCGCCGGAGACGAGATACTGCAACCCGAGAAATCCGGCGCCGATCAGCAAGCCGGCGGCGGAAGAAACGAGATCGCCGTCCAGCATCTGAACGAACAGGCCCGCAAACGTCATGGCGGCCATCGGTTCGATCGGGAGCAGGCGCCATCGCCAATCAAACGCGGCGGCGAAAAGGAGATACGTCAGGAACCCGCCCTCCAATATAAACCGCGCGAATTCGGGCTGATGCAGGAATGCCCCGAGCCACAACAGTCCGCCGGCGAGTTCCACCGTCGGATATGACCAATGGATCCTCGCACCGCATTGCACGCATCGGCCCTGCAAGAAAAAAAACGAAACGACCGGCACGAGATGCGCCGGGTGAATCTTTGCTTTGCACGCCGGACACTGCGACCGACCCCACAACGTGATGCGGTTGCGCAATCGGAATACGAGCGCATTCAGCAGCGACCCGACGATCGTGCCGAACAGGAAAACGAGAAACGCATTCATTTGAGGACGTCCTCCCGGTCGATCCCGTCCGAATGCGCGTAATAGACGTTCGGCGGACCGAGCGTCGTGCGCGTCTCCGTCTGGAAGCGGATGGAGTAGCCGTTCGCGCCGCCGCGATACCGATAGAGCTCGTTCGCGCGCGGACCGCTCGAAAGAACCTCGACGTACACGGGCGTCGACGAATCACCTTGGCCGACAAAACCGGCCGAGGTCAGGCGATTCGTGTCGGCCGTACCGATGAACAACTCCTCCGCTTCCGGGAACGTGGCCTTCTCTAGCCAATACGCGCTCAAGCCCGCACGTACCGTGCTGATATCGGAGAGGCGTTGCGCGTCCCGAAGGCTGGCGCGCGCGCTGTTCAGGGACAGGACAGCCAGCGTGGCGAGTAGGCCGAAAACGGCAAGGACGATGAGGACTTCGAGAACGGTGAATGCGCGACGGAATGTCATATCGAATAGTATAGCAGATGACAGATCACAGATGACAGTTTACGAGCCCGGATGAGCCCTTCTTTCTGTTGTCCGTCAACTGTTACCTTTTATCTGTTTCCTGCTCAAGAATCACATTCCCCGGTTCCGGTATCGGCGGCGGTTTCGGATGCGACCACTGCCACCACAACAGGCCCGCCATCGCCAAGATAACCAACCCGACGATCAAGCCTTCGATCAGCGTAAATCCCGGGGCGAACTTCAGAATGCGGCGCAAATGAGCGGCGACATCTTCCGGTGTGTGTTGTGTCTTGATGAGATATTCGTCGCACCCGAGCGCGAAACACTGATCGACGTCTTCTTTCGATGAAAGCCGCGACAACATGACGACCGGAATCGTTTTCGTCCCGGTTTCCGCTTTCAAGGCTTCCAAGACTTCGAATCCGTCTTTTTTCGGCAGGCCGATGTCCAGCAAGATCGCGTCCGGCATCCCCTCCCGTGCCTTGCGCAGCCCGTCCTCCCCGTTCGTCGCGTGGATTACGTCAAACCCTTCCCGCATCAGGGTTTTGCATACGATATCGGCGAAGATTTTGTCGTCTTCGATGCAGAGGATCGTCGGCATATCAGCAAGAGTATGCCTCCCAGGCATGCCCCTCGCGCGTACGATACCCCTTCCACACCCGGACGGGAACCGCGCCAACCACGGCTTCCCACCAAGGTTCGGCACCCCTCGAACACACGGCCACGGCTGGCATGCCGCGCAATGCCGCCTGGATCGCCAGCTCGCGGCCATCCTCGTTATCCGCGTCAAAAAGGCCGGGACCGCTTTGTACTTTCCATGCGTCCGCGTCCGTAATCGCCGGAACCTTGGCGAGAGCATGTCGCGCCGCATACGCATCCGGATCCGCGAGCACGATCAGACCGCCGGCTCCCTCGCGCACGGCGCGGACGAGATCGGTCCAGTCGATCGGATGACTCGGCCGCGACTCGGAGCGGACGCGCAACACATGCACCGCCGTCCCGAATCCGACCGGATACGTCTCGACATGCCATCCGCTTTTTTGCTTCAGACGTCGCAGACGCAGGGCAAGCGCGGAAAGACCGGCTGGCGAAAAGGCGGCTTCCTCCAGTGGACCGCCAACATCGAACAAGACTTCGACCGAATCGAACAACGGAATAAAACGCACCTGATGCGCCCCCCGCTGATTTGCCTCGGCCTGAACCATCCACCAGAGTCTCCCGGCAGAAACGATCGACCGATCGATTCTTGCGGCATGCATAGTTATCGTGAGTCCTTTTGGCTACTGACTACCGACTTATTCAATGTCCCTCATCGCGCATCCGATCGTCACCGCAAACCGCGGCCCCAACTCCTCGAGTACGGCCCGTAGATCCGGCGGATACACGACACGCGCCCACGGATTGCCGAGATAGGTGTTTACGTTCATCTGTTGCGTCAGGAACTCCGGCAACCGCGGCAGCAGGGCCGATCCGCCGGTGAGGATGATCTTCTCGATCCGTTTCGGCGGGCCTCCGGATTCCTGGCCCTGGTAGAGGTTGAACGAATAGCGGATCTCGTCCAGGATCGGCTTGACGAGCACGGACAGGATCGGCGAAAGATCTCCCGTCGGCGCGAAGGTTTGCATCGACTTGATGTCGCGCTTCATGGATTCGGCCTGCTCGAGCGGGATGCCGAGCGTGCGCGCGATTGTTTGCGTGATGGCGTTGCCGCCGGTCGCGATCGACCGTGTGATGAACGGGATGCCCGACTCGACGACGATGATGTTGGTGCGCAACGCACCGACGTCGATCACCATGATCGTCGAACGGTCCTTGCCGATCAGCGCGCGGATTTCCGCGAATGCTTCCGTCTCGAGCGAGATCAGCTCCAGCCCCGCTTGCTTGAAAATCTCCACGTACTTCGAAACCAGGGTTTTCGGCGCGGCGGTCACGAGCACGCGCGTCGACGGCTTGCCGCCCTCGGCCTTGCTCTTGTCGATCTTGTCGATGATCTTGGTGTCAAGCGCCACCTCCTCCAACGGCATCGGGATGAGCTTCTTCGCCTGCAATTCGACCGCGGCCTTCAACTCCTTTTCGTTACCCGTCGGCACGTTGAGGATGGACGAAAACACGGACGAGATCGGCAACGCGGAAACCGTCTTTTTTGCCGTCGCCTTGGATTTGGCGATCATCTTTTTGATGAGAGACGCCGTCCCGGGCACGTCGTTGATGAGCGATTTGTCTAACGCTTCGGCCGGCAAGTTCGCGTAGGCGTACGTCATGAGTCGGGCGCGGCCTTTTTCGTTTTTCAACTCGACAAGTTTGACGCCGCCGAAACCGATATCGACGCCGAGATAACTCGCCGGGGCGGGGGCTTTGGAAAACAAACCCATAGATCGACGCTAGTATAGCACAGTTGGGGCGGTTATCAGTTTACAGTTGTCAGGTGTCAGTTTTAGGTTCGTCGCCCTCAGTCCTCTCTTATCAGGCACGGTGCAGTCTGAAAAATGTTCGAGGACTGTCTGAGGCCGCAGGCCGAGTTCCGCAGAACATTTTTCAGA
>RHKK01000001.1 GCA_008363075.1 Candidatus Uhrbacteria bacterium
GATCGGCCCGGGCGACAGCGGCAAGTCCACGGTACTGGACGCGATCGATCTATGCCTGGGGGCCAGGCGCAATGTCCAGTTCTCGGATGCGGACTTCTTCGGCCTGGACATCACGACCCCAATCAGCATCACGCTGACGCTCGGCGACCTCGCTGACAGCATGAGGACGCTGGAGGGCTTTGGTGCATTCCTGCGTGGATACCACGCCAACACTGGCGTCGTCGAAGACGAACCCTCTGCCGGCGCGGAGGTTGTGCTCTGCCTGAACCTGACGGTCGCCAGTGACCTGGAGCCCTCGTGGACCCTGGTCTCCGACCGCGCCGCACAGCTAGGCATCGTCAAGACGCTCGCATGGAAGGATCGCGTCGCCCTGGCGCCCACTCGTATCGGTGCCCTGGCGGACTTCAACCTGGGATGGCAGCGCGGCTCCGTACTGAACCGCATCTCGGAGGAGCGAGCCGACGCTTCGGCCGCCCTCGTCAAGGCCGCCAGAGATGCGCGGAGTGCCTTCGGAGACCAGGCCGAACAACAGTTGGGAGAAGCGCTGGGGATCGTCACCACCACTGCTCAGGAGCTGGGCGTCAACATCGGCGCTAAGGCCAAGGCGCTGCTGGATTCGCATTCGGTGTCGTTCGGTGGCGGCACCATCTCCCTGCACAACGAAAGCGGCATCCCGCTTCGCAGCCTGGGCGTCGGGTCCACGCGTCTGCTTGTCGCTGGCCTGCAGCGCAAGGCGGCCGGTCAGGCGTCGATCGTGCTCGCGGACGAACTGGAGTACGGGCTGGAGCCGCACCGCATCGCGCGGTTCTTGGGCTCCCTCGGCGCCAAGGAAGCCGCTGCTCCGCTACAGGTATTCCTCACCACCCATTCCCCCGTGGCGCTGAGAGACCTGTCGGGCAGCCAGCTTTTCGTGCTGCGCCGCGGCCCTCATGCCCACGAGGCTCGTTTAACTGGCGCCGACGATGGCATCCAGAGCACGATTCGCCTCTATCCCGAGGCCTTCCTGGCCGGCTCCGTGGTCGTGTGTGAGGGCGCCAGCGAGATCGGCCTGCTGCGTGGCTTGGACCTGTACCGGCTTGACCAGGGGAATGCGTCACTGGCTGCATTGGGCGTGGCCCTCGTCGACTGCGGTGGCGGGGAGCCGGATCGACCGTATGCCCGCGCCGCAGCGTTCCAGTCTCTGGGCTACCGGGTGATGGTGCTGCGCGACGACGACAAGAAGCGTTACGGCGGCAAGGGTGTGCTCAAGGCCGTGAAAAACGTGAACACGCTCATCGCGCCGAAACTCAAGGGCATGGACGCGCAGCGCCAGCGAGACGTGGATGCGGTGATGCTCAAGCTCGACGGAACGAAGAACAAATCCAAACTCGGCGCGAACGCGATGCTCGCCGTCTCGCTCGCAACCGCCGAAGCGCTTGCCGTGCATCGCGAAATCCCGCTCTGGAAATCGCTCCGCAAGACGTTTGATTTCCACCGCACGGCGCGCCTCCCCTACGCGACCATGAACGTGCTGAACGGCGGCGCGCATGCGGACTGGTCGCTCGACGTACAAGAGTGCATGATCGTGCCGAAACAAAAAAAGTTTGCAGACAGGATCTGCGCCGGAGCGGAAACGTTCCATGCGCTCGCGAAGATTTTGAAAGCGGAAGGGTTTGCGACCACGGTCGGCGACGAAGGCGGGTTCGCGCCCAAGCTCGGCACGATCGAAAACGCGTTTACGGTTCTCACGAAAGCCATCAAGGCCGCGGGATACAAACCGGGAACCGACATTACGATCGCAACGGATATCGCGGCTTCCGAGTTTTACGATGCGAAAGCGGAGTTATACCGCTTGAAGACGGAAGGGCACACGTACACCTCGGACGAGTTACTCGAACGGTATCTCCAGCTCCAAAAAGATTTTCCGCTCGAGTCGATCGAAGACCCGTTTGCGGAGGATGATTGGCATGCGTGGTCCAAGGCGTTGCCGAAGCTGAAGAAAAAGAGTGTCGTAGTCGGCGACGATCATTACGTCACGAACATCGAGCGACTAAAGCGCGGCATCGAGGAAAAATCCGCCAACGCGATTTTGATCAAGCTCAACCAGATCGGCACGCTTTCGGAAACCGTCCAAACTATCAACCTCGCGCACGAGCATGGCATGAAGACCAGCATCTCGCACCGCTCCGGCGAAACGTCCGACACCTTCATCGCCGACCTCGCCGTCGCCTGCGGATCGGAATACATCAAGACGGGGTCGCTATCGCGTTCCGAACGCGTCGAAAAGTACAATCGTTTGCTCGAAATCGCCGAGTTTGAGCTCTAGTGTAAAAATAAAGAAAGCTATCGCTTTCTTTGTAAAGAGGGTGGATCGCCACCCTCTTTACAATCTCCCGCTCGCGCCCGCACTGCGGTACTCGCACGACATCCATCTCGCTCGGCCTGGATGCCTGAACTTGCTCGCTCAATATCTTCTTTAAGATTCGCTCGCTTCAACAGCAGGCATCCGCATCGGCCTCACTCATGGGCCGTGCTCCGTTCCTCGTGAGGCGCGTAAAACACCCTCCCGAGAAGCGCAGTTCCGTGCCCGAGGCGAACCGGATCCCGCGAGGCGTCCCCGGAATCGCCGAGCTGGTTCGCCGAGAGGCTATACGGAACGAGCATCGCAGGGCGGGGGTGCGCAGGAGAGTGCAGAGAGGAAAACGCTTTCCTCTCTGCAAAAAACTTTTTGTTCTTTTACCTCAACAACACCATCAGCCCCGGCAGTCGCCCTTTAAGCGCAATAAAATCCAGCATCGCGCCGCCGCCGGTGGAGACGAAGTCGAAATGCGATTCTGTTTTTGTCGCATGGATGGCGGGAAGGGTGTCTCCCCCGCCGGCGACGCCGAACGCCTTTCCCTTGGCCCTCGCCCCGATCACGCGCGCGAGGAATCGCGATCCGAATCCGCACGTCGCGCATTCGATCAGACCGACCGGGCCGTTCCAGACGATCGTAGACGCGCTCGCGATAATCTCGGCCCACGCTTTCAACGTTTTCGGTCCGACATCCACGATCATGTCTTTCTTGCCGATCGCATCGACGGACACGCGACGCAACGCGGGACTGGCCGTGACTTTGGTTGTGACGACGACGTCTTCCGGCAACCGGATGTTCTTGCACTTGAGCAACTTCTTTGCGAGCGCGACGCCTTCTTTTTCATGCGTCGACTTCCCCACCTCCATCTTTTGCGCCTTGAAAAACGCCGTGGCCATGGCGCCGCCGATCAGCACCTCGTCACAGACGCGACACAGCGCCTCGATCACCGGGAGTTTTGTCGTAAGCTTGAGTCCCCCGATCACGGCGATGAAGGGCGATTTCGGATGATCGAGCAGACGCGACAGCGCGGAGACTTCTTCGACAAGCGACGGCCCGGCATACGACGGCAGGAGCTTGGCGATCCCGACGACGGAAGCATGTGCGCGATGACACGAGGCGAACGCATCGTTGATGAAGATATCGCCCAAATCGGCATACGCCTGCGCGAGCTTTTTCTCGTTCGTTTCTTCCCCTTTCAGAAAACGCACGTTTTCCAGCAGGTGGATCGATCCCGGCGTCGCGGTCGCGAGTTTTGACCGGAGCGCGGCGTGTTCCGCCTTGTTCGCCACGGATTCCGGATGATACGCGATCTCCGACCCGTACGTCTCCCGCAACAATCGAACGAGCGGTTGCGTGGAAAACCATTTATCGCGCTTCGCCGGGCGCCCGAGATGCGTCAGCACGACGACCTTTGCGCCGCGTTTCTTCAACTCCTTCAGTAACGGCAACGAGCGTTCGATCTTCAACGATGCATCACGTTCAGCGGAACCGTTCGCGGGCACGTTCCAGTCCACGCGCACCAAAACAACTCGTCCTCGTAACGGTTTTCTTGATGAGAAAGTTCGTAAGGCGATTTTCATTTCGTGTTGCGCGCCACCTCGAGTGCCATTTCCGCCAGGCGATGCGAGTAGGCCCATTCGTTGTCGTACCACGCGATGACTTTGACGAGGTCGCCGTCCACGACGCGCGTGAGCGGCAGGTCCACGATCGCGGACGCCGTCGTGCCGATGAAATCGTTGGAGACGAGCTCCTCGTCCGTCACTTCAACCACGCCTTTCCATAATGGATGCGTCACGGCCTTCCGGAACGCGTCGTTCACCTGCTCGACGCTCACGCGCTTCTTGAGCACGAAGGTGAAGTCCGACAGGGACATGACCGGAACCGGCACGCGCATCGCGAGCCCGTCGAACAAACCCTTGAGTTCCGGGATGGTTTCCGTCGTCGCGATGGCCGCGCCGGTCGTCGTCGGAACGATGTTCTGCGCGGCGGAGCGAGCGCGTCGTAAATCCTTGTGCGGTCCGTCCTGGAGATTCTGGTCGGCAGTGTAGGCGTGAATGGTCGTCATGAGTGCTTTCCGAATGCCGAATGCCGAATGCATGATCGCCGCGACCGGCGCGATGCAGTTGGTCGTGCAGCTCGCGTTGTTGATGACTTTCGCCTTTTTGCCCGCGCCTTTCTGATTGACGCCGATCACGTGTGTGGGAACGCCGCCGCCCTTGGCCGGCGCCGAAATGATGACGCGCTTCGCCCCGGCGGTGACGTGGCCCGACGCGCCTTCGAGATTGGTGAACCGTCCCGTACATTCGAGCACGACGTCGATGCCGAGCTTTTTCCACGGAAGGTGAGCCGGCTCCTTTTCCGCGAACACGTTGATGCGCTTCCCTTCGACGATCAGCTCGTCCTCGTCATGCGAAACATCCTTGTCCCACGTACGGTACGTCGAGTCGTGCTTGAGCAGATGCGCGAGCGTCCTCGCATCCGTGAGGTCGTTGACGGCCACGACGTTGAATCCGGGCTTGCCGAATCCGGCTTTGAACGCGTTGCGGCCGATGCGGCCGAACCCGTTGATCGCGATCTTGGGCATATCGCGTCAAGTTTATCATAAAACGACCCCGCCGATGGCGGGGTCGTTATCCTCAAGCCGAACTACCTCTCCAAACTGTCGCTCGGATACCTGACCGAAGCGGCCTCGTCGGCAGGATCATAATCGGCGGTCGTGTCGATATCGGTGCCGAAGCGATAATTGGCGTAGAACGCATCGGAGATATCGTCGATTTTCCGGTTCCAGTCGATTCCATAGAGGGCGGCGGCAAGCTCCTGTGTCTTCACCCATCGGAGGACGCCTCCCTTCGCGACGGCGTAGACCTTGGGATCAGTAGTGAATTTGACCATCTTGACTCCGGGTTTGTAGGTCACATTGGCTCCGAGAGGGATCTGTGACATTTGAGACTCGCTGATCAGCTGGACGCCGTCGAAGGTCTCGTACCAGGTGAAGAACACCTTGTCGTTGGGAAAGGCGTGGCGCTTGCCCTGAGTGCCCAGGTAGTAGACGGCCTTGCACGGATGATTGACGTCCGCGCCGACGGGACACGGCAGCTTGAGCAGAGAATGCGCAGGCAACGCGGCCTCGTCCACGGTACTACTTCCGTACACGGTCACGGGAGCCTCGACCGGGGCCGCGGGCAGGCCTCCGCCGCCGGAAGAAGCCGGGGCCGGGGTGGACGCGGGAGCCGTACTTGCAGCCACCGTGGCAAGATTGATTTCCGTGCCGTCATACGGGTCGGTGTACGTCGAAGTGAGCGTGGCATCGGCCGTCAGCTCGAATCTGCCGTTTTCCGGCGTGCTGGAGCCGAGAACGTGCACGACGCTCAACCCGGTCGTGTTTCGGAAAATACCGGTGGCCGGACCCGTTTCAGTGAGGGTGATGGTCTCGGTGTCCGGACTCGAGATCACGACATCGACGGTTTCGACGAGGGTACCGTCGAGGTTCAGGTTGGAGTCCTGAAGCGTGACGTAGAGCAGTCCGTCGCTATTGATCGTCGTGATCGTCGAACCGGAGCCGTCGGTGAACGCATGGGACTCGGCGGGGTGGAGGATTGAATTGCCGCTTCGCGTGATCAGTCCGCTATTCGTAATCGTGCCGTCCACGCTCAGGTTATTTGTTCCAAGCGCCAGCGTATTACCGGCGGCAATGGAGAGGGCGCCGGTCGTCGTGACGCTTCCTGACCCGATGGTCAAGGTGGTTCCGGCATCTTTTGCGAGCACAATGGATCCGGCGACATTCAGGCCGCCCGTAAATGCGGCGCTAGAGGTGCCGAGAAAATGCGTTGTCGAGGCATTCGTAATCGAACCGCCGCCGGAGGTATCCACGGCTCCGTAAAATTCAAGGCCGCCGGTGCCCGCATTCACGACCGAGGAGCCCGAGTTGTCCAAAAGAGCCATGAAGGTGATTTTGGAGCTCCCGCCGTTCCCGATGACGCCGCCGCCCGAGTTATCCACCACTCCGCCAAAACTGAGAGCGCCGCTATTGTTGATGGTTCCTCCATTGACCGTCGTTCCTCCCACGCTCAAATGCGCGTCCGTAAATGCGAGCGTTCCCGTTGTCACGGTCAAGTCACCTGTCATGTCGAATGTCGCACCCGCCGGAGACCCGACAAACGTGATCGCGCCCGAGGAGACGGTCAGGTCGATATCTATGTCGCCTTGGCCGCTGAATGTCGCCGTCATGGTTCCGAAGAGCGGATCCAGGGCAAGCGCGCCGTTCGTGATGCCGTTCGATCCAAACATCGATAGCGAGTTCCCTTTGATGGTGATGGTAAAACCGCCCAGATTGAAAGTTGCCGGTCCTGCGCCAATCAGCACGACGCCCGAATTTCCTGCCGTGGTTTCAAGATTCGTCTGCAATGTGAGCGTTGAGCTGGCGGTTTTTTGCATCGTGAACCCGCGCACGCTGGTGACATTGGATGGGACGAGCTGGTTGAGCGCTCCTTCAAAGCGAAGACGGAAGTCGGTGTCAAAAATTCCGCTCGCATTGTCCCACGTTCCCAAAAAGCGCACGGTGACGTCCGCAGCGTCGGTGAGAAAACTCCCCGTGTTCGTGGCATTTCCCTCGAAGTTCAATGATCCGGCGGCGTCGGTAATTCGTATCGTTCCGGTAGAGACAACGTCCTGAAAGGTGACCGCGCCCGTTCCAAGAATCGTTCCGCCGTTCTGGCTGGACGTGGCGGTACCCGAAACCGTGATGTTCTGGCCTATGGCTTCCAAGATCGCGCCAGACGCGACTTGCAAATCGCCTACATTCACAACCGCGGTGGTCGCGGAAACGGAAACACCCGGCGGCAAGATGGCGCTATCGCTCGTTCCCGGAACCGCGGCACAATCCCAATTGCCGTCCGTATGCCAATCGTTATCTACGGCGCCGGTAAACGTACACGTCGCCGCGGACGCGGAAGGCGTCACGAGAAAAAGAGTTGCGACCGTTAAGGCCAGGACTCCGAATGTGCGGATCGCCCAGCGCTTGGGCGATATCGTAAGAACCATCGCGTTCATAGGGTTGATATAGGGACAAAATGATTTGATACAAAATATAACCGTTCTCGGCAAAACATGTAACCTTGTTTGTCAAGCGTTTTTCAGCCCTCCTCATCCCGTCTTTTTTTCTTGTCCTGCCAGAAGAAGAAGATACCGAGCGCAAGAAAGGCGAGCGCGAGCAGAAGCCAAAGCCCAAAACCGCGCACCCAATCAAGCCAAGTCATGCCGTCTTCCACTCCGTCCGAGCTGTCCGCGAGATCACGCGGCAAATCCGAGGTCGCCATGCCGTTCTCAAACACCTCTCCAAGCACGCGCGCCTCTCCGAGCGGATCGGGTTCGTTGGCGGCAAGCGTCACGGCCGCGACCGATTCGGAGTCCGGTACCTGTACCGGGACCGGCTCCGGCATCGATGCAGGCTCCGGCGCTTTGGAGCGTTTTGGGTCCAGCGGATACGCATCTTGTTTGTCGCCGACGCCGTCGCCATCCGTATCGTACTTTTTCGGATTCGTCCCGATCTGCTCTTCTTCAAAATCGTACAGCCCGTCATTGTCATCGTCGGAGTCAACGGAATCATCCTGTCCGTCACCATCGGTGTCACGCGTCTTGTTGGGATCGAGCGGGAACTGATCCTGTCCGTCGGGTACACCGTCGTTGTCGTCGTCGGGATCTTCGCGATCGCCGATGCCGTCGCCATCCGTGTCACGATCAATGAACAACGTGATACTCGCGGAGTCGCCGACTTCCCCGCCCTCGCCTTTCGTGTCCACGCGGATCGTCGTCTCCCCGTACTCCGTCGGCCGCCAATTCACCCATACCTCTTCGGCGCGTCCCGCTTGCTTGTACGAGATCGGCTTGTTACCGATCAGCGCGCCGTTGGCATAAAACAACACGCTTCCTTCCGCGTCCTGATCGCATGCCGGCTGTACGGTGGCGTAGATGCGGGCCGATTGGTTCAGGAACGGGGCGACGGGCGTGATGCTGATGTCCTGCGAGCGGATCGATAGGATGCAGTCGGCGGCATACGCGGGTATCGGGGACAAGAAATACGGAATGAGGGATAGCGAACCGACGAGCAGCATCCTTCCGACAATACTCGATATTCGATACTCGATGCGAGACATACTCCCATTAGAATAGACCAAAAGAAAAAAGCCCGACAGGGTTCCCGTTTGGAAACGTCCGTCAGGCCGTCAGTCGGCCATCTTGTGGATGGCGTGATGTCCGCGGATGCCGGCGAACTGCCCCTCGCCGTCGAGCACGAGGCGCGCGGCGATCTTCTGGCAGTACGGGTCCTCGTAGATCTCGTCGAGCGACTGGTCCACCCACTTCGCGAGCGGGATGAAGCGGATGCCGCTGATCTCCTCCATGTAGGTGTGCCCCGGCTTCTCCCGGAAGCCGACGCCGACGAAGAGGTGAACGCGCTGGCGGATGAACCCGTCCTCGACGTAGAAGCCGAGCTGCTTGCGCTCGCCCTCGCCGAAGCCAAGCTCGTAGACGCGCGTATCCGGCACCACCTGGCAGCCGGCCTCGTCGAGCGCCTCGGAGCGGAACGTCGCCGAGGGCGTCGGTTCCGGACCGCCGCCGGCACAGATCTGCCAGATCGGCGAGACGTCCACGCGCTTCGAGCGGCTCTCCCGCTGGATCACGGTGTGATCGCGGTCCTTGATCTTCACGATGATCAGGCCGCGGGTGCACGAGTTGTGCGGGTTGAGCGCGATGAACGAGCCGCCGGGATTGCCCTTGGGCTCGACCACGGCGTGCTCGAGGAAGTTGCCGAAGCCGTTCTTCCCCGGCATGCCCTCCGTCACCGCCAGATTCACGCGCGTGCGGCGGAACGTTTCCGCCGGCCCGCTCGCGTCGGGCTCGAGACCGACGAACGCGTGATGCAGGACGTGCGGACGAAAGTTCGGGCCGTCCTCGAGCCGCTCCTCCATCCGCTCCGGGGTCGGATACAGCTCGGCCCGGAAGTTCGCGGTGTGGACGCGGATCGCGTTCTCCACCACCTGCCGGCTGCCGTCCCGCAACGTCACCACGACCTTCTCCCCTGTCTTCTGCATTCCGTCGCACCTCCTGCGAAACGACATGTCTCGCGTGGCCGGACTGTTCCATATTTTATGAGAAATGTCAATCGCGGGACGGAGGATCCCTGTCATTGACAACATGCCCGTTTTCCGCTTGAATCCGGATGCAAACGGAGGTCCAGCACCATGACAGAAGAACGAGACGAGCGTGTGGAGAACTTGGATCGATTCGGGCTGACCCGGACCCTGATCCTGGAGGCGGGCAAGATCCTGCGCGCCATGGCGGGCATGCGCCTGGACCTGAAGCAGGTCATGAAGGGCGGGACCGACTTCACGACGGCCGCCGACACCGAGGTGGAAGCGAACCTGATCGAGCAGATCAAGCGCTACTGCCCCGAAGACGAGATCCTGGCCGAGGAGTCGGCGCCGACGAGTTATGCGGGCTACGAATCGAAAGAGCGGCTCTGGATCATCGACCCGCTCGACGGGACGACGAACTACTCGCTCGGCGAGGAGAACTACGCGATCTCGATCGCGTTCGTGCGCCGCGGCGTGCCGGTCTTCGGCCACGTGTACCAGCCCGCGCGCGATCTCCTCGTAAGCGGCACCGCCGTCGGACTGTATGTGGACATGCACCATCCCTCGATCGACGCCTTCCGCGGGGCGACGCAGGGCTTCGCCCGCACGCCGCAGGTCTCTCCCGAGACCGATCCCATGAAGTGCACGATCGGCCACAACTGGTACTACACGATCGAGGGCAAGCGCCGCATGTCGGCGATGCTCGAACGCCTCATCCCCGGCAACTTCCGCGCCTTCATGGCGCGGGGCAGCGCGGTCGGCGACCTGCTGGCCGTCGCGGACGGTCGTTCGCATGCCTACGTCCAGGAGAACCTGAAGCCGTGGGATGTGGCGGCCGCCGGCCTCCTGGTCCGACTCGCGGGCGGGACGGTGACCGGCATCGACGGCTCGCCGTGGCATCCTTTTCGCCACGACATCCTGGCCTCGAACGGCCACATTCACGACCGGCTCCTCGAGCTGCTCAACACACCGGCCTGACACGGTCGGTTTTTTCATACAAAAAAAACGACCCCGCGATGCGGAGTCGTTTTTTGAATCGTGTTGCGCTTAGCACGCCTGTCCGGTCGGCATTTCCATTTGCATACGGACGAATCGGGTTACGGCGATCTTTTCGCCGATCGTTCCGGAGAGTTCGGCGATCAATTGCTCGATCGTCTTGTCCTCGTCCTTGATGAAGGACTGCTTGGTGAGGCACACTTCCGAGTACCACTTGTTCAGCTTGCCTTCCACGATCTTCGCCTTGATGTCCTCGGGCTTGTTGTCGGACGCCATCTCCGCCAGGAATTCGCCCTTCTTCTTCTCGGCTTCTTCGGCCGGGATCAGCTCCGGACTCACGTATTGCGGATCCATCGCCGCGACCTGCAGCGCGAGATCGTTCGCGAGCTGCTTGAACACGTCATTGCGCGCAACGAAGTCGGTTTCACAGGTCAGCTCGACGATCGCGGCGAGCTTGCCGTTGTGGTGGAGATACGTTGCGAGCAATCCTTCGGAAGCAGTGCGCTCGGCCGCCTTCTTGGCCGCCTTGATCGCCCCTTTCTTTTTGAGGATCTCGATCGCCTTGTCCATGTCGCCGCCGGCCTCTTCCAGCGCCTTCTTGCAGTCCACGATGCCCGCAGACGTGCGGTTACGGAGCTCCATCACCAACTTATTATCAATTGCCATAGCTTGGGTGTCATTCCGACCGAGCGAAGCGAGCGGAGGAATCTCTTCTCAGCCGGAGGCTGATGCGCCTTTGGCGCAGAAGCGATCCCTCGGCTCCACTTCGTTTCGCTCGGGATGATGCAGTTCAAATGTACAAGATGATTATTGATTAATTCTTTTTCAACTCCGCGAACTTCTGCGCGTGGGGGTTCATCAGCGCGCCGCCCAAACGGGCGCGGCCGGCCTCCCACTCGCTCTTCCCTTCGTTGATCGCTTCCGAAACGAGGGTCGCGATCATCTCGATCGCGCGCACCGCGTCGTCGTTGGCCGGAATCGGGAAATCGATGTCCGACGGGTCGACGTTCGAATCACATACGGCGATCACCTTGACGCCTCGCTTTACGGCTTCCGAGAGCGCGGTTTTATCCTTCTTGACGTCGAGGATGAAGATCGCGTCCGGGATGCGGGTCAACTCCTGCATGCCGCCGACCTTGTCTTCCAGAAGCTTGATCTGTTCGCCGATCTTGAGCTGCTCGAACTTGGTGTATTTTCCGAGCTCGCCCTTTTCGTGTTTGCGCTTCAAATCCTTGTACTTGCGGATCTGCGCGGCGATCGAGGCGAAGTTGGTCAGCGTGCCGCCGAGCCAGCGCTTATTCACGTACGGCATCTTGCAGGCTTCGGCCGCCTTTTCGACGATTTCGCCCGCCTGCTTTTTGGTGCCAACGAAGAGGATGACGCCTCCGCGCGACGCGACTTTCCTGGCGAAGCCCATCGCTTCCTCCAGCGCCTTCCGTGTCTCTTCAAGATTGATGATATGGATGCCCTGGCGGCTGCCGAAGATGAATTTGCGCATCTTCGGATGCCACTTCGAGGTCTGGTGACCGAAGTGGACGCCCGCCTGGAGCATGTCTGCGAGTTGGGGCAGTTTGGACATAGAATTCCTTTTTTATGCGGCTTTTTCCGGACTCCGGCCCCGTGGACACGCGCAGTGTCTTGACGGGGAAAGGAAGGAGACCGATATTCTTGCGAAAAAGCTCGGGGTTAGTTAGTGGCAGGATCGTAGCCGATTCCCGTTTGCTTGACAAGAGTCAGGGATAAAAAAGACCTCCGATATTCGCGTCGGAGGAAGCGCGGCCCGAAGGAGCGGGTCTGCACTCACGGGAGGCGGAACCAGATGTAGGCGCTGTCTCCCGGAGCGGGGCCGTCGGAGGCCGTACCCGAATCGGGGTACAACATCCACTCGGTAGCCGCGAGAGGGCCGCCTCCCGAATCGTACTCCGCCGCGTACGCGGCAGGGTAGCCCGGACAGGTCGTCCTGGTGCAGAGGCTCGGGCAGGTCGCGACCGAGCAGGAGCCCGTGCCCGACGAATGATCGTACGGGAAGAACTCCAGACCCCTTCCCGAAGCGAGCTCGGGGGCGTCGCAGCGGGCGGTGACCATGGCGCCCGACCGAGTGATGTCGCAGGCGTGGTAGTACCACGCCGATGACACGGGCGGCATGGCCGGCCCCGGAATCCAGATTACCCGGAACACGATCCCCGTGGGGCCGGTCGCGCCGTTGAAGGTGATGACGAGCGGCGGACAGGGATCGTCCGCACCGCTGCAGTCCTCGTCGACGCCGTTGCCGCAGATCTCCGTTCGCGGCACGCAGGCATCCGTACCCGCGTCCGGCGGACCGGAGTCGCGTCCGGCGTCCGTGCCTCCGTCCATGTCCGGCGGACCGGAGTCGCCCGGGCCGCCGTCGTCGGGTCCGGCATCGGGCTCGACCCAGGCGTCGGGCATCTCGCCAGCGTCCGTGCCGGCATCGACCTCGGCGTCCATCATCGCGACGAACGCGTCGGTCCCGCCGTCGGGCGACGGTACGATCGCCATGCAGCGACCCGTGTCGTCGCCGGTCTCGCCCGACACGCATCCGATGACGGAGCGATCGAGCGTGCAACCGATAGCCGCGACCGGAAGCGCGCACATGATGAACGCGCAGAATCCCTTGAGAAACGTGCGTGCGTGCGCCATGGCGCACCTCCTAACTTTTTTCATCCGGGCAACACGCCCGAGACGGCCCGAACCCAATGTTCAGGACATCCGTTTATACAATAAAACAAGCGTTTTGTCAATGGAACTATGGTTGAAAGCCCGTTGATGCATCGACAGATCCTTTTGGCTTTGGTAAGCGAATTTTTGGCTGCATCCCCAAGTCTTTGCGCAAGGACTCGCGCAGCTCTCGGACGGTAGAGGCGCTACCGGTCGCGCCCGCACGCTCCTCCTCAAGCCTCGCCTGAGCGGTCAGCCGTTCGGCTTTGTTGGCCCTTCCCATGGCTCCGCGCATGCGGTCGAGCACCCCAAGCCCCTCTTCCTCCGCATCCGCCTCGGCACGTCGCTCGCGCGCCAACTCCTTCATGCGCACCTTCAGCTGTTCCGGCGAAAGATGCGGGCCCTCGAGCGCCGCCTGCGCGTCACGCGAGGCTTTGAGCACCATCGCGCTCGCGCTTTTCGCCTTCTGTGCGACCTCCACATCCTGCAACGCCGCCACGACCTTTTTGTATTTCAACGGCGTCCAGGCTTTCTCCTTTCCGGACATGGCCTTCGCGATGTCCCCGATCTCGACATCACCTGCGCCGCGCTTTGCGAGCGCCGATTTCAGCTTATCCGCCCCGACCTTTTCGAGACGCCGCTCGATGCGCCTCGCATCCTGCCCGCGAAAAATCATCCTGCCGACGGAGGATCCGATCTCTCTTCCCGAAGCGCGCATGGGCATGAAGGCAGTTTACAGTTAACAGGTGCCAGTTGCCAGACAAACAAAAAGACCCGGCGGACGCCAGGGTCAGTCGGCGGCGAGGCCGCGACGGGCGAGGCCTTCCATGAGGCGCGCGCCGCTTTCGAACGGCTCGTACGTGGCGACCGCCTCGGGGGTAGCGAACTCCCCGATCGGCTTCACGACGTAATCCGTCGGGGGGCGCAGGAATTCCGGCGAGGCGACCCGGATGATCCGCCTGTTCTCACGGCGCGCCAACTCGATCTTGGGCATGTGCTCCGGGCGGTTCACGACTTGGTGCAAGCCGCGATAGGCCAGACCGCCCGTGAGCCACTCGAGAATGCGGCCGCCCTGGGCGAGCAGACATCCGGCGGGCACGCGAGGGGCCACTTTGCGCAGGTCACGCGTCCACACATCGAGTCCGGCATGCGTCGCGCGCGGATGCACGGTGAGCATGCTCGAGTCTTTATGGACGCCGGCGAAAACCGTGTCCGGCCCGACGCCATCCCCGGTGAGATCGCTCATGGTTGGCGCGAGAAGGTTGTAGCCGTACTCGACCACGGACGAAAGCACATGCGGATCTCCGCAGTTCCAACCGATCGCCGCCATTTCGAGCAGGGTCACACCCGCGTCGCGCAGCTGCTCGCCCCACGGCAGGGCCACATCGAGCCATTCCGGAAAGCCGTCGGGGACGACCTGCGGCGCGCCGTCGAGCATGGGGTACTTCCCCGTCGGCTCGGTCGGTCGGAGACCGATATTGAACATGTACCGCATCTTGCGATCCGGCTCCGTGACGGGATGGGGCCGCTCGCCTTCGGGAATGAGGTCGATGAGCGGATCGCGCTGGTCGTCGTAGAGTGCGCCCGGCTTCTCCGCATCCTGCGGCGTAAAACCCGTCTGATGGTAGTAGTCCCTGCGCTCGGTCTTGCGTCGCTCGCGATCAGGCAGAAGCGCGAAGCGTTCCATCATCTTCATGAACTCGCGGCAGAGTACGAAGTCCACCTCGGGATCATGAAACACGACGAATCCGTCCGTCTCGAACGCACGCGCTGCCTTGCGGCATTCCGCGCGCGCCTTCTGGCTCTTGGGATGATCGAGGTACGGCCGGAGGTCCACGACGTGACCCGGCCATTGAACGGGCATGGCCATCGTCACACCTCCCTGGATTGAATGTCGACGGTCCTGTCTTCGAGACTAGCGTCCGCGCAAAAGAAAAACGAGGGGAAATCGTCAACCCCATGATACCGATTGACTTATGTCTTGATGTCTGGTATTGGGATACTGGCTCTGTCACACCTTCCAGGAGAAAATACATGCCGATTGGCGGACCGTTCGCAACCAAGCAGGAGCTCTCCCTCGGGGTCTACCACGAGGCCGTGCTCGACAAGCGGTTCCTGGCCTTGCGCAGGAACAACCCGGGTCCGATCATGCTCGACCGCCTGACCGACCAGATGGCGGAGGACATGGGTCTGGCGAATACCGAGGAGCTCCGGGCCCTCATCCGGTCGACCTGCCAGGACGGGTTCTACCTCTGGCGCGTCCGCAAAGGGGTGTACGACTGGCAGGAGTCCTTCCGGCGCTGGAAGATCTCCCTGCCGAGGGTCGATCCGAGACCGGGGATCCGACAGTTCGTCGATTCCCTCACGCGCGACGAGGCGGCGGCGGTGGAGCTGCTCTCCCTGCTCAAGCCGGCCGGCACGACCGCGCAGGGCATCCGCATCCCAACGGGGTTCCCGCTCGAGGACCGCGAGTTCGACGCCTTCGTCAGCAAGGCCGCGAAGATCGACCTGTTCTCCACGAGCGAGCACTCGCGCGGACGCGAGGGCCAGTTGTGGACCCTCAACCAGCTGACGCTCCGCCGCGTCCTGGAGTACATGTCGCGCGGTGTCCTCTGATCCCTTCCGGGATCTTTTTCTTTACAAAAAAACGAGGGCTCAATCCTCGTCTTCCTCGCTCCCCTTCTTGCCCGATTTCACCGCGAGGATCACCGCCTCCAAATCCCCGTCGAGAATGTTCGGGATGCTGTGCCACGACTTCTTGATGCGGTGGTCGGTGATGCGGTCCTGCGGGTAGTTGTAGGTGCGGATTTTTTCCGAGCGTTCGCCGTGGCCGATTTGCGCGCGGCGCTCGGCGTCGAGCTGCGAGCGCTTCTTCTCTTCCTCCGCCTCCCAGATGCGCGCACGCAGAATCGCCATGGCGCGTTCCTTGTTTTGCAACTGCGAGCGCTCGTCCTGACATGATACGACGATGTTCGTCGGGATATGCGTGATGCGCACCGCGGACTTGGTGGTGTTCACGGATTGTCCTCCCTTGCCGCCCGAGCAGAACGTGTCGATGCGCAAATCTTTTTGGTCGATATGGACTTCCGTGTCCTCGAGTTCCGGAAGGACGGCCACGGTGGCCGTGGACGTATGAATACGTCCTTGTTTTTCGGTTTCCGGCACACGTTGCACGCGATGCACGCCCATTTCATACTTGAGCCAGCCGTATGCACCCGCACCCTTGATCGATACGACCACTTCCTTGTATCCGCCCATCTCGTTCATGGATTCGGACAAGAGCGCGGCTTTCCACTTGCGGCGTTCGGCGAAGCGAATGTACATGCGCAGCAAATCGCCCGCGAACAGCGCGGCTTCGTCGCCGCCCGTTCCCGCGCGGATTTCGACGATCACGTCGTTTTGATCCAATGGGTCCGGCGGAACCAGAAGAACTTCAAACGTTTCTGCCGCCTGTTCCAACTCCGGCTCGAGGCGCGCAAGCTCCGAGGCACCCATCTCACGCATCTCCTCGTCTTCCGACGCGATCGCCTCCTTCGCGTCTTTCACGGCCCGTTCGAGATCGATAAGCCGCTTCGCGGCTTCCGCCTTCTCCTTGGCATGGGTAAACGCGATGGACGCCTCTTTCAATTTCTTCTGATCGCCAAGCACGGCCGGATCGGACAACGCCGCTTCGGCTTTGGTCAATTCTTCAAGGGCGAGCTTCGTCTGTTCGATCAACGACATATTAAAACCGCCCTAGCATTATGCCAGCGCGGTTTGGAAAAACCTAAGCCTCGACTTGAAGCTTTTTGGAAGCCTTCTTTTCTTTCTCCTCCTTCTTGGCAGCGCGCTTGGCAGCCTTCTCTTTCTTGCTCGTCGCGGTCTCGGCTTTCTTGGACGCCTTCGTCTGGATGCTCTTAAAGCGATCGACGCGGCCGGCGGTGTCCACCAGCTGTTGCTTGCCCGTGTAGAACGGGTGACACTTGAAACACAACTCGACCTTGATTTCCGGCTGGGTTGAGCCTGTCGTGACCTCGTAGCCGCAAGAAAGACAGCTAATCTTGGCGTCGGAGTGGTATTCCGGGTGGATTTCGGCCTTCATATGGATGGCGGGAAGATTAGCAAAAAGCCCTCTTTTTGGCAAGAGCTAGGCCTCATCAAATTCCTCTATGACCTTTTCCCAGTGTTCTTTCACCGCTTTGACATGGTTTTCCGCACCCGCGGCCCGAAGCGTCGCGAACTTCTCTTCCAGCATGTCATGCAGCTTGCGGAAGTCCTCCGGGTTTTTCAGGGCTCGCATGGAGAGCTTCATGTCGAGTGCTTCCTTCTTTGCGATAAATTCCGGATCCTGATAGCGATTGGCGCTTTGGTCGAAATCGATTCCGGAAACCGTGACCCTCTGTTTGAAGATCTCGCGTCCGAAGCGCGCTTGTTTTTTACGACGAGTCCATTCGCAAAAAATGGTCACCGAAGCCGCAGGGCCAGACAACTTCCGTTTGGAAAACAAAATATTCTCCATGGAGGAGAGTGACTTACCCTCCTCAACGATGCGGACGCGCTTACCCAACCCTTTCAGCGCAGGGCGAGCGAGCAGACGCTTTATGACCTTGGCCATTTCGTGGGCTTCGGTCCGTTTGTAGGGCCTCCGCATGTCCGTCGGCCCGCCCGAAGCAACGATCAGACCCCTGTCTTTCGGATGCCGGATCATCACATCGAAGATTTGATTGAAGGCCGTCCTCAAATAGAGCTGGTAGTTAAAGTCCTTCTCAATATCCTTCGGGACGCCATAGCCGCAGACGATGAAGACGTGAGTTTTCATACCAAGAGAAATCGTATCACGAACCAATAGCCCTTCAACACGGGATTTCCAATGTAAGTGACGATAGGGCTTTGGACGGAGGCTTCCTGGAATTCGATGGTTTCTACGGCCATGCGCAGAAGTTCGCGATCGCCAATCGTACGCGAGGTTTGAATCGCACGGCGACGCTTCCCGATCCATTGCCAGAAGTCGCGCGAGAATAAGTCGCCGTACACCTTGCGTTTCATATCCCACCAACCGCCACGGACGGAGAGCGCTGCCGTCGCGAGATCGACACCGATCAGCGCCGGCAGGATCAAGAGCAACGTCCACCATCGATAATAACTGAATACGAGCACGTATCGATTGCGCTCCATCCAATAGAAATTAATCTTCGCTTTTGCGAACTCATACCAATGCCACACGACGGATGTCGGTTCGAGCACGATCTTCCAACCGCGCGAACGCAGACCGAGCGAAAGGTCGGTGTCTTCATGATAGGAAAAGAGTTTCTCATCGAACAACGCGCCTTCGATCGCGGAAACGCGGACGAGTACCGCCGCACCGGACGCGTAACCGATTTCGTCGCCCGTGACGGAATACGCGTCTCGCGCATGGCGGTAGCCGGTCGAATAGCCGTGGCCGAGAAAGTGATACGCGTTGCCGGCCGAGTTGATGCGATCGCGGTTCTGACCGAGCAGGATCAGCGACTGCACCGCGCCGATCTTGGAATCGGATTCCGCGCGCTCGACGGCGCGCATGAGATATTCCGGATCGACTTCCGTATCTTCGTTGGTGAGATGAACGTAGTCACATCCAAGCTCTTTCGCTTTCTCGAATCCGAGATTGTTGTTGCCGGAAAAACCGATTTCCTCGTCACGAAAAATATAGGTGATGCGAGGCAATGTCGTACCCGACTTCTGCATCCACGTTTTCTCGAACCACTCTTTCACCGGCGGACGTGATCCTTTTGATTCGACGCAAATCAATTCGAGACGATCTTTCGGATATTTCAAACGCTCGAACGAGCGCATGGCGCGCTCAATATCCTCCTCCCAGTTTTTCGTGGGAAAGGTGAGGTAGATAATGGCGACTTTGGGTAACATAGGAGCTAGGAGCTAGGCGCTAGGAGCTCGCGCCACGCATCGAAAAAGACTTTCGGAGACGTGATAAGTGTTCCGGCGGAACGCATCAGCTCGATCACACACGATCGCGCGATGTCGGAAAATCCGAGCGACCATCGGAAATGCTTGCGATAGAGGCGAAGCTGATTCGCGTACGCGTAACGTCGCAACTTCGCCGGACGCTTCCGTTCATCGAAGAACCGTTGAAACAAACCGCGCGATCGTTTCAAACCGCGCGCGTGATACGCCACCGCCTCCGGCTCGAACCATGCGACGAATCCCGCTTTCCGTAGGCGCAACGCAAGATCAACATCCTCCTTATACATGAACCATTTTGGATCAAAGAGACCGCCCGCTTGCTCGACGGCGGAACGCCGATACAATCCGACGGCGCCGGAAACGCCGAATACTTCTCCCGATTCTAACTTCTTGCTTCTTGCTTCTAGCTTCTCCCCGGCATTTCTATCAACGATCTGCGCGAGGCATTTGTATTCGAGACCCGCCGTATCGATCGTCTCTCCATCCATTCGATAGACGAGGCCCGTCGCGCTCGCGATCTTCGGATCGGATTCGATTCGTCGCATGACGTGCTCGAGATACGTCGGCGCGAGCTTGGCGTCGTCGTTCAGGAGCATCACGAACGGCGCGTCGTGCGAGAGAAACATCACCTGATGACCGCCCGCGAATCCGCTGTTCTTTTCGTTCACGATGAATCGATGACGCAATCCGGACGCGACGACTTGCGCGCGCGACAATTCGGCCTCGTCTCTGTCTTCCGAGTTGTCGAGAAACCACGTCTCGAACTCCTGAAACGTTTGCGTCTTAAGAGACTCCAACAACGGCGCAAGACGTTTCGAGCTGTGGTACAGGATAACTTGGATCGCGAGCTTCATAGCCATTTCCAAAAATACTTCATGAGGCTCGTCATGAATTGCTTGCGCTTCCACCACCGGCTTCGTTGCGCAAAACTCTTGCCGACCGAATCATGCGCGACGATCGACGGGACATATCGCACGCTCATCCCCTTCTCTTTCACGCGGCGGCAATAATCGACTTCCTCGAACCAAATGAAATATCGTTCGTCGAGCAAACCGATCGTATCAAGTGCGGTACGATTGATGGCGAAATACGAACCGCGCACCGAATCCACGTCTTGCTCCAATGCAAGATCAAGATCGCGTCCCATATAGCGATCGATAATACGCGGGAACAACTTGCCGAGCTTCAGCAAAATCACGAGTTGATCCTTCCACGTCGGAAAACGACGCAGATGATACATCGGCCGGCCATCCTTGCCGATCAGTTTTGCGCCGAGCACCGCGACATTCGGATACGCGTCGAGATAGTCCACGGTTTTGGCAAGCGCGCCCGGCTCGACGCGCATGTCGGGGTTCAAAAGAAGCGCGTGGCGCGCCGTCGTGGCCGCGAGTCCCTGATTATTCGCGGCCGCGAATCCGCGGTTCTCCTTGTTCACGATAACACGCACATCCGGAAACGCCTCGCGCACCGCTTCGACGGTTCCGTCCTCGGACGCATTATCGACGAGAATCACGTCGAGCGCGGGCATCGGATCGGACGCCAAAACCGAGCGCAGATTCTCGAGAACCGCGTCTTTCACGTTCCAGCTCACGATAATAACCGCGAGGTCCTTTTGGCTTTCGACAGCCATAAATTGATCGTTACCTTAGCACAAAGTCTTATTCCTTCAACTATCATTCCGACCGAGCGAAGCGAAGCGGAGGAATCCCTTCGAAGAGATCCCTCGGCTCACTCCGTTCGCTCGGGATGACAAGCTTGATAAATACTTCTCTTTGATGACACACTACCCGCCATGAAACTGCTGGTCACCGGCGGAGCGGGATTTATCGGATCGAATTTTATTCGATACCGGCTTGCGAATCATCCGAACGACGTGATCGTGAACCTCGACGCGCTCACCTACGCCGGAAATCCCGAGAACATCCGCGGTCTTGATCCCGATCGGCATCTCTTCATCCACGGCGACATTTGCGATGCGGATGTCGTCCATCGCGCCATGGAAGGCGTGGATACGGTCGTGCACTTTGCCGCCGAATCGCATGTCGATCGCTCCATCAAAGGCAGTCGCGTGTTTCTCGAGACGAACGCGCTCGGCACGCAGACGCTCCTCGAAGAGACGTTGCGTCGCGAAGGCCAGATCAAACGCTTCCATCACATCTCGACGGACGAGGTGTTCGGCAGCCTCGCGCTCAACTCGCGCAAACGATTCAACGAATCGACGCCGTACGATCCGCGCAGCCCGTACTCGGCTTCGAAGGCCGCGAGCGATCACCTGGTCCGCGCGTACTATCACACGCATAACGTGCCGGTGACGATTTCGAATTGTTCGAACAATTACGGGCCGTATCACTTTCCGGAAAAACTCATCCCGCTCATGATCGTGAATGCCCTGCGCGACCTCCCGCTCCCCGTGTACGGTGACGGCAAATACATCCGCGACTGGATTCATGTGGAAGATCATTGTCGCGGGGTTGAGGCTGTATTGATGAAAGGAAAGATCGGTGAAACGTATTGCCTCGGAGGGAATGCCGAACGCGCGAATATCGACGTCGTAAAGATGATTTTGAAAGAACTCGACAAACCGGAATCGCTTATCCAATTCGTAAAAGATCGGAAGGGGCACGATCGCCGCTACGCGATCGATTCGACGAAAGCGAAAAACGAGCTGGGCTGGGAACCGACACGAACGTTCGAGGAAGGATTGAAAGAAACCGTCGAGTGGTTCAAGCAAAACCAACGCTGGTGGGAGCCACTCATTCGGTAGGGGCGCAATTCATTGCGCCCGGGCGTGATGAATCACGCCCCTACGGGTTGACATTCCGCCTGTTTTTCTGCCTGTTTTTGGTGTAAGACAACGAGGAATATGAAAATCCTCGTTTTCGGATCCAGGGGGTTTATCGGCGGAAAAATGTTGCGCGCGTGGCCGGATGCCGTGGGCACCGACGCGCGGATCGATGATAAGGCCTCCGTGCTGAAAGCGCTCGATGAACACAGACCGGATGCGGTCGTGAACGCGGCCGGCCGAACGGGCCGGCCGAACGTGGATTGGTGCGAGTCGCATCAAGCCGAGACACACCGTGACAATGTCATCGGCGCGCTCACGCTTGGCGAGGCGTGTCATGAACGCGGCGTTTATCTCCTCCACCTTTCTAGCGGATGCGTGTTTTACGGCCACTCGCCCGACCCGCGCGGATGGCGAGAAGAGGATTTCGCGAATCCGAGCGCGACGTACTCGCGATCGAAATACGCCGCCGAGCTCGCACTCATGACGTATCCGAACGTAGCGATCGTGCGATTACGTATGCCGATCGACGACGCACCGAGCGAGCGCAATCTCATCGACAAGCTCGCGAACTACAAACAAGTGGTCGACGTGGCGAATAGCGTGACGGTCGTCCCGGATTTGATCGATGCGTGCCGCCGGATCATCGAGAAACGCGGGACCGGCGTCTTCCACACCGTGAATCCGGGTGTCATGCGCCATCGTGACCTGCTCGATTTGTACCGCGAATACGTCGACCCGAACCATCGCGTGGAATGGATCCGCGAGGAGGAACTGGTCTCCAAGGGACTTGCGACGAAGAAACGCTCGAACAACGTCATGCAGAGCAAGCGGCTTCAGGAGCTCGGCATCGAGATGCGTCCGATCGACGTCGCGTTGCGCGACACGATGATCAAGTATGCGGAAAACAATAAACGAGCAACGAGTAACGAATATCGTCGAATGGAATCCGGCGCGACGCTACTCGCTACTCGCTACTCGAATCCCCGCATGAAAGGCCTGATCCTCGCCGGCGGAAAAGGCACGCGCCTCGCACCGCTCACGAACACGACGAACAAGCACCTGCTCCCCGTCGGCAAGAAACAGATGATACTTTATCCGCTCCAGACGCTGCTCGACGCGGGTATCCGCGACATCATGATCGTCACGGGGCCGGACCATGCCGGACATTTCATGAACCTCCTCGGCTCCGGCGCCGCGCTCAGCTGCCGATTGACGTACCGCATCCAGGACGAGGCAGGCGGCATCGCGCATGCCGTGGCGCTTGCGGAAGACTTTGTCGGCCAGGATCACGTCACGGTGATTCTTGGCGACAACATTTTTGAGGATAACTTCCTCGCGCCGATCAGCTCGTTCCAGGGCGGCGCGCTTACGTTCTACAAGGCCGTACACGATCCGCATCGTTTCGGCGTCGTCGAGGTTGATCCGAGCGGTCGCGTGCTTTCCATCGAAGAAAAACCCGCACAACCGAAATCGAGCTTCGCGCAGGTCGGTCTATACGTGTACGACGCGACCGTGTTTGACGTGATCCGTGCGCTCAAGCCCTCGACGCGCGGCGAGCTTGAAATCGCGCACACGAACAGCGCATTCCTCGCGCAGGGACGGCTTGTCGCGCGTCCGGTCCGCGGGTTCTGGTCGGACGCAGGGACGTTTGAGAGCCTGCGTCGCGCCAGCGAGTTCATGGAGTCGCGTAACCCGTAACCCATAACCCGAACTCTTGGGCTCCGGACCGCGGGTTACGGGTTACGGGTTACAGCGGTATACTCTCCCCATGAAAACGCGGATTCTCATCATCGGCGGGGGCTTCGTCGGCTTGCGCACGGCGCAACTTCTCTCGCGCCAATGCAACGGATACGAGGTGATGCTCGTCGATAAAAAACGTGAGTTCCTCTTCACGCCTTGGCTCGTGGACGCCTTCGCCGGCGAGATGAAGCTCGAAAACGTGACGGTCGAGTTTCCCGAGCTTGCAAAACAGGACGGGTTCACGTTCCTGCAAGCGGAGGCGCTGTATGTGAATCGAAACACGAAAGCCGTGCACGTCTCGCGCAACGGGGCGGAGGAAGACGTCCCGTACGATTTGCTCGTGCTCTCGCATGGCGCACGGACGTGCTACTACGATATCCCCGGCGCGCAAGAGCTCTCGTACCCGCTCAAGAATCCGAAGGATGCCGAGCGCGCGCAGAACGCGATCCTCGACGTGCTCGCGCGCGCATCCAAGGCGAGCGGCGCTGAACGCGAACGACTGCTTTCGATGGCCGTGGTCGGCGCGGGACCGACCGGCATCGAATCCGTCTTCGCGATCAAGCAGTTCATCAACCATCAACAAAAGGCAGGAAAGATCGATGCCGAACTCAAACCGCGCTTCCATCTCATCCAGGGCGCCCCGCAAATTCTCCCCGGCTTTCCGGATTCGGTCGTGCGGCATGCGAACACGGAGCTTGATCGCCAAGGCATCCAGACCCTCACGGGCGAGGCCGTGACCAAGGTGGAGCCGGGCGTGATCCATACGGTGTCCGGCAAGACGATCCCCGCCTCGTTCATCCTGTGGTCCGCAGGCATCGAGCCGTGTCCGATCGACATTCGTCCGCCCGTGGTCATGGAACGCGGCGGCTATCCGGCCGTGGACAACTATTTCCGCATCGACCCCTCGATTTTTTGCGCGGGCGACGTGAGCGGCTTCCGGATGAAAGGCGCACCCGTTCCGAAAACCGCGCAAACCGCGATGCAAATGGCGCCGGTACTCGCCGGAAACATTCTGCGCACGCTCGCCGGCAAAAAACTCAAACCGTTCCGCGCCGGACAGAAAGGCGTGGTCATCACGCTCGGCGATACGGGCGTGATCAGCCTCAAGCACGCGCTCACGATCAAGACCAAACTTGCGGTGCCATTGCGCAACGCGTTCTATCTTCTCCGTTTCAAGCAGATGACGCGTCGCTAGGCCGCGCCGAGATAACGTTTGTACGCTTCATCATGCGTCGGGCGCCCGAGGAACGTCTCGACCATTTTTGCTTCGTCCTCGGTCGCTCCTTTGTCAATCCCTCTTTTTCGAATCGCGTCAGAAGATCGCGCGCGATGGCGAGCGCCCATTGGTAGCCGTAATAACCCGCGTCATAGCCCATGAGATGTCCGAAGCACGCTTGGAAATGCGTGCCTTCGATGAAACGGAACTGGCTATATTCGACATGCAGCTCTTTGAGCACCTTCGTCGTGTCAAAACCGGGCTCGCGCGTGTGATAGGTCAGATCAAGCATGGCGAGAAAGAGTTGCCGCTCGGTGGCGATCGCCTCACCGACATGACGAGACTTGGTCATCGCGTCGAAAAGTTCATCCGGGATCGGCGCGCCGGTTTTGTGATGGCGTGCAAACCGGTCAAGCGAGGCGCGTTGCCATGCCCACTCCTCGAGCATCTGCGACGGCGCCTCGACGAAATCGCGCGCGACGTTGAGCCCGCCGAGACTCGAAAGCTCGCCTTGATACATGATCTTGTGCAACGCATGGCCGAACTCGTGAAATAGCGTGACGACGTCCTCGTGTGAAAGCAGCGCGCCCTTGCGCGGAAAGTTACAGACGAGCGAGCACATGGGCAAAAGACGAGAACCGTCCGGCAGCTTCCGCGCGTTTCGAATGCCGAAGACGGCCGCATGCGAGTATTTATTGTCACGCGGATGGAGATCGAGATAGATGCGGCCGAGCGGCTCGCCGCCGTCCGTCACCTCGAGACAGCGGACTTCTTCCTGCCAAGCCGGGAGGTCGATCGACCGGAATTCGATGCCGAAGAGCTCGGACATGACATCGAGCATGCCGTGGAAAACCGTCGATGACTCGAAATATTCGGACAGCGCGGCGGAATCGAACGCGTAATCGCGACGATTCACGAACTCCTCGTAATACGACGCGTCCGAGATCGGAATCGCCGCGTGCCCGTACGCGGCGAATTCTTCCGCAGCTCTGGGTTTGAGCGCCGCGTGCAATCCTTCGAGAAAACCGAACACGCGGCTCGGCTCCTTGGCCATGCGCGTCTCGAGGACATAATGCGCCCAGGTTTCGTAGCCGAGGAGCGTCGCTTTTTCCTTGCGAAGCGCGAGGACACGGTTGAGGATCGGCAGGTTTTTATTCTGCGCGCGGGTGTTGTACGCGACGTACAGCCGCTTTGCCGCGTCGCGATCCTTCGCGTACTTCATAAACGGCTTGTAGTCCGGATACGCGGTCGTGATGCGTACGAGGCCATTTTCGCCGGATGGGTGCGCCGCGATGAAGGATTCGGGTAGTCCGTCGAGTTGTTCCGGCTTTACATCAATATGCGAGAGAGATGACGCGATATTCGATTCGAACTCCTGACCGAGTTTGGTCAACTCCTCGTTCAGCTCACGCAGGCGTTTCTGTCCTTCGTGCGGAAGATCGAGCCCGTTGCGTCGGTAGTCGCGCAACGTCTCGTCCACGAATTTCTTGCGCGCACCCTCGAGTTCCGGGTGCGTGTTTGCAAACCGTTTGAACACGTTCGCAAGTTCGGCGTCGAGAAACAGCTCCGTCACGAACTCGCTCACCTTTGGCTCCGCTTTGGACGCCGCCTCGCGCACGGCTGCATCCGGATGCGTCATGTGCATAAGCGAGGGAACGGTTGAGGCGAGCTCCAACGCAAGGATCGCATCATCGAGCGCGCCAAAGGTCGCTTCCCACGTCAGCGCCTCGTCCGGCGCGTCCTTCAGGGTACGTATGTCATTCGTGATCGCCTTCGCTCTTGCGAGGTTCTCGTCACAGAGCGCCGTCACACCGTTCGCCGTAAAACCGGACGGAACCGGATCGGAGGATTGCCAAGAATCGATCTGCATGGCGGGTAGGTTAGCACATTTTCGCAAACGAAAAACCCGCCCGTTCAGGCGGATTTTTCGATGGTGGACGGCAGAGGAGTCGAACCTCTGACCTTCACAATGTCAATGTGACGCTCTAACCAACTGAGCTAGCCGTCCATCGGAAGCGGGCAGATCGTAGCCGAAAACCCCGCCGGTCGTCAAACCATCGTGCGCAGCCTGGCCACGCATTTGGCGGATGTGCTATACTCCTTTCGTCTCTCTAACAGACGAAACTCAAAGTCCTTTTATGTCCTCCGATCTTCCCACGACGCCCAAAAAGCCCGCACGCCGACGCAAGGCGGCCTCGACGCCCATCCCCAAGGGTCCCGGCACGGGTCCGACCTGTGGCCATGACGGCAACTGCACGCCCAACGCATGCCACGTGACCTACGCCGGCCCGGTCAGCCGCGTCCACGACCATCACATGATCCGCGCGGCGCGCGGCACAACCCATATCTGGCCCGCGGCCATCATCACCTCGCTCGCGCTGCTCGTGACCGCATCCGTCGCGTTCTACTCCGCGAACGCGGCCGAGGGTCAACGTGAAGCGGCTTTACGCAAGCAGACAGCGAACCGGGCGGACATCGAGAAGATCATGGAACGCCTCGACAAAATCGAGCGCATGACGACGGACATCCTCGTCACGGTAAAGCCCGAGCTTTCGGCAGAAGAGATGATGAAAAAGCTGGACACGCGCAACGTCGCGGACGACGTTCCCACCAACGAGCTTCCAAGCAACGAATAAGGAACAGAAAAACACCCCCGCAATGCGGGGGTGTTTTTATGGCTCCGAGGCTTGGATTCGAACCAAGATACACTGCTCCAGAGGCAGTAGTCCTACCGTTAGACGACCTCGGAACGGATCGAAAAACGTGCGGGGATGATACGAAATCCATATAAAGACGTCAACCATTCGGAAAGAAAGAACCCGCCTATGACAGACGGGTGTTCCGAGCTCAGCTCGGTTAGTTCTCGACGAACTCGGTGACGATCCGCTTGAGCGCATCGGGATCGGCCGGCTTGGCGAGCAGCTCCGCTCCGAGCCGATACGCGGCCGCCTGGAATTCCTCCGGGCGCCCGGTCATGATCACGGCACGGACGAGTCGGGCGCCGACCTTGGCCCGCACGGCCTCGATCAGCTCGTCGCCATCCAGGTCGAATCCGCGCGAGCCGCGCATGTTCCCGTCCGTGATCAGCAGGACGCGGTTCTCCTCGCGCGTCTCGTCGAGCATCTCGAGCAGATGCTCCGTCGAGTCCGCGACGCGCAGCTCCGCCTCGGCGGTCCAAGACCGCTTCCAGGACCTGAACACGCGCGGGAACATGTCACGCAGCATCTCGTCATCGTCGATGAAAAAAATGTACTTCATTCCCCACACCTCCTTCTTTCCCACCGGGGAAACGTCAGGAAACCATATTTTAATAAAAACGTCAATCCGCGATTCAAAACCCCCACACCTTTTGAAAAAGGTGTGGGGGTTGCGGAGTTCACGACAGAATAGTGATTGGAACCGACGTCTGGTTGTTAGAGTATTCACGTAATGATGGCCCTTCGAGGGAACCACCATCCGTATGAATACCGCCCCCGCACACCTTTTGAAAAAGGTGTGGGGGATCGACCTTAGGTTAGGGGCCGGAACTGAATCCGAGCGCCCAATTCTCCCTAGAAAGGAGGTGATCCATCCACAGCTTCCGCTACGGATGCCTTGTTACGACTTCGTCCCTATCATCGACTCCGCCTTCGTCCCCTCATCGGGGCCTTCGGGCGTTTCCGACTCTCTTGACGTGACGGGCGGTGAGTACAAGACCCGAGAACGTATTCAACGCGCCGTGGCTGATACGCGTTTACTAGCAAATCCGGCTTCATGAAGGCGAATTGCAGCCTTCAATCCGAACTGGGGCCAGGTTTGGTGGGATTAGCTCCGCCTTTCGGCTTGGCAACCCATTGTCCTGGCCATTGTAGCACGTGTGTAGCCCTAGGTGTAAGAGCCATGCTGATTTGACGTCATCCCCACCTTCCTCCCCGTTATCCGAGGCGGTCTCCCGTGAAAAAACAACACGGGACGGGGGTTGCGCTCGTTACCCGACTTAACGGTACATCTCACGACACGAGCTGACGGCAACCATGCAGCACCTGTGTAGCACCCTCGAAGGCGGTCTCCGTTTCCGGTGACTTGCAGCTACATGTCAAACCTAGGTGAGGTTCCTCGCTTATCGTCGAATTAAACCACATGCTCCTCTGCTTGTGCGGGTCCCCGTCTATTCCTTTGAGTTTTAGCCTTGCGGCCGTACTCCCCAGGCGGAATGCTTAATGCGTTAGCTATTTTAACCGACACCGGGAGGGTCGATACTCCCGATATCTAGCATTCATCGTTTAGGGCGTGGACTACAGGGGTATCTAATCCCTTTCGCTCCCCACGCTTTCGTCCCTGAGTGTCAGGCGTGTTCCAGTACGCTGCCTTCGCATTTGGTGTTCTTACCGATATTAACGCATTTTACTACTACACCGGTAATTCCGCGTACCTCTCCCAGCCTCGAGCCGAACCGTATCACGAGCGGTTTCAGGGTTGAGCCCTGAAATTTAACCCGTGACGTGTCCGGCCACCTGCGGACCCTTTACGCCCAATAAATCCGGATAACGCTTGTGGTCTCTGTATTACCGCTGCTGCTGGCACAGAGTTAGCAACCACTTATTCTCCGAGTACCGTCATAGGTTCTTCCTCGGCAAAAGCGGTTTACGAGCCGAAGCCCTTCTTCCCGCACGCGGCGTCGCTCGGTCAGACTTTCGTCCATTGCCGAATATTCTCGACTGCAGCCACCCGTAGGTGTCTGGGCAGTGTCTCAGTCCCAGTGAGGGGGGTCGTGCTCTCACACCCCCTACCCGTCAGAGCCTTGGTGAGCCGTTACCTCACCAACAAGCTGATAGGCCATAGGCCCCTCTCGTAGCGTCTTGCGACTTTACTCTTTCGAGACCATCGTGGAATTAGACCTCCTTTCGGAGGCTTATGCCCGACTACGAGGCAGGTACCAATGTGTTACGCACCCGTTTGCCACTAACCATCTCAAGTATTGCTACCTAAAATGATCCGTTCGACTTGCATGCCTTAGACACGCCGCCAGCGTTCATCCTGAGCCAGGATCAAACTCTCAGTAAAACCCGCGGAGCCCCTGGCGGAACTCCGGGATCAAGGAATCAGACGTTGTTTGGTTCCAATCACTCTTCTGTTGTCAAAGCTCCGCGGCTCCGACCGCATCCACACGGATGTGGATACCTTTCAGAACGTGCCCGCAGTTTAGTGGAGTCCGGACCCCCTGTCAAGAGGATGTCAAGTCTTCACCGTGGTATCAAAAAACCCCGAGAATACGGGGTCAGACGCAGTTGGGAAACCTGCCCGAGGCAGGCGACGTCTTCGCGACGGCGAGATCGAACCCGCGCTCCACGCAGTAACGCTTGAGAAGCGCCGGGATGTCTTCGACGTTGGCCGCGAGGTCGATCTCCTCTACCGTGAAGTCGCCGGGCAACCGGAGCTGCCTGATCTTGATCTCGGCCTCCGCCTGCGATTCGGCAGTCACGGCGACCGTGAACCGCTCCTGATCGGGCCGCCCGGTCTTCGTCCGTTCGCCGTTCAGCAGGAACCTTGCGAGAAAGTACTTTTTCACCACAAACACCTCCCGGTTGCGCCGCGAGGGTATACCAAAACCGGCGTTGCGTCAATCCCGGATCACTTGTTCCAAAATGTCGCAGCCTTGATCCGCCACTTCTTCCGAAAGAATGAGCGGCGGGGTGATGAACAAGGCGTGGCCGGCCGTATCGATGAGCAGTCCCGCCTCGGCGCATCTATCTTGGATGCGGGTCGCGCGGCCGTAATCCGGCTTCATCGACGTTTTGTCATTCACGATTTCGATACCGAACAACAATCCCACACCTCGTACCTCCGCGACGAACGGGAGCTCTTCCAGCGTCTTCAGGCGTTTCAACATGCGCGCGCCGACCGTCTTGGCTCGTTGCCACAGCTTGCCGTCGAGGATCACGCCGACATTCGCGACCGTTGCGGCGAGGTCCTGCGACAGCCAACCGAAGGTGGAATACATGGGCAGATGCGCCGAGGCCTTATACACCCGTTCCGACACGAGACAAGCGCCCATGGTGGCGTAGCCTCCGGTAAAGCCTTTCGCGAGACACAGGATATCGGGTTCAAGCCCGCCGAGTTCGCTCGCGAAGAGCGCGCCGCAACGGCCGAACCCCGTCGCGACTTCGTCCATGACGAACAGGATGCCACGCTTGCGGCAGAGTGTTTCGATCTCCTTCAAAAATCCTTTTGGCGGAAGGATGCTCCCCGCATTGGTCCAGACCGGCTCGGAGAGAAATGCGGCGATATCATCACGCGAATCGATGAGCTTGCGGAAGGCCGCGAGCGATTCTTCCGGCGTCGCGCCGTAACGCGGATGCGGTATCGGGATTTTGAGAAAGGCGGGTGCGCACGGCTCCATGCCGTCGCGGCAGGCGTCGCCGACGGACGCGGCGCCGTACGTGTGGCCGTGATACACGCCATCCACGGACACGATCGCGGGCTTGCCGGTCGCGGCGCGGGCGCATTTGATCGCCATTTCGACGGCCTCGGAACCGCTCGTGCACCGATAGGCCCGCGCCAGCCGCTTGCCCGGTGAGATGCGGATCAGCGTTTTCGCAAAGGCCTCGGCGCGCGGGTCGCGAAAGAGTTGCGGGACGTATCGACCTTCTTTTGCTTCGGCTTCGATCGCCTTGCGGACGACGGGATTTTTCCAACCGATGTTACCGACGCACCATCCGGCGATGAAATCGAGATACCGTTTGCCGTCGCGATCGATCAAATAACACCCTTCCCCGCCTGCGATCTCGATCGGACGGGAGTGATGGTCGGCGAGAGCGGGACGGGGCATATGCTCGCATTATACGTCGAGAACATCCGCCAATCGAGCCCAATCTTCCGGTCGCAGATCCTCAGCTCGAGCTTTTGGCGCGATCCCGACGGATACGAGAGCGTCGGCCGCAAGCTTGAGATTCGAAGCGAGCAACTTGCGCGGATGGGCGAAGCCGCGTTTCGCGATCGCCATGATTTCCTCCGGATCACGTCCCCAGATCGCCTGACGCTCCTCCGGTGTCATCGGGATGATGCGCAAAATCGCGGACTCGACTTTTGGCGGCGGAAAAAAAGCTCCGGCCGTGACGCGCTTCACGAACCGCGCCTCGTGCGACGCGAGTGCGACCATCAGCGACAGCAGCGATCCTTTTTGCTTATTGCTTTTCGCTTGTTGCCTCGCTACCGCCCGTTCCGCCACCTCGCGTTGCACAAGCACGACGATATTCGTCGGCGGATGCTTCGCATACAGCGCCTTGCGCAATGCGAGCGAGGTGATCGAGTATGGAAGGTTGGAAACGAATTTCCAGTCTTTCTTTTTGAAGTGGTTTTGCCAGTCGAGTTTTGATGCGTCGGCGTGGATGATTTCCAAACGTTCCCGATCGAACGTAGGGGCGTATTGCAATACGCCCCTACCGGACAAGAATTCAACAAACCGCCGATCGCGCTCCACGGCCGCGACGGAAGCGCCCGCGTCTAGCAGCGCACCGGTCAAAACTCCGAGCCCCGGTCCGATCTCAAGAACGCGATCGCCTTTTTCGATCTCCGCCTCTTCAACGATGGTCGCAAGCGCATGCGGGTCGATCAAAAAGTGCTGGCCGAGCCGCTTGTTGGCGCCGCCGCCGATCTCCTTCATCACCTTCCGGATCTCCGTGGGGTTCATATCGCCGTAAAATAGCGTATCATAGGCGGGTATGCTTGACGCATTCCGCGCCCGCATGGGCATCAAGCGCCACAATCATCCGATCGACCTGCTCGCCGAGGCCAACGGTCTGCTTTCCGGCATTGCCCTCTATCCCCAGGTCTTCAAGGCGCTGACGACACGGCACGTCGCCGACCTCGCGCCTTCGACGTTCTTCATCATGTTCGTCACGAACCTCATTTGGTTCGCGTACGCGGTGCATCGCCGGGCGCTGCCGATCATCATCGCAAGCATCATGAACATCCTCGCAGCCGGAACGCTCGTCGTCCTGTTTTTCGTATTCAAAAACGGCGGTTAACAGCCCTAGATTCCAAATCCTATCTGTCCGCCCGTCGTGATCGGTAGCCGGATCGATTCGGCATTCACCAACCCTTTCTCAAATTCGATGCCGACCGGACAGTGATCGGACCCTAGAACTTCGGTGGCGATCCAAGCCTTACATACTTTCGACTCAAGCACCGAAGAGCATAAGGCGTAGTCAAAGCGTACGCCTCGATTTTCGAGACGAGCATCGTCCGCGTATGCCCACCAAGAGTATCGGCGATCCGTCGGGTGCCGGCGGCGGAATGTATCTACAAACCCCGATTCAAGTAATTGTCGAAAATTTTCCCGCTCATTAGCACTACATCCGGGGAAGGTCGAGACGTCGGGCAGCCCAACATCGATCTCTTCGTACGCAACGTTAAAATCCCCGCAGACGACCACAGGCTTCCTTTTATCGAGTCGCTTCAGATGGGTACGAAAAACCTGATCCCATGCCATTCGGTACGGTTTCCGTTCGAAATTCGTCTGGATGTTTGGCACATACACATTCACGATGATCATATTCTCAAACTCCAAGGCAATGACGCGGCCCTCTCGATCAAATTCCGGAATCCCGATACCCCGATGAACTCGCAGGGGACGACATTTCGTGAACATGGCAACGCTGCTATATCCCGGTCGCTCCGCACTGTGCCAATACGTATCATACCCGGCGAAAGACGGGATCAATTTCACGACATCGTTCTCGCTGATCTTTGTTTCCTGTAAACAAACGACGTCGGCATCCACAGCCTTCAACCATTCCGAAAATCCTTTTCCGAGAATCGAACGAATCCCGTTTACATTCCAGGAAACGATTTTCATAAACGATCTACTCCTTATTCAGTTCCGCACGCCGGTCCGAATCCTCCGCCTGCCACCGAAGATATCCCTCGATGAATCCGTCGAGATCGCCGTCGAGCACGGCATCTGTGTCGGGCGTTTCCACGTCCGTTCGGTGATCTTTGACCATGTGATACGGATGAAGGACGTATGATCGGATTTGATTCCCCCATTCCGCGCTTTGATATTCGCCACGCAATTTCTGTTTTTCTTTCTGCAACTCTTCCTCCTTCAGTTTCAAGAGTTTCGATTTCAAAATCTTCATCGCCGTCTCCTTGTTCTGCGTTTGCGAACGCTCGTTCTGACAGGAAACGGTGATCTTGGTCGGCAAGTGCACGATGCGCACGGCGGAATAGGTTGTGTTTACGGATTGCCCGCCCTTGCCGCCGGACATGAACGTATCGATACGCAGATCGTCGGGTTTGATCTCGATATCGATCGTTTCGTCGATTTCCGGGACGACTTCTACGAGTGCGAAGGACGTCTGGCGCAGCGCGTCGGCGTTAAACGGCGACTGGCGCACGAGGCGATGCACGCCGTGCTCGCTTTTCAGATGGCCGTACGCGTACCGCCCCTTCACCTCGAACGTCGCGGATTTGATGCCCGCTTCGCCGCCGCGCGATTCGTCGAGCAGCTTCACGCTCCACTCCTTCCGCTCGGCGTAGCGAAACAGCATGCGCATGAGCATCTCGGCCCAATCCTGCGCGTCGGTTCCCCCTGCGCCGGCGTGAATCGAGACGATGGCATTCTTTTCGTCATAATCGCCGGAGAAAAGAAGCGTGAATTCGAGATCAAGATAGCGCTTTTTCAGTTCAGCGAGTTTCTTCGTCGCATCCGCCTCGACGCTCGCGTCCTTCTCCCCGATCGCCATGCGTACCAGCTCCTGCATCTCCATGAGTTCCATGCGAAGACCGTTCCATTGGTCGTATTCCTTTTTCAATTCGGCCAGCTTCTGAGATTCGCGTTTTGCACGCTCCGGATCGGACCAAAAATCGGGCGCCGACGTCTCGGCCTCGAGCGCGGCGATCTCGCCCTTTACCGTGTCCAACGCCAAAATCCGCCAGGCTTCATCCAGTTTGGCGCGCAGGGCATCGGCTTTCTCCAGGAGATCGTCGAGCATGAGGTGGAATGTAATCTATATGGCCGAAATTGTCATTCCCGTGCTCTTTCCGTGTCATTTCGAGCGAAACGAAGTGAAGTCGAGAAATCTCTATTTTGATGAAGGTAGAGATCCCTCGGCTTCTCCGCCAACCGGCGGATTCGCTCGGGATGACAAATAAAAGCATCCGCCTGCGCGGACGCTTTATGTTATTTGTCAGAGGTTGATCTTCTTACGATACGGCCCGATGAGCGGGATCTCCCAGAACTCTCCCATGAGGCACTTGATCAACGCGACGAGCGCGACGATCAGGAACGCGATACCGATGAACGGGGCGAGGAGCCAGCCGATGATCGGCACCATGGCAATCACGCTGCCGATAATTTCGGCGATGAAGAGCACCAGACCCTGTTTGGCGTGCTCCTGCGTAAACTTGGAATCCTTCTTCACGAGCAGCGGGATCAACACGAGGATGCCGAGATACGATAGCGCGGCAATGACTTTGTTGTCGTCGATATCCTTCTTATCGAAATGCGGCATTCCGGACATTGGCTTGGCTTCGTGCGAGGGCGCGCCCTGATGGGACTGGCCCGGGTTGGGTTGGTTTTCCATACGGCATCCATGATACCAGTTCCCGAGATCCGTCGCAAGATAGAGGGAAAAATCGAGGCTCGGTTGAGCCTTGTTTTTCGATTTTATGACCCGATTTCACGCGCCAAAAATTCCAGCGTCTTTTGCCACGCATCAGCCGTGGCCTCGGGACGATAGGCGTCGCCGCGCGTCGGGTTGGCAAACGCATGCCCTGCGCCGTCGTAGTAATGGAACTCGACCGGCGTGCCTTGCGCCTTCAACGACCGTTCGAAGGCGCGCACGGTATCCACTTTGATGGATTGATCCTCCACACCCCAAATGCCGAGCACGGGCTGTGACATGTTGCGCAACCGCGACGCGTCGGTGACCGGATTGCCATAGTAGATCACGGTCGCCTTGACGCGCGGATCGCCGCTCGAACCGATGATCGCCGACATCCCGCCGCCGAAGCACCAGCCCACGGATGCCATGCGACTTGCATCCACCTCCGGCTGCGATTCGAGAAAGTCGAACGCGAGTTTCATTTTGCGCTCCGCCTCTGCCGGATTCGCGCGCACCTGTCCGGCCAATTCTCCCGCGCGCGCGGCGTCGGCCGCGACTTCGCCGTCATACAGGTCGATGGCGAAGACCGCATAGCCTTCGGCCGCCAATCGACGCGCTTCCTCTTTGATT
Organism: Candidatus Uhrbacteria bacterium; assembly: GCA_008363075.1. Classification (GTDB taxonomy): domain Bacteria; phylum Patescibacteriota; class Patescibacteriia; order 2-12-FULL-60-25; family 2-12-FULL-60-25; genus RHKK01. The sequence continues at coordinate 36,035 of RHKK01000001.1, forward strand.
TGATCGTTCAACCCCCACCACTCGTGCACAACCATCACGGCCGGGAGCGTGCCCGTCCTCTCCTGCGGCAGGACGTACAAGCCTTTCAGGCCGTTCTGGTCGATCATGCGTTCCTCCACCGTGGCGGTCACTTCGGATGTAATTTGCGGTGCTTGCATGTTTCCAGGGAAGCAGCCCTGTCCGAACAGGGCAAGCGCGGGCACGAGAACAAGAAGACGTTTCATATGCATGGACTATAACAAAAACACGGGTGATGCGGCGAGCGATTTCTCGACACGACGGATGTCGTGATCGAAAAATGTGAGCTGCGGCAGGACCCGTGTTTTTGAAGAGATTCCTCGACTTCGCTCGGGATGACAAAAAGAAAAGCGCATGCTTATTGCACGCGCTTTTCTTTTTGTCAGAACCCCATTCCTCCGCCCATGCCTCCCATGCCGCCGCCGTGATCGTGAGCCGCTTCTTCTTTCTTCGGCTTCTCTGAAATCACGCATTCGGTGGTGAGGAAGAGCGCGGCAACGGACGTGGCGTTTTGCAACGCCGAACGCGTCACCTTGGCCGGGTCGATGATACCGGCCGCGATCATGTCCTCGAAGCGGTCAGCGTCGGCGTTGTAGCCCATGGCGCCCGACTGCTTCTTCACTTCCTCGACGACGACCGCGCCGTCTTTGCCCGCGTTCTGCGCAATCATGCGCAGCGGCTCCTCCATGGCGCGACGCAGGATGCGCGCTCCGACGGCTTCCTCGCCTTCGAGATTGAGCGACTCGAGGGCGTTCATCGCGCGCAACAGCGCGACGCCGCCGCCCGGCACGATCCCCTCCTCGACGGCCGCTTTGGTCGCGGCGATCGCGTCCTCAATGCGGTGTTTCTTTTCCTTCATCTCGACTTCGGTCGCGGCGCCGACCTTGATGACGCCGATGCCGCCGGCGAGCTTGGCCAGACGCTCCTGGATCTTCTCCTTGTCGTAGGAAGATTCGGTTTGCTCGAGCTGCTTCTTCAACGCATTGGCGCGAGCCTCGATGGCGGCTTTGTCGCCCTTGCCGTCCACGAAGGTCGTGTGATCTTTCGTCGCGACGACTTTGCGGGCGGAGCCGAGATCGGAAAGCTCGACGGAATCAAGCTTGCGACCGATATCTTCGGAGATCAGCGTCGCGCCGGTCACGATGGCGATGTCCTGCAACATCTCCTTGCGGCGATCGCCGAACCCCGGCGCTTTGACGGCCAACGCGTTAAAGGCGCCGCGCAGCTTATTGAGCACGAGCGTGGTCAGCGCTTCGCCTTCGACATCATCGGCGACGATCACGATTTCCTTTTGCCCCGCCTTCAGTACCTTCTCGAGCAGCGGCAACAATTCCTGCACGGACGAAATTTTCTTGTCCGTGACGAGGATCGGCGCGTCGGAGTATTCGGCCTCCATGCGATCCTGATTCGTAATCATGTAGGCAGAGGCGTAGCCCTTGTCGATACGCAGGCCTTTCACGACCTCCTGCTCGATGCCGAGCGACTGGCCCTCCTCGACCGTGATCACGCCCTCCTTGCCCATCTCTTTCACCATGGAGGCGATCGTCGCACCGATTTCCTTGTCGTTCGCGGAAATCGAAGCGACGTTCTCGATCATGTCGCCGGACACGGGCTGCGACACCTTCTCCTTCAATTCCTTCACGACGGCTTCAAGCGCTTTTTCCATGCCGCGCTTTACCGCAAGCGGCGATGCGCCGGCCGTGATGTTCTTGATTCCCTCGGCGATGATCGCTTGGGCCAGTACCGTGGCCGTGGTCGTGCCGTCTCCCGCGACGTCGTTGGTCTTGGAGGCGACTTCCTTCACGAGCTCGGCACCGATGTTTTCCATTTTGTCTTCGAGCTCGACTTCCTTTGCGACGGTGACGCCGTCTTTGGTAATGGTCGGCGAACCGTATCCGGATTCGATCACGACGTTGCGGCCCTTGGGACCGAGCGTCACTTTGACGGCGTTCGCCAACTTGTCCACGCCACGCTTGAGCGACTGGCGGGCTTCTTCGTTAAAAACAATGACTTTGGACATAGGCTATTCGATGACGGCGATAATATCGGATTCGGACAGCACGAGATATTCCTTGTCTTCGACCTTCACTTCATCCGGAGAATATTTCTTGAACACAACCTTGTCGCCGACCTTGACCGACATGGGGATGATCTTGCCGGAATCGTCGACGCGGCCGGGACCGACGGCAACTACGGTGCCCTGTTCCGGGCGCTCCTTACTCGCCGTGTCCGGCAGCACGAGACCGGATGCGGTCGTTTCTTCCTTGGTGGACGAGGTGACGATCACCTTGTCCGAAAGCGGGCGCAAATTCATACGCGCGAAACAATATGGATAAGGGAGTTAGAAACACCCTCGAATTAGCACTCGATAATCGAGAATGCTAACGGGGTATGCCCGTAGGATGCCAAAGGGCGAGAGGATGCGTCAAGCCCGGTCATTCAACCGGGTAAAAAAGGGTAAGAAAAAAAGCCCCGAGGCTTGCCCCGTCGGATGACGGGGTCAGGGCTTGGGGGGTGCGCTTGAGTGGATGTGCGGATAGCGCAGGACGTACGGGAGGAACTTCGACTCGCCCTTCCCGCTTTCCTTGCACTCGAACATGGCGTCGTCGGCCTCGTCATAGAGCTCGCCCGGTTCGGGGATGATCCCGTCAACCTGGAGCGACCCGCCGAACGAGACGGTCATGAGGAACGTCTCCTTCTCGCGGGTGCCCTTGCGGCGCGCCTCGAACTCGAAGCGCGTGACTTCGGCGAACGCGTTCGCGATCTCCGCGTACCGCGCGGCGTTCACGCCACGGAAGTACACGCAGAACTCGTCGCCGCCGAGGCGCGCGATCGTTCCATCGAACGCATCGGCGACCGAGCGAAGACGTCCGGCCACGGCACGGACGAGGTTGTCGCCCTCGCGGTGGCCGTAGGTGTCGTTCTTCTCCTTGAACCCGTCGGGGTCGAAGTAGAAGAGCGCGATGGAACCGCGTTCGCGACGCGCCTCCCCGACCGCGTCCCGGAATCCCTCCCAGAACGCGCGTCGATTGGCGACGCCCGTCATGTCATCGGTGTATGCCAGGATTCGGAAGCGTTCGACGTCCTCCTTGAGGGCGTTGAATGCCTTCGCCAGCTGCTCGTTCAGGACGCGCAGGCTCTCGAGCTCGCGCTCGCAGGTCGTCGGATCCTGAAAGATCCCGACCGCTCGCACGATCGTTTGGAATCCCGGAACCTGGATCGGCGTGACCGTGAGGATGCGCAGCTCGCGTCGTCCGTCCGGTCGCAGCACGTATACCGCCTCCTGGCGGATCATCTCGTGCGCCGCGAGGCGGCGGCCGACGGACTCACCGATCGAGCGGCCGTCCGCGTCGTAGAGGAACTCGAGCGCCGTGTGGCGCGATACGTCCTCGCGCGTGAGTCCGAGGAGCTGCTGGGCGTGGACGTTCGCGAACGCGATCGTCCCGTCGTGGAGCGTGAACACGACCGGGTACGGTAGCGTCTCGAAGATCCACGTTGTCAGCTCCGCCTGGCTTTCGCAGAAGCGCAGACGAGCGGACTGGTAACCCTCCTCCGTGTCGTATTCCGACCGGTCGGGAGGCGCGTGCGGATACCGCTTGCGGATGATGTCGTTTTCGTTGGTTTCCAAGGAACGCCTCCTGAATCTGTGTACGTCCTCCTTATATTATTTTTCTTCCGATGTCAATCCCGGCGACGCCGCGAGAAACGGCAACACGGCAAACAGCATCGCCAGCGACTGCCCGGCCCAGAGCGACCAGAGATAGTGGTCAAACAGCGCGAGCGGGGCGACGGCGGCAAGCATGAGGAATCCTTCGGCCCGGGCATGCCTCAACCAGCGCAGAAGAAGCAATACGGCGCCGAGAAGACCAAGCAAGCCGGTCTCGAGCAACATGAGCAGCAGGACGAAATGCGGCGGCGTGATGCCGAGCCCCGCGCGGTCGAGCGCGTACATGGCCGTATTGTGCCCCTGGCCCAGCCACCATTCTTCGTCGACGAGCGTCCACGCGGCGGAGAGCGCGGCGGAGCGTTCGTCTACGGACTTGAGCTCTAGCCGCGAATTCGGCAATGCGCGTACGGACACGAGTTCCCACGAGGCGGCAAGCGCACCGAGCGTCGTCAGAGCGATCACGATCGGGACGAAAAAATATCGACGTTTTTCTTCCGGCGTCCACGCTGCTTTCCGCATCGCCACCAAGACGGCGACGACGCCGACGGCGGCCGCGATCCATGCCGCACGCGAAAACGTGAGGATAAGCGCAACGGCACACAATGCGCCGGCGACGGCATACCACCGCCGATGCATTCGATCCGCCGTCGGTCCGGCCAACCACGTCACGGCCACCAATCCGAATGCGAGCCATCCGCCGAAGATGTTCGGATGCGGGAAGCCGCCGTAGGCGCGCAACACGCGTCGGCCGCCGGACTCGATCACGGAAACGCCCAAATCGATCGGCTGCTGCGAGGCGATACCGAGCCACTTCGAGCCGACCACGACTTGGGATGCGTATTGCCACAATCCGAGTAGCGCATGCGGGACGATCGACCACACGGACCAGGTCAGCAGCTCTCGACGACCGACCCGCAGCTGTCGGAGCGACCAGGCAAAAAACGCGAGCAGCATCACCTGCGTCAGCCATTGCCAGGATGCCTGCGGATAAAAGGAAACGAAGGCCGGTAATCCGAGCAGCAGCATGCCGATCACGACGGCCCAATCGGAAATCGAAAGCGGTTTGTCTTCCAGATCCTCCTTGAATTGATGGCAGGCGAAAAAAATCACGAGCACGATCGGGATCCATGAAAGATAGATCGAGAGTCTGCCCTGTTCCCAAGGCAGTCCACCGACCATGGGCCCCTCCTGAAACCAGCGAATTTGCCAAGGCAACAGGAGGAGCGCGATCCGCCATGACCAGTTACGAATCCAGTCCATATCGCTTACACGTTACCCGATACCGTTCGCGAAATGCAGCCCGGCCGTCCTCGGCGTGGAATTTGAGCACATGCGGAGTGATCACGACGCGCGTATCCGTATTGCGCATACTCTTGAGGGTCGACGAGAACGTGTATTCCTGAAGCCGGCGGACGATCGGATCCAGAAATGCCAGGCGTGGAAATCGCGGGAACGTTTTTTTGACCCGAAGATCGGGACTCGGAATCCAGACACGCGCATGCGGATGCTTCGCTCGGATCGCGGCGTTCGCCTCCCAGAGATTGACCGAGACGCCGTCGTCGTAGAGCGGAAGAAGCGACAAAAACCAGAAACGAAAATACGGATCGTCGCCGTGGAGCATGAGCGACGAAAGATCCAGCGCGGAATCATCAACCCAAAACGAAAGGCAGACGGCGTCCCGGTCCGTGTTGCGGACGCCGGGGCGCGATCCGGTGAGCGCGTACCACGTCGTCGCGAGGGCGCGGGCGAGGGCAAGCGATCCGCGGCGCGTCACGACGAAGAAATCGAGATCGCCGTCGTCGCGGGCGTTGGCGAGCGCGGTCGTGTTGCACAACGCGACAAACCGCACGCCGGGCAGGCGCGACAAAAACCGCGCCACGCGACGCGCCTTGCGGATCTTGCGCGGGAACAGCGCCTCGCGCCGTTCATGTTCCGCTACCAGTGCCTCGCGCCCCTCGAACGTGATACGGCCACGATGCTCACGCATGGGCGGTTCGACAAGACCCGGCGCGGACGCGAGCGCAAGCTCGACGGCGGTCGGCGGGTAGCCGATCGCGTCGTAGAACGCGAGCGCGCGAAGCCTCGAAGCGCGGACGTCCATACGCTATCCCTCCATGAATGTGGCGGGCGGCGCGGCAGTCGCCGCTTTCGCAAGCGCACGTTCTCCCGCAGGAACCGCACTATCCGCCACGACGAGCCGCATCTCCGTCAGTTCCAGAACCTGCCCCCAATCCACCATCAGCTCGTCCCCGAGCAATCCGCTCACCAAGTTTCCGGACTTCACATGGAACGTCTTGATCCGACCGGTGTCCGCATCCACGTCAAAACTCGCGATCCGGCCGAGCGACTGGCCCGACCGCGTCTCGACCGGCAGGCCGGACATCGCCTTGGAGTTGAGGATCATAGCCACAGCCTAACCCACCCACGGCCGGACGGCTACTAGCGGAGGTAGCCGATGACGAGAAAGCCACCGATCAGCAAAATCGTGAACAAGATCGTAAAAAGTTCGAAATACTTTTCAATGAGCGGACGCGCCCTGGGGCCGAGATATCGCATGACGCCCGCGACGGCAAAAAAACGCAATCCACGACCCAAGACGGAAGCGAGGACGAAAGAGAAAAAGTTTACGTGAAACAGCCCCGCGGAAATCGTGATCAGCTTGAACGGAATCGGCGTGAACGCGGCGGTAAAGACGGCGAGAAACGCGTTCGCGTCGTATTTGGCTCGAATGACCTCCACCAAGGGCTCGAGATGATAGAACGCGATAATCGGCTGGCCGATCGTCTCGAACAAGGCAAAGCCGATGAAATAGCCGAAGATGCCGCCAATGATCGAAAAGAGCGTCGTAGTCAGGGCATAGCGAAACGTCCGTTCGCGATTCGAGAATCCCATTGCGATCAGCAACACGTCCGGCGGGATGGGAAAAAACGAACTTTCGATAAACGCTAATCCGGCGAGATACGACTCGGCGTTCGGAAGCGCGGCTTTGGCCACGGTCCAGTCGTAGAGACGACGCAACGGGGCGAACGTCTTGCGAAGAAGCTCCATGCAATTATGATTCGACGACGTTTCCGCCGAAGGCTTTGAGGATGTTTGAAACGATGTCCTGCGAGCGGGCCTCGGCGCGCGCGGCGTCTTCTCCCACGACCCCTTCAAGCGCGAGCCGCTCCCCCAGAACCTTTTCCATCGATTGCTCGACGATGTGGCGGTTCTTCGGATCACCCACGATCTTATCAAGATGGAAGGCGTACTGGAATCGCAGGATCACGGTCGAACCCCGCACGTCTTCCGGTCGGCTGATCTTGAGGATAAACGGAAGCGAGTGGTTCACCTCGTCCACGGCGCGAATGACCGCCTGCCACTTCATGCGGACGATATTGAGGTCGACGGTGGGCGACCCCGCATTGTCGTTGCGAGGAGCCTCGGGCGACGAAGCAATCTCCGCAACGGGAGTCTGGGATTGCTTCGCTTCGCTCGCAACGACACTTAATTCTTGATTCTCTTTCACCTGCTGCTCTCTGCTCTTTGCTCTTTGCCCCTCGCTACTCGCTATTTGATATTCGCTACTCGACTCTTTTGTTTTTTCCTGCGCTTTTGGGACTTCTCTCGCTTTGTCATTCTGAGCCGGAGGCGAAGAATCTCCCTTCGTTTCCGGAGTGAGATCCTTCGTTTCACTCAGGATGACGGACGGCGATCGACTGTGTCGCAACAACCCGTTCGCCGCGATGGTACCCGCAAGCTGCAACGCGAACAGCGCGTCCACACCCACTTTGGCGTCCTTGCGCCGTTCGAACAAGAGGAGCGCAAGATCGTTCAACTCGCCGGGCGTGAATGCCTGCGGCGCGTCGGCGGAGGCGACAAGGCGGCGGCGTACCTCGGCGACGAGGTCGTCGAAGAACGGGACGAGCGGGATGCCGTCATCCGCGAGACGCTGCGCCTCCCGGAGCGACGCGGCGTGGTCGCGTGAGGCCCAGAGATCGATGAGGCGCGCGGCCAGCTCGCCGTACCCCTGCGGGATGACGAGCGACGCCGTCTCGAGCGTCAGCTCCTTCGCGCCGAGCGACGCGAGCTGGCCGAGCAACGTTTCCGCGTCGCGCACGCAGCCGTCGGAACGCGAAACGATGAGCCGGACGACGTCGTCATCGATCTTCATGCCTTCGGCCTTGGCGATGAATCGCACACGCTCCGAAAGCTCGGCATCCGGAATGCGCTTGAACTCGAACCGCTGACAACGCGAGACGATCGTGGCGGGAATCTTGTGCCACTCGGTCGTCGCGAAGATGAAAAACGCGTACGGCGGCGGCTCTTCCAGCGTCTTGAGGAGGGCGTTCCATGCCGAGCCCGTGAGCATGTGCGCCTCGTCGAGGACGTACACCTTGCGTTTCCCGCCCAATGGCGCGAAACGGACATGCTCGATGAGCTCGCGCATGTCGTCCACGCCGTTGTGCGTGGCGGCGTCCTGTTCGATCAAGTCGAGCTGTCTCCCCTCGTTCGCCGCGACGCACGCCTGACACGCGTTGCATGGCTCGCCGTCTTTCGGGTTTTCGCAGTTCAGCGCCTTGGCAAAAATACGCGCCGTGGTCGTTTTTCCCACGCCGCGCGGCCCGCAAAACAAAAACGCGTGCCCGAGCGTTCCGGTGGCCACTTCTTTGCGCAGCGTTTCCGTCACGTGCCCCTGACCCGTGACGTCGGCAAACGTTTTGGGTCGGTGGATCTGGGACAGGGAGGGCATAACGTCGTGTATCGTGAAGCGTGAAACGTGAAACGTCAAACAAGGTCTTGAGATTCAAGTTGAAACGGAAAATCCGACTGCTCTCGCGCTACATCGACCACTCGTCTTCCGAGCGTTTGATCACGTTTTCGAGCGCGCCCCAGCGGGACGGGGCGTTCTTGGGCACGAGCACGACGGCGTCGTCGCCGATCGCGCCGCGGTGGAACGAGACGGCTGCGGGCAGGACGCGATATGCGTGCCCGTCGCAAATCACTTTCCAGTCACCGGAGATCTCGTCCTGGACCAGCGTTCCCATGAGTCGGTTGCGGTCGATCGGTCCTTTTTGCTTAAAAATGAATTTCCCGTTGCTCGCGATGTTCAAACGGAGCAAATCACCCTCGACCAGCTTGGATTTGGATGCATAGTTGGGCGGGACGAGATACTTGCGGCCGTCTTCGCCGACCATCTGCTCCCCGTCAAAGACGCCGTCGATGACGCGACCACCGAAGCCCGATTCTCCCTCGTCCAAAATCGGTCGGCGCGCGGCCGCCGTGAGATACCACTCCGCGTCTTCCGGCTCCGCCTGGCCGGCAAGAATATTCTCGAGATTTTCGAGCTGTTCTTTCATGTTCGCGATGACGCGCATGGCCAACGCAAACTTCGTGTCATAACCGGTCAACGGTGCGACCTCTTCTTCCTGCACGTCTTCGTCTTGTTCGAGTTCTTCGTTCCGCTCGTTCATATTTTGATATTTGTTTTATGCGGCGTATGGGTATGGCCTTACGCCCCTACCGGATCTTCCTATGATATCATATCTTACAGTAGCGGCTCGTCCTCGCCGGCGATGGCGGCCATCACGGCTTCGCGGCGCTCGAGGATTTCCGCCTCGACCAGCGCGCGTTTGCGTCCGTATTTGTAGCGCGAGAGTTCTTTGATCATGTTCGCGAGCTCCTTGGTCGGGGGGCGTTTCGCGAGGAAGGGCTTGAAGTTGAACGGCTTCGACGCCTGGTTGTCGATGAGGAGCTTGCAGTTGAACGTGAACGCCTCGACGTTGACGAGGTCGTACTCCGTAAAGGTCGGTGCAAATTCCTTGGCGAGGAATTCCGCATCTTCCACGCCGACGCGGTTGACGAACAACGAACCGACGTTGCCGAAAATCGCGTCGCGGATCTTCTCTTCCGCCGGACTCCCCTCGAGCTGGCCGATAAACTGGTGCGCAATGATGAGGTCGAGACCGTATTTGCGCGCTTCGGACAGAATCGCGCTGATGGAATCCGTGAGGAAGTTCTGGAACTCGTCGATGTAGAGATAAAAGTCCTTGCGCTGCGACGGATCCATATCGGTGCGGCCGAGCGCGGAGAGAAGAATCTTCCCGACCAGTACCATGCCGATGAGATACGCATTCAAGTCGCCGATTTTTCCCTTGGACAATTTGAGCAGGAGGATTTTTTGACCGTCCATGACATCGCGCACATTGAACGCGCTCTTCTGCTGGCCGATGATCGGCCGCATGTAATCGTTGTAGATGAATGGCGTCAGTTTGGACGTGATATACGGCACCATGTTGGCCAGCGACGCTTCTCCGCCGGCCTTGAGCGCCTCCTTTTGCCAGAAATCCTTCACGTCCTGCGTCTTGCATTTGGAAAGCTTGAAGTTGCGATACTCCTCGTCGGCCAGCACGCGCGGGATTTCCATCAACGTCGATCCGCTCGCGACGTCTTCCATCAGAAGCAGGATGGCATTGCGCATGTACAGCTCAAACATCGGGCCGCCGGTGGATTTCAGGTCATACAGTTTGTCGAAAATCTTCAGCATCTCGTTTATGACGAAGGTCTTTTGCTCGGGCTTGGCCGGATCGAACTCGAGCATGTTCAATCCCATCGGACGCTCGTAGTCGGCCGGATCGAAGAAGATCACGTCGTCCGCGCGGTGTTTGGGCACGAACTCGAGCGCGTCGTCCGCAAAGTCGCCGTGCGGGTCGATCACGCAGACGCCGCGCCCCTCCTCGATGTCCTGCTGGACCATCGCCTTCATCATCTCGGTTTTACCGGAACCGGATTTGCCGATGATGTACATGTGGCGCCGACGGTCTTCCTGCTTGATGCGCACGTCATACATGCGGCCTCGATATTCCGAGTGACCAAGCAGGATGCCCTCCGTCGGCAAATTGGACGGCGGGAGCGCCTTGCGCGACAAAAGCCAATTGATCTTGGGCGTCTCCGTGGTCGGCAACGGGAAGTGGAACAACGTCGCCATCTCCTCGCTGTTGAGGACGATGCGCACGCGCTCATCGAACGTACGATAGATAAATGGACGGATGATGGATGCCTGAAACCGTGGTGTGACTTGCTGGAATCCGTTTCCGTATTCGTAGATATTAAACTGACCGTACGCGTTCAGGACGTCATTGAGATAGCGCTGCGCCGCGTCGGGCGAGCGCGCGGAGACGACGACGCGGATGTTCACGTCGAGACCCGCCTTGCTCGCCTTTTCCTCCAGCCCCTTCACCATCTCCTCCTCAAGCGGTGAAAGCCGGTACGGCTCGTTCGTTTTTTGTTCCTTGGATTTGCTCTTGGCCGCGTCCTTGAGACCCTTCCCCACGTCGGCCATCAGGCTTTTGCCGGATTGCGCCTGTGAAAGCTTTTTTCCCTGCTGCATGGCGCGCGCGATCCGAAGGCCTTCCGTGCGCCATTTCTTGGGCGCGCTGCGGCACACATACTGGATCGCGACGCCATCCTTGGCATCCACCTTTGACAACGCATTGGTGAGCGCATTCATGGAGTCGGACTCCAGCTTGCGGTATGTCTTGATCGGGAAATAGCTCTGGCGACGCAACGTGAGATGGCTGCCGAGGATCACGCCGGTCGGCGAGAATAAATTATAGTCCGGAACTTCATCGATTTGCGCGTCCGGATACTGGGCGTGGATCTGCTCCTCGACGAAGGCGTGCATCTTGGCCGGAACGGTGACGTAAAACGAAATCTTGTCGCCATGCGCGACGATCTCGAACGTAAACAAATCGCTGCGGCCAAAGAGCCATGCCTTCAGCCCTTTTTGCGCCTTGAGTCCGCCGACGGTTGCAAAGACGGTTTCCATCGCGCCGATCAGCTCCTGGATTTGTTGCTGCGATTTTTCCTGCTGCGCTTCCTCGGCGGTGAGCGCCTTGGGCACGCGCACCGAGAGTACCTTGAGATCGAAGCCCGTCCGCGCGGCCGTGCCTTTTTGCAGGCTGCGGCGGATCAGCATGAGCAGGATCATGGCGACGAACACGGACCCGATCAGCACATACACGGCCAGGGTGATCGGATTCGTGAGGATCGACACGACGTCCAACGCCGGCGCCGATTCGATGGGCGCGGCAAAGTCGAGTTGGAAGACGGAGAGGAGCGGCATGATCAGGCTTTGGGAATCTCGCCCGAGCGCTCTTGCCGATGCGCTTCGACGAGATCGATGATGCGGTCGGTCTTGATCTTGGCTTCCTGCTCGATGAAGTACCGGTTCACGCCCGGGATGGTAAGCAACCAGTCCTTGATGAGATCGACGACGCGTTTCACTTGGACGTTGAGCGAGCGGACCATGCCGGAAATCTGCCCGGCGGTCTCCCCGCCTTTCTTGATGAACCGCTCGCGCGCCTCCTCCGGCATGTCCGGGACGTAATCACCGAGACCGTCCTCGAGGATTTTTTCGACCTCCAAGGTGATCTGGTCTTTTTCGACGGGAGCCGCGACCTCCTGTGCGGGCGCGGCGGCTTGCGAAGCCGGCGTGACGGTACTGGTCGGCGCCTCTTCCTTTGCCGTCTCAAGAAAATGGTCTTTTTCCGTCTCTTGCGCCGCCGCTTCCATCTCCTTCAGCGCCTCGCGTTCGGCCAACGCGACTTCATCAAGCTCGGCGGACTCTTGCGGAGCCGTCGCTTCGGGTGTTTCCGGCTTCGGCGCCTCGGGCACCTGTTCCGGTGTTGATCCGCCTAAAAATCCGCCGTCTGACATGCGGATAGTATAGCAGATTTTCTATGCTTCAGGCGTAAGTTCGTACCCGTCTTTCGTATCTTCCACAATCCAGCCTTTGGATTTGATGGCTTCTCGCAGCTCGTCCGAGCGTTTCCAGTTCTTTTCCTGACGCGCAATGAGCCGCTCTTCCGCCAACGCCTTCACGTCGCCTGGAATGTCGAGAGGTTGGCCGACAAGTTCCGCAAGTCCAAGACCGAGCACGGTATCCATCCGCGTAAGCATCGCGCCCTTTTCTTCTCTCGTGGAACCCGACTTTAACGTGTCCCACACCGCTGCGAGTGCTTTCGGCGTATTCAAATCATCTTCCAACGCCTCGACAAAAGCGGACGGAATCTCTGTTCCGGTTCCGACAGACAGTGATCGCGCTTCACTTCGCAATTTATGTAACGCATTCTGCGCGCCTTCCAATCCCTCCCATGTGAAATTCAACTTGGATCGATAGTGCGTGCCGAGGCAGTAGTAGCGAAATGCGAGCGGATCGAAGCCTTTGGCGATGAGATCGTCGAGCGTGTACGCATTCCCCTCGCTCTTGCCCATGCGCTTGCCGTCCACGAGCAAAAACTCGCCGTGCAGCCAATAGTTCGCAAGCGGTTTGCCGAACGCTGCTTCGGATTGCGCGATTTCATTTTCGTGATGTACCGAAATGTGATCCACGCCACCGCAATGAATGTCGAACGGCTGTCCGAGCAGCTTTTCGGACATAGCCGAGCACTCGACGTGCCAGCCCGGGAATCCGACGCCCCACGGCGACTCCCATTCCATCTGGCGCTTCTCCCCCTCCGGCGAGAACTTCCAAAGCGCGAAATCGGCGGGATGATATTTCTCTTCGTTCACTTCCACGCGTGCGCCGGCCTCCTTCTCTTCTAGTTTTTGTCCGGACAATTTTCCGTATTCCGCGAACTTGGATGTATCGAAATAGATCCCGTCGCTCGTACGGTACGTAAATCCTTTTTTTTCGAGCGTCTGCACGAGATCGATTTGTTCTCGAATGTAATCCGTCGCATGCGGACGATCCTTGCCGGACGGGACCCGGATGTTCACGCGCGTAAAATCCTTCACGAACATCTCCTCGTACATTTTGGCGATATCCCAGGCACTCTTCCCCGCTTTCGCGGCCGCCATCTCCACCTTGTCCTCGCCCATGTCACCGTCGCCGACGAGGTGGCCGACGTCGGTGACGTTCATAACATGGCGAACGTTGTATCCAAGCAATTCGAGCGCCCGATGGAGAACATCCTCAAAAATATAAGTACGCAAGTTCCCGATGGTGAGCGGGTTGTACACGGTCGGTCCGCAGGCATACATCCCGACCTTGCCTTTTTTGATCGGCTTGAATTCCTCCAGCGATCGCGTCGCGGTATTCCACAACTTGAGCATAATGTCTGATGTTAGATGTCAGATGGCAGAAACGCAAACATCTACATTCGGCATCTGACATGTTACATCTGACATTATTTCAGCCACTCGCGCCAGCTCCCACTCTTCTTGGGTATTCCGCGCAGCAGAAGAAGCGCGAGCGGCGCACCCCAATTGGCCCATCGTTCGATAAAGTCCCAGATCGGATCGCCGGCCAGCGGACGCACAAGCGCCGTCCAAAATCCCCAAAACGCCATCCAAAGCAACGCGAGGCGGATCGGATATACAAGGACGAGCAAGCCGAGAACGATATCCATGACGCCGATCCACGGTAAGAGCGTGGCGGCCGTTGTCGCGTCCATGCCCACGGCGGAAAAATACTTCAACCATCCGACTTTTCCTTGCAAGGCAAACACGCCATGGCCGATGAATTCTCCCGCCACGGCCACGCGAAGCACCCAAGAAGCTATTTGTGATTGATTCATAGGTTACCCAAGCCACTCACGCAGCTTCGGATATTTGGAACAGACGGGCAACGATGCGCACCAAGGCTCAAGTCCCCACACGCGGCCGGCGCGGAAAGCGTGCAAGACCAGCAAACCGAACACGTAGATGATGTGCTCGTCCACGATGAATGCGTTCGGGTTCGGTTTGGGGAAATCGAGCGCGAGGTAATACAAGATCATGAGCACGATGCCGAGTGCGGTACTCGCACGCACGAAGATGCCGAGCAGCAGCGAGACGCCGAGCAAGGTGAGCCCCCACTCGTTCATGAAGTTGACGACGGGCAAGATGGCGGGATGCAGCATCGCGCCGTAGATCGCGGCGAACGACTTTGCGCCCTTGAGATACCCTGCGGCTGACCAAGCGGGATTCAGGACCTTGACGATTCCGGCGTAGAAAAAGAGCCACCCCATGGACACGCGCAGGAGAAAAAGGGCGCGCCTCTGGTTGAGCGAGAACGAAAGCTGATTCACGGGCATGGGCATAGGATACTGGATTGTTTGATCAAGTGCGAATAATAAGTTCTTCAACGGATTGCTTCAGGCGCAACTTCACGGCTTCGAGGTCGTTCGCGCCGACGCGCGCATAGCTTTGGTACGCGGGATCGAGCGTGATGTCGGGGCGGAATCCCTGCAGCACGTACCGGCGCGCACCCTTGATGAGATGTGCGATCGCGCGGAACTCCTCAAGCCCGTGATGCTCCGCGACGACGGTCGTGCGGAATTCGTAGTCCGGCGCGAACGTCTTGATGAGCTCGATGCTCCGCTTGAGCGCGTCGGCGCGAACGAACACGCCGACAAGCTCCGGATAGCGTTCCGGCGACGTTTTGATGTCCATCGCGACATAATCCGCGAGACCTTCGCGCAGGATCGGTTCGAGCGCCTCCGGCAGGCTCCCGTTCGTGTCGAGCTTCACGAGGAACCCGAGATCGCGGACGCGGCGCAGGAAAGCGGGGAGGCCTCGATGCAGCGTCGGCTCCCCGCCCGTCACGACCACGCCCTCGAGCTTGCCGCGGCGCTCCTCGAGAAACGCGAGAACATCCTCTTCCGGGATGAAACTCGGCTCGAGCTCCTTGATCCGCTCCGGCAGGACGAACTCCGGATTGTGGCAGTAGCCGCACCGGAAGTTGCATCCGGGCGTAAACGCGACACACGCCGTCTTTCCCGGATAATCGAGCAGCGTCAGCTTTTGGATGCCGCTGAATTTCATGCGGGTAGCTTGCCGTACTTGATCCGAAAGTCGTCGTTTGCCGCGACGCATTCTTCAAAATGCTTGCGCGAGTAATGCTCGGACTTCTTTCCGGGATTGAAGTACGAGACGGGGCGATGATAGCCCATGACGCGGGTCCACACTTCGCAACGCGTTCGTTCTTCGGTGGTGTTGATGTTGTTCATAGTGATTTGATCCTTGAACCCAGAGCCTTGATCCCTGAAAGTCTGGGATCTGGGTTCTGGGATCATGGATCGTTAAGTCATAAATTCGTTAGACGAACGAAAGGGCGGATTGATGGCGTTCTCGCACGACGGGATCGAACCGCTCGGCCTTGATGCCAAGCGCCTCGTCACAGCGCGGGCAATAGTCCCATTCGCCCGCGAGATACCCGTGCGTGGGACAAATCGAGAACGTGGGCGTGATCGTGATGTACGGCAACCGGTAATTCGACAGGATGCCGCGCACGAGCGAGCGGCACGCTTCGGGCGACGTGAGGCGTTCGGACATGTAGCAGTGCAGCACGGTTCCGCCCGTGTAGCGGGTCTGGAGATCGTCCTGGAGATCAAGTGCCTCGAACACGTCGTCGGTATAACCGACCGGAATTTGCGTCGAGTTCGTGTAGTACGGCGCGTCCTTTGTTCCGGCCTGCAGGATGTCCGGATAGCGCTTGCGGTCTTCCTTGGCGAAGCGGTACGTCGTCCCTTCCGCCGGCGTCGCCTCGAGGTTGTAGAGATTTCCCGTTTCTTCCTGATACGTCTTAAGACGATCGCGCATGAAGTCGAGGACGCGCGTCGCAAACTCCTTGCCGCGCGGCGTCGTGACGTTTTCCGCGTCGGCGGTGAGGTTACGGATGGCCTCGTTCACGCCGTTAATCCCGATGGTGGAAAAGTGATTGCGCAGCGAGACGAGATAGCGCTTGGTGTATGGGAAGAGACCGCGGTCGATCCACGTCTGGATCACTTTGCGCTTCAGCTCAAGCGACGTTTTCCCGAGGTCCATGAGCTTGCCAAGTCGCTCGAAAAATGCCTCTTCCGATCCGCCGGAGACATACCCGAGCCGGCCCGCATTGACCGTCACGACGCCGATCGACCCCGTCATCTCGGCGGAACCGAAGAGACCGCCGCCACGCTTGCGCAGCTCCGTGAGGTCGAGCTGCAATCGACAGCACATCGACCGGACATCGCCCGGATTCAGATCGGAATTGATGAAATTCTGGAAATACGGCGTGCCATACTTGGCCGTCATGGCAAAGAGCGCGAGGTTTTTCGGATCGTTCCAGTCGAAATCCTTGCCGACGTTGTACGTGGGGATCGGGAACGTGAACGTGCGGCCGTTGCGATCGCCTTCCGTCATCACTTCGATGAAAATCTCGTTGATGACGTCCATTTCCGGCTGCAACTCGCCGAACGTGTACGCGAACTCCTTGCCGCCGAGGATGAGACGCTTCTCGCGCAAATCTTCGGGACAGGTCCAGTCGAGCGTGACGTTGGTGAACGGCGTCTGCGTGCCCCAACGCGACGGCACGTTCAAATTGAATACGAAAGACTGGATGTTTTGCTTCACGTGCTGACGGACGTTCTTGCTCACGTATGCGTCGAGTTCGACGTCGGACGGAAACGACGCGCCGGATGCGGCAAGCTCTTCGCGTAATTCCATCTCGTACTTTTTCACGAATGGCGCGAGATACGTGTCGAGGCTCGAAAACGCCTGCGCGCCGGCCCACTCGTTTTGTAGCGTGCCGAGAAAATTCACCATTTGTGCGACGGCGGACGAGAGGTGCTTGGGCGGACCGGACTCGACCTTGCCGGGCACGCCGTTAAATCCTTCCTCAAGCAGGGCGCGCAGGCTCCAGCCTGCGCAATAGCCCGAGAACATGTCGAGATCGTGGATGTGCACGTCGGCATTGCGGTGCATATCTCCGATCTCTTTTGGATAGACATGCGACAGCCAGTAGTTCGCCGTCACTTTACCGGCCGTGTTCAGGATCATGCCACCGAGCGAATAGCCCTGGTTTGAATTGGCTTCCACGCGCCAATCACTACGTTCGAGATATTCGGAAATCGTCTTATCCACCTCCACCACGACGCTCCGCGCCTCGCGGGCTTCGCGGCGCTTTTCGCGGTACAGAATGTACGCCTTGGCCATTTCCGAGTATCCCAGGCGGATCAGGGTTTCCTCGACTTCGTCCTGGACCTGCTCGACGGTCGGGACGCCCGCGTCATATACGGCCTCGAGCTGCGCGCGCACCGACGTCGAGACGCTCGAGGCGACGGACGCGTCGTCGATGCCGACCGCGGCGGCGGCCTTGGCCACGGCGGCGCGGATTTTTTCCACGTCAAAATCGACGATCGCCCCGTTTCTCTTTTGAATTTTACATATCGTCATAGGCAAGCATGAAGAATGAAGCACGCTCCCAAACGCACGGAATGAAAAAAGGTGTCACGCGACACCCTTCGTCCTGCCCATACTCCTCGCAAGCCTTCGTCTTGCCCGGCTCAATCTCAGCTTGATCGCGTTTTCGGACGTCTCCCACAGGCTCGCGATTTCGCGGACGGAATATCCCTCGCGATAGTACAGCCGGATGACGTCGCGGTCGCGTTCATCCAGCATCTCCATCGCCCGGTCCAACTCGTCCCGCGCTTCGAGGCGCCCGACCCATGCGCGTTCCACGGGCGCTTCGGTGATGATTGGCGAGTCGTGACGCCGATACTCACTCACGACGAGATTCTGCGCGATGCGTAACAAATACGTCTGATAGGAGGCGTTGCGCGATTCAAAACCCGGCAGAGCGCGAAACGCGCGCTCGAAGGTTTCCTGTACGAGATCCTCGGCGCGCTCCGGATCGGATAAACGATACCGAAAGAATCGACGCAATACGCCCTGATACTTGGCGACGATGACGCCGAATGCCTCCCGCTCGCGTTGGGCGTTCGCGATCAGGGCGGCATCCTCCGTCCTGGCGTGGAACCGCAGCCGCATCGGCTCCACGAGGGTGCGGTCGATGAGTTCCAGCAATCCGGCCCGATGCATCACCCAGACGCCCGTGCGCCAGCCGAACCGTTCCTCCAGCAAGTCCCGGAAACGGGCAGGGGATGCATCCGGCGCGGCGGCGCGGAAAAACTCGTCCCGAAAACTCTCCGATTCATGTTCGGGCTGAAGCGCGACGTATCCCGTGACACCTCCCCACTCATCCCGCAGCGGCGCGATCGAGAGCGCCACCTCGAACGCGTCGCCGTTCTTGCGCCGGTTCACGACGGTTTCCGCATACGGCTGTCCTTTGGCAAGCTCGCTCCACATCGCCTGATAAAACGGGCGCGGCATGCGGCCACCCCACAGCTCGGAAGGTCGCTTGCCGATTATTTCTGGCACATCAAACCCCGTACGGTCGCGCACGCCTTCGGACGCAAACAATACCCGCGACTCCGTATCGGTCACGATCACGGATCCGCGGATCTGTTTCGTGAGGTCCATGTCTCCATGGAACCACTCGGACCGACCAAAGACAACTTAGCGATCAAAGCGCGCTTTGATGCGCCGGATCTGCGTACGCGCCTGCTCCGGTAACGCTTCTTCCGGAACGCCCCGCATGACGTGAATGAGTTCTGCACGGATCTCTTCCGGCGAACGTCGCTCCTCCAGTCCCTCCTCCAGGACGCTTTCCACGCGGTCAAGCAGGCGATCATGTACGCGCGAACGACGCTCCTGCAGGCGACGCACTTCCTCGAGCTTGCGTTCCAGATGCTTGCGCTGGACTTGCGCCTTGGCCTCGGCCGTGCGCGCCGCACGCTCCTCCATCCCCTCGACGTATTCGCGCACGGGATACAACGGGTGGTCCGGCAGCACCGCGTCGGACGCGTATGCATACCCGGCGGTACCGCCGAGAACTGCCAAAACGAGCATGGCCACGCCTGCGAACCGAAACCCGTATGCCCCAAGCCAAGAGACCGGCGAGCGCGCGCTCCCAAGTTGCGCGATGCGCGATGCGAGGTGTGCGACAAACGCCGCATCCGGCTTGGCGCGTCGCGCAATCTTCCACAGTCGATATCGGACAAACGGGTTCATACTTTTTGATCCTTGATTCTTGAGTCGTGATTCTTCATTTCCATCCTGATCCGTTTCAGCGCGCGGCTTGCCTGCACCCGAAGCGCGCCCGAGGCCTTGCCGAACACGTCCGTCAAATCCTCGAACCGCCACCCCTCGAGATACTTCATCCGGACGAGCTTCGCGTCTTCCTCCGGCAGCCCGTCGATCGCGTCAAGCAGGCGCCGTTCATCATCTCGCAATTTGAGAAGTTCCCGACCGTCCTCCGAGACCGTCCGCGAGTCGATCACGTCCTCGAGATCCACTTGCGGTCGCTCCTTCGCCATCGCGTTGATGACATGGTTGCGCGCGATGGTGTAAATCCACGCGCTTTGCCCGCGCGAGGGATCGAACCGGTCGTAGGCCTCATATGCTTTCAAGAAAATATCCTGGACCAGGTCTTCGGCCACCGCCTTCCGACAGCCAACCCGAAAATAAACGAACGCGTAGATCCGCTTCACGTTCGCCCGATAAAAGGCTTCGAAGCTCTGTTTGGCCATCCGATCTACGGTATGGAATTACCGACCAAAAGGTCAAACGTTACTCGTCGTCATCAAAATCGTACGTATCCCCGCGGCCGACGGCAAAGAGCAGGAAAATCGGCAAAATCAGCCAAATCGAACGCCCTTCCTCACCCATGAATATCTGGCGAAATGCCGGGGAAAGAGCCGCGGTCACTTCCGAAGGAAGGAGAAACAATGCGATGCTGACGGTCAATCCGACTTGACAAAGGCTGAACAAAAACGATTCCCACATGGCGCCGCGCGAAGCGCCGAGATTCTTGAGCGCGGGGCTATTCCAAAGGATGAAGAAGATCGTAAAAAACAATCCGAGAAACCAGACGAGGCGCAGCGATTCGTTCGACGAAAGTCCGAACGCGCGGTCGAGCATGCCGACGGCCGGCGCGTTTGTGACGACCGCAAGCGAGACGTAGGTCGAGATCAGGATCACGATAGAACGATCACGACCCGCGTAAATCCCATACGCCACACCGACAATCGCAAACGCCGCGAGGATCAGCAGATCCCACGAAGCTCCGAGTGATGAAAGCCATGCGCTCACAGAAGGAGGCATGTAGACATGATAGCACTCTCATCCGTCATTCTGAGGTACGAAGAATCTCACGCGGATAATAAGTGAGATCCTTCACGATGTTCAGGATGACGAATTTAAAGCCCCTCTTCCTTCATTTGCTCCAGCAATTTCTTCTGCTCCTTCGAAAGCTTCCTCGGCACATCCGCTTCGAGTCGAACGTGATGGTCACCGCGACCGCCGCGCTGGAACGGAACGCCTTTCCCTTTCAACGTGATGATCGTACCCGTCGGCGTGCCTTCGGAAATCTTGATCGTTTCTTTGCCGTCGATGGTCTCGGCTTCGATGCTTCCGCCCAGCGCGAGGATCGAAAACGGTACGCGTTCGATAGACATGAGCTCGTGCCCGTCGCGTTCGAAGTACGGATCGTTTTTCACGTGCACGCGCACGAGCAAATCGCCCGGACGACCGGCGTTCGCCGGCGTTTCGCCTTGGTCGGCGACTTGGAGCACCGTGTCCACGTCAACGCCGGGTGGAATGCGCAGACTCACGGTCTCTTCGCGCTTTTCCACGCCGTATCCGCGACACGTATGGCACGGTTTTTCCGGTTTCTTGCCGCGACCATGGCATTCCTTGCAAGGAGTCGCCGTGTGGAACACGCCAAACATGGTGCGCTGGGCTTGCTTCACCTGCCCCGTACCGGAACACGTTTTACAGTCTTCGATTTTGCTCCCCGGCTCGGCGCCGTCGCCTTTACATGTCGAGCATTTCGTTTGCCGATACAACTTTACCGATTTGTCCGTGCCGAAAATCGCTTCGCGAAACGTAAGCTCGATATCCATTTCGATATTACGTCCGCGTTTTGGACGCACGCCGCCCTGTGCACCGCCGAAGCCGAACATCTCGCCGAGAATATCGCCGAGATCACCCATGTTGCTCGCGTCAAAATGGACGTTGTTGAAATCGAATCCGCCGAAACCGCCGCCGGGGAATCCGCCGAATCCCGCCCCCGCTCCCCCGTTCTCAAACGCGCCGGAAGCGAAGCGGTCATACGTCCCGCGCTTTTGCTTGTCGGAGAGGACTTGATACGCCTCGTTCACGTCCTTGAATTTCGAAGGATCACCGCCTTTGTCGGGGTGATGCTCATGCGCCAGACGACGAAACGCTTTCTTGATCTCGTCGTCTGAAGCCGTCTTCGAAACGCCAAGAATGGCGTAGTAGTCTTTTGCCATGTTTGTAGGACTTAATGAGATTCGCTTTTGCTAGAATTTTCAGCATTCTCTAAAGTCTGGTTCATCCGACACAGGTTTTCCTCTTGAAAGAATTCGCGCTGAGCGGCCGGAGTGCCGGATGTTACCGAGGCCTCGTTCGCTTTCGCTGGCGGAGTAAGCGCGGTAATCGCCTGACTGATCGGTGAGCTCGCTACAGAGCTGCCGATCAGGGTTAACAGGCTTCTTCGAAAAAGTTTGTTTTCGCTGACCCAGTCGAAAAAACGTCTCCATGCAGAATTTAAGAACCTGTCGAGAAAATGTTCCTCGACTTCTTTTTTGGGACGCGATTTTACCAAGCTTTTGCGTCCCATAGCTCTAACGCATTCGAACTTGAAATTCTACAGCTTGGACCTCGTTCTGAATCTCGATTTCTGCACGGTACGTACCCAACTCAGGAAAACGGATACCGTTGATTCCGTATACTCCATTGATCCCCTCGGCGAGGCTCTCCCCAACAGAGTATGGAATTGGCTGGTCAAAGATCGCTTCTCCACTGGGCGATACAATGCGCAGCTTAGCCTCTCCGCGAGCCCCCTTGCCTAAGCCCGCAATAGAGAACACCACGAAGATTCGCGGATGTATCCAAGGCTTTTCACGCGAGGGTTCAAAAAGAGGATGGATTACGTCGAAGATACCGGTGATCGTTGGTTTACCGTCCGCGAGAACAGCTGCGTAATCGCTTACTACGATGTATTTTAGTTTCATATAAGTATTATTTCGTACCACCTTCGTATCTCATCTTCTCCCACTCGGTCAGCGTCTTCTGGATCACCTCAACGAGTTCTTTTGCCGTGAAATGATTCAAGAAGATCCGCGAGACGAGCTGCCCCTGCTGTTGATCGCCCGCGCGGCCCTGCGCGATGAAGTCGATGATCACATCACGCTCTTGCGATGTGACGGCAACGATATTCGCGTAGCGACCTTGCAGCTCTTCCGGCCGCGCGTTGATTTGGATGGTGGGTTTTTGGTCGGACATAGTACTTGTCGTCGCGAGGAGCGAAGCGACGTGGCGATCTCATCGGGTGAGATTGCTTCGCTTCGCTCGCAACGACACGTTAAGCGTTAGGCTCTTCCGGCTTTTGTTCTTCGGACGTCGTTTCTTCCTGCTTCACTTCACCCTCTTGCGGCGGAACCTCGGCTTCGGGACGCGTTTGGTACAGCGCGGCGCCGACGGTTTGCGCGGCCGTGGCGAGCTCGTCCGCCGCTTTCTTGATCGCCTCGAGATCTTCGCCGTCTTTGATCGCTTTCAACGCGGCGAGTTTTTCCTCCACGGCTTTCTTGTCTTCTTCTTTCACTTTGCCCTCGGCCTCCTTCATCATCTTTTCCGTGGTGTAGATCATCGTCTCGGCCATATTCTTCACCTCGACGGACTCGCGGCGCTTTTTGTCGGCGTCGGCGTTCGCTTCCGCATCCTTCTTCATGCGTTCGACTTCGTCCTTCGGGATATTCGTCGAGGCCGTGATCGTGATCGTCTGTTCCTTGCCCGTGGCCTTGTCCTTCGCTTTCACGTTCAAGATGCCGTTCGCGTCGATGTCGAACGTGACCTCGATTTGCGGAACGCCACGCGGTGCGGGCGGAATGCCGGAAAGCGAGAAGCGTCCGAGCGACTTGTTGTCGGCCGCCATTTCTCGCTCGCCTTGCAGCACGTGGACCTCCACGGACGGCTGACCGTCGGCCGCGGTCGAGAAAATCTGCGACTTCGACGTCGGAATCGTCGTGTTGCGCTCGATCACTTTCGTCATCACGCCGCCCAGCGTCTCGATGCCGAGCGAAAGCGGTGTCACGTCGAGAAGCAAAAGCTCCCCCTTCAGGTCGCCTTGCAGGTTTCCGGCCTGGATCGCGGCGCCGATGGCGACGACTTCGTCCGGGTTCACCGTCGCGTTCGGCTTTTTGCCGAAGAACTTTTCGACGGCCTGTTGCACGAGCGGCATGCGCGTCATCCCGCCGACGAGAATCACTTCGTGGATGTCGGACGTGGAGAGTTTGGCGTCCGCGAGCGCCTTTTTGCACGGCTCAAGCGACTTCTCGACGAGATCGCCGACGAGCTGCTCGAGCGTGGCGCGCGTGAGCTTGAGCAACAAGTGCTTGGGTCCGCTCGCATCGGACGTGATAAACGGCTGGTTGATCTCGGTTTCCATCGCGGACGACAATTCGATCTTCGCCTTCTCTGCCGCGTCCTTGATGCGCTGGAGCGCGAGATTGTCCTTCGACAAATCCACGCCTTCGGCTTTCTTGAATTCGTCCACGATCCACTGGATGATCTTTTGGTCAAAGTCGTCGCCGCCCAAGTGCGTATCGCCGTTGGTCGCGCGTACTTCGATCGTGTTTTGCTCGGTCGCGGCGTCGTAGGCGACCTCGAGCACGGACACGTCAAACGTGCCGCCGCCCAAGTCGTATACGACGATTTTCTCGTCCTTCTTGCGGTCGAATCCGTACGCGAGCGCGGCGGCCGTCGGCTCGTTGATGATGCGGCGCACGTTCAGGCCCGCGATCTCGCCGGCGAGCTTGGTCGCCTGGCGCTGCGCGTCGTCGAAATACGCCGGAACCGTGATCACGGCTTCGGTGATCTTTTCGCCGATCTTGGCTTCCGCATCGGCCTTGAGCTTTTGCAGTACCATGGCCGAGATTTCTTCGGGCGCGTATTCCTTGCCGCCCATCAGCACACGCACGCCTTCGTCCTTTTTCACGACCTTGTACGGCAGCCACTTGGCGTCGCGTTGCACTTCTTCGTCGTCCCAGCGGCGGCCGATCAGGCGTTTTACCGAGAACAACGTGTTCTCCGGATTCACGACGGACTGGCGCTTGGCGGTTTGGCCCGCCAGACGCTCGCCGGTTTTCGTCACCGCAACGACGGACGGCGTCGTACGGCTTCCCTCCGCGTTTTCCAACACCTTCGGCTGGCCGCCTTCAACCACGGCCATGCACGAGTTGGTCGTTCCAAGATCGATTCCGAGAATTTTTGGCATAGGGTCTAGTGTCATCCTGAACGTAGTGAGGGATCTCCGATTCCAGAGATCCTTCGACTCCACTTCGTTTCGCTCAGGATGACGGTCAATATTTTTTACTTAAGATTTCTTGTTGACCGTCACCTTGATGGATTGCTTCTGTTCGCCGAGCTTTGGCACATTGATCTTGAGGATGCCGTTGTCGAACGACGCCTCCGCCTTTTGACCGTCCACCGCCGTCGGCAAGGCAATTTGGCGGAACACTGTTCCCTGGCGGACTTCCTTGCGATAGTAATTCTTGTCGTCCACTTCGGTTTTGCGTTCGGAGCGGCCCTTGATCGTCAGGATGCCGTTGTCGATCGACACCTCAAGCTTGCCGGGTTCCACGCCGGGGATCGGCGTTTCGACCACGACCGCGTCTTTGGTCTCGTACATGTCCACCGGCGGGACGATCCCCTGCGAGGCCGGCGCGGACATGGCGCGCATATCCTCGAACATCTTGTCGAAGTCGGCGAAGGGATCATTGAAGGGTGACCATTTGATGACGGACATACGTGATGAGTGAGTAGTGAGTAGAAAGTAGTGAGTAGCTTAGGATGCGACGATAACCTTTGCGGGTCGCAAGACTTTTCCGTGGAGCTTCCAGCCGTCCTGCGTCACGCGGAGGATGGCGCCGGGTTCCTTGCCTTCCGCCTCCTCCTCGCCGACCGCCTCGTGCAGGTTCGGATCGAAGGCGCCGTCCGCGGCGATCCGCTCGAGACCCGCGCCTGCGGCGGCCTGCTCCCAAAGCGTATGTACCGCCTTCACCCCGACAAGCCAGTTGTCCCATTTCTTTCTCTCCTCGTCGGGAAGCACGGCGGTGTCGGGCAAATGCCGGAGCGCAAGCCCGAACTGATCGAGCGCCGGCAGCAGGTCGGACAGAAGCCGTTCATTCGCGTATTTCGAGAACTCGACTTTTTGATGCTCGGTTTCCTTCTTGAGATTTTGATAGTCCGCCTGCGCACGTTTCCATCCTGCCAGATATTCTTCGCATTTTGCACAGTTGTCGTTGCGAGGAGCTTTTTGCGACGAAGCAATCTCCGAGTCCCGATCCTGAGATTGCTTCGCTTCGCTCGCAACGACACGCTCGTTCTTGTGTTCTTCATCCATAGAAATCGTCGGTTATTGGAGGGCGTCCGTCGCCGAGTAAAGATTGGAGAGCGCGTCCTGATAGTCCATCCGCAGCGGGCCGAGGATGCCGATCATCCCGCCGGGAACCGTCGCGAGGACGGAACCGCAGGCCGGGCCGAAGGGACACTCCTTGCCGAGCAGGATGTGTGGCGCGGAAAACGATTTGCGGCGCAGATCCGAGAGCGTGTCGTCGAGGTGATCGAGGAGCTGCGTCATGTCCACGACGCGTTGCCAGTTGCGGAACTCCGGTTGGCCGAAGAGCTCGGAGAGTCCGGTGTAATACGTGTCGGACTCGTGATGCGCGACGATGGCGGCGAGACCGGAGGCTTCCGCGAGCTCGCGCGCAACCATCTTGAGTTTGCGGTCTTCTTCCGCTTTCGCGGCGGCGACAAGGCGTTCTTTGACGCGCTTGCCGGACGGACGCGGGACCACCCACGTCGCCACATAGCGCTTGAACCCGGCCTCGGTCGGGATGCGGCCGCCGGAGGTGTGCGGCTGCATGAGCAGGCCCTGGTCGTCGAGCGCAGCGAACCAATTGCGGATGGTCGCCGGCGAGACGTCGAGCTTGTAGCGCTCAACCAAGGCCTGCGAACCGACGGGTTCGGCCGTGGAGACGTATTCCTCGACCACGAGGCGGAGGAGATTTCCCAAGCGTTCATCCATGATTAGCAGTCTATAAAGACGAGTGCTAGACGTCAACCCCGTCATTCGACGGGGCATGGGCAAGAAAAAGACCCTTGCGGGGTCAATCAGCTTGGTAGCTGTGGTAGAATTGGGATTTCTCGATCTCCGCCTTCTTCGGCACCTCGATGAGAACGCGCTTGATGAGAGACACATGCGGGCTCTCCGAGAACCGCACGAGAACCGCTTCGGCGGTCTGCTTCGTCCAGCCGAGGGGATAGCCGGTGATCGCATCACGGATCAAGCCCTCGGAGGCGGAAGGCTCTGACAGCAAGCGCAGCAAGCCGTCGGTAACGATGTCGCGCATTCGCTGGTGACGCGTCATCCGAGGCTCGTAGTCTCCGTCAGGATAGCGGCACCAGAACCCGTAGAAGCGATTGACATCGCTCAGGACGATCCGTCTGGTGAAATCGACGATGAGCCTCATCTCGAAGCAATCATCGCTCGACGTAGCTTCGATATGGCGCATGACCTCGAAGGTGAGCAAACCAATCTCCCCGGAGAGATTGGCGACCCTCTGGAAGATGTATCCGTTGCTCGGCATCTCGACCGTGTCGAAACGCCAGAATGGCGGCGCAATGGCTTGCGCAACGCGCACGAGAGTCGTGATGTTCGCGTCGCGCTCGAAGATGAAACCGGCCAGGAGACGCTTCCCCTGATCGTTGAGCACCTCTACGACGTCATTGGAGCTGAGACGGTGGGACTGGGTCAAAGGGCACCTCCAGAAGGGAGGTTAGACGGAAATATTATGCAAGGTCAAGATGACCCGCCTTCAAAATTACTTTCGCAGGAAATGTAAAAAGAAAAAAATCGCCATGATGGCGATCAGAGGTGGCCGGTGTGGACCAGCCGGCCGAGCCTGGCGAGATGCCGGAAGGCCTCGCGGTCGTCGGGGATGTCCCGCGACATGCGCTTGGGTTCGAGACCGAGATGCGCGCTGTCGTGGGCAAGATCGCCGAGCGCATGACCGCGCGGCAGCGAGAGCGTCCCGAAGGCGCAGACCTGCCACGGGCCGTTCGTGCGGCGCGAGAAGAGGAGCTTCGGCGTGCCCCTGGGCTCGATCTCGACGCTCGCGTTCACCTGCAGCACCTTGGGTCGCACCAAGCTCTCGGCCGGCGGGATCCCGCACGACAGCGTGAAGAGCCGTTCGTCGCCTCGATGGATGAGCCGGAACACGTGCCGACTCTGGTCGGGCGTATTGGTAATGATCCTCGGGTACTCGCAGACGGCTCCGACGTTGAGGCCGCCTTCGAGCAGGGCCGGGAAGAGCATCTTCGCCATGATCTCGAGCGCCCGGTCCACCGCGCGCTTGGTGGGTTCGAACGTTTCGTCCAACATCTCACTCTCCTTTCCGTATCGAGAGACGTGCCGACTGGGATATCACGTTTCGGGAGGCGCGTCAATCATCCGGATAGAAAAAAAGATCGAGCCAGTCTCGATCAGGAACGCTCCTCTTCGACCGGGATGCGCGGCGCAGGCGGCAACTGCAGCTCACCGCGATCGATCAGATATTGCAGCGGGATCTTGCTCTTGAGCGGTTCGCGCATCAAGCGCTTCGTCGTCTCGCCGTGGTGCCCCGTACGCTGGAAGCGGCTGACGTTCGGCGCCTTCTTCTCGGGCGGCGGGCTCGAGATGCGGCAGCAGGCGCAATCGGGGCAGTGCCCGTCCTCGTTCAGCGAGACCTGCTGCGTCGGCGCTCCGCAATTTCCACATTCGACCGTGGTATTCGACACGTGTCTTTCCTCCCTTCGATAGGACATGAAGCGAAGTCAGGCGAACTCGTGCGCCAGCGCGACGTACGTACGGCGCGTCTCGGCGATCATGCGATGACCGAGGAGGCGCGCACGATGCTCGTCCATGGCGAGCGCCTCGGAGGGGTTGGCGAGTCCGAGCTCCCTCGCGTACGCGAGGAGCTCCTCGGACGCGTCTCCGTCCTCGGGCTGGATCTCCAGCATGTGGAGATCCATGCGCGGATCGTAGCGCAGGACGAGGTTGACCATGGCGTCGATCGGCGTCGCGCCCGCGTCGCCGAAGAAGAGGGACAGGGACAGGACCATCTCCTCCGTCTGCGGATCGGGCATCTCGCCGATGTAGAGAGCGCGTGTGCGCGTTTGCGCGCTGAACGAGTGATCGTCCACGAGTGCGTTGCGCAGGCCGGCGATGCGGGCCGCTTGGATCATCTCTCTCGAGGTGAGCATCTCTTCTCCTTTCACAAAAAGATCGGACTGGCATTTAAATACAAGCTTCCGGATTGGTCAAATCGACGTCGTTTCGGAAGGGTCCGACGAAGGTGCCCGGATTCGTTAAACGAAAAAGATCCCGAAGGATCAGGCGCCGCCGGGAAGCGGGACGCCGCCGAGCTCGTCGAGAATGAGCGAACCGAGTTCCGCGGCAAACGCGGGGACGCATTCGAGCGGCGGCTTGGGCGCGCGGAACGTCTCGGACGCGCGCTCCGGCCGCTCAAAGGTCACGGGCCACTCGATACCGAGCGACGTGACCGCTTCGCGATACCGACGGCGCCACGTCTCAAGCCACGGCGGACCCACGGCCTGTGCCGGCGCGAGCTCCTGATCGCGACGCAGGATCGTATACTCCGCGTCGAGATGTAGCTCTTCCGCCATGACCTCTTTTCGGTCGTTCTCCGGTCCGTCAACGAACAGTCTCACGATGAATCCGTGTCGCGCGGCAGGATCACGCATCCAGTCAACTTCGATCGTCCACTGGAACACGATGAACGCCCCGGGCAGGGGCGCCGGGATCGGCTGGACCAGGCGATGCCGATACGTGAGGTCGCGTGACCTGCCGTATTTCTCCTCCGCGCTCCATGCCGGGTGACGTCCGCCCCAGAACGCGCGCTCGATCTCGCCGATCGCGAGGACCGCGGCCATGATGGATTGAATGTGCGCATGCATCCTTCACCTCCTCGTTCCTGCGTATCACGCGCCGCGCACGTGCGTCAATCTATTTTGTTATTTTTACTCGTACCGCAACGCCTCGATCGGATCGAGCGCGGCCGCCCTTCGCGCGGGGAAATATCCGAACACGACGCCGATCACGGCGGAAACCGTCACGGCCAACAACACGGCGCCGGCATGGATCTCGAACGCGATACCCGATTGAAACAATGAGATGATCCGCACGGCGAGATACGTCAATCCGATGCCGGCCAGGATCCCCACGATTCCGCCCGCGCCCGTCAACAAGACCGCTTCGACAAGAAATTGTCCGAGGATGTCTTCGCGCCGAGCGCCGAGCGCCTTGCGCAGACCGATCTCGGATGTCCGCTCGGTCACGGTCACGTACATGATGTTCATGATCCCCACGCCGCCCACGATCAGGGAGATGGCGGCGATGCTCGCGAGGAGGATCTGTAAAATCAATCCGATCGTATTCGCCGTTTCCGCAATATCCTCCTGGGTCAGGACGCGAAAGTCGTCTTTTGCCAAGTCTCCCGCGGGATTATCGAGCTTGTGCGTGTCGCGCAGGAGCAAACGAACGCGTTCGCGCGCGTCACGCATGCTGATGCCCTCGGCAGGTTTGAAAATGATGCGGAAGATATGATCACGATTGTACAAATCCATCGCCGCCGTCGTGGGGATGTATACGAGATCGTCGAGGTTGATCAGATATCGCGCGCCGGAAGGCTCAAGCACGCCGACGACACGGAAGTTGCGTCGGCTGATCCGCACCTGTTTGCCGATCGGATCCTCGACGCCGAAGAGTCGGCGGGCGAGCAGATGCCCGAGCACGATCGTTCTCGAACGAGCGTCGACATCCTCGTCGGACAAAAAACGTCCGCGCGCGACACGCATGTTCAGGATTTCCAGCACGTCTGGGACGGTTCCGTACACGGTCGTGAAGCGATTGGTTCCCGCGTATCCCACCACGTCGGTCGCGACGGTTGCGGCGTCCACGGCGCGCGTCCATTCCTGACGACGAAGCTCGCGATAGTCGCGGACGGTAAGCGAGGGCTTGGCGAGCAAAACGGAGGTAGGATCGGATCGTCGCAAATCGCCGCGGCCGCCGACGACGATCACGAGATCGGCGCCGAATTGCGACACCTGCGAAACGATGAACGTCTCCACCGCTCGTCCGATCGACAGCATAAGGATGACCGATGCGATGCCGATCACGATGCCGAGCATCGTCAGCACGGCCCGCCCGCGCGTGCGGCGCAGCGACGAAACGGCGATGGAACACGTGTCTCGAAGTCGCATAGTCGATTACTCCTTGCGCATGGCCTCGACCGGATCGAGAAGCGCGGCGCGGCGCGCGGGCGCGTACCCGAAGGCGAGGCCGACGAGACTCGAAACCGCCACGCCGAACGCAAGACCGTAGGTGGATACGCCGAACGTCCAGCCGTCCATATATCGTCCGATGACGAAAATAGCGACCCATGTGAGGCCGATGCCACAGACGATCCCGAGTACGCCGCCCGCCGTGGTCAATAAAACGGCCTCGGCAAGAAATTGGCCGAGAATATCCTCGCGCCGAGCGCCGAGCGCCTTGCGTAGTCCGATCTCGCGGATGCGTTCGGTGACGCTGACGTACATGATGTTCATGATCCCGATCCCGCCGACCACGAGCGAGATCGCGGCGATCGAGACGAGTAGCACCTGCAAAATGACCGCGATATCCTGCGTTTGCGCGATGACGTCATCCTGCGTATTCACGTGAAAATCGTCGTCCTTCGGATCCAGAATATCGTGTTGCTCGCGGAGCAGCGCTTCGGTGCGACGCTTGGCCTCGAACGGCGCCAGGTCGCTCTTGAACACGAAAAAGAGGAAGTATTGCTTGTTATACAAATCCATCACGGCCGTAAACGGCATGTACACCTGATCGTCCACGTTCATGAAATAACGGGAGCCCGCGGATTCCATCACGCCGATCACGCGGAAATTCACCGCGCCCAGCCGAACGAGTTTGCCGACGGCCTCTTCCTGGCCGAACAAGTGGCGCGCGACATTCGCGCCAAGCACGATGACGCGCGCGCGACTATCCAGCTGGTCATGCGTGAAATAGTTTCCGCGGGCGACGCGTGCCGAATACAGCAGCGGCTCCTCGGGCGTCGTGCCGACCACTTGCGCGGAATATTCGGTTCCGCCGCCGACCACCTGGTCGTCCACCATGATCACCGCGGTCATGTGGCGCACCCACGATTGCGAACGCAGCTTCCGATAATCGGACGGCGTGAGCGTCTCCTTCACGAACGGCACCGGAAACCCCTCCTGTTCGAGCGGATTTTTTCCGTTTTCCACGAAGACCAGGTCCGCGCCGAACTCACCCACCTGCGCGAGAATGAACCGTTGTGCCGCCTCCCCGATCGAAAGCACGAGGATCACCGACGCGATGCCGATCACGATGCCGATCATCGTGAGAGACGACCGCCCCCGCGTGCGTTTCAGGCTCTCGACGGCGATCGAGAAGGAATCACGGACGCGCATGTCATTTCAGTTCCCTGCCGTCGCCGGGCCGTCGGCGATCCGCCACGCCGTTTTCGGATTCGACCAACCCGTCACGCAGGCGGATGATGCGCTCGGCGTACGCGGCCGTGTACGTTTCATGCGTCACGAGGATGATGGTACGGCCCTGTTGCTCGTTCAAGGCGGCGAGAATGTCCATCACTTGCGTACCGGATTTCGAGTCGAGGTTACCCGTCGGCTCGTCGGCGAAAATCACGGACGGATTCGTGACGATGGCGCGCGCGATCGCCACGCGCTGACGCTCTCCGCCGGACAGTTGGTTCGACAAGGCCTGCACACGATGCGACAACCCGACCTCGTCGACGGCGGCGCGCGCCAAGGCCTCTCGCTCGGCCGGCGGCGTCGTCGAATACAACAACGCGAGCTTCACGTTCTCGAGGACGCTCGTTTTTGGCAGGAGATTGTACGTTTGGAATACGAATCCGACGTGCTCGGCGCGCATGTACGCAAGCTGGTCCTCGGTGAGCTTGGAAACGTCGCGGCCCCCGAACCGGTAGGTTCCGCCGGTTGCGCGATCAAGAAACCCCAGGATATGCATCAATGTGCTTTTTCCCGATCCGGACGGACCCATGATCGCCAGAAACTGGCCCTTCGGGATCGACAGCGTGATCCCGTGCAGCACGGGCGTCTCCACGCCCTCGTTGACGTAGGTTTTTTTCAGGTCCTTGAGTTCAATGAGAGCCGTCATACTTACCGGCCGCGCGACCTTCGATATTCCTCGGCGGTCAGCTCGCCGGTCACCACGGCCTCACCCTCACGCAACCCGGACAAGAGTTCCACGCGTCCCTCGTCCCCCCTCAACCCGATCGCGATCTCGCGTTCCACGGCTTCGCGCCCCTCCAATACGCGTACCACGAACCGATCGTCCACGAGACGCAACGCGCGGCTCGGCACGATGAGCGCATTCGTTCGCGCTCCGGTTAGAATCGTCAGGTTCGCGGTCATGCCCGCCTTGAGATCCGCGTCTCGCGCGTCGATATCGACATACACCTTATAATAAATCGCCTCCTGCACCCTGGTCTGATCCGCGTTTTCCGCGATGACCGTTCCCGCAAACTTCACGGTGTCCCCGTAGGCGTCGAGCGTGATCTCGATCGACTGTCCGACCTCGACCTTGGCGATATCGGCCTCGGGTACGAGCGCCTCGATCGAAAATCCCTCGGTCGCGAGCATTCGCACCGCCGGCTGGTTGGCCGCAACGAGTTCGCCGATCTCCGGAAGGATCTCGGTCACGATCCCGTCGAGCGGCGCGACGATGCGCACGTCCGCGAGCCGTTCCGTCGCGTGCCGGTACGCGGTTTGCGCGTCGAGTACCTGCGCGCGCAACGCGGCCACGTCCGCTTCCCGCGGCGGCGCTTCCCGTTCCGCAAGCGTCGCGAGGGCGGCATCAAACGCCGCCTGCTGGATCGCGACGTTGGCTTCGGCCGTCTTCACTTTGACGGTCCTGTCCGATTCGGCGACGCGGAGTGCGAGCGCGGCCGCTTCGTACGCGTTTTTCAGTTGGTCGACGGTCGTTTGGCGTGTCAGGTCCGCGTTGCGCGCGCCTTCGTACGCGGCGACCACGGCGGACAGTTGCCCGCCTACGGACGTGATGTCGAGCGCGATACCCGCCTGCAACGCTTCGAGTCTCGCGGTCGTGAGATTGATATTCGTCACCGATCCGGCCAACGTTTTTTGCACGTACGTCAGATAAAGCTGCACTTGCTCGAGCGCGGTCCGGGTCTTGAGCGCGGCGTCGAGCATCGCGTCGCGGCTTGATCCGACCGACAAGGCGCGAACCGCCTGTTCCGCGGCTTCGACGGATGCCTTGGTCGAGGGATACGTCCGCTTTGCCTGCTCGAGCGACGGCCGATCGAAAATACCGAGTACGTCTTCATATCCGTCGTTGGCCGCAGAGTTGTCGATTCCGATAATGGCATCTCCGTCGGTCAAACCCGTACGCAGGGGACCGAGCGCGGTTTGCAATACGGCACGCAGGTTTTCGAAACTCGTCACGACGGCCTGCTCGGCCACGGATCCGGAATTCGCAAGATTGCGCTCCGCAAGATCGAACGCGAGCTTGGCCCGCGCATGCTCGTCTTCGACGACGACGCGTGTGACCTCGAGATCCGTTTGCGCCTTGTCATGCGCGGCACGGGCCTGGTCGACGGCCGCACGGGCAATCTCGACGGCTTCTTCGGTCGCGCCGGCCAGCCGCGCGTTCAAATTGGCCTGCGCGACCGCCAACGCCGCGCGTGCCCGCTCGGCCGAGAACCGAAGGTCGCGCGATTCGAGTTCCGCGATCACGTCGCCCGCCTTCACCCGACGACCGACGCGGTGGTGAATCCGCTCGAGGCTCCCGCCGCTTTTGAACGCCAACGAAAGCCGCGCCTCCGGCACGACCTCACCGGTCACCTCCACGGTTCTCACGAGATCGCCGCGCCGGATCGATTCGGTCTCGTAAAACGGACCTTGCTCCCCGAACCATGATGCGGCCGCCCACCACCCGCCCGCAAGCGCGAGCGCGGTCACGATCCAAAACGTTTTCGTCTTCAAAAAACGAAATCGCCCGTTTTTGGGCTCGGGGATGACAATCTCGTCGGTCCGATCGGCCATACCTCCCCCTAGAATGACGGAATCCCTCGGGAGAAACAAGGGTGCTTGCGTTTTTCCCCGGTCTTCTTCACATTGCCGGCATGGACGTCTCTCTCTTCGATTATCACCTCCCCCCGGATCGCATCGCGCAAACACCGATGCAACCGCGCGAAGCGGCAAAGCTTTTGGTTCTTGATCGACGCTCGGGCGCGATGCAAGACAGGCATGTCGACGATCTTCCGGAGCTGCTTCGCGCCGGCGACCTGTTGATTTTCAACGATTCGAAGGTGTTCAAGGCAAGACTGAGAGCGACGATCGACAACCGCCTGCATCGCGACCGCGGCAAAGAAGTGGAAATTTTTCTGCTTCGACCGGATCGTGGCGCGTGGATCGCCTTGGCGAAACCGGGAAAGAAACTGCGCGTGGCGACGCGGCTGGTGTTTAAAAACGGATGGAAAGCGACGGTCCTCGGTAAACGCGACGACGGAACGATCGATCTCGATTTTCGTCTGCCTCCCGAGCGCGTCTTCGAGCTTGCCGACGAATTCGGAGAAGTGCCGGTGCCGCCATACGTCGAACCAACCAAGGAAAATATGTCCGTGTATCAGACCTCCTATGCCAAGCACGTCGGATCGGTCGCGGCGCCGACGGCCGGGTTCCATTTCACGCCGACACTGTTCGAGGCACTCAAGAAGAAAGGCATCGAACGCGCATTTGTGACGTTGCATGTCGGACTTGGGACGTTTCGGCCGATCAAGACGGACACGCTCGGATCGCATGAGATGCACGAAGAATGGGCCCATGTGCCGGAAGAGACACGCGAAGCGATCGCGAGCGCCAAACGCGAAGGACGACGCGTCATCGTCGTGGGCACGACGGCGATGCGGGCGCTTGAGAGCTGGGCGAGACACCTCCCCCAACCCCTCCTCTCAGAGGAGGGGCCTGGGGTGGCGCGAGATTGGTCCGGCTTCACCAAACTTTTCATCACTCCCGGTTTCGAGTTCAGAATTGCGGACGGATTGATCACGAATTTCCATTTGCCGAAATCGACCTTGATCGTGCTGGTCTCCGCCTTCGCGGGCCGCGAAAACGTCCTGAACGCGTACAAGCACGCGATCGAACATGAGTATCGCTTCTATAGTTTTGGAGATGCGATGCTGATCGTCTGAAGTAGGGACAAGGCGCGCCTTGCCTCTACTCGACCTTCCCCAAGTTTTTCCCTCGCTCGTCTTCCGCCAGATTCATGTCGACCGCGCCGAAATCTGCCGTCCGACGCCGTCCGGTGCGGCCGTCCAGGGCTTCGGCACGCACGGATTCGATCAGGAGCGGCACACGACCGCGATCCGACGCGACCGGCGTCACCTCGACTTCGAAAAACGCCTGCGCGCCGTCCTCGTCGGCCGGAAGGAACGAGAGCGTCCAGCGCAACGCCTCGTCGGTTTGCGAGAACGAGCCGCCATCCGGCAGCGCGGAGCGGCCGGTAACGCGAATGCCCGGCGCGAGACGCGCGGCGACGCGCACGTCGGTGAGCTCGGACGTGGTCGGCTCGATGCGCAGCCCGATCCAGACGCGCGTCGCCTCGCCCACGCGCGGCGGCAGCGGCCCGATGCCGATCTGGTCGCCGGAGGCGGCGAAGTACCGCGCCGATGCATGGATGCCGAACGGCGTCGTGATCGATCCGACGGCGGAAAACCCGAGCGCATAGCCGTCCGACCGCACGACATACGGCGTCACGTACCAGGCCGTCTCGCGCGTCACGGGATTGACGTCGAGCCGGAGATCGCGCTCGCCCGGCGCGATATCCAACACCCGAAGATGTCCCTCGTCCGACAACCCCGGATGCCACACGGCGAGCGACGCGGCACGGTCGGTGATGGCGCGGAACACAAGCTCGCGACCGCCGGCCGGCTCAAGCTCGAGTCGCACGCCCGCAGGGTCGGATGCGAGAAGCGCGTATGACTCTTCGCGTGCCACGAGACGGACGCCTCGCATCTCGGCCGCGAGCGAAATCGCGGTCATGGCCGACGGGCGGACGGCGAAGACGCGTTCTTCATACGGCTCGAGACGCGCGACACGGACTTCGACGAGATCGTTGACGGTCGACGGGCGGACGGCGGTCACGGTGATGCCTTCGAGCGGCAGCGCGGTGTCGTTGCGTAGGCGGTATGGGATGAACGCGCCGCGCACGGCCGAGGCGACGGGGATCAGCGGCTCGAAGCGCAGGCCGCTTTCGGCGAGACGGCGCGTCGCGTGACCCGTAATTTCGCCGTCCGCGTCGCGCAGACGGAAGCCGAAACCCACGTCGCCAACCGGTTGGAAGAGACGCACGACGACGCGCGACGACCGGGTCTCGCCCGGCGCGAGCGTTCCGAGATACGCGCCGCCCGGCGCGAGCGGCGGCTCGGCCTGAAGGATCTCCGTGCCAGGCGGAAATGCCCACTCGAGCCGCACGTCGCGGCGCGGCTCGTCGCCCGAGGCGCTGACGCGGGCCTCGAGCGCGACGGGCGCGGCCGAACGGATCGCGGGCGTCGCGAGATCGAGGCGATAGCCTTCCAGCGGCGCGGGAATGACGGTGAAGAGATAGAGATTCGCGCCGACGAGCAAGACGGCGAGACCAAGGAGCGCGAGATCGAACGCGAAAAACACGCGTGCATGGCGGGAACGGCCGAGATACCGCTCGCGGTACCGCTTGCGCAGATGCGACGTCATCGCCCGCGAGGTCGTGAATGCCGCAGTCGTCGCGTGTTCCGCCAGACCGGTGCCCCTATTGCTTTTTGCTTTTTGCCTTTGGCTTTCCATAGTTAAAAAGGTTGTCCCGGCACGAGGATTTCCGCGCGACCGTCGCCGTCGATGTCCGCGACGACGGGCTTGACCCCGTCGGACGATGCGCCCGTGCCGACGGTGAACTCCGACAGCAGGCGCGCGTTCCCATCATACACGCGAATGCGAGGCACGGCGCGCGGACCGCTTCCGACCACGATCTCGTCGATGCCGTCGCCGTTGACGTCCCCGACGGCGACGCGCGCGCCGCCGGACTCGGACGCGTCGAAGGCGAAGTATCCGCCGCGCCACGGCACGCCATCGGTCTTGAACGTGCGGATATGCGGTCCGCCGCCGTTTCCCGGACCCGTCACGATTTCGCGCAAGCCGTCGCCGTTGAAATCGCCGATACCGACCGTCGCGCCGCCACGGAACTCCCGGCGATACGCGAGCCACGAACGCAGAACGCGTCCGCGCGCGTCGGTGACGAGCGTCGTCGCTTCGCGGCCGGACGCGGGCGTGAGGATCAGCTCCCACGCGACGGAGCGATCGGTCTGTCCGACCGCGAGCTCGACGGCGCCGCGATACGCCGTCCCGAACGGACGGAACGTCGCGCGCCCGCCCGTGCCGAAGCGCACGGTCACGAGACCGTCCTGCGCGAACACGACCTCGTCGCGGCCGTCGCGGTCGAGATCGGTGACGAGCACGTTCGCGCCGCCGGGCACGTCGTCACGATTCGCGAAAAACGCGTTGCGCAACCGTTGCCCTTGCATATCGAACACCTGCAGGAAGCTGCCGTTTTGAAACGCGGAGCCGCGCACTTCCGTCACGTCGGATCGACGTAGGAGCACAAGCCCGTCCTCGGCCGGAACCGTCACCCGAGTCACGATCGCCCCGGTGTTGGTACGCGCGTCCTGTGTCCCACGGATCTTCTCGAACTCGCCGGGTAACGAGACTTCCGCGGCATCTTTCGTCGCGTTCACGACGGCATACCCGCGCGCGAACTCGCGCACCCACACGGCGGGTTGATTCGCGCTCGCACCCTTCACGATGCGCGGCTCGCCGCGCGGCGGTCCGATCGGCGCGTCGTATTCGTCGTACCACCACGTGCGGTGATGGCCGGCGTCCCCCGCGTCAAACGAATAGTATCCGTCGGCGATCAACGTCGCCGCGAGGCCGTAACGCATCAGGCGATAGTCGTTCGGACGTTCCTGGTTGTTCGTATTCGTGTTCACGGCCGAGATCTTGGGCGGGACGTTGCGCCGCAAGGCGTCGCGCAGCTCGTTGAACGGACCGACGAACCCGTATCGCGGGAAGTTCTCAAACAGGACGCCGTTGGTCAGCGACGCATACGCCGAACTCGAATTGTTGATGATCCAAATGCCGGGATTCGCCTCGCGCACGTTACGGATAAGCTCGGTCATGCCCGCGCGCCAGCTCGCGTTGATCGCGGCGGGCGTATCGACGAGGCCGTTCCGGTCAATATCGACGTTCGTTCCGGAAAACGGCGTCACGTCGCCATACGCCGCGTCGAGAAACACGCCGTCCCAGATACCCTGCGGCATGATTTCGTCACGAACGAACTCGGCAACGAGGTCGTTCCATCGCTTGCCGCCGACGACCGGGCAGTTGTCGCTTGCGTTCATGATCCAATTGCCGGACCACCATTGGATGCGGGATCCGTCGGAACGCGCCAAAAACCACGACGACGGAATACGCGCGGCGAGGCGCGCGCCCGGCGAGGCGGGATGGCCCCGAAACCGCGCTTCGGATACTTCGCTCGCGTTCACGTAGGCGAGGAGCTTGGTACGCGGGTTGATGCGCTTGATCTCGCGCAAACGTTCCGGAAATTGGAACGTCTGATCCATGTCGAGTACCACGATGTCCCATTGCGCGAGCTTGGCCGGATCATCCGGTTTGATTTCGTACCCGAGAAAAAAGTTAATGAGCTTCGGCGATTCATGCTTGCCGCGCGCCGCAAAGGTTGGCGAAGGAAAAGACGCCGCGATGAGGATCGGGAGGATCAGCAAAGCGATGCGACGCTGCCACATGCGAACAGCGTAACATGGCGAAAATCAAGGAGATAGTCAACGATTAACCCCTCGCCCCCGCCTCCCGATAGCAGCGCTCCACGAGTTCGAGGTGGTCCGGCCACAGGTGCCGCGCGCGGATTTTGTCGCGGCTCGCCTCCCCCATCTTACGGCGCACCTCCGGCGTCGTGGCCTGAAAACGGCGCAGCACGCGATGCCAGTCCTCCGCGTTATTCGGCAGCGCGAGAAATCCGTTCACGCCGTCTTCGACGAGCTCCGGATTGCCGCCGATGCGCGTCGTGAGGCACGGCAATCCAGCCGCCATCGCCTCGAGCAGCGAGAGGCTCGCATTCTCGTACCAGATCGACGGAAGGACGAACGCCTCGGCGCGACGGCGGAGCGGCTCGAGCTCGCGCTGCGACAGGAAACCGAGAAACTCGATATGCGACGCGCCGCGCGACGCGACCAGCGACCGGAGTTCGTTTTCCAGCGGACCGCGGCCGGCGATCTTCACGGGCAACTCCGGCATGCGCATCGCCGCTTCCAAAAACGACGCTAATCCTTTTTCGATCGAGAGGCGCCCGGCATACAACAGATAGCCGCCGCCGCCCGCCGCGGGCTCGGGCGAAAGCTCCGCCGGATTCGGTAACCATCGCAACTTGCCTTTCGGCTCTCCCCAGTCCTCCATCTTCTCCATCAAAAAACGCGACGGACACAAGAACAACCGTGCCGTACGTTCGTACGATTGCCGTGCCTTGGTCATGTACATTTCCGCCGCCGCGAGGAGATTCGGGAGGAGTCCGGGCGCGAGGCAGCGATGCTTCACGATATTGAAATACTTCCCGTTCTTGGCGCGTTCGCAAATGGCGTCGTGGTCGAACAGCGCGTAGTTGGGCGAGATCAGCTTGTAGTCATGCAGCGTTTGCACGCATGGAATATTCCGCGCGCGGATCGGCGCAAGCACCGACGAGGAAAGATGGTGGTAGAGATTATGCAGATGCACGACGTCGGGCTTCAGATCGTCCAGCATGCGCTCGATGCCCTGTTTCGCCTCGACGTTCCAAAGAAAATTGGCGGCTTTTTTGAGATCGGTGAACGGGCCTTCCCGACGATCCAGGTTGTAGCGCGTCACGAAATACTCCGCGTCATCCGACGGTAAATTGCGATCAGACCGCGTCGAAAACGCATGCACCTCGTGTCCGGCATCGCGCAGACGTCGCGACAACTCATGCATATACACCTCCGCGCCGCCGTGGAGATCGAAAAATTTATTTACCTGGAGGATTTTCATGCAGGTAGACTGGAAGCAGGAATTTAGAAGCTCGCGCTTGAACCTTATTCAAGCTTCTAGATTCTAACTTCTCCCAGAAGCTTCCGATAGAGCGCGGCATGCGAGCGCACCATCGCGTCGAGTGAATACCGTGCCCGCACGATCCGGGACGCACGTTCGGCACGGCCCAGCGCCTCGGGATAGCGCGCGAGCGCGCGTTCGATCGCGACGCGCCACGCCTCGGCGTCGTCGGGCGGTGCATACGCGACCGCGTCCTCGCCGAACGCCTCGCGGATGGCGGGAAGGTCGCTCGCGAGCGCGGGGACGCGGCACGCCGACGCCTCGAGCAATGCCATCCCCTGTCCTTCGGAACGCGACGGAAAGCAAAAGAGATCGGCACGTCGGTAGAAGAGCGCGGGATCATCCACGGCGCCCGCGAATCGCACGCGCGGCAGGAGGCCGAGGAGCTCGGCTTGACGGGCGAGCGACGAGCGCTCCGGGCCATCGCCTATGATGACGAGTTTCCAGGGACGCAGCACGCGCGCGAGGGCGTCGAGCAGGACGTCCAATCCCTTCTCCGGCACGAGGCGTGCCACGGCCAGGAGTTCGGGGACGTCGCCCGCCAGCCGCGGTTCGCGCGGCAGGAAGCGTGTCACGTCGATGCCGGGCGGGATGACGGAAACGCCTCTCGACGCGGCGGGAAGCGCCGCGCGCACGGCGTCGGACACGCAGACCACATGATCCGCGGCGCGATACGCAAGCCCGCGCGCGACGCGGACGGGCCACGGGAGGGCGGCTTCGAATCCGTGCACGGTCGCGACCCACGGCCGCGCGCGCAAGGACCGGGCCGCCAGGCCGGCCCAGACGGGCGTCAGGTGCGTATGCCACAGGACGGGCTTACGCGCGCGGATCTCCTCACGCATCAGCGCGAAGGCGGCGCGGCGAGAGCCGCGATGCGGATTCACGACGATCGGAACGGCGGCGTCCGCAAAATCCCGTTCCATTTCGCCCCCGCCGCCGGCCGCGAGGACGCGCACGTCGAACCCGGCATCGGGTAACCGGCGCGCGAGATCGAACGTCATGCGCTCCGCGCCGCCGCGGCCGAGCGTCCACAAGACATGGATCACGAGAGGCTTAGACATGGGTCGTACGAAGAAAATCCGGATCGCGGCCGACTTCCCGGCCGCGGAACAGGCGGCCGGCGGCGAGCATCAGTCCGACCGGTACCCACATTCTCGGCGTCCAATAACTGGTGCTGGTCAGCTGGTACAGGAAGATCGCGCCGGCCGTCGTGACGAGAATCAC
The DNA here is from genome assembly GCA_008363075.1 of Candidatus Uhrbacteria bacterium. GTDB lineage: Bacteria > Patescibacteriota > Patescibacteriia > 2-12-FULL-60-25 > 2-12-FULL-60-25 > RHKK01. Next base: position 78,111 of record RHKK01000001.1, read on the forward strand.
GTACGCCGTGAATTCGGGACGCCGCGGGGGAATCGCCTTCCATGCATCGACGGCGAGCTTGACGGCCGCCGCGGCGACCCATCCGAACGCGACGAGGCCCGCGAGACCGGCCTCCGCGGCGATCTTTTGAATGACGCCGTGCGAATCGAGCGGCACGCCGAATTCGATGAGATAGGCATAGGTGTTCGTCACGCGAGCGGCAAACGTACCCGCGCCCACGCCGACCCAGGGACTGCCGAGGAACAGCGTCCACGCGATGGCGGTGAGCGCGGCACGCGCATCAAGCGAGCCGAGCGAGCCGAGCGTGAGCGAATAGGCGACCATGAGTCCGGCAAGCGGGATGATCGCCAACACCGCCGCAAGAACGACGCGACGGAAGCGACGCACGTCGTCGCGGAACACGGTCGCGCCCAGGACGAACGCCTCAAGCGCAAGCACGACCCACGCCGTGCGCGAGAACGTAAGGATCGCGACCGCGAACATGAGTCCGGCGGCCCACAAGGCAAGGCGCCGGCGTTTGGACGTGGGCGAGAGGATCGCCGCGTATGCGAGCGCCGCGCCGAGGCAGACGATGAGCGTCTCGGCGAGCGAGTGCTGATTGCCGCCGAGCGGATTCACTTCGAGGATCGCCGCGGGCTGCGCCTGCCGGATTGAGACGCCGCTGGGACCGAACGCCAGCATGTTCCGCAATCCGTCAACGGCAAAGACGGTTCCGAGCAGCGTCATTGCGAGCAACACGTTTCGAAGCCGTTTTTTGGAACGGACAAAGTTCACGACGAGCGCGATACAAGAGAGATACAGGAAGATCTGATAGCGCACGACGAAGCGCGCGACTTCCGCGAGCGCAGGCTGTCCCGGCCCGAAGTAGGACAAGGCATGTGCCGCCGCGAGCGCGACGAACGGAACGGCAAGCGGAAGCCAGGGCTGCCAGTGACGGTCGCGTCGTCCGCGCCACAGCAGCAACATGCGGAGCGCCCAGGCGACGACGAGGCCGAGCGCGATCAACTCACCGACCGAGAGTTCCAGGGTGGTACCAAACGTCCGCTCGCCGACGCGGTAATAACCCGTCGACACGAGAACCTGGATGCCAAGCAGGAACGAGAGCGGCATCCAAAGCGATAGCACCGCGTACGGGAATCGCCAGGCGATCAACACCAGGGCCGCGGCCGTCACGAGAAACGTGACGGCGACGCGTGTCTCCGCGGTCACGACGAGGAGGGCGATCGAGACGAGCAAAAAAACACCCAACGCAACGCGCGGCCAGATCGACTCTTGCGGAAGGAACGCCTCCGTTTTCACGTCTTCATCATATCATATTCCGCATCGGACATTGGGCATTTTGATGCTGATGTTCAATGTAAAATGTTCTATGTACAATGCGTCCATGTCCCGCCTCGACTATCACCATATCCCGAAAGTCCTCGATCTCGTCGACGCGTCCGGCGCGCACGCCGTCCTCGAGGCGCATGACGGCGAGGCGCTGTACGTGCCGCTGGTCCGCGCGTTCCTTCCAACGGTCAAACGGACGGATGACGCGCGCGCCAAGGATGCGCATGGATTGCGCACGTCGTACGACGTCGTGTTGTGTCATGTCTCGCCGGGCGCGGAGACCCACGCGTTGCTTGATCACGTGCGCGCGCTTCTCGATCGGCATCGAGGCGTGATCGTCGTGGCGCCGAAACGGGACTGGGAAAAGGCGGATTTTGCGGGCGTCGGTCCCGCGCTGTTCGTCAACGATCCGACCGGGATCATCGTCTATCTCGCCAAGACGGCCGACATCAAATCCGCCCGGCGCAAGCTGCTGCAGCGCCGCGTCCGGCGCCAATCCACGTTTACGCCCACGGTAGAAGCCGTGTTCCGATCCGTCCGTCGCGTCCGAAAGACCAAGTCCGCGTGACGGCTATCGCGTCCGCGGCAACCCAACGCCCGCGGGGGCGTTGAATTCGTACGGCGCGCGCAACTCCGCCGTCTTGCTTTCTCCGATCGGCATGGCGATGTCGGACGCGTTCGACTCGGCCCAACCCCGACCTCCGTCTAACCAGACGGGAAGAAAACCGAATGCGAGCAGCAAGGCGGCGCAGAGCAAACCGCCGATCAGACTGCGCACGATGTCGGGAGACATGCGTTTAGGGTACACGGAATATATGAGGGGGAACAAATGCGATCCTCGATCCCGGAGCCTTGATCCCAGAGATTAGGGATCTGGGATCTGGGTTCAAGGATTTGGTTTGTTTATGGATCTTTCCCGGAACGAAAAAGACGGCTCGATCATCATCCGCGAAGCGGAGAGATCGAAGCCGTCAGAGGAACGAGAGAGGATCAGGAGCCGGTACCGGGCCAGCAACCGGACCACGGCGCGGTCTGCGCCATGATCTGGAAACGGTGGTAGATCGGGTCACGGCTGGGGTTGTTGGAGTCCCAGCAGATCCGAACGTACGGCGTGACGTCGACGCCGTCCATCACCACCCGACTGATGCCGACGCTCGAGGCGAGACCGCCGATCGGCGCCGAGACCATCACGGGACTCACGGTCCAGGCGTAGCGTCCGGTGCCCGTTCGGCACACGACGGTGTTGTTGAGCGGCGAGCCGTTCAGCCACACGTCCGACGGACCGATGGGCACCGAGAACGGCGACGCTCCGAAGTGCTCGGTGTCGGCCGGCGTCCAACCGGTGTTGTCCCAGTGCCAGATCTCGGGCGTGCCCGAGGTACACCAGGTCACGCCGGCGCTGAGCTCGATGCACATCGAACCCATGCACGCGCCGACCCCGCCCGCGTCCGTGGACATCGCGCCCGCGTCCGTCCCGGAGGACGAACCGGCGTCCGTCCCGGAGGACGAACCGGCGTCCGTCATGACTCCCGCTCCCGCGTCGGCCATGGTCCCGGTGCCGGCGTCCGTCCCGGAGGGGCTTCCGCCGCAGACGGGGTCAGCGGCGGCGCAGGTCTCGAGCGAGGGGGCGAGCGGGTGGCAGCACAGACCGTCGAGGCACTCGCCGCAGGTCTGGCCTCCAGCGTACCCGCAGCGCGTCACGCAGATGCGCGTCGCGTTGCGATCGACGCAACCGCCGCAGATCGGCGGACCGGCGTCGGTGCCGGAAGAGCTTCCCGCGTCCGTCCCGGAGGACGCACCGGCATCGGTGCCGGAGGACGCGCCTCCGTCGGGCATGGACATCACGCCCGCATCGCACGTCTCGAGCGAGGGCGCGATGGGCGTGCAATCGGGCGAGAGTACTCCGTCTGCGCAGTTGCGCAAGCCGCCGTTGCCGCAAGGCGTCGTGCAGACCTCCGGGCCCGTGCAGGGCGCGGGGGCGCACGTGTCGTAACCGTGCAGCTCATCGGGCGTGCACCGGCTCCAGACGCCCGTCTCGATCGGACACACGCGAACCGCCTGACTCCAGCAGGGGTACGCGCACGCCTCGACCTGACCGGTCGTGCACGCTGTCCCCTCGAGAGGATCGTAGATCCCCCCGTCGGGCAGCCGCACGACCTGCGGACCGGCGTCCAACCCGCTGTCGAAGCCATCGCTCGGTGCCATCGGCACGCAGGCGACGAACAGGATCGAGGAGGCGGCGAGGGCCGCCGCGTACAGCACGTACAGGTGGCGCATGGCCACCTCCTTTCTCTCTCAGGTTGTCGAAACTCGGCGTTTTACACCGAGGTCAGTCCGGAATCGATTCCGGAGACAGGGCTGACATTTGCATAAAACAATAAAAACGTCAATCCGTGACACCCTCAAATCGGTCTAAGAAAGATTTTTTGGCTAATTTAATTGATTATTGAGAAGAAAGAGTTAAAGAAAGCCTCTGGCTTTCTTGCAGGAAGGGTGAGTCGTCACCCTCCCTGCACCCTCCCGCTCGCGCCGGCACTGCGATCCTCGCACGGCATACCGTCTCACTCGGCCTGGATGCCTGAACTTGCTCGCTCAATATATTTTTTTAGATTCGCTCGCTTCAACAGCAGACATCCGCTTCGGCCTCGCTCACGGGCCGTGCTCCGGTTCTCGTGAGGCGCGATTTAATACACCCTTCCGAGCATCGAATCCGCCTTGGGCGGAGAGAAGCGCAGGACCTGGGGCGCAGGAGAGTACAGGGAGGAAAGCGTTTTCCTCTCTGCAAAGAAAACGTAGTTTTCTTTATATTCTTTTCAAGCAAATTTTAAGAGGCGCAAGCTACGAGTCCGATCAGGTTGATCAGACGAGCTTGCGCCTCTCGAGGATGTCAGAGCGACCCCCTCGTCAGGCGCCCACATAAGGGCGGATGTTCAGCTTCCCGTGCTCCCCGCGCAGCCGGTGGCGAGCGGGGCGGACGAATCCACCACCTGCACCTGGACGCGGCGGACACCGCGGCTCCACGTGTCGTGGCAGTAGAACGTCCCCTCCCGCGCGGGGCGCCCGTCGAAGGACACCTCCGGGAACCGGGCCGACGGCACGACCGTGTTCAGCGTACCGCCGAGCACGATCGGGCTTTGGTATCCGGCCCACGAGGGCTCGGCGCCGCCCGACGGACAGAACGTGTCCGTCTGGCAGATCACCGTGGCGTTGTACGGTCCGGGCGGAAGCGCGGAGACGGGGATGTCGAGCGTACTCGAGCGGCAGCTCGTGTACCATCGCGCACCCGAGTGCAGCCGGATGTCCGGCGCGCCCCCTTCGGGGCACCACGCGCCGATCTCCGCGAGCGTACTCGCGGCGATGCGGATCCGTACGACGCCGGTCGGCGTCCACGAGGGACCTGCGTCGGTTCCGGCATCCGTGCCGGCGTCGGTTCCCGCATCGGGCGAACCTGCGTCGGTTCCGGCATCCGTGCCGGCGTCCATGCCCGCATCCGTTCCGGCATCGACTGCGGGCGGACCGGAGTCCGTACCCGCATCGACCGGAGCCGGCGTTCCCGCGTCGGTGTGCGGCGCGGGACACTCGAGCCCTCGGATCTGCACGCAGTCGCCGAAGTAGCCTCGCGAAGTATCACACTCGATCCCTCCGTACCACGCAGTCCCGTCGGGACACACGAGCGGACAGACCACGAACGAACCGGACTCGCAGGCCGGGCCGGCGTCGACGGGCGCCGCGGGTGAACCCGCATCGCTCGCCGTCGCGGCCGGGCCGGCATCGGTTCCGGTCGCGGGCGCATCCGCGTCGGTGTCGGCGCTCGGCCTGCCCGCGTCCGTCTCCGGACGCGGCGTGGACGAACAGACGAAGCCCACGTCGGGGACGCACTCCCACGCCCAGACGCCGGGCTCGCGTAGCCCGCGCAGACATGCGAGATACGCGCTCTCGCATCCCTCCCGGACGCAGCCGTACCGGCCCTCGGAGAAGGCCTGCGCGTCCCGATCGGGATCGCACTCCTCGCCGGAGAGCGGTCGATCGACGTCCGTACCCGCGTCCATCTCGGGCGGCATCTGCATGCCGCCGTCGGACGGCGTGCGCGGACGCTCGCCGGCATCGGTGATGGGCGCGAGGCCCGCGTCGCTCTCGAAGATGGGTGCGGGGCCGAAGCTGCCGCATCCGACGAGGGTGCTCGCCGCCACCATGGCGACGAACGCGAACATCTCGATCTTCTTCACGTGTCTATCCTCCGCCCCGGCACCTGCCGGAACTGCATATTGTTACCCTCGGCTTTCGCTTCGGGCGGAATCGGACTGAAGTCGGTTGTAATGATCGAAATCACGGATTTCGTTCCGTGGTTCGTGCCATCACAGCCAATCTCAGAACCGGGTAAAGTAACATAAAATCTATATTTTGTCAAGAAAATATAACTTCCAATTTGTTGAAAAGTTAGCGAAATATTTTTCGCTCTGTTAAGCGAATATAACAATATCTATCGCACTTCTTGCTTAAAATTCGCCATTTCTAGACAATGCATACGTTGCGTTCGCGCAACCACGCTCTGCCGGATCAAACACGGATCGCCCGAAGTCTCGCTATCGGGATCAACCGTCAACAGTACTTTCGCGGCAGAGAACTCAAAATCCCCGGACGGCCGGGGTCGCTTCCGGACCGAGTCTGGCGTCGCGGACCTGATCACTCCGCGATCGAACCGTCTCTTGGAGGCAGGGCAGCCTCCGGACCCCGGAATGCGGCTCGCCAAGGCAGACCGATAGCCCGCCGCCACACGGAAGATCGGTCTTCGTTCAACGCTTTCTCCTTTGGAGAGACGTGCTATGGGTACCTTTCTGACCTCGCGCCGCTGGTGGCTTCGGCCCGTGGCGCACTGTCCTGCGGGAGCCTTACGAAGCCGCCGTTCGTAAGTGCTACGCGCCGTGAGCGCCGGCTCTCGGGACCAACGCCTCCCATACGGCGATCGCCCGAATCCGCGCTTCCGTGATCGGTTAGGCTCACTCCGCGTCCGCGAACGGCGGCCTTCAGACCCTCCCCTGCTTCCCAACGGGCGCTCGGGAGGGTCGATTTATTTGTTCCGAATGCTTGACAGATTCCTCTTTTTTTGATTGGCTTAGGGGTCGCCGCGCCTTTTGGCGTGACGGAAGCCCTGCCTATTCATCGCCGGCGGGCGCGGCATGGAAGCCGTCCCGACTTTCCATGCCGTTCTTCCATCCCGATCGGGACAGAGGAGACCGGATCATGAACCAGCAGCATTCGGATCGTCGACGCATGCACACCGAGAACGTGCATCTCGAGATCGCGATCCCCGTCGTCGCGAACGTCGCCAAGACGAGCGGCGCGATCGGCCTCGAGGCTTCGGTCCTCGATCTCGACGAAGGCGCGTTCACGCGCCTCACGTCCGCCGCTTGGTGCGGCACGCCCGGCTGTTCCGGGTTCGACGACCAGTGGGGTCGGAAGCTGTCGTGCCCCGGCTACGGTCAGGCCTGATCTCCATCACCCTGAAGAACGAGTCCGACGTATCGGACCGGATCACACGCCCGGGCTTCGGCCAGGCGCCTCGCCGGCCGCGCGCCGTGCATAAGACACCCGCGGTCGGTTTTTTATTTGTGCAAACGATGCTTTGTTTCCCAGTCCGGAGGCGGCGTCCATGCGACGGCGCAGCTCCATGCCATTTCAAACATCGCGCGCAGGATTTCCACGATCTCCTTGCTTTGGATGGCAATGGCGGCGAATCGGCCGCGATACACGAACAGGTATGCGTGATCATCGTGGATCGCAAGATCGCCCGTAAACCGGTGGATATTCCAATCGAGTACCCGAATATCCGCTCTCTTCGTGTCAAAATACGGCAGATCGTAACCGGGCTTGATGGTCACGAGCGCTCGCGTTTTCAATCTTCTCGGAAGACTGGATCGAAACTCGTTCGTTTGGAACTTTTTGATCGCTTCAAGCAGATGTTCATCGACCGCGAACATTTCCCACACCTCGCTCTCCACGTTCCCGAGCCTTTGGATGATCTCACGCACGGGCTCCTCACCCTCGAGAAACCTGACGCGAGGTTTTTCCCCCGTCGTATTGAAAATCGCCAAAAGCCGGGGCAACGACTCTTCGAGCTTGCTCTTCTTCGCATTGATGACCTGTGACTGCCTCGTCAGGATCTCGATGAGCTGTTCCGGATTCTCCGCCGCGAACAGCGTCTTTTTCCCCTTTTCGAACGTGGAGACGAGGCCGTGCTTTTTGAGACCTTCGATCATCACATAGGTCGTCGTGCGGTTGATACCCGCCTTTTTGGCGATGTCCTGCACGCTCGAGGGGCCGAGCTCGAGCATGGCGAGATAGGTGTCCGCCTCCTTGGGCGCGAGGCCCAGATCGGCCAGCGCGGCTTTGACGTCGTCCATCATCATACTTGCCAATCAGTTTACCATGATTCGAGCATACGGAGCGTTTCCGCAGCCGTCCGGCGCCAATCATACTCTTTGGCTCGCGCAAGACCCTTTTCAACCAGTTCCCGGCGAAGCTCGTCGGAAGCGAGAAGGTTGCGGATGGCTTCGGCAAGTTCGTCCGGATGTTTGGGAGCGAAAAACAGCGCGTTCCCCTTTCCAATGACTTCCGGAAGGCTCGCCGCGTTCGCACAGATCGCCGGAGTTCCGCACGCCATCGCCTCGAGGGGCGGGAGGCCGAAGCCTTCATAGATCGACGGCTGCACATACGCGGCGGCGGCGGAGAGAAGCGCGGGCTTGTCGGCCTCGTCGAGATAACCGAGGAGTTTTATTCGAGCGGCGAATTTCGAATGACGAATGACGCGTTTGAGATCCTCTGCGCCGGTCGTCGCGAGTCCGGAGGGACCGGAAAACGTTCCGGCGAGCACGAGCTCGATCTCCGGATACTCATCCGCGATCATGTCGAAGGCCTTTACCAACACGGGAAGATTCTTCTTCTTGTCGATCCGACCGACAAAAAGCAGATATGGCCCCTTGATCCCGTATTTCTCGGCGACTTGCGACTTGCGACTTGCGACTTGCGGAACGAATCGCTCATGATCCAACCCGAGCGGCGTCACAAAAATCTTTTCTGGATCGGCCCCGTACAGCTCGACGATCTCGCGCTTGCAGAACTCGCTTACCGTGATGATTCGCGCACGGCGACGAACGATGTCGCGCGTCGTGATCTCGTGATAGGCGACTTGTATCTTCTTGTACACTTCCGGGAATCGCTTGAAACCTACGTCGTGGATTGTGACGACGGACTTCTTCGGGGAGACGGCCGGCAACACGTGCGCGGGCACGAACAAAACGCCCGGCGCGCGTCGCACCATCTCCCACGACAGACGAGCTTGCGTCCAAAGATATTTTGGCGGCCACGGCAAGCGCCTCTCTTTCCAGTTCGACGGACCGGTTGCAAGTCCGTTTTTCAACGGATCATTCGTGTACAGCCAAAACTCATGCCGCGCCGCCTCGGGCAATTCCTTCATCCCTTGGATCACGTGCCACGCATACCACTCCACTCCGGTTTTCACCGGACGGTTCGCGCGTGACGCTTCGATGCCGATGCGCATGAACCTTACGACACCCGTCGCTTGCGCTTACTCGGCGCGACAGGGATGTCATCGTCGGTGTCTTGGTCCTCAAGCGCTTCGATTTCGCGCTGAAGCCTCTCCACGGACTCCTGTTCTTCCTCCGCCATCTTCCGGGCCCGTGCCAGATCCTCCCGATCGAGCGCACGCGTGTCCTCAACGCCCCAGACTTTTGCCACGTCGCGTTCGGCGATCGGCGTCTCCTCTTCGCCGAAGTCGGTCCATGAAACCGGTTCTCCGTTCCCGTTGGCGGGGCGAATACCGGATTCTTCCGGCGCAAGCGTCTCGACGCGACGTGCGCGCTTCGGAAGATTGCCGATGGAGATTTCCGGCTTGGTAAACTCTTCCGTTTCCTCCGGCATGACGAGTTCCTGCGTTGGCGCTTCGTACATCCGCTTGCGATGCTCGCGTTTATGTTCCTCCGTCTCGCGTGCGACGGCGGCAAATATCTCATCGGCGGACGGCTTGGAGGAAGGTTTCTCTAACGATGGCATATATTCTTAGTTTACACACTCGCCGCTCATGACGAAAACACGCTACGTTTGTAGATCTCGAGATTTTCGAGCGCGATGCCCGTGCCCTTGGCCACGCATTGTTGCGGATTGTCGGCGACGTAGGCCGGCACGCCGGTGGCTTCCGCGAAGAGACGATCAAGGTTCCGGAGCTGCGAGGAACCGCCCGAAAGCACCATCCCCTTTTGCATGACGTCGGCGGAAAGTTCCGGCGGTGTGGATCGTAACACTTCTTTGATCGCATCCACGATGCCCTGCAGCTCATGCTGGATCGCGTCGGTGACGTCATCGGAGGTGACGGTGACGATGCGCGGCAACCCCGCGATCATGTCGCGGCCCTTCACCTCCATCTCAAGCTTGTCTTCCAGATACAGCGCGGAACCGATGCGGATTTTGATCTCCTCGGCGGTGCGCTCGCCGATGGCGAGACCGTGCTTGCGACGCACGTGTTCCTGAATGGCGGAATCGAGCTTGTTGCCGCCGATGCGCACGGATGATGATGCCACGATGCCGCCGAGCGAAATGACGGCGATTTCCGAGGTGCCGCCGCCGATGTCGATGATCATGTGACCGGAAGCGGAGCCGATCGGGATGTCGGCGCCGATCGCGGCCACCACCGGCTCCTTAATGATGTACGCGGCGCGGGCACCGGCGGAAATCGTGGCGTCGATCACGGCGCGCCGTTCCGTGGACGTGATACCGCCCGGCACGGCGACCATGACCTCGGGACGGAAGAACCGCATGCCGCCGAGCGCCTTATTAATAAAATATCGAAGCATGGCCTCGGTGGTACGGTAGTCGGCGATCACGCCGTCCTTGAGCGGGCGGCGAGCGACGATCGTGTCGGGCGTCCGTCCGATCATGTCCTTCGCCTCTTTGCCGACGGCCAGCACCTTGCGGTCGGCAAGCGACACCGCCACGACGGACGGCTCGTTGATGATGATGCCTTTTTTCGGGATGTACACGAGCACGGTCGTGGTCCCAAGGTCGATGCCGATTTTTTTTCCGAACATAAGAGGCGAGTAACGAGTAACAAGTAACGAGTCACGTCCCGCGGCCTCCGACGATACTCGATACTCGCTACTCGAAAACAACGTTGAACGTCTCGTTCTTCAAAAGGTCGGTTTCGTACCGATAGCGGTCGTCGCCGAACTGAGATTCGTCCTCGGGCGGCGACGCGCTCCGCACCGTCTTACCCAACCGGAGATCGAGCGTCAATTTTGCCTCGGCGCCTGGCTGTTTTTGAACCAAAAGCGTGTACGAATCCGATGCGAGCCGGCCGGACACGCGCGCCGGCGGCCGGTAGCGGAATACAAGCTCGCCCGTGCGGCCGGGTTCGATCACCCAAAACGCACCGAATACCCTTTTGCCCAGCTCGTTGAACACGTCCGGATTGCCGCGCCCGCCGGACCAGGACAGGAGCTCGCTTCCTTCCGGAACATAGACGCGCGTGTAGCTGCGATACCGGGTGTATCGCCACGTGATGCGCCGGTTCGTATTCGTGTAGCGCAGACGCACGGTCGCGATCGGGCCGGCCGGATCGGTCGCATCGACGGAGTAGATGATCTCTTTGTCCATGACGCCGTCGGTTTTGAGCGCGGCGAGGTTCGCATCGATCACCCACAATTCATCGCCGTCGGTCCCGAGTGCGCGACCTCCCCAGCCGCGTGCATCCACCAGCCGTTGCAACGATGCGTCGGCCGAATACACGAGAATGTCTTTTCGTTCGAGGCTGGATGCGACGATGTCGAGCATAGACGCCCATCGTGCAGCCGGTTGCGTGGTCAATTTTTCGATAAGCGCATCGCCTACTTTGGAGACGATCTCCTTGCGTTGTTCGACCGGCAATTGATCTTCGAGAAAAAACCCCTGTTCGACGTCGTATTGCAGTTGGTCGAAGAAGTTCTCGGCGGTGAATGTCTTGTCTTCGACCGTGATCGGGCCGGTGAGGAGGAGCAGACGCCGGAAAAACTCCGGTTGCAGCGCGAGCACGCCGTCGAGATGCACGTCCACGTTACGGCCGAGTTTCATCTCCCGGATATAAAAATCCATGATGCGCGCCGCGGAATCCGGGAAATCCGGCGACCAGTTGGCGTCGCGCAAAAACCAGGCGGGCACGCCGAGCTCGCGGCGCATGATCTCGGGCGGCGACTCCTTCCACGTCTCCGCGACGGGATTGTCCACGGCGTACACGTCCTCGAATTCGATGTGTTCGAGGTCGCCGGCATCCACGCGCATCACGCCCACGGTGCCGATGAAGCCGCCGGTCGGGCGGATTTCGTCCGCGTTCTGGAGCAGGACAAGATAGGACTTGGGTGCGGGATAGCCGAGGATCGGGACGGCGATCTCGAGGATGGAAACGGCCTCGCCCAGACGTCGCTCGGCGTCGGGGAGCTGCGCGGCCAAGGGAGAAAGCGCGTTACGAATCGGGGCGAACAACTCATCCTGCGGCACGCGGCTCCATGCCTCGGCGGCGATTGCGATCTTCTCGCGCGCCGTGCGCAGCCGCGGCAGGGTCTCGGCGAGACGCGAGACGATCGCGCGCTTCTCCTCCTTCGTCAGGTCGTTGTACGAGCGGTCGGGCGCGACGCCGAGACCGTCCGGCGCCGCCGCGCCGAGCGCCTCCTGGATCGAGATCGCGGCGAACAAGAGGTCGCGCATGCCGCTAATCGCGGCCGAGCCCGCGCGCTCGACCTCCTCGAGCGCGCGGATCTTGGAGCCGACCCACGGCGCCTGGCGCCAAGCGCCGGTCGCGCGCAGGCCCGCACGGACCTCGAGCAATTCCCGTTCCGCGACGGCGAGCTCCTCGTCCGCCGCGCGGAATTCGCGCGCGAGCGCATGCGTCTGCGCGAGCTTGAGCGCGGACTCGGCACGCAGCGCGGCCGCGCCGGCCCGCGTCCCGCCGATAATCGCGGGCGCGGTCACGAACCCCGCGATCAGCAACAACAGGATGCCAAGCAGCACCAGCGCCTTGCCCCAGGGGAAGCCGGGACGCGTATCGCGTATCGCGTATCGCGTATCGTCAGAAGGGCTTTCGGTTTTGAGTTTTGAGTTTTGAGTTTTGAGTTCGCCAACACTCCCCTCCGGCAGCTCCGGCACGGCGGGACACGTCAAAAAATTCGGATGCCGTTCGTCGGGCATGCGGTTATCTTAGCACGACGCGTGTCACGCGCCCCTCGACGTCGGCTTGCCGCGATATTTCAAAAAATACGTGATGCCGCTTTGGATGTGGGCGCGGGCGAGGCGGTTGGTGAGCGCCTCCCAGGGATATTTGGTGCGGCTTTCACGCTGAAGATAGTGCACGAACCTCGCCTGCGGCGTGTACGCGACGCGATGCCCCGCCTCCCAGACGCGCCGACAGAGATCGGTGTCCTCGAAATACATGAAGAATCTCTCATCGAACGGCCCTACATGCTCGAGCACGGACCGACGGATGCACATCGCCGATCCCTGTACCCAATCCACGTCCTGTTCCGCGTTCCGGTCCATGTCGTGCATGAGATAGGACGCGATGGCACGCCTCCCCCACGGCGTCGCACCGAGCAGCGTGCGGCGGTAGAGCGGGATGAACGGCCCGGGAAAGCGGTAACTCGAATATTGATCCGTCCCATCGGGGTTGAGCGTGCGCGGGCCGGAAATCCCGACGTCGGGCCGACGATCCATCCACTCGATCCATGCGTCGAGTTCGCCGGGGAACACGGTGAGATCCGGATTGAGCAGCACGACGTATTCGCCCGTGGCGCGGCTGATCCCAAGATTGTTGCCGCCGCCAAATCCGAGGTTCCTGTCCGTTTTGATGAGCGTCGCCCACGGATAGCGCCGGACGGCCGGGTCGAGCGTGTCGCTATCGGATGCATTGTCCACGATGAAATACTCGTACGAAAACGCCGGCTTTGCCTCGTCGATGCCGCGCAGGAGATGCCGGATGAAATGCGGCGTTTTATAGTTGACCGTCACGAAGGACACCTTGGGTTTCCGCATACTTCCTGCGTTTCCTTACCGCGATCCGTCGCGCGCGGCAAGCCGCCACGCTCGCGCGTCCCGCGCCACCGCGAGACCATAGCCCGCGGCACGCAGGCCGCGAAAGAGACCCATGGCCGCATCCTCCCACGATCCGGTTTCGCGCAGCCATGGTCCGCGCGGCGAGAGCACGCGCAATGCCGAGAGCCGCACGGCGAAACAGGACGGCGCGGGCGCGAACGCGGCGCGGGCGTCGGTGATGGGTTTCGAGCGACCCAACCAACTCAGGGAAATCCCCGCCGCATCGATCACGTCGGTGCGCTCGAGCTCGCGGCGTTCGCCGTCGAGCGAGCCCGCGACATGCGCGCGATACACGACGGGTCCGACGCAGGCGAGTCGCGCATCCGCCTCAAACAGGCGCCGGAGCTCGCGCAAAAGGTCCGGCGCGACGACCACGTCGGGCGTCAGCAGGAGCGCGATCGTCTCGGCCGTTTCCGCGGCAGACGCGTGCAGGGCGAGCTCGACGGCCTGGTTGTGACATCGGCCGTGGGATTGCGGCCGCGGATTGCGCAGCCAGCGTATATCGGACCACTCGATCTCCGGACGCGGCCGGCCCGATGGCGCGTTATCGACCACGATCACGGCGTCCGGCCGCGGATGCGCGGCCTCGAGCGCGTAGAGCGCATCGAGCAGGGACCCGCTCGGATCGTCCGACGCTACGTGGGCGGACCAACGGACGGCATCACTCATACGGATTTCTGCACGCGTTTCGGAGAGACGTTGAAACCAAGCCGCTTGCCGAGCAGCAGCCGCGTCTGCGCGTCAATCGCCGGGATTGCGCCGAACACGACGAACGTGACCGGCAGCAACAGCCACTGCGCCAGAATGACGAACCACGCGTACGGCTTCGAGATATGCTTGGGGATCGGCGGCAGGAGCGTGAGCGCGAGGCCCGCGGACACGAACAAGCCGATCATGGCGAGGCGCATGAGCCATTGGAGCGTGAAGGGAGTGTTCTGGAAAATCGCGAAGCTGCGGAACTCCTCCGGCGCGACCCAGAACGGCAGATACCCGAGGATGAAAATGAGGAACGGCGCCGTCGCCCACGTGTACATCCCCTCGAGTTGCTTGAAGATCCACCAGAACTTGGTCCGGAACGGCATGTCTTTATCCTTTTGGAACGCCTCCGCCATGTACGGGAAGTTCTCGACGCCCCAGGCCCAACGGCGTAGTTGCTTGTACAGCGCGGGCAGGGCTTTCCAGTAATGCCCCGTCATCACCGTATCCATCGACACGGGCAGATGGATCGGCGTCACGCGATATTCGCCGTGATAGCGCACGAGTCCCTGCAGGAAGATGCGCGAATCCTCGGAGACGATGTCCTTTTGCCAATAGCCCACGTCCATAAGCATGCGCAGCGACATGGAATGCGACGAGAACGTCATCATCCCTTCCGGACGCGCAAGCTCGGTCATGAGCCAGAACGTCGTGCCGAACATGGCGACGCGCACGGCGGCCGGCGACTCCCACAGGTTGTTGTTGTACAACGCGACGGGCTGGTACGAACTGCGCGTCGGCTGCGGAACCGTGAGATAGTGGTAGGTCAGGCATGAGAAATACTGTGGATGGACAATCGTGTCCACGTCAAAGGAGGAGACGATGGTCGCGTCCGGATCAAGGCCGGCCGCCACAAGCCTCGGCACGATCTGCGACGCGGACCAATGCAGGTTCGAGCCTTTGCCGGGGATTTCGTCCGGCGCGTCCTTCGGGTGGGTCGTGGTATAGAGTCCCGCAAACGCGTTCCCGAACTCCGGCTCGACGGCCGCGACGATTGCCCGGAACCGTTCCACATCGCGTTCCTCCCCCGCCAGAACCACGTGCATACGTTTCGCGGGATAGGCGCAGGTCGAAAGCGAACGCAGCGTCTCACGGATCACCGGAAGCTCCTCCTTATAAGTCGGAAGGAATACCAGATGCCGGATGAGATCGTATCCCGTCTGCCGCTCGGCATCGGCCTGCCAATTCCGCTTGAGCGCCACACGGTATCGGAACCAGGATATGAACAGGAAGGGGATGAAGTACGTGATACGGAGGAGCCAGTACAAATCGAACACGATGATGAAATAGACCATCCAAATCGGACGGATGAACGACAAGGTCACCGATGCGACGAGCGTGGTCCAGACAAGCACGCCGGGAAGGATTTCGCAGGCGCGAATGAAGCGACTCTTGTTCATGCGGCGGGCGTTTTGGGTACGGTGATGTTGGGCTCGCGGTCGTACACCGGCGCGACATACGACGAGGTCGAGATGTCGCCGGAGGCGAGCCGCGCCGCGAGGCCCGCGAGGTCATGCGCTTCGGCGGCGGAAACGGCGACCAGCGGGAGCCGGAGCAGTCGTGCAAGAAGATTCGCGTCGAGGACGCCGCCACGCACCGCGGAAAACGACCCCGGCCCCTCGACCACACAAACGCCGGAGAGCTCTCTCCCCCTTTTTAAGGGGGAGTTGGAGGGGGTCACGAGATCCTTGGCGATCATCGGCAGCAGGATGGATGCTCGTCCTTCGCGTTCCGTTTGTTTTTGCACGACGCCGCCCTCAAGCCAGGCGTATCGAATGCGACCTTGTTCATGCGTGTCGATGAAGAGCCAGGCCATACGCATTACGTCTCGCGTTCGGCGAGCTTGTCCACGACGACATGCTTGCGGCCTTCGAGGATCGAGTACAGGAATTTGTCGGTCATGTCCTTGCGATAGCGGAACTCTTCCGGCGACATGACCGTGAAGTTGATCTCGTATCCGAGCGCGCGTTCGGCTTCCTGGATCAGCCTCTTGAGTTGCGCCTCGTTGACCGCGCCGACGATAAAGACGTCCACCGGCGCGCGCTCGCCGAGGAAGACGCC
The DNA here is from genome assembly GCA_008363075.1 of Candidatus Uhrbacteria bacterium. Taxonomy (GTDB): domain Bacteria; phylum Patescibacteriota; class Patescibacteriia; order 2-12-FULL-60-25; family 2-12-FULL-60-25; genus RHKK01. Next base: position 94,386 of record RHKK01000001.1, read on the forward strand.
GAGGAACGCAAGGTATTTCACATCGCCGATCTTGGGGATTTCCTGGTCGAGACGCCCTTCGTACAGCGCCTGCGCGCGCAGAAGCAGCGCGGACAACTCCTTGAGCAGGCGGAAATCGGGGTTGACCTTATAATATTTTTTTTTCAACCCGGGCTGGCGCGCCTTTCCCTGCGCGTGCTCCGACTCGGCGGTTTCGACGATCAGGCCGAGTTTGAGCAGGTTGGACAGCTCGCGTCGCACGGCGTTGATCTGCGTCCCGATGCGTCGCGTGATCTCGCGCACGAAGATGGGCTCGTCCGGACTGCGGAGGAAGAGACTCAAGAGCTTGACGCGGGTTCGCGAACCAAAAAGGTGTTCAAGCATACGCTGAACCCTATCTTGCCCAAGGTTCCCCCGCTTGACAAGACGGGGACTTTGCCCGCGTTTGCTGGACGTATCCGATCCGGAAAACCTATACTCAACCTCGATATGGAACAGGCGTTCCGCATCGCGGAAATCGAGCGAAGCCATGCGGGCGGCGACCGCATCGTCGGGCTCTTCCGGTACGACGGGTTCGAGCGCGGTAAACGCGGGACAAACCTCTTGCTCATCGCCGACATCGACTCCACACTGTACGCGTACGAACAACTCCTGGATACGCTGAACGAGGCGACCGAGCAGACACGCCGTCTGCTCGCGGCCTTCGAGGGCGATCCGATGGCGCGATTCGAGAAGCTCGTGCAACGACTGAACGAGGCCGTCGCGACGTTCGTGGAGCGCGAACCGACAGCGATCGCCTGGAATCGCGTAAACTTGTTCCTCCTCGAATACCACGACGGGCTTTTGTGCGTGACCGGTACGGGCCGGCTCGCCAACATGTTCCTCCAGAAGCAGCCGGACGGCGGATGGAAAGGCTTCGATCTGTTCGGCTCGCTGGAACAACCGGCCGAGGTCGATCCCAAAAAACCGTTCGCCTCGTTCATCTGCGGCGATCTCAAGCCGGGCGACGTCCTCTTCGCGGGGACGCGGAATTTCGACGGGATGCGCGGTGAGCTGAAGATTGCGGAGCATCTCAAAACGCTTCCACCGGTGACGGCCGCGCTGGAAATCAAGCAAGAGCTGGACCGACGCAATGTCAGCGACGACTTTGCGGGCGTGGCGGCCTGGCTGTCGCCGCTCACGCGCGAAGAGAAGATCCAGGTCGTCGAGGAGGCGGGCAAAAGCACGCGTTCCGTGGAAAAACTGTACGCACACGAACAAGAAACCGAGGGCGTCCTCTCCCCCGCGATCCGGCCGCCTAAGCCGGCCGCGACACTCGTGGGTATGTTCGCGGAACTCACGTCGCGCCTGAAGAACCGCCGACCGAAATCGGCCGATCCGGTCGCGGTGGCGGGTCTGCGCAACACCGCCGCCGGTCACGGTTCGACGCTCACGGTCAAGCGGAAGCGCCAACTGATCGCGGGCGGCATCCTGCTCGCCGTGATCCTCGCGGGCGCATGGTGGTTCCAGAATGACCGGAAGCTGAAGGCGGAACAGGCGTTGTGGAACAGCGTGTACGACCAGGCCGTGGACCGGAAAACGCAGGCGGAGGCGAATATCGTCTACAACAACGACAACCGGGCGCGACAACTCCTGAAGGAGGGACGCGACCTCGCGAACGGTCTGGACGAAAAGACGATCGAACGCCGGGAGGCCAGGCAAAAGCTCCTCGGCGAATTCGAGGACATCGCGACCAGGCTGCGCCACGAGGTGACCGTCATGGAACCGCCTGAAATCGCGACCGCGACGCTCGGCGCGCCCGACGAAGCGCTCACGACCGTCTCGGCGGCCGGCGGCAGCGTGTTCGCGACCGACACGAGCGCGCGGCAGCTCATCGAGGTAAAACCCGCGACGCGCGAAACCAAGCGCCACGACCTGCCGCAAGGACTCGGTCGCCTGATTGCCTCTTGGCCCGGCACTTCCGGTATCTATCTGCTTGACGACCAGCGCAAACTCTTCGTATTCGATCAGGAGGAAGGCACGTTCTCGCAAGTCGCGTGGACGGCAAGCCAGGTGAGCAGCACGTCGGCGTTTGCCGTCTATGGACGCCGCTTCTACATGCTCGATACGCAAAGCAACATGGTGTGGCGGTACGCGCCGTCGGGCAGCGGGATCGCGCAAGAGACCGCGTATCTCAAACAGAACTCCGCCGAGCTCGCCAACGCGACGGCGATCGCCGTGGACCAAAACGTCTGGCTCGCCTTCCGCGACGGCACGGTGAAACGCTACAGCACCGGCGCCGAGGACACGTTCGCGCTTCCCGCCATCGATCCTCCGCTCACGAATATTTCCGCGATGTGGACCGACGATGTGAGCAATCTCTTTGTCGTGACGGATGCCGTCGGCAAGCGCGTGCTCGTCTTCCGCAAGGATGGGCGTCTCATCGTGCAGTACACGTCGCCCGCCCTCACGGGTCCGACATCCGTACACGCCGACCGCGACGCGAAGAAAATCTACGTCGTCGATAACAACAAGGTGTATCAATTCGATTTACCGAATCCGTAAACGAGTAACGAGTAGCGAGGCGGAATGTCATTCTGAACGAAGTGAAGAATCCCACTCCGAGTGAGATCCTTCGCTCCGCTCAGGATGACGATTTTGTCACGTGCTGCATGTTACGTGATAGAATATCTGCGTATGCCTCCGCGAAAAACAAAAACGACAAAAGGATCACCGAAGACAAAAGACGCGTCTTGGAAACTCACAACCATCCCGCTTCACTCGTGGATTCTGTTCTGGGTTCTCATCCTCGCGACCATGGCGCTTGCGAGCGTGTGCTTCACGACCGCGTTCCGCCCGGCCGAGAATCAAGCGGATGCCGAAGCGCTTGCCGTCTTCGAAGCCGTGAAAAAGAATCTCGAAAGGCAGATTACGGAGTTGGAGGGGAAGGTAGAAGTGTCGCAGCAACCGGGGGGTCGGATCATTATCGATGCCACGTCGAATCAACTCACGGAAGATGAGGTCTTTCAGTCGAAGTGGAACATCGAACCAGCTACGGTCTATGTTCAACATATCGATCCTACGACCAAGCTATCCATGACCCTCCCCTATAACTTTTCTTGGGGAACGGAAAAGTACGCGCTCAATCCGGTTGATGCCTATGCGAACTTCATCTTGTTTGGACCTGCGTACCCATTCGAAGGCGGTCTCACACGAGGAGCAAGCCTCTCTATTGAAAATTCGACAAGCTCCGCTGCCATTCGGAAAGAAATACAGACGCTGCGGAATAATGGTGAGCAGATCGAAGAGATTCGAGAAAGAATTATTAACGGTATGACCGTGATCTCTTTCACTCAAGGCGATGGTTCATCCTATACACGCAACCTCTGGATTGGAGTCGGCCGAACCTATCTTTATCGTATCGAATCAAGCGGCTGGCTCACGGATGCGGAGGCGGTGAAGATCATCCAATCCCTGCGCGTCGCGAAATAAAAAAGCGGGTGACGCGGCGAGCGATTTCTCGTCACGACGAACGTCGGGAACGAAAATCGTGAACCGCGGCAGGACCCGCTTTTTGTTATCTCACTTACTTCAGGTTGACCTTTCCGCCGGCCTCTTCGATCTTCTTCTTCATGTCCTCGGCTTCGGCCTTGGCCACGCCTTCCTTCATGACCTTCGGGGCCGCGTCCACGATGTCCTTGGCCTCCTTCAAGCCGAGACCCGTGATTTCGCGCACCACCTTGATGACGGCGATCTTGTTGCCGCCCGCCTCGGCAAGCTCCACGTCGAACGTGGACTTCTCTTCCGCGGCACCACCGGCGGCGGCACCACCGGCCATCATGACCGGCGCGGCGGCCGACACGCCAAACTTTTCTTCAAGCAGCTTCACGAGCTCGGCGAGCTCCATGACGGTCAGCTTCTCGATGGAATCGACGAGACCCTGGAACTTGGCCGGGATCTCGACCTGCTTCGTCTCTTCTGACATAGCGTTGTGTAGTTACGTTGATTGAATGAATGAAACGTTAGGCTGCGGGAGCAGTCTTTTCCTTCTCCTCCTTGTAGGCATTGAGGAGGCGGGCGAATGCGCCGGTCGGACCGTTCAAGACCCACAACAGCTGGGTGAGCAGCTGCGATTTGGACGGGAGCTTCGAGAGCTTGGTCACGAACTCCCGGTCCACGACGTCGCCTTCGAAGATGCCGCCGACGAGCTTGATGGCCGCGTCCTTTTTGTTCGCGACTTCGCCGATGATGCGTGCCGGGGCCATCTCGTCCTCTTGGGCGATGGCCATGCCGAGCATGCCGGGCATGGTGCGGAAGTCGATTTCATAACCGGCTTCCTTGGCCGCGCGGGACATCAGCGTCTTTTTCGCGACGATGTAGTCCACCTGTTCGGAGCGAAGCTTCTTGCGAAGCTCGGACACCGCTTGCACGGACATGCCCTGGAAATCGGCGAACACCGCCGCTTTGCCGGCCTTCATGGCCCGGGTCAGCTCGGCAACGGCTCCTTCCTTCTGTGCACGAGTTTTGGGCATTTTTTGGTAGTGAGTAGAAAGTAGTGAGTAGAAAGTAGCAAGGCTACAGACTACGGACTCGCTACACAACACTCATGAATTAACAAACGACCGCAGAGGTCTTTGTGAAGACGTCCTGCGGTCGGTTTTTCGCTAGGTAGGGGCAAGGCATGCCTTGCCCCTACGAAGGAAATCGCGATCCTCGGTAAGGGCTCCGACTTTGGAGCATTAGATCCGCGATCCCGCGGAACCTCACTGTCTCAGGACTCTTGCGTTCGTTTGCGCGTAGATTAGCCAAGTCTTGGAAAGACGTCAAGCGGTCGCTCTGATACGATAACCGCATGATCCTTCGTTTTCTCGGGACCGGCCCGGCGGCCGCGATCCCGCGCGCCGGACACACGGACGCCGCCTGCGTCGATGCGCGGCGCGAAGGCAGCAAAAGCCGGCGACGCCGATCGTCCGCGCTGGTCTCGACGCGCTCGACCACGATCCTGATCGACGTCGGGCCGGACGTCCTCGAGCAGCTCGCCGAAGCGTGCCTGCGAAAAATCGACGCCGTCCTTCTCACGCATGTCCACGCGGACGCAACAGGCGGACTCCCCCTCCTGAACCGTTGGGTGGAAGATCGATGCTTTTCAACCAAACTTCCAATCCTGACCGATCGAAAAACGGCTGCATGGCTCGTCGAGTATTATCCGCATCTCGAATACCTCCAGTTCGTCATCATTAAATCTTTCGACCGCGTCCGGATCGGCGATCTACATATCCTCCCGTTTGCCGTCGAGCACGGTGACGTCCCTTGTTTCGGCTACACGTTCGGCAACGCGTTCGCCTATGCGAGCGATATGAGCGGGATGCCATCGGCATCCGCAAAGGCATTGAGACGCGTCGGGACGCTTATCCTCGACGGCGCATTCTACTTCCATCAAAAAAAGCTCCAGAAACACTTCACGACGGACGAAGCGATCGCCTGGGCCGTCGCACACGGCGCCAAGGACGTTGTACTCACGCAAATCGGCCATACGTATCCTCCGCACCGGGTGGCCGAGCGCGAGCTGCGCGCCTATCTCACACGTGAAAACATCACGGGCCTGCGCGTCCGTCTAGCCTATGACGGGATGAAACGGCGCTTCACGTAAATGCGCCCGCGTCCATGCGCATCTTGATTTCGCTGATCAAATCCTCGATATCCTTCTTTTCCTGCGCCAACATGCGTTCCCATACGGGAACGGAGTGGCACTTGGCCTTTGTCGCGTCATCCAAATAGTACTTTTCAATGCGCCACGCGTTATCAAGCTTACCGTGAAGCATCTTGATCAAATCATAATTGATGTTTTGCATATGTATTTTTACAGACAATAAAATAATACCATTTTTTAATCCTGTGGTCAAACGGCGCCGAGCTTCGCGAAAAAATCGGGCGACTAGGAACGGCCGCGCTCCCTCACGAACCAGCCGATGACGGTGGCGAGCACGGCGTACACGAGCCCGCCCCAGAACGCGGGGCCGAATCCCGCGACGTCGAAACCCGGGGTGATCCACGCCGCGAGCGCAAACATGAGCGCGTTGATCACGAGCGAGAACAAGCCGAGTGTTAGAACCGTGATCGGCAGGGACAGGAGCTCGATCAGCGGCCGGACAAGAGCGTTCACCAGACCGATCACGACGGCGGCAAGGAGCGCGATCGGAAAATCACGCACGGCGATGCCCGGAATGACGTTGGCGACGACGATCAATGCAAGCGCGTTCAAGACGAGACGAATGATGAGATACAGCATACGAAGGCATTATACCCCACGCTCGCGTATTTCCTTGATCTTGTTCTCGGCTTCATCGAGACGCTCTTTCAGAACCCTGGCCAGCTCGGATGCGCGCTCGTATTTTTTCATCCCCTCCTCCAAATCCGGTTCGCCTTGCTCAAACCACGAGGCAATGCCCTCGAGCTCCTCGAATCCTTTCGCGAAATCGATCTCGTTCTTTTTCTTTGCCATACTCAAATAAGTTTTTGTTGCTTGCCGTCGATTCTGGCACCCACGGACCCGTCGCGCAATCGGATTGATACGGCGAGACCCGGCTTCGCTTGAGCCGCGGACGTGATCAACGAACCGTCGGGCGCGGTTAGAAGGGCGAAGCCGCGTTTCAAGACGGATTCCGGATTGAAGGATGACACGAGTCGCAAGAGGGAGGCGACGCGCATCCGGAACGTATCGAGCCAACGATCGGCGCCCGTGGTCGCCCGCAGAATGGTTTCACGTCCGGTCTTGATGCTTCGAAGCAACGCTTCGGAAAGGGATGTTTCGATTTGTGCGAGTTCGAAGAGCACGTCGCGACGATCCGGGACGAGGCGGCGGGCACAGTCGGTGGGCGTCGAGCCACGCACGTCGGCGACTTCCTCAGCGAGCGTGACATCGCGCTCGTGGCCGATGGCGACCAGGGTCGGGATCTTCGAAGCGTAAATCGCGCGCACGAGACGTTCGTCGTTGAATGCCGTAAGTTCCTCGAATGAGCCGCCGCCGCGCGTGATCACGACCACGTCGTATCCACCCCTCCTCTCGGAGGAGGGGCCGGGGGAGGTGTTGGCGCGGGCGAGCGCGGACATCACGGAATCCGGCGCTTTCTCGCCCTGCACGACGGCATGATAGAGGTCGATCTCGAGTCCGCGCCAACGCTCGTTCACGATGCGGACGAAGTCGCCGTACGCCGCGCTTTCCCGCGACGCGATGAGCGCAATCCGCGACGGGAATCGCGGGAGTTCGCGCTTGCGCGACGGATCGAAGAGCCCTTCCGCGTCGAGCTTGGCGCGGAGCGCCGCGAGCGCCTTGCGCAAGGCGCCTTCGCCGACCAACTCCACGCGTTCGACGTTAAACGAAAGCTTTCCCCATTTCGGATAGACGCGCGGCGTGCCGTACAGGCGCACGCGCATCCCGTCTTCGATCGGCAGCCGCAACTTATTCAACACCAAAAAACAATTGATGAGCGCGGTTTCATCTTTCAAATTAAAACTCACCCACTGCCCCTGCGAAATCCGGAATTCGCTCACCTCCCCCTCGATCGCCGCCTCGTTCGCATCCCAAATCGCCTTGAACGTATCGTTCAGGTACGCGACGAACTGCGAAACAGAGAGGATGTGCATCAGAACTCCATCTTTCCAGCCCGGATTTGATCGCGCAAACCCTCGTCCGACAGACGTGCGATCTCTTCGAGCCGCTCGGCACGCGCCTCGCCTTCGAGAATGCGTGGGCGGCTTTGGTCGATGCGGATGGGGATCGGTTCCAAAGTCAGATATGAGAAGTTAGATGCCAGGGGTTTGGAAATGGTGAGCGCGACCGCGAGCCCCGCGCGCGTTTGTGCGGACCAATCCTGGTCGAAGATAAAATTGCCGAGCGACCAAGCGATCGGTTTGCCGTCATATGTCGAAAAGCCCTGAGCCCAATGCGGATGCCCGCCGATGATCACGTCCACGCCGGTTTCGACGAGCCATCGCGCGGTTTGCATGGATGAGGCGTCCGGCCGCGAGCGATATTCCGTCCCCCAGTGCATGAACGCGATCACGACGTCGGCTTGCTCCTTCGCCGTCGCGATCGCCTGCGTCGCCTGCATACGGTTCAGCGAGTTGTCGGTCATGTTGAATCCGAGAAACGCAAGGCGCGTGCCGTGGATCGTGGTCGTGGCGAGGGCGACAAGCCCGTCATCCACCTGGTGCCCGAACACGAGGAACCCGGCCTTGCGCAAACGACGGACCGAGTCCTCGTATCCGATCGCTCCCTGGTCGAGCGTGTGATTGTTGGCCTGCGAAAACGCGTCAAACCCTTGTTCTTGCAGTGTCGGAATCACGGACGGATCGAACAGGAAGTCGATGGACTTTTCCGGCGGCCGCCGACGATCCGTGACCGGTCCCTCGAGATTGCCGACCGCATAATCGAATGACGCGATCCAACCTTCGGGGAGCGCGCGAAACGGATACGCGGGATCGTTCGCCCGGCGCATGCGATTCGCCACTTCGCGGTCCAGCATCACGTCGCCCACAAACAGGATGCGCACGGGCCGTTGTTCGGGCGTCTCCACGCCGCCGCCCCGGATCGCGCCGCCGGACATCGCAAACCCAGGCCGCGGAAGGCGGTCCGCCAGCGCGCGAAAGGATACGGGCGGCGGCCACGGCAGGAGGATCCATGCGCCGATCCCGAGCGCGATCCCGAGACAGATCGATCCGGAAATCCGCCAAGCCCTTATCGGAGCCATAGCCGAACGATCAACAAAAACAATAGGCCCCACAGCAGGTTGGTGATCAGGGCGTCCGCCATGAACCACGGATCATGCTTGCGACCGAAGAGCCCATGTCCCTCAAGCGGCATGACGATGCAACCGCTCACGATCGTGAGTCCGACGACGTACAGCAGCATGGATGGCAGATCGAACCCGGACAGCCATCCCACCTCGACCAGGCTGACGTATGCGAGACCGAAAAACGCCGACAGCATCAGATGCACGAATACGCCGACCAGGTAGGCTTCTCGGCGCGAGACCATCCGGCCGAACAGGCGCGGATGCTCCCCTTCCGGAATGAAATTTCCCGCTCCGAACCTGGGCGCGACGTGCGAAACGAACGCGAGGATCGCGCCGGCCGCCGTGCCGGCGATCGCGCCGAGAAGCAGCGAAGCGAACATACGTTCGATGGTTCGAGCCGTTACGGTTGGAGCGTCTCCTCCGGCGATTTGCCCGGCACGGAGATCACGACGTTGCGTACGGTCGAAAATTGTTTGAGCGTCGTTTCGATTTGTGAGCGGATCGCCTCCACGTTACATGCACCGCCGCCATACGACTCAAGCTCCGAAGACAAGACGACGTTAGCCGTGCCGTTCGATACCGTCAGTGATTCGAGACGCGTACCTTTGGGGATCGCGGTATGTTCGGGACGAAGCTCGGCCATCTTGAGCAGAAGCCGCAACGAGGTTTCCACCGGAAGGCCGGAACGGGGCACGGAGGCTTCCAGCTGATTTACGATCGAACAATCCGTCTCGGTCGGAACCGCGCGCAGGTACACGCGAGAAATCATCGTCTGTCTCGGTAGGATGACCGGGATACGCACGACATGGACGGGTCGCCCGTCCTTCGCGCTCGATTCAAACACCTCGAGCGTTCCGGTCGACGTTGCCGGCACCGAGAGAATGAAACCCCTGATCTGGAAGTTGCCCGGTTGACCGACCTCCGGCGCGTCCGCGGTGACAAAACCGGATTCCAGCTCCGTTCCGTTCCCGTCCAGCAATCGCCAGTTGATCGTATTCTCAAAGGCGATACCGCTCCCGTCCGCGAGGAACGGGTTGGACAGGGTCGAATTGCGTACTCCCTCATAGAGGCAGATGAAGTTGAGATCGTCGCAGATCATACCCTCGGGCGTTTCACGTGCCGGCCCGACGGGAACCGGAGGTACTGACGGCGCGCTCCGACACACGCCGACCGCTTCGGTTTCGCCTTCCAAGGTTTCAACATCGGTACAGACCTGATCCTTTGGACATGACCATCCTTCGTCGCCGCCACACAGGCATTGCGGTTCGCATTGCGTGATGCATACCTCGCCCGGCTTCCCGTGGCAGGGATTGCCACACTCCGTCCACTTGCCGCCGGCCGTTTCGCAGGCGCTTTGCGCGGGAGAGACGGGCGCCGTCGCGACGGGAGCGGGTTCGGGTTGCGGCACGGGTTTTGTCCCGATGGGAAGCTCGCGCCAGATCAGCAACAACGCGACCGTCAACATCGCGACGATGGCGACCATGAACACGATGCTGAACGAGGCATGGGCGTGCTCCGGCGGCGGCGCGACCGCGGGCTTTTTCTTCGATCGTGTGGTTTTGGACGTACGTGGAGGCATATATCGGAAGTATAACAAAAACACGGAAAGACTTCTTCCCGTGTCGCAATACGCTTACGAATTGGGCAGTACGACGATGAATTCCCTCGCGCCTTTGCGCATATCCTCCGGATGAAACGAGTGGATCGCATTCAGGAGGACATCGTTCGCGTAAAGGTAATCCGCGCCGCGACGCGTCCCGGGATCGTTCGTAATCCATTTACCGTCCTTGGTATATCCCTTCACGACCAGCATGTGATACTCCGGGCCCCCGTTACGGAAGTTCGGATTGCCGAGTGCCTTGCCGTAGGCCGGGACGATGATCGGGTAGCCGTTCGCCAGTACGCGCTTCATGTCCTCGGGAGTTTCAAGCGGACGGATGAACGCACTTTCGTATCCGAAATACTCCTTTGCGGTGCGCGCGACCTCCTGCGTCGTCGTGTCCTTGTTGTACCCATAGGTCGCGTCCTCGAACGCCACGACCTTGAGGATCGCTTCCGCCGCCTCGTCGGCGCCGAACGCCGTCGAGCGCCCGCGATAGAACGCGTCCACCATGAGCAAGGAGGCCTCCTCGCATGCGTCGCCGAACGGCTGCTCCCAATTCTGGTGCGGGGCCTGCAGCATGAACGGCACCGCGAGATTCACCTCTGCGGGCAGGGCGTCTTCGCCCGGGGGCGAATCGGTGGGGTCAGTCGGTAGTTGCTCGTCAGTAGTCGGTAGCTCCGATTCGGACAAAGCGGAAACGGCTTCTTCCTGATTCTTGATTCCTGATTCTTGATTCTCCGGCCGGTACTCCTGCGCCGCAGGGAGCGCGGGCCTCGTCGCATTCGCCCAGGCCTCGCGGATCGAGGCGCGGTTCATCCACCCGCCCACCGAAAACGCGACGGCCACGAGGCCGATCGCAAGAAGCGCGCGTTTGGGATGTCGCATAATATTAGAATGGAAGGCTACCACGAATCGACGAATTTGAAAAGCCCCGCTCGTGCGAGGCCTTCGGGTGACCCTCCTATTCCTCGATCGTCACGCGCTCCATCTTCACTTCCGAAACGGGACGGTCGAGCTGACCCGGTGCAAGACGCTCGACGAGCGAGATCTTGTCGGCGACTTCCTGACCTTCGATCACATGGCCGAAGATCGAGTAGTTCGGCGGCAGCGGATAATCGCCCACCATGATGAAGAATTGCGAACCGTTGGTGTCCGGGCCCGCGTTCGCCATGGCCACGACCCCTTTTTCGTAGACCGGCGCTTCAAGCGTCGTGCCCTGAATCGTGATGGACTTCGTCGGAAGCTCACCGACGGGATCGTTATCGAACATGTATCCCGGACCGCCTCGGCCGGTCCCGGTCGGGTCGCCGCCCTGGATCATGAAATCCGGGATGACGCGGTGGAAAATCGTCCCGTTGTAAAAGCCCTGCTCGACCAGATAGACGAAGTTCGAGGCGGCCAAGGGACCTGCGGCCGGATCGACTTGGATCACGATATCGCCCTGATTGGTTTTGATGCGGACTTTTTTCTCGACTTCGGCGGCCGGACGAGCGCCCGGGAAAGAGAGTGACGGCATGGAGGTGGTGGGTGAAGAATCGGATATAGGCGCGGGCGTCGGTTGGACGGGCGCGGGCGTCGGCTCGGGTGACGGACACCCCTGACCGAGCAACGCGAGGCCCAGGATGGCGGAGAAAAAGATCGTCGGTTTCATAGTGTGGGGATGATAAGTGAAAAGTGCTCGGGGGACAAACGCACATCGAAAGCCGCTCCCCTGTCGGTACGTACGCGGACGGATGACGGCAGCGCATCGTCCGGCAAATAGATAAGCTCGATCCACGCCGCGCCGCAGGATTCGGACGAAACGAGTTCAGCGGCGGCCTTGCGGGCGAGCTCTGCGCCGCGATTGGCGGGATGCGATGCGTGGAACCCCGCGCCGCTTGGCCAATCCGGTAACGTGGAACCGTAGCGGCCTCCGGGAGGCGCTTGTCGAGACGAACCGACGCGATTCATCAGCCCGCCTCGCGTATCGTGTCCGGCCGGATTCACTTTCCAGTCGAGTTCCGGCCAACGCTGTGACAGAGCGGATGCAGTGCGCAAACGAAGATCGTCGAGCGCGATGGACGGAACATGCGAAAGCCGTACGACGGCCGAGGATCTTGCCTTCTCAAACGCGACGGAGACATCGAAATCCGCTCCGCACCAATACCAATCGGGATCTTCCCGACGCAGGCGGACAATCTCGGACGCGATCTCCCGAGCGCGCACGACGTGCACCGGCAAACGCTCCGGCGTTTCGGCGGTCGCGTACCCGAAGACAGCATGCGCGTCCGCAGTCGTGCGCAGCGCGCCTTCCATGCGCTCGATCGAAACGAACGGCTCGAGCGCGAGCGCGGGGTCGATTTCCGCCAACGCCGTCTTTACGATCGCGCCGGCGTCGAAGTCCGCCTGCGACCGTACTTCACCGGTCACGAACAGGGTCCCATGACCTCCCGACACACGCAGGTCGCAACGCGATTCCGGATCGCGGCGGACGTATTCATCGACCAAGGCCCGTGCGACACGATCGCACGCTTCATCCGGATGCCCCGGCCCCCGAACCGACGCGAATGCCATATCGCCGCGACCTTAATCTCGTATCGCGCAACGCGCAACTCGCATCATCAAAAGCTAATAGTCGCCTAAAAACGATCCGGGTTTCGGTTTTTTTCTACTCGGTTCCTTCTTGAATTTGGTCGTCGGCTCTTCGACGCGAATCGTCGGCTCTTCCCATCCCGCATCTTCGGAGTCCCAGCCCCATTCGCCACCGGCTGAACGGGCGCGATGAATCGCACCCCTGCCGAACCCGGCTTCGCGCACCTCGACACGTTCGAACAGATGCGGATCGACTTCATCGAGAAATAGGGATGGCTGGTTGAACGTGAGCGCGTCATGACCGACCGTCATCGGATAGGAAAGAAAGAGACGGCGCCGGGCACGCGTCACGGCGACATAGAACAAGCGCCGCTCTTCTTCCATGCCGCCCTCTTCGGCCATGGCGCGACGATTCGGGAACGCGGTATCGGCCAGATGGATGAGAAACACCGTGTCCCACTCGAGACCCTTGGCTTGGTGGATGGTGGAAAGCACCATGCGCTCCTCGTCTCCGCGTCCCGGCTCTTGGCGGCCGACCGCGACGTTGTCGTATAACGAAAGATCGTTCAAAAACGACGTCAGATCGTCGTACCCTTCGGCGAACAGGGCAAGTTGTTCCAAATCTTCGATGCGCTCACGCCAGTTTGGATATTCGCGCTCGAGATAGTCCTGATAGTTGGATGCGGCCACGGAACGGATGAGCGGCGCGGGTAGGCGACCCTGCTCGACGAGCGAACGCATGACACGGACGAAATCCTCCCAACCCGATCGCGCGCGCGACGGCACATTGATCGCTCCGGCCGCCTCGACGATATCCTCGATGCGCTCGGCGCCACGCGTCTGGGAGGCGAGGTCGGCGGCCGTGGTCGCGCCGATGCCCGTCTGAAGCCCGAGCACGCGCAGCCACGCGACTTCATCCTTCGGATTTTCGTAAATGCGCAGGAACGAAATGACGTCCTTGATATGGGCGCGCTCGAAAAATTTCTGGCCGCCGCGATAGTCATACGGCACGTCGCGCTTGATGAGTTCGAATTCCAGCAGTTGCGAATGCGCGCTTGAACGGAACAGCACGGCGATGTTCGCGAGCGCGACGCCTTCGTTGCGAAGCATGAGGATTTGCTCCGCGACGAACCTCGCCTCTTGCGACGCCGATGCGCACGCGACGAGATTCGGCTTGCCGCCGGATTCGCGCAGGCCGACCAGGTCTTTCTTGTATTGTTCCACGTTATGACTCAACGACGCGTTCGCAAGATCGAGAATTTCCGGCGTAGAACGATAGTTCGTGAGCAGCTTGAACACCTTTGCGCCGGGATATTGATCGGGAAACGAGAGAATATTTTTCACGTCCGCTCCGCGAAACGCATAAATGGATTGCGCATCGTCACCGACGGCCACGACATTGCCGTGCGCCTTTGCGAACCCGTTCACGATGCGCGCCTGCACGGCGTTCGTATCTTGATATTCGTCGACGAGCACGTAGCGAAAGCGCTCGGAAATACGACGGCCGAGACGCGGATCGTCGAGCAGCATCGCGAGATTCGTGAGCAGGTCGTCAAAATCCATCGCGTTCGCCGATTTTTTTCGCGTCTGATATTGCCGCGCGATTTCTTCCAGTTCCGCATCAAACGGCTGGAAGTTCGGATGCTTCAGTTCCAGCGTCTCGGAAATGGAGGCTTGGGTGTTTCGCGCGTAGGACACGATATTCGAGACGACCGCGGCGGTCGGAAACCGGCGCGCCTTCGGATCGATCTGCAAATCCTTCATCACGGCCTTGATGAGATCGCGGCCGTCTTCCTGGTCGAGGATCGTGAAGCTCGACGTGTAGCCGAGCTCGTCGGCGAAGACGCGCAGGAGCCGCGCGGCGATGGAATGGAAGGTTCCGCCCCACACGCCTTTGGCGGACGGTCCCAGCACCATTTCCACGCGATCGACCATCTCGCGTGCGGCCTTGTTGGTGAACGTGAGTAATAGGATCGAGGAAGGATCCACGCCGTGCTCGATGAGATACGCAACGCGATACGTCAGCGTGCGCGTCTTGCCGGAACCAGCGCCTGCGAGAACGAGGCACGGGCCGTCGCCGCCGAGCACGACCGCCAGCTGCTCTTGGTTCAGAGCGTTGGGATAGTCGATGCGCTTTGCGGGTCCGGCGGAATCCGGCGGCAGGACGAAGGTGGACATGGGCGGATGGTATCAAAAAACCCGCTGCAGGTCAGAGAGCCGCAACGGGCAGACCGGCATTGCCGGAGTATTCACGCCGCCTCGACATCGAGGTTGGCGACGTTCGGCAGGAGCGAAGGCTCCCGCAAAACGAGATAGCGTACCTCCTCGACGACCTCGCAGCCGAGCAGCGTCGGCGCAGGGCCGTGCGCGAGGCGCGGTGAGAGTCGGGCGAGCTCGTCGGTACGGATGGCACCGTCGCGCACCAGCTCACGGGCGCCGCGAACGCTCGCGAAAAGCGCGTGACGGGATGCGCAGTCGTCCGGCGTGAGATCGGCGAGTAGATCGAGACAAGCCTGCACGTACGGCTCGATCCGGTGACGGCGCACCTCGTTGCGGCGGATTTCGCCGCGGCGCCAGTGCGGCAGCGCATCCGCGATCGCCTCGCGCAACGTGACGCGCTCGGCCCTGGGCAGGCCAAGACACCCCTGGATCTCCTTGAGGAGACGAAGCGCCTTCGTTCGGTCCTCCTCCTGGTGGAATAGGAACTTCGCCACGACGACGGCATCGACCTCGGTCTTCAGTCGCTCGAAACGCGTCTTGAACGCGGGGGTACGATCGAGCTGGAAACAGATGAATGCCTCCAGCATGCGACGCGCGATCAGGTCGCGAACCTTGAGACGGTGTAGACGCGAACGACGATTCTCTCTGTCATCCGCGCGCTCGGCGTCCTCATCGGCTTCCGGATCGGACGGAGCGACGAGTACCTCGTCGTCTCCTTCACCATGCATCTGCGCCTCCATGAGGCACCTCGCTTTCATTTTTTAGGCCGAAAGAACCACCCCCAACGGGGAGTGGCCCGATCGGGAGAACCGCGTAGTAAACCAAAAAATCGGGGTTTTGTCAAGTTTCTTGGCTAAAACCCCGCCCTTCGGCGATTTGCCGCATGCTCCTCCAGCGTCCTGGCGTAATAGGTATTTCCGGCGGCATCGGACAGGAAATAGAAATAATCCGACGGGGCCGGATCCAACACGGCGCGGATCACGTCTTCACCCGGATTATTAATCGGCGCTGGGGGCAGACCCGGATACTTATATGTGTTAAACGGGGAATCGATGGCAAGATCCGCAGCCGTGGATCGCGCGCGGCCGGAACCGGTCAGGTAACTGATCGAGGCGTCGGTTTGGAGCGGCATGCCGATTTGCAAGCGGTTCAGGAAGATGCCGGCGACGAGCCGCCGGTCGCGCGGCTCACGGACCTCGGCTTCGACGATCGACGCAAGAATCACGACCTCGTCGAGCGTCTTGAGCGGCGCGGATTGCGTGCCGACCGTGGTCGTCGCGAAGCGCGCACCGAATTCATCCAACTGCTTGCGGACGAGACCGTCCGGCAACTGGTCACCCCACACACGATATGTATCCGGAAACAGATACCCCTCGAGTGAGCGGTTGCGCGGCAAGCCTCGCAGGAACGGATAGTCCGCGCGCAGCGTCTCGTCGAACGGCGAGCGGTTCGCGGCGCGGCCGATGAGCGCGGTCGTGGTCGCGGCAGACACGCCGTAGGCGGACTCGAGATGTGACGCGATCTGATCCACGGTCCACCCCTCGACGATGCGTACCTCCACCTCGCGACGCGCGGGACCGATCGCGAGCGTTCGCGCGATCTCGCGATAGCTCTGCCCCGGACGTAACTGATACGCCCCGGCCTTGGGGCGGCTCACGCTTCGGTCGAGATACCCGTACAGACGGTAGCGCCACGCGGACGGAATGATACCCACAGCCGCGAGATCGGCCACGACCTCGCGACCGGAGCGGCCGGCGTCAACGGTAAACGGGATCGGCTCTGGCGCGGTCGGGCGGCCGAACCATGCCTCGCTCGCGAACCACCAGCCGAATCCGGCCAGCAAGAGAACCAACGCGGCCGACGCAAAGAGGATACGTTTCATGTCTGTTCAGTGATCGGAAGATGGTTTGGACTTGCGGGTTTTATTGGCGACACGCATCCATCGAACCAGGATGGCGCAGAGAATACCGAGCACGGCGCCGGCGATGATATCGCTCGGATAATGCACGCCCGCGAAGACGCGCCCGATGCCGACGCCCGCGGCGAGCACGAGCGCAGCCATGCCCCAGGCGGGACTGCCAAGCGTAAGCGCGGCCGCGAACGCGAAGGCCACGGCGGTATGTCCGGACGGGAATGCGTGGGCCGTGAGCGGCGGCGGGATGAGCCGCAGGATCTCGTCCGATACCTCGTACGGACGCAAACGCCCCACGAGCTGTCCAAGGATATTCGCCGCGAACAGGGCGAGCAAGGCCGACCAACCGGCATCCGTGATGGCCTGGCGCAACGGGAAACGCTTGCGAACATACCCGAGCCCGGCAATAAGCGGAACGAACAGGAACACGAGCCAGCGCGAGGCGAATACGACGGCGCCGCGCGACCAGTCGGTCACAAGCAGCGATTGCATACCGTGGATGATTTCAAGCTCGCCGGACATAGGAAAAGTATACAGTAACGGTTGACAGTTGACAGTTGACCGCCTCTTTTCACCGTGAGTTGTTATCTGTGAACTGGTAACTTGGTCTTGTTCGGATACGCGCACCATTTGGCGACCGGGCAACGCCAGCATTGCGGCACAGGCGCGCGGCAGACATCGCGGCCGAACGGCACCATCACGCGGTTGATTTCCGACCAAAGACGTTTTGGCACAAGCTCCATCAATTCGCGTTCGACGCGCTTCGGATTTTTTCCCTTCGTCCATCCAAGGCGATGCGTGATGCGGAAGACATGCGTGTCCACCGCGATCGCGGGCGTGCCGAAGCACGCGGTCAGCACGACGCTCGCGGTCTTGCGGCCGACGCCGGGCAAACGCGTCAGTCCTTCCATCGTGGACGGCACGCGGCCGCCGAATTCGTCGAGGATCAGCTTCGCAAGTTTATTGATCGCCCTTGCTTTCTGGCGATACAACCCGATGGTGTCGATGGACTTCGCGATCTCGCGCCAATCGGCGTGGGCGAGCGATTCCCAGTCCGGAAAGCGCTTGCGAAAGGCAGGGAAGGCCGCAAGCGTCTGCTTGTCCGTGCTACGTGCGGATAGGAGCGTCGCGAGCAGGGTATCTTCCGGCGTGCCGAGATGCGTGTCGCCAGGTCCGTGATAGCGCTTGCCGAGCACGCCCAAGACTCGCGCGACGTTCATACCAATACCTGCCCCGTCATATCCGGCGGCGGCGTAAGTCCCATCATGTGCAAGATGGTCGGCGCAACGTCCGCGAGCATACCGACGGGCGGATTGAGCGAGAGATCGCCGCCAATGACGTCGCCCGTCGGCGCGCGCAGCCCTTCCAAGTCCTTGTGCACGATGATGAGCGGCACCGGGTTCGTGGAATGCTCCTTGTCCATCTCTCCGGTGACGAGATTCTTCACCTCTTCCGCGTTGCCGTGATCGGCCGTGATGACGACCGCGCCGCCGACCGCGAGCGCCGCATCCGCGATCTGACCAAGGCACTTGTCGATCGTTTCGTTTGCCTTGACGGTCGCCTCATAATTGCCGGTGTGTCCGACCATGTCCGGATTCGCGAAATTGAGGACGATGAAATCATATTGTCCGCCGGCGATTTCCTTCACGACACGCTCCGTGATCTGCGGCGCGGACATCTCCGGTTGCTGGTCGTAGCTCGAGACGCGCGGCGACGGGATGATCACGCGTTCCTCCCCCGAGAACTCCTCCTCCTTCATGCCGTTCAGGAAAAACGTGACATGCGCGTACTTTTCCGTCTCGGCGATGTGTAGCTGCCGCAAACCCGCTTCCGAAATCACCCGCGCAAGGCACGTCTCGATCGGCTGCGGCGGATAGGCGATATCCACGGGCAGATCTTTTTCAAACTCCGTGAACGTGACGAACTCGAGGTCCTGGAGGTAATCGCGTGGAAACTTGTTGAACCCCGGCACGACGAACGCCTTGGTGATTTCGCGCGCACGGTCCGGACGGAAGTTGAAAAAGATCACGCTATCGCCGGATCCGATCGTCGCCACCGGTTTGCCGCCAGGGGCGATCACGGTCGGCGCTACCTGTTCGTCGAACACGGATTTCGCATACGTGGCTTCGATCGCCGCCTGCCATGATTCAGCCTTCTCGCCTTCCCCTTTCACCATCGCGTTGTACGCTTTCTCGACGCGATCCCAGCGGTTGTCGCGGTCCATCGCCCAGTAGCGCCCGGCCAGGGTCGCGATCGTGCCGACCCCGAGCTCCTTGCTCTTCGCGTCCAGCTCGGTGAGAAATTGTTGCGCCGAGTTGTAGATCGCGTCGCGGCCATCGAGAAAGGCGTGGATGAACGCCTGCGCCACACCCTCACGCTTGCAAAAATCGAGAAGCGCATGCAGATGCGCCTGCGAAGCGTGTACGTTGCCCTGCGAAACCAGACCCATGAGATGCAACTTTCCTCCTTTTTCCTTTGCGTGTGCGACGGCTTTCTTGAACATCTGATTCGTGAAAAAATCACCGTTCTCGATCGACAAGTTGATGCGCGGAAGACTCTGATAAAAAATCTTGCCCGCCCCGATGGTGAGATGGCCTACTTCAGAGTTGCCCATCTCGCCCCAGGAAAGTCCGACCGCTCCGCCCGAACCGTGCACGGTCATGGCCGGATAGGTTTCGATCAGCCTCCGGAAGACGGGCATGCTGGCATCGACGATGGCATTCCCTTCCGCCGGAGGGGCGATGCCAAAACCGTCGATGATGACGAGGACAACCGGTCGCGGACGACGCATGAGGCACATCATAGCCCTCTTTGAGGGGGCTTGACAAAATGCGGTTTTTTGGCTAGAATTTGCGGTTCCTCTATTTACGCTCACTTCAGCGTAAAATGGGAGCGCGGTCGCCTGGAAACGACCGGAACGCACATTTTTTGCCCTGATTCCAGCAGGGTTCGGCTTTGCAGCCGGGGAGAATGAAAGATGGAATTCGGAAAGGGATTGAAGGGGAGGAACATCACCCTCCCCGGTTCGCAGAAGAAGGCTGATGGTGAGAAGCCTGCGGCGATCGAGCTCGAGCGGCAGGTCGCGGAAGCGGCCGAGGAGAACGTCGAGTCGGAGGACCCCGAGCTCGAGGGACCGTTCGTCGCCGCGCGCCTGACGCTGACCGACGTACCCGGCACGAAGGAGCCCACCGCCGCCGAGGCTTCGGTGGATGAAGCGGAGGACCCCGCCACGGCGGCGACCACCGCCATGCCCAAGTCCGATCCGCCGACCGCTCCCGTCGAGACGAACCCGACTCCCGCGCCCGAACCCGAGCAAACCGAGACCGGTTCGTTCGAGGTCGCGGTCGAGGAGAGCAAGCGCGACGCCTCGCAGGCGGAGACGCAGGACGCCCCGGCCGTGACCGAGGAAGACCTGCGGGCGACCGGGGTCGATCCCGAGTCGCTCTCGTTCTTCCGAGCGGCGCGCACGGGACAGGCTCCCCCCTTCGAGGCGAATCGGATCTCGGATCCCGATCCGGTTCCGACGCCGACGGCCGCTCCGGCTACTCCCCCCGCCGCGACGGCGACCTCGTCCGCGGCCGGGCCGGCGGACTATCGGACGCCTCCGCGCGAACCGCGACGGCCTAACAGACGCATCGAGGTGCCGATCGTGACGCCCGAGGCGATCGAGCGACGAAAGAAGCTTGAGTCGCTGCAACGATGGGGCTGTGCGCTCCTCGTACTCTGCCTCTTCGCGGGCATCGTCACCGGCATCGTCGTCGGCGGCATGCAGGCCGTCTCGTGGGCGACCCGGCGCGGATGGATCGGCGATGGCGCCGTCGGGACCGGGCGGGAAACCGTCCGGCCGCCCGATCGGGCGACGGCCGAGGAGCCCGAGACCGAGCCGCCCGCGATCCCCATCGAGGAGGAGCGTGCGCCGACCGGGCCGGTCATGCCTTCGCACGCCCGCCCGTCACCGGACGAACGGGGGCTGGCCGCTTCGGGCCAACCGAGCGGGACATTCGTCCGAATGCGCATGCATCAGGCATTCCCCCGCTCCTGCGCGAGCCTCGGCTCGAACGACCTCCCCGGAGATGCCGAGGTCTTCTGCGGCCGAGGCGAGCGCCGCGGAGACGACTACTGCGCCTGTGAGGTGAGCGGGCACGTTCCGTAAGGACCCCGCTGCTCCTCCATCGCCCCCACACCTTTTTCTAAAAGGTGTGGGGGCTCTTTCAATCCTTCACAGGCAAGCCGACGGCCTAGTATAGGTAATACGCCCCTCCCTGTTGGCCTCCGCCCGAGGTCGGCGGGGGCTCCGGTTCCACCGTGATCGTCGCGGATGCGCCGCGCGTCACCTCGCGTTCCGTGTAGCTCGCCGTCAACGTCGCCGTGGACGTCTCCGCCGCGCAAAAGGTCAGCAACGTGCCTTCGTTGTTGGCGTAGATCAGCTTCGGATCGGACACGGTCAATCTCGCGAGCATCGTGACGTCTTGCGTGCGGCCATCGCCGTACGTCGCGATCACCTTGAAGGACGAGCGGCCGCTGCACGGCAGCGTCGTCGGCCCGGTAAACGAAATCCGTACGTCCTTCAATCCCGTGTCCGCCTGCGGCGCACGAACGGTGATCGAGGCCGAGGCGGTACGCGTCCCGGAAGCGTCGGCGTACGCGCCGTAGAGCGTGATCGTTCCCGCGACGGCCGGCGTGAACAGGTTTCCGTCAAACGATCCGTCGGAGGCGCGACCGGACGAGAACGTCGCCGAAGCGGTCAGATCATCGGCCCGACCTTCGGCCGTGATGCCGTACAGGGTCAGGCGCACCGGCTGACCGATGTCAACGATCGAGGGGGCGGCGAGAAGCGAAAAGCGAGCGTACAAGGTTGGCGTCTGTGTCGGCGTCACGGGTTCTTCCGCGGGCTTGAGGATCGGCGGCGTCGGTTGGGCCGGATCCGGGATTTGCCTTCCCTGAATCGGTTGAGGGACGGGTTCCGGAACCGGTTCCGGCCCGGGTTCGGGACGCGAAAGCCCGAGGACATACTCCAGACGTTTGCGAAGCGCGGCCGCCTTGTCGCGCAATCCCTCTTTTTCCGTCTCGGTCGCGTTCAGCGATTCGATCCGCGTCTCGAAGATGCCGATGTCCTGCGCAAGCCGGCCGAGCGCATCCGGATTGCGGCGCTCCTCGCGCAACACCGCGTCGTCGATGCGCTCGTCGAGCATGAGCGCGTCGAGATATGCACGCGCCGCTTCGGACGGATCGGCAAGCGCGCGGCGGTACGCGAGCTCTGATGCGAATGCCTCCGTGCCACGTTCACGCAAACGGGCACTCAACGCGGCATGCACAAGGCCGATCAGACGGCCGCGCTCGGTCCCGGCTTGATCGGCGTATCGCACGAACGCGCGCCAATCCCGCTCATCGCCGCCGATCAGCGCACGGCCGAGACGGCGCTCCGCATACGCGGCGGCGAGCGCGGAGGTGCGGGCGCCGGTCGCAAAACGCAGACGGAGGCGCTCCGACGCCTCGACGAGGAAAAGCGGCGCGCCCTCGAACTCGGCCGCCCGGCGTTCGGCACGGTCGCGCAGGTATTCGGCGAATTTTGCGTCATCCTCGCGGTCGCGGCGCATGTGCTCTTGCGCCCATGCATCATCCGGCCGCAAATCCCGGACTTCATGCGGCAAGCCGCCGGGCAAAAACAGACCCCACTGGTTGTCGCGTAACAGCGTCGTCGCGGCGCTTCCGGAGATCTCGACGACGGATTCCGTCACGGCCGCCTGCGATCCGTCCGCATCCTTGATGATGCCGAACGTCGTCCCGCGCACGGTCGCGACCACGTCGCTCGTCCGGACCTGCATCGAACTGTCGAGATCAAGAAGCTTCAGCATGCGCGACCAGATGCGACCGCCCTCGACGGCGAGCCCGATGTCCGCGCCCGGAGTGAGATGGCCCTCGAGCGGCGCGCGTTCGATGACAAGTTCCGAAGAGGGGTCGATGCGCGTATAACCGCGATCGCCCCACGTGATGCGCGCCTCACCCTCGGCCCCGGTACGGATGCGATCGCCGGGCAGGACGGGCTCTGTTGCGTCGAGCGGCCGCCACGTATCCGAACCGGTACGACGGATCTCGACCGGCGGCGTCACGACTTCCGCCGCGATCACGGGCGTGGCTCCGGCCCGAACCGTTCCGAGCGACCAGAACCACCAGCCGAACACACTCAAGAGCAGCACGATGACGGTTCCGATCGACCAGACAAGAAGACGCTGATTCTTCATAGAGACGCGGGCAAGGGTAGCAGCATTTACGTAAACGAAAAAGACCCGGGTGCCGGATCTTTCCCGATGGTCGGGCTAGTGGGACTCGAACCCACGGCCTCTTCGTCCCGAACGAAGCGCGCTACCAACTGCGCCATAGCCCGAAGCGTCCGAAACCTATCAGGTTTTTCGGAACCCTGCAAGACGGAAACCACCCCCTCTTACTTCCGCCCGGGCTCGACGATACCCGCCCCGGGTCGCGCCATGACCCAGGCCGCGAGCGCGGCCGTGATCGGAACGGTGAAGACGAGACCGATCGTGCCGGTCAGCGAGCGTACGACTTCATCGGCCACGGAATCGAAGTTGATAAATTTCAGCCACGATCCTCCGAATTGCGAGTACAAGAGCAACGTGGAAAGGGAGGCGCCGACATACGCGAAGACGAGCGTATTCGCGAGCGCGCCCATGTGATCGCGACCGACCACCATGCCGGAGGTGAAGAGCTGTCTCCAGGTCGCGCTCGGTTGGTGGCGTCGCACCTCCGCGACGCCGGAGGCGATGGACACCGCGACGTCCTCGAGCACGCCGACCGCCGCGATGATAATGCCGGAAAAGAGGATGCCGCGCGGATTGAGCGTCGGGTTATTCCCGAAGAACATCCGGTCCTCCTCCGTCCCGAGGCCGGAGAGACGCGCCCAATCGACAAAGACGATCGAGATGAGATACGCGACGAGCGCGCCGCCCATGGTGCCGATCGCCGTCACAAGCGCCTTCCTGTTCCATCCCGTCGATGCGCCGGACGCGAGCAGCGTGAAGACGCCGGCAAGAAAGATGGCGATCGGCACCGGATTCGCGCCGCGCAAGAACAGCGGAATGAGGACGTACCCGATCAGCGCGATGGAGATGCCGATGGACAACGCGACTTTGAATCCTTGCCAGCCGGAGAGGAGTACGAGTGTCGCGACGAACAGGATGACGAGCCAGATGAGCGCGCTGCGGCGGTCATATCCTTCCAGAAAAATGAACCACCCGTCCGGACCGCCGGTCTGCAGGAACAGCACGACCGAATCCCCTTCGCGCGGTTCAAGGCCGTACGGATTGGAACCGACGTCGGATCGGATATCGCGCGTCTGTCCCTTCAGTGGTCCGGAGCGGAAGCGTACCGAATACAGCTTGATCTGCTGCGCGCCCTGCGCGACCGCCTCGTCCGTAAGGCGCACGGACTCGACGATGCCGTGTTCGTACTGCCCTTCGCGGCCGATCGGCTGCGGGTCCACGATGCCGCGATCGACCTGCACCTCGGGAATGACCTCCGCGTCCGTCGCGGCTTCCTGAGCATGGGTAGGGAAAGGCAGTAGCCAGTAGACGGTAGGCAGTAGCATGGCCAACAGAATGCCCGCTCTCGTCATTCGGAATTCGAAATTCGTTATTCGCATAGTCATGTCTTCCACGGATACGGCTTCTCGTATGTCTTTTGTTCGCGCGCATATCGGCGCAGCCAGTCGAGCAGATGCGCGGTCGCACGCACGTCCTCGCGGTTGTACTGAATGATGGCATCCAGCGTGGCACGGTTCTTCGAGGAAAGCCAGGTCTCATAGGCCGTGACGGATTCTCCCCCGCCTTTGACCTCCCCTTCCCAGGCAAACCCGAGAAACTTCCCGATGGTCTTGAGGCTGTAAAAGTAGAGCGGGAAGACGGCGGTATCCGCGGCCATTTCCTTCAGGTCACGCAAGGCGTTCTTGAAGCGGATCAGGTCGGGATTGGCTTCGGATTTGTAGCGACGCGCGAGCACGTCGAGGCGGCCCGCTTCGTACCGCGCGTAATGCCACACCGTGTATGACTCGGGAAGCGTCGCGAGCCAGGCGAGGAAGTCGCGCCACATGCGCTCCTCGTCTTCCGGCCGCTCGGCCACGAACGAGAGGTAGCCCGCGTCCGGTCCGGAGGGAATCCAAATGCCGTAGAGATAGTCCACGTCGGTCGGCGGATGGCTTTCGATGTCGAAATGGATTTCCAGACCTTCGGTCGGATCCACAAACGGCTCGCGGATGATCACGGACCCTTGCGTGAGCGAAATCGCCTGCCGTCGTACGGCCTCGAGCGAACGGCGCGTGAGCCCCGGCGCCTGTCCCTCGAGCGCGTCCACGTCGAGTTCCGCCGCGCGGTCGATTGTCGTCACCCCGAGAGAGCGCAGCGCGCGGAGCTTACGGACGTCCACGTTGTAGAGCAGCGCGATGTCGCGCGTCTCCTCCGCAAGCCGCAGGCACGCCGCGCCCCACGGCGACGTGTCCTCGCAGCTCTTGCGATACACGGGCTCGGGACGCACGCCCTCGCGGATGCGCTCGAGTTCCTGTAACAATTCACGGAAATCGGCTTCAAACGAGGCGGCATCAAAGCTGATGCGCTCGCCGTCCGCGTTCAGGATGGCCGGATGCGACGGGAACGCGCCCTGGATCCGCTCAAGCAGGACCGCGTAGAACATGAGCTGCGCCTTGTGCTCCTTCTTGAGTTCGTGGCTGCGCTTCACGTCGATCGGCACGTAATACCAGTCGCCGAAGGCGCTCTTGCCCTCCTGCTTCTCGAGCAAGTCCGGACGCCCGAACCAGTCGCCATCCTCAAGGACGCCCTGGTAAATCACGCCCGCGCCCTGACGCATCAGCTCGAGCGTACGCGCGACATCGGTTTGATCATCCACACGCTCGACGGTCTCCGCTTCGCCGAATTTATCCGCGACGATCTCGCGCTCGTGGATCAATCCGTCGTTCAGGCGTTTTTCCTCGTCCGCCGTGAGCGGCCGGCGGTCCTTCTTGTCGCCAAAACGCTCCCAGTACGGCCAATGCGGGCACTGGAGAAAGCGGTAGAAATCGGTGGCCTTCAGTCGATCCATGCGGAATTAATACGCGTCCGAAAAGACGGGCGCAAGATAGCGGTCCGTGGGCACGTAATCGTCGGTCAGCACGGGCGTGCGGACGCGATCGAGGAGCTGGTCGATCTCGGTGGGATCGACGAGGTTCACGGCGGAACGCCGCGCTTCCTCCGAAAGATCCTTCGCGACCGCCGCGGGCGAGATCGTCGAATACCAGGCGTCCTGATCGATCGGCTCGTCGCTCGCGAGGAGGACGATCGTGTTTCGGCCCGGCAGGATCGCATGTGCCTGCGGCGCGACATAGACATACGTCCAGACCTCGCGCAGCGTGCGGATCATCGAGGCGAGGAATTGCCCGTAACGCGCGTCGTCGATGATGTTGAGCGCGTACACGCCGTCGGGAGACATGCGGCTCTTGAGCAGGCGGTGGAACTCGACCGTCGTCAGGTGGTACGGAACGCTGAAATCGTTGAACGCGTCGCCGAAGACGAGGTCATACGGCCGGTCGCCGCCGCGCGCGAGGTGCATACGCGCATCCTCGTTGGCGGTCAGGATCTTCGTCTCGCGCGACAGTCCCATAAACCGGTGGTTCGCCTCGGTCACGCCGGGATCGATCTCGGCGACGATGTTCGTCGCCTGCGGATACGTCGATTCGATGTAGCGCGGCAGCACATATCCTCCCCCGCCGATAAAATACGCCGTGAACGCGCTCGAGGTCGCGTATCGGCTCGCGAGCAGGTTCGCGTATACCTGCTCATACTCGTAGCCGAGGTCGAGCGGATTCGACGGATTCACGTACGAATGGACGAGGTGGTCGAGCCGCAGGATGTGCGTCGATTCGCCCGCGTCGTTTTGCGAATTCAGGACGCGGATGCAGAAATAGTTTGTCTCCAAACGGCAGGAACCGGGCACGATGACGGCTCCGAGCAGGAAGATACCGGCCACGGCCGCCGCCTTGGTGCGCCAGAGCTTCTCGCCGCGTGCGACCCAGACGCCGAGCGCAAGCAGGAGTACGGAGACAGCCGTAAGTACGCCCTTGGTCCCGAGCGCGGAGACAAGCACGTATCCGCCCGCGAACGTGCCGAGAATGTTGCCGACGGCGCTCCAGGCGGAGAGCGTCCCGACGGTCTCGCCGGTCTTGGACAGGTCGGAGAGGAGCCGTTTGACCGCCTGCGGCGTGACCGTCGAGAGGAAAAAGGCCACCGGAAAAAACGCGCCGAACGACATGACGACCACGCGCGCGACGAGCGGCATGGATCCCGTGCCCATGCGCTCGCCGAGGATGATCACGACGTAATTCGCGGCGAGCGCGGCGAGGCCCGCAAGCGCGAGGCTCGTGCCCAGCGTCTTCGCGTCGCCCCGGCGGTCGGCGAGGACGCCGCCGGCCGCATACCCGAACACGATGCCGAGCAGCGTCGTGCCGATCACGCCGGTCCAGACGTATACGGACACGCCGACGTACGGCGCGAGCGCGCGCCCGGAGACGATTTGCACGAGCATGAGACAGAAGCTCGCGAGGAAGACGATCCATTTCATGCTCATACGTTCGTTTGCGGATGCGTGCGGTTTGCCTGCCCGTCCGACAGGCGGGCGGTTTGCGGTTTGCGGAACATCACCCACGCCCCGACCCCCAGGAGCGCGACAGCCGTGGCGAGCCACACGAGGCGCGTCGAGAGGTAATAATTAAAGATGAATCCCGCGAGGTACGTCCCGAGGATACTGCCCGCCGCATTCCACGAACCGAGCAACCCCACGACCCGGCCGGTCTCGGAGAGTTCCGCGAGATCGGTTTTCACGGCCGCGGGCTGAACCGCGGCGAGGAAAAGCGACGGTGGAAAAAAGACGAGCGCCGCGAAGATCGGCATCGCGACCGGGACCGGGAAGCGCATGCCGAGCCACGGCCCCGCGACGGCGGCGATTCCATAGCCCGCGGCCGTGAGCGCCCCGGCCGCCGCGAGGCTCGCGGCGAGCACGCGCCGCGGCGCCACGCGGTCCGCGACCTTGCCGCCCGCGTACGCGCCCACGGCAATGCCGAGCAGTACGAAGGCGATAATCCCCGTCCACGTGTACAGGGATGACCCGAGATACGGCGCCGTCACGCGGGCGGCCAGGAGCTCGATGGTCATCATCGAAAATCCGGCGAAAAAGACGATCCCCCGCGAGCCGAGGCCCCGGGGGATGTCCGAAAATCGGAGGGTGGGCTTCATGCGCCACACTCTACCCTATTTGGTCTCCTTGTGCAGGATGTGCTTCTTGCACTGTGCAAAACAAAACTTCACGAGCTCAAGGCGGCCCTTGATCGTCTTCTTATTCTTGTAGGAGTGATAATTCACGTGCTTGCAGTCCGTGCACTCCAGTTTGATGAGGTTGTCCTGGGACATAGATCGGCTAACTTAGAACTTATAACTTATAACCAAGAACTTTTTTCGAACCCCTCCTTCCTTCATATTTCATATTTCTGGGTTCTAAGTTATGAGTTCTAAGTTTTTATGGAGCCAGCGGTCGGATTCGAACCGACGACCTGCTGTTTACAAAACAGCTGCTCTGACCGGCTGAGCTACGCTGGCGCGCAGTGATTTACGGCTGAGCTATCCGCCATAAGGCGACTCCGTCGCCATATTGGCAGACCCGCCTGCTTGCCCCGCAATGCGGGGCTTGCGGCGGGCGCTCGCAGGTCATGGCGCCGGCTTTTAAGGTGCGCAAATCCTATAAAATGTCTGGAAAAATGTCAAGGATGCGGGAGGATGTTACGATGTCCTCATATGCAGAAAAAACTCATCGTTTCACTCGTCATCGCGCTTGCCATCCTCTCAAGCCTGATCGTCGGCGCGGTGGCCGGCCGGATCTGGTTTGCGCCGCCATCCTTGATGAAAACGGTCGTGAACTCGCAGACCATCCTCACCGCCTTGCGCGACCAGGGCTTCCTCGTGACGCAGACGTTTATCTTCGATCAGCCGGTCACGATCCAGCGCACGACCGGAAGCGCATTCAGGGACTTTTTCGTCGGCCAGACAGTGGAAGCGCGCGGCACCATGGAGGCCAACCTCGGCATCGATCTCGCACGGTTGCAGGCGGACGATGTCACGTTGTCCGCGACCGAGATCACGGTGCGCATCCCAGCGCCCACGCTGTTCAATACGCGACTTGTCGGACC
>RHKK01000018.1 GCA_008363075.1 Candidatus Uhrbacteria bacterium
GTGCGTCCCCTCGTCCACGATTCGGCCGTTCTCCATGACGATGATGCGATCCATTTCCATGATGGTGGACAATCGATGCGCGATCACGATCACGGTCTTTCGTTTCATCAAAGCCGTCAAAGCGTGCTGGATCAATTGCTCCGATTCCGAATCCAAGGAAGAGGTGGCCTCGTCGAGGACCAGGATCGGCGCGTCTTTCAGGATGGCGCGAGCGATCGCGACGCGTTGGCGTTCGCCGCCTGACAATTTGACGCCTCGTTCGCCGACCAACGTATCGTACCCGTTTGGCAACGTTGAAATAAACTCGTGACAGTGGGCTTTTTTCGCAGCATCCACGATCGCCCTCATCGAGACATCGGGACGGCCGTAGGCAAGATTTTCCTTCAGGCTACGATGGAACAAGGCCGGATCTTGAGGCACGAGTGAAACCTGTTCGCGCAAACTGCGCTGCGTCACCCGACCGATATCCTGACCGTCCACCAAAATACTTCCTCCGGTGAGATCATAAAACCTAAGCAGGAGTTTTATCACGGTACTCTTGCCCGCGCCGGAAGCGCCCACCAACGCGACCTTTTCTCCCGGCGAGATATCGAGACGAAAATCGGAAAGGACGGGGAGAGACCCGTAGGAAAAATGGACATGTGAAAATACGATGCGGCCATCCTTCACTCGTAACGACTTGGCGCTTTTTGTGTCGTGGATTTCTATCGGGGCGTTGAGAATACCCACGATCTCCGAAGCTCCGGTCAGGGCTTCGATAAATTCTCGATACGCAAAACCGATGAAAAATAATTGATTCAACAGCATGACGGCAAAGCTTTGCAACAAAACGAAATCCCCGACGGTCACATCCCCCTTCTCCCAACCCCACAGTGCGAGAAACAGCAACGAACCCAAGAGGAACGAGCCGGCGACGTCCGTACCCGTCAGACCGTGCTCGGCACGTCTCCAGGCAACGTCCTCCGCCCGAATGCGACGGTTGAGTCCTGAGTGATACGATCGGGACTCGGCTTCTTCCTTCGCGAATGACTTTACCGTCGTCGCATTCGTCACGATATCGGCCAACAGTCCTTGTGCTTCGTTCTGCACACGCGTCCGCTCCTCGTCAACGGGCGTTTTCCATCTCGTGATCCACCAGTTTCCGAAAGCGATAAACACCGCCCATGCCGCGACGATCCATGCCATCGTCGGCCGCGTAAACAGCAGCGCCACGATAATCGCCACGGCGGAGGCAAGCGCACCAAGGATATGCCAATAAAACGTCTCGTGAATGCGATTATACGCTTCGGAAAGGCGGACGATCCTTCTGACCAGACTCCCCATGTGCTGCTCCGTGAAAAACGCGTGCGAGCGCGCGAGGATGCCTCGCAAACCAATCTCCTCAAGCTCGGCCTTGATACGCGGCACTCTTCCGGAAGACATGTATCCGGAACTCCGGTAGAATAACCCGCCGAGAAGCTGTAATATAATAATGAGCGTGATGATCCCGGCGATTTCCTGTACGCTCTGGGCCGACGGCTCAAGCGAGGTGATGACATCAACCAACCGCTTTAATTGCAGCGGAACGACCACAAAAAAGACCTGCGCCACGCAAATAACGACAAACATGGCCGCGAAAAACAATCGATGCGCCTTTGTTGATCGCCAAAGAAATTGAAATACCTCCGTAGGAGTGGCCGAGAAAGCCTCCCGCTTCTGTTCCGTCATGCTCGCCATTCTAGCCCTCAACCGCCCTCACATCAACGAGCCGACATTCCGCGCTCCGGCTTCCGTTCCACTCGTTGATCGACATCTCGTATGCGAGATCGAGTTCCGGCTTGCCCATGATGTCGAGGAGTCGATCGCCCATCTTGAATCCTACCGCTTTCACCTTGCGTCCGTTCTCGTCGAGAAGCGAAAGGCGGATATGCGCACCGGTCGCGCCCATCGTGTCGCATGAAAGCACCTGACATCGCCGCGAAACGAAGACGGGTCGCGGATTTCCCATGCCGTACGGCTCGAGTGCGGCCACGCGTTCGGCATTTTCCATCGTGACGGCCGCAAGCGGGATTTCGGCATCGATCTCGAGCAACGGTACCAATTCCTCGTCGGGAATCGACGACGCATGCTCGATCAAACGATCGCGAAACTCCGGGAGTCGCTCACCGTTTTCGAGCGCGAATCCGCACGCGGCACCGTGCCCGCCGGAACGCGTAAGAATCCCCTCACCCGCGACTTTCACCGCGTCGGTAATATTATAAGACGGGATGGAACGCCCGGCCCGCCACCAACCCCACCAACGACGGCGACCAATTTTCTTTCCACAAAACAATCGCCTTCGCATCGGGCACGGGCGTATGGCCATACGCCCCTACAAGAATTTCCTCCGCTTCCGCCATCATCTTTTTCGTCGTCTCTTGTCGCAATTTGTTCAATTGCTCGAGCTCGGCGGCGAGTAGGCGCGCCTCATCCATGGATGCAGAGAGGAGCAGACGCAGCGCGAGCGACGCGTGATCCATACGCCCTGCCGCGTTCAAGCGCGGGCCGATCGCGAATCCGACCGTTTCCGACGTCACGGCCCCCGGAGCGACGCCGGCCATCTCGAGAATCGCGCGCAATCCCGGACGCTTGGTCTTGTTCAGCACTTTCAACCCATACGTCTCAAGCACGCGATTCTCCCCGATAAGCGGCACCATGTCGGTCACCGTCGCGATCGCGACAAGATCGAGCAGCCACTTTTCCCATCCTGCGGGAACGTCGACGCCCTTCGCCCGCGCGGCGGACAAAAGCGCGCACGCAAACTTATACGAAACACCGACGGCCGCAAGGTGTTTGAATGGATACGTCTCGTCCGCCAATCCCGGATGGATAAGATGCGCGTCCGGCAACGTCTCGCCGAATTGATGATGATCGACGACGACGGTCTCCATCCCTTCGTCTTTCGCAAGCGCGATCTCGTCCACGCACGCGATGCCGCAATCCACGGTGATGATCAGCGCCGTGCCGCGCTCCTTCAGCTTCGGAACCGTCTCGCGATGCAATCCGTATCCTTCTTTATCGCGATGTGGAATATAATAATCGATGTTCGAGTAACGAGTATCGAATATCGTCGAGCCCGTTCCCATTCTACGATACTCGCTATTCGTTACTCGATACTCAATCTCCCTCAACGCATTGATAATCAGCGCGGATCCCGTCACGCCGTCCGCGTCGTAATCGCCGTGCACGGTGATGCGTTCGCCGTTCTCCAATGCCGATAGGACACGCTCCACCGCGCCGTTCATCCGCGCGAACCGCGTCTCGTCGTGGACGTGTCGTTCCCAAGATGGATTCAAAAAAACGTCCGCCTCCTCGGGCGTTCGGACGCCTCGCTTCCACAGCAATTGCGCAATCAGCGGATGCGCCCCGATCCTGGTCGCATATTCGGCCGGAGCGGACTCGGCGAGCTTCCAGCGTTTTCGCATGGATCCTCCTAAAAAAGCATCCCCGGACCGACGAGGAACAGCACCATGGCGATGATGATAAACACCGCAAAGACCTTCATAATTTTGACCTGTCCTTTTCGTGAAATCATAACTTCAATGTTACATGTTAGATGTTCGATGCCAACTGTTCAAAAAAATCTAGCTTCTAGCTTCTAACTTCTAGCTTCTAACCTCGTCTAAGCACTTTGATAAACGCGTCCGGCGGGATCTCGACCGCGCCCTTCCCGTGCTCGAGCATGCGCTTCTTCCCCTTCTTCTGCTTTTCAAGCAGCTTCATCTTACGCGTCACGTCGCCGCCGTACAGATAACCCGTCACGTCCTTACGGTACGGCGCGATACGTTCCGACGCGATGATCTTCGCGCCGATCGCCGCCTGCAACTTGATCGCGAATTGCGCGCGAGGCAGCTCTTCTTTCAACGTCTCCACGATCTCTTTTCCGCGCCGATACGCCTCGCTCGAATGCAGGAGCGTCGCCAAAGCTTCGACCGGATCTTCGGCGACGAGAATCGTAAGCTTTACGATGTCCGAATCGCGATACTCCATGAAGTCGTAGTT
Source organism: Candidatus Uhrbacteria bacterium (assembly GCA_008363075.1). Lineage (GTDB taxonomy): Bacteria > Patescibacteriota > Patescibacteriia > 2-12-FULL-60-25 > 2-12-FULL-60-25 > RHKK01. The sequence continues at coordinate 4,021 of RHKK01000018.1, forward strand.
GAGCGACGCATACCCGGCCGTCGCGCCCTTTAATTTATCGTAAAAATCCACGATGACGGACGCAAGCGGCATTTCGTAATGCAGCAACGCGCGCGTCACGTCGAGATATTCCGTGTTCTTATACACGCCCCGACGATCTTGAACGAGCGCCATCACGTTGCCGAGATATTCCTTCGGACAAAGAATGTCCACGCGGCACCATGGTTCACGCGTTGATGCGATCTTGGACGGATCCGGAAACTCGCCCGGCGATTTGATCAGCTTTTCTTCGCCGTTCGTGAACGTGACCTCGTATCCCACCGACGGCGTCGTCACCACCACGTCCATCCCGAACTCGCGCGAAAGACGCTCCTGCACGATCTCGAGATGCAGCATGCCGAGCAACCCGACGCGGAATCCGAACCCGAGCGCCTGCGAATGTTCCGGCTCGAACGTAAGCGACGAATCGCTCAACTTCAATTTAAGAATGGCATCGCGCAACTTTTCGTACTCGTTGCCCTCCTGCGGAAAAACGCCGGCATATACCATCGGTCTCACCTCCTTGTACCCGGGTAACGCCTCGGTCTCCGACGCCATCGCACCCGACACGATCGTGTCGCCCACGCGCACCGCGCCGATGTCCTTCAACCCCGTGACGACGTATCCGATCTCACCCGCCTCCATGCGATCCGACGGCACGTGGCCCGGATTCATGTAACCGACTTCAAGCGCCGTGCCGTCCGCCCCCGTGGCCTTGAACGCGATTTTCTCGTTCTTGGCGATCGAACCGTCCACGCAGCGCACATACGCGATCACGCCTTGATAGTCGTCGTATTTGGAATCGAAAATGACCGCGCGAAACGGTTTGGCGCGATCGCCGGTCGGCGGAGGCACGTCTTTCACGATACGTTCAAGAATTTCCGGCACGCCCTCGCCCGTTTTGCCCGATGCCGACAGGATCTCCTCGCGCTTGCAACCGATGAGCTGCATGAGCTCGTGCGCGCGTCGCTCGACGTCGGAGTTCGGCAGATCGATCTTGTTCAAAACCGGAATAATGATGAGATTCTGTTCGATCGCAAGGTAGAGATTCGCGATGGTTTGCGCCTGCACGCCCTGCGTCGAGTCGACGAGCAAGATCGCGCCTTCCACGGCCGCAAGCGAGCGCGAGACCTCGTACGTAAAATCCACGTGACCGGGTGTGTCAATGAGATTGAGCTCATAAGTCTCATCGGTCCCGTCGGACCGATGAGACTTATAGCTCATTCTCGCCGGTTGCAACTTGATCGTGATGCCGCGCTCGCGCTCCAGCTCCATCGTATCAAGAAGCTGCTCCTTCATCTTGCGCTTTTCGACGGTTCCCGTGATCTCCAAAAGCCGATCCGACAGCGTGGACTTCCCATGATCGATGTGGGCGATAATGCAAAAATTTCGGATGCGAGATTGGTCCATGTCTCGCGGAGTGTAGCGTAAAAACGACGAAACGTAAAGGGTCAAGGCTTGAAAAAAGCACCCGGGGCGGGTGCTAGCGATACACGACAGAACTCCGAGTCTTCGACTCAAACTCCGCGAGCCTGTCCTCGAGATTTTTCCGGCTTTGACACGCGTCATCCCAGCGGGATTTCGCCTGCGATTCTTCGCGCCTTGCCTCTTTAACGAGCTGTCGCAGGTACCGACACGTCGCCTCCTCCGAGGGCTTGAGCCATCGCCGCAACCGCTCGGGATAGCCCGCGTTGAATTGCATGATCGCCAGCGGAACGAACAGCGCGAGGACGGGTGCCGCGACAGGCGACGCGATCCATACATCGCCGTTCGTGAACGGAACGGGATCGCGCCAGAGAGACAGTGTCGCAAGCGCCGACCCGAACATCACGGCGACCATCGCGCTTCCCCCGAAGGGGAGCATGTCACCGAGGTCGAGGCCTCGTCGCCATCCCAGCCAGATCGCGAAGCAAGTTGCCGCGAACGCCAGGAGGAAATTGGCCGGACCCGCCCAGGGAAGGGGCAAGGTGAGAATCGACGCTCCCGTCAGGATACAAACGGCCACACCGACGGCAACGATCGTCAGAAGGTTCCGGGTTCGGGCAGTCATCTCTCCCCTCCTGTGCAGAATGAAAAAAGGACGCTCGGATTGTCGCATCCTTTTTTCGAACGGTCCACCTTCCGTTACCAATTCAGCAACCGTTCCATCTCCTCAAGATTGGGAGCGCCGATCCGGGATTCGATGCCCGTACGGATACCCGACGGAACGCGGCCGTAGAACGCACGGAACGATTCGAAATCGAAGTTGAGCCGCGCGAGGAGCCACGGCCGCCAGGCGAGATATTCGAGCGCGCCCGCAAGCCAGCGTTCCGCGCCGCTTTTCCAGCCGGAGAGGTCGTATTCCTCCGGCATGAGCGGACGGTCGCCTTCGAGCAAGAATGGATCATTCAGCTCGTCCTGCGTCATCTCGACCGGCGGCGCGAGCGGGCCTTTCTCCGCGTCCGCCGCAACGACCTTGAACCCGGCCTCCACGGTTTGCTCGGCCGTAAAATCCTCGAGGAACGAGGCCATGGATGCGGGCGTGAAACGGTCGATGAAACGCGCGGCATCCACCTTCGATTCCTTCACTTTCACGGCCGTCGCATTCCCCTGCCGCTCGACGCCGAAGGACGTGCCGCGCACGGTCGCGACGACGTCGTGCGCGCCGACGCTCACTTCCGAGTCGAGATCGAGGATGCGCTCGAGCCGCGTCCATGTGCGACCGATGTCGATCAGCAACCGCGCGCGCAGCGACTCCCCACGCGGACGCGCAAGCTCGGTGACGCGTAGGCGCGTCCCCGCGTCGATCAGCGTCCGGCCGTGCTTATCCCAGACGATCGCGGCACGCCCGTCGTCGGACACGACGATCTCGTCGTTCTTGAGTACCTCGGTCTCGCCGCCGTTTGGTACCTCCTGCGTGATGCCAAAGGACATGATCTTCGCGGAACCGCGTTCGACGCGCAGCACCGCAATCGCCGCCTCATCCTCGGCGCGTTGGCTTTGCGCGGCCAGCGTCCTGCTCACGAAATACCCCACGCCGTACGCCGCCGCCGCGCCAAGAATCAGCACGACCGCTACCACGCCGCCCAACATCGCCCATGTTTTCTTTTGCATAATCCAATCCAGTTAACCGCAAGCATCCGCAAACCGCAAGCATCCGCAAACGACTGACAGACACCCCCCCAGGAGGGCCGCTTCATCCGATTCCCGTCGGATACGAAAAACCCGTCGCGGACTCCGACGAATCGGAACCCGAACGGGCAGGTGGAGGGCGTCAGCTCCGCATCATCTTTCGAACGATACGACGGGCCTGGGACCAGGCGATGTCTTGACCGCTCGCCCGAGCGGCTTCACGGACGTCGCGAGCCATCTTGAACTCGATGAACTTCACGAGCCGCGCTTGGCCCTCGGGAGAACCGTCTCGCTCCAGCGCCTCCCGGATTGCTTCGACCGGATTACGCTTGAGCCACAACTCGAACCGCTGCAACTGCTTGAACTCGAGCTGTTGCTCCAGTCGCGCCTCCTGGGCAAGGACGGCGGTCTGCTCGAGTCGCATTCCGCCGGGTCCGGTGTTCTTGGCGCGGACCGCGAGAATCGGTACCTGCTCCTGGATGAGATCCAGATGCAGACCGAGCCTCATCTCGAGACCCGTGCCGGGCTTCGAGGCGCCCGACACACTCGCAGGAGTAGACGCGGGCGAAGCGCGAGGCGCTTCGTACACATCCGACTGGTCCAGGAGATCGAGCGTCCTGATCGCGAGCCGAAGCTCGTCCTCCGGAAGCGTGTCCCACGAGACCATCCACAACCAACGATTCCCGTGCTCCCGCGCAACGTCCTTCGACGCGCAGGAAAGGAAAGCGAGCTTCCGCCTCCCATGCCGCAGGGCGCGCCCGACGATGTCGAGCCGAACGCCCTTCGGCAACTCGGTTTCCGCCAGCTTCTCCGGATCGTACGCGGACAACTCGACGAACAACGTACGCTTGTCGATTCCGATGGCCTTCACGTTGATGGAACCGGGAAGACTGTCGAAGACCAGAAAGCGCCGCGTGGCGTCTCCGGGCAAGAGCTCGCGCCCGGGGAACCGTTCATGGCGAACCGCGCACTCATGCTCCTCGTCGGGATGTCGGAAGGACTCGATCACCAAGGCGATTTGCCGCCCCAAGAGATCGAGTTCCGCATCCTCGTGACGGACCTGCTGCGTGAGCAGCTGTCGCAACATCATCTTTGCCTCCAAAGGAACGTGGTCTGACCACGCTCCTTTGAAGACGGTTGGGGTTCAGTCTCCGCCGAAGCGGAACCGTCAGAGCGTGGCCGGGTCACCCCGACCGGCTAAACGAAGGCGCTAGCCGGATCTCAACATCACGAACCTCCTTTCAAACTCATCGAACTCGGAGCTAGGAACGGGAACGGAAGGGGGGCCGGTTTCCCGGTGACCCGGTACTACTTCACGTCCAGGCGCATAGCTACCTCCTCGCCCATACGGGCTATCGTGATTTATTCAAATTTTTCGCATTTTGTCAACTATTCTACCCCGCCTGCTCCGCGCCTTCCGTCAGGTTGGCCCTGCGCACGAACTTGGAACGGATGCCGTTCGCGATCTCCTCCAGCTCCGGCGAGCGCATGAGCCATGCCGTGACGAGGAACGCGCCACCGCCAAACGCGATCGTACCGACGGCCTGCAGCGCGACCTGCCAGAACGTTTCGAGACGGTAGATCGTGCCGAGCCACTCGCGTACCGGAAAGCCCACGACGCACAGCGCGACCGTGGCGATCGTGGTTCGATAGAACGAGTACAGCGTCTGCCCCTTGCCGAGTTTACCGAATCGCTTGCGCAGGACGGAGAGCAGAATGACGGCCTGCACGAATGCGCCGAGGCTGAACGCGACGCCGATGCCGCGCAGGCCGAGCGACCCGTGCAGGAACCAGGCAGCCGCGATCGTGACAGACTCCGACGCCAGACTGATGCGGAACGGCGTCCACGTATCCTGCCGTGCGTACAGCGCCCGGACCAGGAGCGGCACGAGCGACTGCGCAACGAGCGACAGCGCCATGAGGCCGAGCATGTCCGCGACGCGAATCGTGTCTTCCCAGCTGAACACGCCGCCGCCCAGCACGAGGCGCACGATCTGCGCGCGCAAAAGGAAGAAGACGGCCGTCGCGGGCAGGACGAAAAAGAGGATACGACGCGAGGCGGCGGAAAGCGTGACGCGATACCCTTCGTCGTCGCCGGCGGCCGCGGCGCGCGAAAGCATGGGAAACGCGGCGATCGCGAACGAGATGCCGAACAGGCCGAGCGGAAAGCTCTGGAGATTGTTCGCGAGATTGAACACGGCCACGGCGCCGGTTTCCGTGATCGTCGCGATGGCGATGAGCGCCGTAAAGCTGACTTGCGACACGCCGAGCGCCGCGATACGCGGGCCCATGAGCACGAGGATGCGGCGCATGCCGGGGTCCGCGAAATCCGGCTTGACGATCGGCCAAAACGACACGTCATGCGCCGCCGAAAGCTGGACCAGGAGGTGCAGGAATGCGCCCGCGACCACGCCGAGTGCCGCGCCATAGACACCGAGCGTCGGGCTCAAGAGCACCGTGCCGCCGATGATGCCGAGATTGTAAAACACGGGCGCAAGCGCGAAGCCCACGAACCGGCGCATCGACTGCATGACGCCGCCAACCACTGCCGACAGTCCGAGCAGGATCGGCGAGATGGCCATCACGCGCGTGAGCCGGATCGCGAGGTCGAGGCTTTCGCCGGAAAAGCCCGGCGCGATCAAGGGGACGAGTAGCGGCGCAAGCGCGACGATCGCGAGACTCGCGAGCGCGAGCGTCGCGCCGACGGCCGCGAATACGCGCGACGCGAGCCGCAATGCGGACTCGCGCCCCTCCCGCTCCATCCACGACGTGAACACGGGAATGAATCCCGCCGAGACCGCGCCGAGCACGACGAGGTTGTACGCGATGTCCGGCAGGCGGAACGCGGCGTAATACGCGTCGAGCTCGGCCCCCGCGCCGAATGTCCCGGCCAGCGCGCGGTCGCGCAGGATCCCGAGGAGGCGCGACGCGAACGACGACGCCCCGACGATAAACGCTGCGGCCGTCAGGCCGTCCGTCTGTTGCGCCATCCACTTTTTGAAAAACGTGATCATGCTTTTGTCATTCCAAGCGGAGCCGAGGAATCTCAGATTCACGAACGGAGATCCTTCATTTCATTCAGGATGACAGGTTAGGCAAATGGGTCCTCGGGCAATTCGAACAGCGCGTACAATACACCATTCTCCTCCTCCACTTCGAGTCGCTTCAAAAAACTCCCTTCCGGCGCCTCGCCCTCGATCGCCGCACCCGTATCGCAATCGAATTCCGCGCCATGCCACCCACACTTGAGCGTTCCCCTGTGACACAACTCGACGGGGCCGCCCATATGCGTGCAACGATTCACATACGCTTTGCACGTACCGCCGCGCACGATCGCGATGCCTTTGACCGGCCCGAAATGAAAATGCACGGGTTCGTTCTCGCGCAGTTCATCCCGCGACCCGATCCTCACCCTCCGGTTCATAGCGCCGACATTTTATCCGGGACGTACAAGGGGCGGACGAAGAAATAATAGGCGGTCGCAAGGGCAAAAATGCCAAAGGCACCCATTTGAAAAGTCTCCGATTGCAGGGCTCCATCCGTCATCGCTCCCGGCGCCAACAATGTAATGACGGAGGAACCTCCGAGCCAATAAATAAATGGAAACGCAAGTCCGGCAAGATCCGCCATCAGCTTTCTTCGCAGCAACGTCGGATAATGTAAGCGACCAACCAGCAAGACGTATTTGATGGTCGCCGCAAAAAATAACCCGACCCACCACACCCAGAAAAACACCTCATTTGTGATACTCCAAGCCAAACCGAGATACGCACAAACAAGCGCAAAATCAACTAGCCATTGCCGGCGATCCTTCGGGTCGATCAAGGCCGAAAAGCAACGCACGGATAAAAACGTGTGGATGAGCAAGAGAATGTAGAGACCAAGTAAATAGATCGGGAGCGTCGGATCATACGGATGACGGGGTCCGAACAGGAAACCGACCACGGCCGCAATGGAAAATACGGACGTAACGACCGCCGCTTTCAACGTCGAGTTATGAGTCATAGTGTCCGAATTCGTATTTGATGCGATCGTCGCGCAACTCGCCGCGGAACGTGCGGTCGAGCCAGATGCGCAGATACCGCAAGCCCATGCGGACATACCCGTCCTTGTCGAAGCGGCGCGTGGACGTCTTGAGCGCATGAGGAAACACGCGGAACGGACCGTGCACGGATGCCCGCTCGACAAAGTGCGCGTCCTCGTTGACGCGAATCGTCTCGTCGAAGCCGCCGACGCGCTCGAACACGTCTTTCCGCGTGATGATGCACGCGCCAAGCGCGTACGGTTTGCGTCGTGCCTGAAATCGATGGAAGCGGTAGATCAGCCAGAAGTAGAATCTCCCGATCGGATGACCGTTCGTCGGCTTGAAGCGGCACGAAGCGGCCGCACATCCCTCCATGCAAAACGAGGCGACGAGCGCTTCGAGCGTCTCGCGATCCGGAATCTCAACGTCCGCGTCGAGAAAGACGATGAGGTCGTGCGAGGCATGCGCTGCGCCGAGATTGCGTTGCGTCGCGACGTTGCGCTTGCCTGACTCGATCAGGCGTACCGACATCCGCTCCGCATGTTCGCCGGCATACGCGCGCACGACGCCTTGCGTGGTATCGTCGGATTTCCCGTCCACCACGATCACGTCCAGTCCGTCGATCCCCGTATCCGCGATGGATCGTAAAAGAACGGGGAGATATCGCTCCTCGTTCAATGCGGGAATGACGATGCTAAACGGCATGGCTAATCCTTCTGGTCGAAATGCGCGAACCGGTACTCGAACATGTGTTCGAACATGGGGCCTTTCAACAACATGTGCGCCTCGCTGTAGAGATACTTGAACAGGATCGGCCAACGGCCGTCTTTGTCGAGACGGCGGACTGAGACATGCATCGGCTGGGACTCGAGTAGGCGAAAACGGAACCCCCGTTTGCGCGCGCGCGCGGCATACTCTTGGTCCTCGGCGAAGACGACGCGCTCGTCAAACCCGCCGATGGCGTCGTGTACACGTTTGCGCGAGATGATGCACGAACCCGCGGCGTGGCCCCTGATCCGTTCCGTCAGCTTGACGTAGTGGTTGAACACGGCATGGCCGACCTTGTCATCGAGACGCGGCGACATCGGCTTCAGGCGGCACGTCGCTACGTCCACCTCGCGCGTCTCGAGTTCGGCGACCACGTCGCCGAGGTACCGCTCGTTCGGGAGTTGCACGTCCGCGTCGGCAAATAACAAAATATCGCCGGACGACGCCGACGCCCCGCGGTTGCGTCCCGGTCCGGGCATTCCGCCGTCCACGACCTTCGCGCCGAACGCCGACGCAAGCTCCCGCGTCCGGTCGGTCGAATGCGCGTCCGCGACGATCACCTCGAAGTCACGAAAAGACTGACTCTCGATGGATTTGAACAACGAGGGCAATACCGCCTCCTCATTCTTCGCCGGAATGATGATTGACAGCTTCATACGCCTCTCAATTTAGCGCAAAAACTGCTCCAATGCAAGCAAAAACCTCTAACCTTTAACCTAATAACCCTTAGAACACCTGTTAAAGGTTAATGGTTAGCGGTTAGAATCTTCCACGCTGCAATCCCGGCCGCCACGGCCACGTTCAGCGATTCCTTTTTGCCTTTTTGCGTGATTTTGACCGCCCCTGCGCACCGGTCGAGCAACGAGGGCGGGATGCCTGTCCGCTCCGTGCCAAGAAGTAACGCCATACGCTCCGGCGGACGAAAATCCGCGAGGTCTTGCGCGTCCGGCGTCAGCTCCAACGCATAGACGGGCATCTTGTCCGCTTCCAGGCGATCGAAGAGCTCCCCGATGTCCTTCGCGGCCTCGAACGGTACCGTATTCTCCGCGCCGAGCGCGACTTTGGAGACTCTTGGGTCGGGTGGAGCCGCCGTGTATCCCGCCAACCACAACTTTGCGACACCGAGCGAATCGCAGGTACGAAACAACGCGCCCACGTTCTCGAGCGACCGGATGTCATGCGCGATCAAATGTAATTCAGTCATGTAAACATTCCAAGTCTCATGTTTCAAGCTTCAAGTTTCAAGCTTCACGTTTCAAGACTCCTCGCTTGACATTAGGATATTTTTCGCATACGATCCATACCCCTGCGCTTTTCGCGCAGGACTGGAGGAATCTTCGTGAACGAGCACCTTTCCACCTGTGAATACTGTCGATGTTCCGGGGATCATCAGCCCTGCTGCCCCGAGGGCGACACCGCCTCGGTCCAGATCTGGAAGGCGGGCTTCCAAGCCGGTCTGAACGGCCAGCGCAACACGCGTGCCGACGATCAGACCTATTCGCTCGGCTTCTCGCTCGGCGAGGAAGAGCGCGAACGTATCAATGCACACGACAAGAAGCTGCGCATGTTCCCCGAGGAGGCGCCGGAGAGCCGACCGAGCCACGCGCCGGTGAGTACTTCCGAGTTCTGCCTCATCGTGCAGGACATCCGCAGCGAACCGCCGCCCATCCCCGCCGTCGACCCGCTCGCCGCGTTCCAGCGCGAGCTCGCCGCGCGCGACCGCGACATCTACTGATCCGCACGCGGATCACTGCTCGAGACCCGACGGGTCTCTTTTCTTTTTTATTCCGTTTTTTTATGTTCATGTTTGACGTTTCACGTTTCACGTTTCAAGCTTCACGACAATGAAATTCGGCGACCCGATCAAAACCGTCATCACCAACTTCGACGACAAAGGCCGCGGTTTTACCCCTCCCCTTGCCATCCCCTTTACCGCTCCCGGCGACGAAGTCGAGGCGACGTTCGTCAAACGCGGCAAGGGAATGAAGATCGGACGGTTATCGAGTATCGTGAAGCCCTCTCCCGATCGTGTTGACACGCCATGTCCCCATGCGGGCGTCTGTGGCGGCTGCCTTTGGCAACATCTCGCGTACGACGCACAGCTTCGTTTCAAAAAAGAAATGATCAACCGCGCCTTTGAACGCGCGGGACACGAAGAACGCGTCGCCGAAGTCATGCCGTCACCCGAAACCTTTTATTATCGCAATCGAATGGATTATGTCATCGGCTGGCAGGGCGAGGTCGGATTGAAAGAATACGGTTCGTGGAATCGCTATCTCGATCTTTCAACCTGTCTCTTGCTCGACAAGGAAACGCCCATGATACTCCAAACCGTGCGCGAGTTGATGCACGAGCTCAAGATCGAACCGTGGGACGCCAAGAAATACATCGGCGATCTCCGCTACTGCGTGGTTCGCCTCGGCAAAAACACGGGCGAACGCATGATCACGCTGGTCGTGCATGACTTGGTCAAGTTCGACGATACTCGAACATCGATACTCGTTACTCGTTTGTCGCCGCTTTGCACGACGCTGTATCTTTCCGAAAATCCGGAGATCACCGACCTGTCCGTCGGAAAAACACATGCTCTCCTGCACGGAAACGAATTCCTCACCGAGGAAGTCAACGGAATTCGTTACATGATCCACCCCAATTCGTTCTTCCAGACGAATACGCGCATGGCGGCAGAACTTCAGGATGCCGTCATCTCCTCCCTCTCCTTACGAAGGAGAGGGACCGAGGGTGAGGTAGATGTGGCCGGAGCGCGCATCCTCGACCTGTATTGCGGCCTCGGCTTCTTTGGCATCGCGGCGGCCAAACGCGGTGCGGACGTGTACGGACACGAACTGGACGCACAGGCGATCGAGCTTGCGAAGCGCAATGCCGAAACGAACGGCGTCGGCGACCGGATGCGCTGGGGCGCGGGACCGACGGAAGCGCTTGATTGGTCCGCCGAGAATCCGGACGTCGTGATCGTCGATCCGCCGCGCGCCGGGCTGCACCCCAAAGCGCTCAAGGCGCTGCTCGAAAACGCGCCGCCCCGCATCGTCTATGTTTCGTGCAACTATCATCGGCTTGTCGAAGAGCTGAAAGAGCTGAAGACAAAGTACCGGGTCGAATCCATGCAAGCCCTCGACCTCTTCCCCCAGACGCCGCATGTGGAGGTGGTCGCCTCGCTCATCAAACAAGCATGAGATTGCTTCGTCTCCTCCAACTGGCGGATCCTCGCAACGACAGGACTCCTACTGGTAACTGTCAACTGTTAACTGTAAACTGGTCCCATGAAATCCGGTTTTGTCGTGCTTGCCGGGCGGTCCAACGTGGGCAAGTCCACGCTGTTGAACGCGCTCGTCGGGACGAAAGTCGCCATCGTTACGCCGAAGCCCCAAACCACGCGGCGGCCGGTGCGCGGTGTGTTGCATGATAAACGTGGACAAATCGTGTTCGTGGACACGCCGGGAATTTTTCTCGGTAAAAAAGACGTGCTTTCGCAAAAATTGAACGCGCTCGTACGCGAACAGCTCGAAGGGATCGATCTCGTTGTGTACGTCATGGACCCGACGCGCGAGCCGGGCGAAGAAGAAGAGGACTTGCGCCGGTTGTTGCGCAAGCTCCCCGTCCCGATCATTGCCGTCATCAACAAAAGCGACCTGCGCGACGAGGAAAAACCGGCGTTGGAAGAGATGCGGGCCGCGGACGTGGGCCAGCGCCTCACGCTCGAACTCTCCGCGTTGAAACGCCGCGACCTGAACCGCCTCACCGACGCGATGTTCACGCTGCTGCCCGAAGGCGACCGGTATTATCCCGAACAACAGCTGACAGATTTGTCGCATCGAGACTGGCTCGCGGAAGTGATCCGCGAAAAATGTTTCCTGCGTCTCGAAAAGGAACTTCCCTACTCCGTCATGGTCGAGATTACGGACGTGGAAGCCGAAAACGGCAAACGCCGCATCGAAGCCGTGATCTGGACCACGGATGACCGCTACAAGAAAATGATCATCGGCATGAAAGGCGCGATGATCCGGCAAATCGGCATGGACGCGCGAAAAGAGATCGAGGCCGCGACCGGCGACAAGGTCTATCTTGATCTGGAAGTGAAGACCGACCCGAAGTGGCCGCAGCGTTTCTCCGCCCTATGATGAAAGCCGAGTACAAACGCGTCTCTCCCGCGCCCGCCGAGCAGCCGCCGAAAACCGACGTGGAACGCATCGGCGACCAGCACGCGCTGATGATGCGCTACGTACGCAACCTCGCGAAACCCGGACGCAAACCCGGCGCGCTTGAGCGGCTCGATCCTCGCACGTTTGATCCCGAAGACTATGAGGCCATGGCCTTTCGCCCGGATCTCTATGTCATCGAACCGGCGGCGATCGACGACTTGGAACGCGCGAAAGCCGAAGGCAAGGAGCGGCACGTGGAAATCATGCGTTCGGTGATCCGGGCCATGAGCTGGCCGAGCCATGGCCGCACGGATGACGAAGTGGCCTCCGCGCTCGCCGCCGGATTTCTGAAACAGGCGCAGGAACGTTCCACGGGCCATGCCAAACCGCAGACGGGATTCGAGTTCGCCGATCCGGATCTCGCGGAATGGACGCGTGTCCTGAATGCGCTCGGCCATGACGGCAGCTGCAAGGGCGAGGCCGTTGAGAAACCGACGCGCTTCGTCGAGGCACAAATCGTCGGGGCATGGAAGGAGCTGTTGGGACGTTTTCAAAAGAAACAACGGCGCGACAGCGAGTGGCCGACGAGCTATCCGGTCGCGATCGACCCGCCAAAACTCAGTCCCGCCGTGAGCGAGGTGAACGAGCGGCTCGTCAAGCTCCGCCACATCCGCGACCAGCTCTACTTCTGGCGCTTGTATCCGAAGCATTGCATGTACGCAAAATCGAATATCAAGTAGCGAGTATCGTCGAAGGGGTGCGGTCCGACGATATCCGCTACTCGTTACTCGTTTTATTCGTGACTCGTTACTCGACCTAAAAGATCGTTACGGACGTTTTAACACGATGTTGTTTACCTCATAGCCGAACAATCTCTCCATGACGGATGCACCGTTGCCCGCCGCGACATCCATGCCGGCTACAAGCGGGTTCAGCGTCACCTTGAGGATGATCGGATTCTGGCGGTTATCGAGCACAATCACCTCGCCGAACCAATTACGCGCGCGGATGGCGGACACCGTCCTTTTTTCGCCGTTGACGGTCAACGGCCACTCGATGCGTTCCGGCTCGGCCTCCAACAACGTGAGATCCTTGTACGCCTCTTCCTGCGAGGCCTGTTGGCGCAAGGCGGCGAGGGCATCCTTCAACTCCGCGACGTTTTTCACCGCCTGATTCAACGCGTCGTCGAAGACGCCGAGATTCAGGATCGTTTTATTCGTCTTTGACAATTCCATGAACGCGTCGTCCGACAGCCAAAGCCCTGTTTTCTCGCCCAGCGCATTCTGCGTCCCCTCCTGCCAATACGCCGGCAAGAGCGCCGTATGCGACGTACGCAGGTTGATGCCGAGCAGCTGACCCGATACGGTGACGCGCTCCGTCGCGATCGTCGGTACCGGCGTCTTTGTACCCGGATTCCGCCGGAGTTCGGCCTCGTATTCGGCACGAAGCTTCTTGGAGCCTTCCGTCTCGCGGGTGGCGACGAGCTCCCAATCCAATTCGACGACATGCGTCGGCGCAAAGCGCCGGATCGTCACGTTGCGGATTCCCTCTTGCGTATTGAGAAGTTCCGGCAAGAATGCCCCGAAACCGAGCACGGTCTGCCGGATCTCGAACGTGTCGCCGGGAATGAACTGGATCGCTTCGGCCGCTTCGACGGCGGCCGACTTCCGCTCGGCGGGATCCCGGCCGTTTTCGCCCCCAAACCACGCGCATCCGGCGCCCGCGAGGGCGAGGGCGGCGACGATAAGCCATCGAAATCGGAACGGTCGCATAGTGATGTCGCGACATCTTTAACGATCCGATGAAGGAAAGTCAAACACGCCCTTCAGCCATGATGCGCCGTTCTTGGTGGACCATCCGCCGATGAAAAACACGAGGCCGATCACGATCAAAAATACCAAACAACAGCCGCTGCAGCACGAGAACCACCAGGAACGCCCGTTCCAGGCGCGATCCGGCAGCGGCGTCGGAGGCACCTGGGAAGCGATGGATGACATGCGCACATGAGACCAAAATGCATGCCTGAAGTCAAAGCGCCGTTCCCTTCTTCACTCTTCACTCTTCACGTTGCACTCTTCACTTGGCTGCCGATCCGCTACAATCCATCGCATCATGAAGAAAACACCCGGACCCGGCATGAAAGCGCCGGCATTCGAACTGGAGGATGCGAGCGGTATGCGTATCCGCCTCTCAGAGGCGCTCGTCGTGGGGCCGGTTGTCCTCGTCTTTTATCCGGGCGACCGGACGCCGGGATGCACCCTCCAGCTTTGCGCGATCCGCGACGAGTGGCAGGCATTTTCCAAGTTCGGCATCACGGTGTTCGGAATCAACCATGCGGACGCCGAATCGCATCGCGCATTCGCGTCGGCGCATCGTTTTCCATTCCCGCTCCTTGTGGATGACGGGAAACGCGTGAGTAAGCAGTACGGAGCGACGCGCTCCATTCTGAAACGCGATCTCACCCGTCGCATCGTGGTCGGCATCTCCCCGGACGGCATCATCCGTTATTATCGGCACGGCTTTCCGAAAAACGCGGAAATCCTGAAAGCGCTCAAGCCCTTTGCCAAAGTCTAACGCGTATCCTATCGTTTTGAAGCCCGAGACGGGCATTGATCATTCATTTTTTCGATATGGAACAACAACCAATCACCATCGCCCAAGTGGGCAAGCCGGCGCCGGACTTTCTCCTTGAGGGATACTCGCCGGACGGCGCGTTCAAGAACTATTCGCTCAAGGACCATCGCGGCAAGTGGGTCGTCCTGTTCTTCTACCCGCTTGACTTCACCTTCATTTGCCCGACGGAAATTACGGAGTTCACCTCGAAAAACGAGGACTTCGCCAAGTTGAATGCCGTGATCCTCGGCGCGTCGACGGATTCGTGCCACTCGCACAAAGCGTGGTGCGAAGGCAGTCTCGGCACGCAGGCATTTCCGCTCCTCTCCGACATGACGCACGCGGTAAGCCGCGCCTACCATGTCCTGCTCGAGGACAAGGGTATCGCCTTGCGCGGCACGTTCATCATCGACAAGGAGGGGACCGTTCGCTTCACCGAGCACAATCCTGTCGGGGAGCGCCGTAACGTCGAGGGGTATGCAGAGGTGCTCCGCGGCCTCTAGGAACGTGGTGTCGAACATGCCACCTTCTTCGGCGAAGCGCCGCGGGATTTCATGGCCCGGGCCCACCGCTTCACGCTCTCGCCGCCCCGGCCCGATGATCTGTCTCCGGGCCGCAGGCGCCTGTGCCGGACGGTGGCGTTCGAACTCGGTCGCGGCTCGTACGCGACGGTCGTGCTGCGAGCGCTCGGACAGTAACCCAGGTTCGTTCGCCAGACCCATTCCGACGGTCATCGATCGCCGCAACCTCCAGCGCG
>RHKK01000002.1 GCA_008363075.1 Candidatus Uhrbacteria bacterium
TTTCTACTTTAAGAATTCTTAATTCACTACGCTTATCACCTTCAAAATATAAAACTGTGTCAACCATGTGTTCTAAAATTTTTGGTCCAGCAATTTCACCAGATTTTGTAATATGACCAATAATAAATGCAGGAATACTAAAACCTTTTGCTAAGCTTATAATCTTGTCGGCGCATTCGCTAATTTGAGAAATGGATCCACTAGTACTTGGTAAATCCGGTGAATAAAGTGTTTGAATTGAATCCACAACAATTAAATCAATATCTTTTGAATGAGATGCAATATAGTTTTGAATGGAGATTATGTTTGTCTCAGGGTAAAACAGTACATTAGTTTGCTTTTGTTTTAATCGATCAGATCTGTGTTTTATTTGGCTTGGAGATTCTTCGCCTGCAATGTATAGAATCTTTAAACCTTGATTTGAAAAACTTTCTGTAATCTGTAACGATAAAGTGCTTTTACCAACGCCAGGGCTTCCAGCAAACAAGATTACTTGACCAGAAATTATTCTTCCACCAATTGTATTATCAAATTCCTTGATACCAGTCTTGAGCTCTATTTGTTTGTAGCTTACTTTTTCGTCTTTTTTATCTAAATCAATAAGTCTAACTGGCTGCTGAGAGCTACGAGCTTCGAGCCGTGAGCTTCGGGAAGCTTTGGACGATTTTGTTTTTGTCATCCTGAGCGTAGCGAAGGATCTCACTCGGAGGGAGATTCTTCACTCCGTTCAGAATGACGGAGATTATCTAATCTCAAACGTCACGCTTATATTTGATTGCACGTCGAGTTCTCCGGCTTGTATGTCCGGCACCGCGGTAGGCACGGGAGCCGCTTCAAGTCCGCGGAAAAAGACCGGCGGCGGTTCGGTGCCGCCCGTGCTCTCCGAGAACGTGACGATTTTCACGATGCGCACGCCCATCGCGTCCGCGAGCTCCTGCGCCTTGCGCTTCGCGTCCTCGATCGCCTTGGTGCGCGCCCGTTGCCGCACGTCGGTCGGATCATCGATCGTGAAGCGTACGCCGTTCACCTGGTTCGCGCCAAGCTCGCCGGCTCGCGACAGTACGGCGCCGACGTTCGACAAATTGCGCACCTTCACCTTCAGGTTCTGGCTGACGATATACCCCACCACGTTCTGCACGCCGTCGGCGTATTCGAATTTGGGGGAAATGGTGTAGTTCGACGTTTGCATGTCGGCGTCCGCGATGCCCATTTGCTTGAGCGCGGCGATAATCGAGTTGATTTTGCCCGCATTGGCTTGCTGTACCGACGCGACGTCCCGACCCTCGGAGTAGAGACCGAGGTCCACTTCGGCGAGTGTCGGCTCCGCGGAAACCTTGCCCTCGCCCTGGATGGTGAACGTGTCGCGCGGACGCGGTTCAAGCCCGACCCGGCCGTATTCGGCCAGCGCTTTGATGGACAAAATGGCGAGATAAAGGACGAGCACCGTCCCGACGGCGACGAGGATGCCGTTCAGCGTTTTGTCTTTGGAAGATGGAATCGGAGGCATAAGGGGAAGTTTATCGTTGACAGTTTACAGTGAACAGATCGATATGAACAGCCTTTTTCAAACATCAATCTGTCAACGGTTATCTGTCATCTGTTAACTCTCTTTCTCGATGCGATCCTTGAGTTTGCCGATGTACGTCCGGTCGACCTCGTCGAGCAATTGCGAAACGGTCATGCGATGTTCGTGCGCGATCTTGCGTAAGGACCGTTCGAACTCGGCATAGGCGTCGACGATTTGCTTTTTCGTCTCGGGAGTGACGTCGGGCATACGCACGAATCATACCACGAACGTGCTAAGATGCGTGCATGCGCCGCTCGCGCCTAGCGTTGTTTGTCGCCGTATCGGCATCGGCGGTTCTTGTGATGCGCGACGCGTTCGCCCAGAGTCAATCCAGCGCGAATTTCCAGAATACGAATCCCTCAATCGAAGTGCTCGTCGGAGAAATGAAATCATCCAACTATCGGATCAGCGCGTCGGTCGGCGTATTCACGGCGGACACCCAAAGCGCAACGTATCAACTCGAAGCCGGCGCGCAAGGCAACCCGGGAAGTGCGCCGTCGACGGGGCCGTCTCCCGCACCGGTGACGGGAGGCGGTGCCGGTGGCGGGGGAGCCGTGTTTTACGATGTGTTCGCGCCCTCGACGACGACCGGAGAGGCGTTACTCCCGGCGCCTACGTTGCTTGCGCGTCGCTGGACCTACCGGAATGCCGTCATGCTTTCCGGATTGCGGGGTAGCGAGGAGGCAGAGATCCTCGTCAACGGCTCCGCGCAGGGCGTCACGCACCCGGCGCCGTTTTCCTGGGAGCGACTTTTGCCGCTTGCGCTCGGCAACAATGAAGTGTACGTACAAGCGCGCAAGGACGGGCTCGTATCGCCCGTCGTGTACGGCGTCATCCGACGCCGGCTCATCGGCGACGTCAACGACAGCCGACGGGTGGATGATGTAGACTTATCGTTGTTCACGCGCCATTGGAATACGTTTGACGAACAATCCGATTTCAACGAAGACGGTCGGATCGACGATATCGACCTTTCGCTCCTGGCGAGCCATTGGAATCGCAGCTTCTAACCGTTTATGTTATCACGCCTTTGTTCCGCCCTCGTTCTGACGCTCGTGCTTACGTGTGCGGGATTCCCCGTCATCGCACAGGCCGCCACGGCGGGCGTATCGGGACCGTCCCAAGTGCGAGTCGGGACCACCTTTCGCGTGAACTTGGTCATCTCGGGCGCGAAAGACGTGGATACGGTCCGGTTCGTCGGCACGTTCCCCGCCGACTTGCTCGAGCTGCAGGGCATGGCCAACGGCTCCGCATTGCCGAATCGTTCACCCGGATCGGGCTCGGGCAACGGTTCGTTCAATCTCGGGGCGTTTTCCCTCGGCGCGGCGGTCAACGGCGGCGCGACCGTCGGCACGTTGACGTTTCGGGCAAAGAAAACGGGTGAGGCCGTGATTTCGCTCGTATCCGGCACGACGATCTTGTCTGCCGGCGAAAGCCAGCTCACGGGGCAAGGTGGGTTGCGTATCGCGATCACGGAAGCGCCGCCGCCGTCCGAAGCTCCGGCCATACCCGTTCCGGAAACCAAGATCACGCTGGCGAGCCCGAGTCACCCGAATGAAAACGCGTGGTACGCGAACCGGACCGTCGCGGTCACATGGGACGTGACAGGACGCCGTCCGCAGGCGGTGTACATCGGATTTGATCAAGCGCCGGAAGGGCCTGCCGAAGAACGGCGAGCGGAACGCGGAGAGATTGCGCATACCGTCCCGCATGACGGGGTCTGGTACGCGCATCTCGTCGTGCGTTTTTCCGCGACCGAGATCGAGCGGCGCGATTTCCGTTTCCAAGTCGATACGACGCCTCCCCGCGCGTTCGCCGTAGTCGCCGACCACACCGACGTCGTCCCCACCACGCCGAATGCGCTGCGTTTTGCCGCACTGGACGACGCGTCCGGCGTCCGCGCCTACGACGTGTGGATCAACGACGTTCACGTGACATCGACCGCCGAGAACGCCTTCGCGCTCATTCGTCTTCCGGCGGGGGAATATGCGGCCCGCGTCCGGGCAACGGACGCGGCGGGCAACAGCGCCGAGGCGACGACGTCATTCCGCATCCTTCCGGTCCTGCCTGCCGAGGCGACCGTCGCTATTGTGGACGGTTTCCGTGATGCGGCCGTTCGTTGGATCCTGACGACCATCATCGCGATCATGCTATTCTTTTCCGGATATTGGTACGGGAGGACGTATTTCCAAAAACGCCGCAAGAGCTCCGCCCAAAAAAGGCAGAAATTTTAGGGAAATAAAGTTAGCTACAGGACAGAGTGAGGACGGCGCGGGAAAAATGATCTATAATGTTTTTACGGGGCAACCCGTGAATTTGCCGTACTTTTGTAATGAAAAATACTCAAAAGAACGGTCTTTATTTCATAGGAAAACGCGTTTTTCCGTTTTTGGTATTCCTCGGTTTATGGTTCGGCCTCTTTACGGCGCAAGAGGCGAACGCCACCATTCCGATGACATTCGGTTTTCAGGGGCGTCTGAAAGACAGTTCCGGCACCGCGCTTTCTTCGTCGTTCTCGTTTACGTTTCGTCTGTACGATGCATCCTCCGGCGGCACGGCTCTCTGGACCGAAACGCATCCGTCGGTGACGACGGATCAGGGATTTTTCTCGGTTCGGCTTGGATCCGTCACGCCGTTTCCGGATACCTTGGATTTTAACGGGGCGCTGTACCTTGCTACGCAAGTGGGCGCCGATGCGGAGATGTCGCCGCGATTGCCGCTCAATACCGTGCCGTATGCCTATACCGCAGGCGGCGTCAACGCGCTGGATGCGGCTCCCGTGACCGCGACCGGCGGACGCATGTATTACGACGCGACGGACGGAACATTAAATTATTACGACCACACGGCCGCCGCCTGGCGGTCACTCGGAACGGCCACGGGCACGTTGCAACAGGTGACCGATGGCGGCAACGTGACCACGAACGCGATCCAATTCGCCGGAGGCACATCGACCGGCGGATTCATTGTGAGCGGCTCGGGTGTCACGACCACCAATCTCTTCGTGTCCGGTACGGCGAGCTCGTCGCAGCTGTATGTGGCGGGTCAACTCGTCTGCTTGGCAAGCGGAGTGAACTGTCCTTCTCTTGGGGGGAGTTCCGACACCCTCGCCACGGTCACGGCTCGCGGTTCCTTCGCGACATCGACGCTTCAACTCTACGGAGGCTTCCTTGCGTCGAGCTCCACCGTCACCTCAACACTTACCGTCCTCGGA
Organism: Candidatus Uhrbacteria bacterium; assembly: GCA_008363075.1. Lineage (GTDB taxonomy): Bacteria > Patescibacteriota > Patescibacteriia > 2-12-FULL-60-25 > 2-12-FULL-60-25 > RHKK01. The sequence continues at coordinate 4,782 of RHKK01000002.1, forward strand.
TCGACGAGTCTTCAGAACTTCACATTCGTCGATGCGACCGGGACGAACGTCACCACGACCAATCTCTTCGCCTCGGGCGTCGTCTCCACCACCGAGCTGTATGTCGCGGGTTCTCTCGTCTGTCTCGCGACCGGCACGAATTGTCCTTCGAGTACGGCCGCAAATCTCCAGACGGTGACCAATGCGGGCAATACGACCACGAACGCCATCGTGTTTGCCGGAGGAACGAGTACGGCCTCCTTCGTCTTCGAGGATGCCCTCGCCGTCCTTGGCGACACGTCCCTCCAGGGTCTCACCTTCACGGATGCCACCGGGACGAACGTCACCACGACCAATCTCTTCGCGACCAACGGCTCCTTCACGACCCTCACGGCCGGCTCCTTCACCCTCACGGATCTTGTCTGGACGAACGCCACGGGAACCAACACGACGAGTACGAACCTGTTTGCGACGAACCTTCAGGCGACGAACGCTCTCTTTGTGAACGCCACGGCGACCTGGCTCGGCTTCACGACGGCCTCGGGCACGACGCTCGCCGCCAATGCCGCCACCATCGGTTCCCTCACGGCCGGGATGGGCTCCTTCACCGACCTCTCCGTCGCGCGCGTGACCTCGACCGAATGGCTCGGCTTCACGACGGCCTCGGGCACGACGCTCCACGCGCTCCAGCTCTTCGTGGGCGGACAGGCGGTCTGTCTCGCCAACGGGACGAACTGCCAGACCTTCGTCGAATCCGACACCCTCGCCACCGTCACGGCTCGCGGTTCCTTCGCGACATCGACGCTTCAACTCTACGGAGGCTTCCTTGCGTCGAGCTCCACCGTCACCTCAACGTTCACGGTGCTTGGCAATGGCTTGATGCGAACTAATGCGCTCGTCGGCACATCCACATACGGCGGCGGCCTGCATTCGCTATTTGCCGTCAACGGCGACGATCTGTTCGTCCAGGGCAATATCGGCAGCGCCTCCAGCGTGTACACGAACGGAGAACTCGTGGTCGGTGCATCGTCTGCGCGGTACGGCGACGGTTATCTGAGGCAAACAAGCGGGAATTACACCTTTACGATCGCGGGCGGCTTTCTATTGCCCGCCGTCGACAGGGGCGTGTCGCTCGGATCGCTGACTCAGAGGTTTGATGGCGTTTTCGGAAATACGACGTCCACGAATTCAACCAGCACGAAGATATTCGCGACAAATTTCGTCGCGACCAACGCCACGACGACGAACCTGAACGTCGTCGGCTTGTATCGGCAAAACGGAACGCCCGGCATCAATATCGATTGTATGACAGATGAATTCATCGGCAATCAGACCGTTTCGGGCGGCATTACGACGGCGGGAGCCTGCGAGGCCGACACGGCGATCCTGTCCGATGCCCGGCTAAAAGAAAACGTGCAAAGCGTGGGATCGGTTCTTGCTAATCTCAATTCCGTCAATATTGTTTCATTCGACTGGAACGCGGAGGCGCATAGCAATTTCGATTTTTCTACCGGTACGCAATACGGCGTGATCGCCGACGATTTGGAATTGCTGTTTCCCGAATTGGTGATCGTAGGTCAGGACGGGTATAAACGGGTAAATTATCGCGCCTTGAGTTTGTACTCGCTGCAGGGAGTGATCGACGTGTTTGGCGAGCTGAACGCGCTGCATACCATCGTCACCACGACCGCGCTCGAGTGGGTATATGCAACGGGGACGAACGTCACGACGACCAACGCCTTCATCAGCCGGGGCACGATAACGGATCTGACAAGCACCAATGTCACGACAACCAATCTGGACGTGACCGGACTGCTTTCGGCGGCGGATCTTCTGGTCGGCGGACAAAGCGTGTGTCTGACCGACGGCTCGAATTGCGGCATCGGCGTGGTGAAGACGGCTTCAAGTACGTCGTCGGTGAACCTGACGAGTACGGAGGTAAGTTTGTTGACGGTCACCACGACGCCTCATGCAACGACTGACGCGGTGTGGACTCTTTCGACGGTGCGGACCACGAACTCCGATCTACTCGGCTTGTCCTCCGCCTCATACAGGATCCGGCGCGGTACGAGCTGCGCCGCAGGTACGACGGTCGGAGTCGCGACGACGTTATCGTTGCCGCTGATCGACGATACCGAAATCGCCACGCTTAGCTTCGTCGACAACCCCGCCACGACCACGGCCGTCGCGTATCACCTCTGCGGCCAGGAAACCGCCGGATCGATCACGGTCGGTCAACGCTCCATGATTACGCAAACCGTGTTTCCGGGCGCGGACTTGGGCGAGGTGTATTATACGCATGACGATACACTGGCACCCGGGGAAGTCGTGTCTCTGGATCCGACGCTCAACGACGGGGTGAGACGCTCCACCTTCGCGTATGATCCGTTTGTCATCGGTATCATCTCGACGTTTCCCGGGAGAGTGCTCGCTCTTCCGCCGTCCAACTCCACCACCGTCCCGGTCATCGTGGCGCTGACCGGCCGCGCGCCGGTTCGTGCGTCCAACGAAAACGGACAAATCAAACAAGGTGATTCGTTGGCCGCGGCCGCCACCCCGGGATACGTGATGAAGGCTTCCAGCATGGCCCGCAGTATCGGCCGGGCATTGGAGGATTTACCGGTTCCGGAAGGAGAGACCACGTCGACCGTGAAGGGGACGATCGAGATGTTCATCGAGACGAGCGTGTTCCTCCCGGTCTCCGAGGACGGACGCTTGATCAACCTCCCAACGGTGGGACCCGCGACGTTCGGATTCGAAAACCGCTTGCCGGTGCTGAGTTCATCCACCCTCGTGCAGTTTTCCGCCACGACGAATACCGCATTGATCGTGAACCTGCAAAACGCGTCCACCGGCACCAATGCGTCGTCGGAATATACGGTGACCGGCAGTCTCGGGACGACGTCGACGCATCATTTCAAGATGGGAGTTCGCGGTTCGGGGTATAGCGATTCGAATTTTTCCATCACGGGACCCAATGACGCGTATCTCTATACGCACGGAGCGAATCTCGCGATCGGAACGGCGTCGGGATCGTCCATCGTCTTCCATACGGCCGGAACACAGGCGAGCGACGAACGTATGCGCATTACGGAGACCGGTTGGGTGGGGATCGGAACACCCGCACCGTCCAGCACGCTGCATGTGATCGGTGACGCGATCTTCAGCGGTTCCGTGACCGCGACGCGGCTGTCCGTATCCGGCATCGTCAGCTCCACGGGAGCCGTCTTCCATGGTGGTCTGTCCGATTCGAGCGCGGGCGACGACGCGCTGTGCATCGATCCGTCCACCGGGGAAATTCGTCGCGCGGCAGGAGCGACGGACTGTACGTTGTCGAGCCGTCGGTTCAAGCATGATATCGAGAGCCTTACGGTCGGCCTCGACGCGTTGATGGACTTGCGTCCGGTGAGCTTCAAGATGGACGGATCCGACCAAGAACGGCTCGGTCTCGTGGCGGAAGAAGTCGCGGAAATCGAGCCGCGCCTCGTGTTCTTTGAAGAGGACGGCGTGACGCCGCGGGGCGTGCGGTATTCGGAAATCGCGTCTCTTTTGATCAAATCCATTCAAGAACAACAAGCGATGATCCGCGCGCTGCAGGAGGGCCGCGCGGATGGACTGACGTTTCATTCCACCGCCACCTTCCTCGGCGGAATCGTGGTGAAAGAGCACTTGTATGCGGGGCAGGACATCGCGGGACATGCGAGGCTGATTTCCGGCGCGACACGCGTACGCGTGACGTTCGACAAGACGTTCCTGCATCAGCCGATCGTGACCGTGACGCCTCTCGACTTTGTGGACAGCATGTATCGCGTCACGGACGTGACGATCGAGGGATTCACGATCCAGGTGAACGCCGCGCAATCCAACGACAAGGTGTTTGCGTGGCATGCGATCGGCAGCGATGGCGGCAAGGTCTTCTCGAGCGACGGAACCACGGAAGACATTGAACCGGTCGAGCCGGACCCTGATGAGATGCCGGGCGGCGAGCCTGCTCCCGCGATATCCGAACCCGAACCTGAACCGGCGCCGGAATCCGAGTCCATATCGGAATCTGAACCGGAATCCGTGAGTGAGCCTGAACCGGAGGCCGTCGCGGAACCGGAGCCGGTTTCAGAACCGCTCGTAGAACCGGAACCCGTGAGTGAGCCTGAACTTGAATCCGATACGGCACCCGAACCGGAACCTTCGCCGGAACCCGAGCAGGCACCGGCAACCCCTCCGCCCGATACGGGCGAATCATCATGATTCGGTCTGGAGCCTACGCATGAAAATTGATATACTCCATGATATGTCACCCATAAAACGCCGCGGATCGCGCCGTGCACGTCCGACGGAAACGCCCGCGATGCCGGATTCCGCGGCCGCGCCTTCGACGGTGTTGTCCGAAATCGTTCGCGCGCATCGATGGAAGCTTTCGGGTGGGGTTGTTGTGTGTCTTTTGATCGTGATTTTTGTCGGCGCCACTTCGCTCAAGGGTCGCGCCGCCAAGGAAGAGATGCCTTCGGACATGGCGGATATCCCGACGCTCGTTTCGGAGGTTCGCGCGCTCGTGCAGATCGCGGACGAGGAGGCGCCGGCCGTCGCGACCGTGACCGACGTGGAGCTCTTGCGCGCGCAAAGCCCGTTGTTCTATCGCGACGCGCAAAACGGCGATCGCCTGCTCGTGTGGAAAGATAAAATCGTTCTGTATTCCGCGGCGCAAGGTCGCGTGATCGCCGCGCAGCCCATCGAACTTCCGTCGGCGGAGGAGGTCGCGCCACAGGCGGAGACGCCGACGATTGTCGTACGCAACGCGTCCGGACGCGCCGGACTCGCCGCGAGCGTCACCGATCGGTTATCCGCCGAGGGATATCGGATGTCCGATCCCGGGAACGCCGCCTCCTCGTATCCGCGTTCCTTGATTGTCGTTGCGGAAGGAAAATCCTTCCCTCAAACCGTGAACGCGCTTCAAGCCGCAATCGGTGGGAACGTCGCGACATTGCCCGCCGGCGAAGCGTCGTTTTCCGAGGATATCCTCGTGATCCTGGGCGCCGATGCGAAGGAATAATCTTGAAGGATTCCCCGTTCGGTGATAGGTTCCGGCCGTGAATCCCGCGCCCACCTACAGCATCACCACCTACGGATGCCAGATGAACAAAAACGACAGCGAGCGCATGGCGGGGCTTTTGTCGTCGCTCGGTTTTTCCGAAACCCCGGACGAATCCGCGGCTGATCTCATCATCGTGAATACCTGCTCGGTGCGTCAGTCCGCCGAAGATCGCGTGTACGGGTCGCAGGAAAAATATCTCGAATACAAGAAAACGAAACCCGACATGATCGTAGCCGTGACGGGCTGCATGCCGGGTCGCGACAAGGCGAAGGAGTTTAAAAAGCGTCTTCCCGGCACCGATTTGTATTTCCCGACACCGGAGATGGTGCATTTGCCCCGTTGGATCGCGGAGCTGCGTCCCGAGCTCGTCAATTCCGAGTCGCTCGAGGCAGATTATCTCAAAATCCATCCGTTACGCGCTCCGTCCGCGCAGGCGTATCTCACCATCCAGACGGGATGCAACAAATTTTGTACGTATTGCGTTGTGCCGTATGCGCGCGGTCTCGAGCGAAACCGTCCCGCCGCGGAAATCCTGCAGGAAGCGCGGGAGCTGATCGCGCACGGCGTCATCGAAATCACGCTACTCGGACAAACCGTGAACTCGTATCGCGCCACCGACCCCGAAACGTTTTCGAACGAGAATCCGTACAAGGATCATTTCGCCGCGCTGTTGTGGGAGATGAATCAATTGCCGGGACTCGCGCGCTTGCATTGGACGGCCGCGCATCCGATTTCCATGACGGATGAAGTGATCGATGCGCTTGCGCTTCCGAAGCAGGTAAACTATCTCCATCTGCCCGTGCAGTCCGGTAATAATGAAGTATTGCGGCGCATGAATCGCAAGTACACGCGCGAACAATTTCTCGACGTGATCAACAAGGTCAAAGCGCGGCGTCCCGGGATCGCGCTTGGGTCGGATATTATCGTCGGATTCCCGGGCGAAACGCGCGAACAATTCAACGAGACGCTCTCCCTCTATACGGAAGTCGATTTCGACATTTCGTATAACGCCCAATATTCGCCGCGGTCGGGTACGCTCGGTGTCAAGCTCTATCCCGACGACGTTTCAAAAGAGGAAAAGCGCGATCGCTGGGACGAACTCCAGTCGCTCATGGAAGCGATCTCGCTCAAAAAGAATCAGGCATTCGTCGAGAAGACCGTTTCGGTGCTCGTGGACAAGGTAGACAACGGGTATGCGAGCGGCCAGTCACGCGAGATGAAACTCACGAGATTCCGTTCGGCGGACGCGAATCTCGTCGGCAAGATCGTTCCGGTATCCGTCACAGTTGTGAAATCCTGGGTGCTGGAGGGTGAGTTATCCACGACCGAGGCTTGACAAAATGTTCCGAAAAGGGAACGTGGTATATCCTGAAACAGATGAAACTAAACCTTGAGCAAAAAGTCGATCTTCTCCTTGAAGGGTTCAGCCGACAAGAAGCCGTTACCGAGCGTCTTGTGCAATCATCCAACCGTCACGAAGCGGCTATTGATCGTCTTGTTGAAGGGTTCGAGCGGCAAGAAGCGACGTTGGACAGCGTCGCGATAGAAGTCGTCAATCTGCGCGGCGATGTGGACGGATTGACGAGCCGCGTCGGATCCCTGGAACGGAAGTTCGACGAAGGGTTCACCAAGCTGGATGCATTTGTGCAAGAAATGAGCCGGCAAAGGAAATCCTCGCAAACCGTTCGGCGATCACGCGACATGAAGATCGGATAGAAGCCCTGGAACGATCCGTTTGACCATACGACGGGTATTCCGATATCATACCGTCAAATGTCGGTTCGAGTTCGAGCTGGAAACCGCCCCGGGTCACGAGGTCCGGTGGGTACAAAACGCGCTCTTCCGCGCGTTTTGTGTATCGTCGGACCAACGTCTTCGGGAAAAACGCTCCTCGGCATTCGGTTGTCTCGGGTATTCGACGGCGAGATCATCAACGCGGACGCGCGGCAGGTGTTTCAGGAGTTCGACATCGGGACGGGAAAGCCGATCGGCGGCAAGCGCACGGCCGTTGGCGCACGCAAGATGTACCTCTTCGAGGGCGTGCCGCATTACCTCATGGATTTCTTGCCGCCGACGAAGACGATGACCGTCGCCGAGTGGCAGGAGAAGGCGCTCGTGGCCGTGAAGGGCATCACGAAGCGCGGCAAGCTCCCGATCGTCGTCGGTGGGACGGGGCTGTATATCCAATCGCTCATCGACAATTACCGGATCCCGCAGGTACCGCCGCAACCGCAATTTCGCAAGGCCATGGAGTCCAAATCGCTCGACGAATTGGTGAAGTTGTTGATCCGTGTCGATCCGGACGCGGAGCGTCTCGTCGATCTCAAGAACCCGCGTCGCGTGTTGCGCGCGCTGGAAGTCGCGACGTTCACCGGCAAGCCTTTCACGAAACAAAAGGGCGCTTCGAAGCCGGTGATCGATCCGTTCCTTATCGCCATCATGCGCGACCGCGACGAGTTGCGCGAGCGCATCAATCTTGCCGTCGAGGCGTACGTCGAGGCCGGGTGGATCGACGAAATCCGCAAGGTGCGCACACTCGGCATCCCGTGGGACGCGCCCGCGATGACGTCGATCGGCTACCGCGAACTTGGCGCGTACATCCGCGGCGAATGCCCGCTCGACGAGGCCGTCAAAAAAACCAAAGACGCGACGTGGCAATATGCCAAACGGCAATTAACGTGGTTCAAGCGCGACCAACGTATTCATTGGGTGAAAGACGAGGACGAGGCAGAGGCGCTCGTGAAGAAGTGGGTTTCGTCGAAAAAGAAAAACCCGCCTCCGCATAAAGCTTCGGCGGACAGAGCCTGATCGGGATCAGGTAGCGGCGGGTTCGCCTGCGGACGAGACGAGCGACCCGATCTCCGCCCCGGTGAGCGCCGCTTCGATGCGACCGGGCTCCTTGAGCGAGAAGATGCGGATAGGAATGCGCTGGTCACGGCACAGCGCGAAGGCCTCGGTGTCCATGACCTTGAGGTCGTCGCGGATGCATCGCTCGTAGCTCACATGCGGTAGGAGTTTGGCGTCGGGGTGCGTGCGCGGGTTCTTGTCGTACACGCCGTCGATGTTCGTCGCCTTGGCGACGAGCTGCGCCTCGATCTCACTCGCACGCAAGGCGGCCGCATAGTCCGTGGTGCAGAAGGGGTTGCCCGTGCCGCCCGCGAGGATGATGACGCGCTCCTTCTCCAGGTGACGGATCGCGCGCCGCGTGATGTAGGGCTCTGCGACCTTGTGAACCTCGAGTCCGGACATGAGCCGCGTCTTGATGCCGCAGCGCCGCTCGAGCAGGTCGAGGAGCGCCAGGCCGTTCTGGATGGTGGCCAGCATGCCGAACTGGTCGGCGATCGTACGGTTCATGCCATGGCTTGCGCCGTTGGCGCCTCGGAAGATGTTGCCGCCGCCCACCACGACGGCGATCTCGCGTCCCTTGTCGAACGCGGCGTGGATTTCCTTCGCGATCTGGAGCATGGTCTCCGGATCATACGGGAAACGGCTTTCGGGCCCGAGCAGGGCCTCGCCGGAGAGCTTCAGCAGAACGCGCTTGTAGCGCATGCGCACCTCCCAATTTGACGGGTACGTCTCCGACACGATCATCGGAGCTTTGCTCGGCTTATCAACGCGTGGAGCGAGGGTCAAGTTTGGCATCGTGCCATTTGACGTTTTACGTTTCAAGTTTTTTTACCTGCCAAGTTGCATAAAATGCTTCTGGCGGGCAAGCTTCACGTATATGGCCCGCTGGCTCGTCAAAGCCGACCCGTCGGACTACAGCTGGGAAGATCTGGAGCGCGACGGCGAGACGGAATGGACAGGCATTCGCAATTTTCAGGCGCGGAATTTTCTGAACGAGATGCAACCCGGCGACCCGGTATTCGTCTATCACAGCACCGAGGACAAGAGTATCGTCGGGTTGGCGGAGGTCGCGCGCGCCGCGCAACCGGATCCGACGGCGGATGATGGAAAATGGGTTTCGGTGAAACTGAAGGCCGTGAAACCCGTCGGGCGGCCGTTGAGCCTCGACGAAATCCGTAACACGCCCGGCCTGTCCACCTCGCCGCTTGTGGAACAGCCGCGGTTGTCCGTCATGCCGGTCACGGAGCCGCAATGGGAAGCGATATTAAAATATTCAAAAACGGCATCGTAGGGCATGATCAGGTATGCAATCATTTTGGCGGGCGGGGAAGGGTCGCGTTTGCGTCCCGTGACGCTTGAGATCCCGAAACCGCTCGTGCCGGTGCAGGGGCTGCCGATTTTGACGTGGCAGGCGCGCTGGTTTGCGCGCCACGGCGTCGAGCACATCACCGTCACCGCGCCGAAGAAATGGGCGAATGCGTTTGAGACATGGGCAGCGACGATACGCGATTCGCGATACGCGATACGCGTAGACATCTTGGTCGAACCCGAACCCATGGGAACCCTGGGCGCGCTCGCCCATCACCTTGTCTCGGAGATGGGTGACGATCCGGTGTTCGTGAGTAACGGCGATGAATTGAAGGGATTGGATTTGGATGCGCTCTCGGCGTTCCACCAGGCGCATCGTCCCGCGGCGACGGTTGCACTGATCCGCGTTCCGAACCCGTCGGATTACGGCGTGGCTGAAATGGAGGGCCACCGCATTAGACGTTTTCACGAAAAGCCGGAGATTCCGCCCTCGACGCTCGTCTCATCCGGCTTGTATGCGATCGACCCGGTCGTCCTGTCGGAGATAGATCGGACAAAGGCGTTTCTGATGTTCGAAAAAGACCTGTTCCCACGGCTCGCGGCAGAGGGGAGATTGGGCGGCTGCGCGCTCGATGGGCCGTGGTACGACTGCGGCACGATGGAGCGCTGGGAAAAGGCGATCAGGGAATGGCGCGAGCCGGCGTAACGATGCTTGCCAGAAGCGGCATTTTGCCGTAAAGTGCCCGCCATGGCTCTGAAATGGTTCGGTCGTCGGCGCCAGGAAGAAGACGTCCCGCAAACGCCCAAGGCGAAAGCGATCGCGTTGATATTGGAAATGGTCCAGGTACTCGCCGTGTCGCTCGCGATCATCATCCCGGTACGCTGGTTCCTGATCCAACCCTTCTATGTCCAGGGGGCGAGCATGGAACCGAATTTTTTCGATCACGAATATCTTATTATTGACGAGTTGTCCTATCGCTTCGGCGAACCTCGTCGCGGTGATGTCGTCGTGTTCCATTATCCGAACGATCCGAAGCAGTTCTTCATCAAGCGCGTGATCGGTTTGCCCGCGGAGACGGTGGAGATTTCGGACGGACGCGTACGAATCTACAACGAAACCCATCCCAACGGCATCGTGCTCGACGAGGGGGCGTATCTTGACCAGGACTTCACCGCCGCGAACCAGACGGTGACGCTCAAGGCCGATCAATACTATCTGCTCGGTGACAATCGTTCCTCCAGCCTCGATTCACGTTTCTTCGGACCCGTGCAACGTTCGCACATCGTCGGGCGCGTGTGGGTACGCGGGTATCCGATCGATCGCTGGAAGCATTTTCAACCGCAAACGTATAAAGACCTCTAATCCTATGCCTCCGAAAAAATCCGCCGGCAAAAAACCCGCCGCGAAGTCCGTCGCGCCCAAACCCGCTCCCAAAAAACCCGCCGAATCTTCCGGCGAGGCCGTGCCCGCGCCTCGCAAGGGCATGGGGCCGATCCAGTCGGTGCGTGGCATGCGCGACCTCCTGCCTGCGGACCAGCATTATTGGCGGCGCGTGAACAGGCTGTCCGAAGAGCTTGCGAATGCGTACGGATTCGAGCGCATCGACACGCCCATGGTCGAGGAGACGTCGTTGTTTATCCGAGGCGTCGGTCGCTCCACCGACATCGTCGAGAAGGAGCTGTACTCCTGGGAGACGCCGGGCGGCGAGAATGTTGCGCTGCGTCCCGAGGGCACCGCGTCGGTCGTGCGCGCCTACGTGCAGCACGGGATGCTGAACCAGCCGCAACCGGTAAAACTTTGGTATGTCGGTCCGATGTTCCGCTACGACCGTCCGCAGGCCGGCCGGTTCCGTCAGTTCTACCAGCTCGGGTTCGAAGCGATCGGCGATGCGGATCCGGTGATCGATGCCCAGCTCATGATCGTGGGCTGGAGCTTCCTGCGCGGCCTCGGCATCGACGCGGTCGTGCGCGTCAACTCTCTCGGCTCGCCCGAGTCGCGCGCGAATTACAAAAACGCACTCGTCGCGTACTTCCGCGCGAAGCGCGCGAAGCTCTCGGATGATGACAAGCGCCGCCTGCTCAAAAACCCGTTGCGTCTCCTTGACTCGAAGGACCCGGCCGTACAGGAGATGAAAGCCGAGGCGCCGCAAATCGTCGACTGGCTCGACGAAGAATCCAAGGCGCACTTTATGCGCGTGCTCGAATATCTCGACGAGGTCGGCGTGCCGTACCAACTCGATCCGTATCTCGTGCGCGGCCTCGACTATTACACGAAGACCGTTTTCGAGTGGTATGCGGCCGGCGACGACCAGGAGCTCGCGCAATCCGCGCTCGGCGGCGGCGGGCGCTACGACGGACTCGTCGAACAGCTCGGCGGTCGGCCGACACCCGCGGCCGGATTCAGCTTCGGCCTCGACCGCATCGTTTCGCGCATCAAGGACACGCAGCCGTCCACGGCCATCGGGTACAAGGCGGAGGTATTCCTCGCGCAACTCGGCGACATGGGTCGCAAGAAGGCGATCGCCCTGTTCGAGGAATTTCGCGAATCCGGCATTCCGGTCGGCGAAGCTTTTTCGAAGGCGAATATCAAGCAGCAGATGGAAATCGCCAACCGCCAGGGCGCGAAATGGGTCGTCGTGATCGGGCAGAAGGAAGTCCTCGACGGTACGGCTATCATCCGCGACATGGAGGCGGGATCGCAGGAAATCGTGGACGCGAAGAAGGTGGTGCACGAAATCAAGAAGAAGCTGGGCAGGAACGGGGAATAGGGATTGACAGTCCTGAAGGATTATCGTACATTTCGCCACGACAAAGCGGTTTATCGCCTTTGATCTTATCCATAGAAAGGAGCGTGGCTTATGGTAGAAATCAAGCGGAAGAAGAATGAAACATTCGACGCGATGCTGCGCCGCTTTTCGCGCCGCTTCCAGTCGTCCGGCAAGCAGATCGAGTCCAAGCGCCGGCGCTTCCACGATTCCGGCATGAACAAAAACCGACGTCGCGACAGCGCGCTGCGCCGCGTCACCAAGGGCGCCGAGTACGCGTATCTGATGAAGACCGGCCAGCTCAAGGAAGAGCCGAAGCGCCGCTATGGGCGGAGGTAAGGAAGTGAGTAGTGAGTCGTGAGTAGCCAAAAGGGGACGTTATGTCCTCTTTTGCGTTTACTCGTCCGAGTCGATAGGATTTCGTTCAGGCTACTTCCTACCTCCTACTCTCTACTCACTTCCCTATGACTACCCTCGAACGCATCGACCAGGATTTCAAGGAAGCCATGAAATCCAAGGACGAATTCCGCTTGTCCGTCTTGCGCATGGCGCGCACGGCGCTCAAGAACAGGCAGATCGACCTCCGGAAGGAATTGGGCGATGCGGATGCGCAAGCCGTGTTGAAGACGATGGTGAAGCAATACCAGGACGCGCTCTCCGATTTTCAATCGGCCGGCCGCCAGGATCTCGTCGAAAAGCAGCAAAAGGAAATTGATCTGCTCGCGACGTATCTTCCCGCGAAGCTTCCGCCGGAAGAGGTGGAAAAGATCGTGGCAGAGGCCGTGAAAGGACTCGCGTCGAACGAGATGGGCAAGGCGATGGGCGCGGCCATGAAGGCGGTGGACGGGAGAGCGGACGGGAATGAAGTCCGGGCGATTGTGCAGCGTCTGATTTCCGGGTAAGATACGGGAAGCATCCTTTGTGAGCGGTGCTTTCGTTCCATGCTTGAGAACGCATCCGTGCAAACCGTCGTGCAAAAACAGTTCGCAAACGCGATTCGTTTTTTGGCGATGGTTTTTGCGTGTCTGGCGATCGCGGCCGTGGCCGTGCCGTCGGTCGCATACGCGCAGGCGCCGGTGACGGAAGGGCTCGAGGCCGTGGGGGAGGCGGGCGGGATCGCGGGAGGGGAGACAGACCTGCTCGTCATCATCGGACGCATCATCAATATCGCGCTCGGGTTCGTGGGAATCGTCCTGCTCGTGATCCTGTTATATGCGGGATACGAATGGATGACGTCCGGCGGCGATCCGGCCAAAGTGGATTCCGCTCGCACGCGCATCCGGAACGCCGTGATTGGCCTTGTGATTCTCACGATGTCGTTCGCGATTGTGAATTTCATTATGAACGCGCTCATCCAGGCCACCGGCGGCGCCGGGGGAGGCGCGGGCGGGACCGGTATCGGCACGCCGGGGAGCTTTGGTTTGCCGGGCGCGTCCGGGTCGCTGGGCGGCGGGATCATCGAGTCGCACGTACCGGGCCGTGACGCGACCGGCGTGCCGCGTAACACCGCGATCGTCATCACGTTCAAGGAACCGATCAAGATCGGATCGTTCATACAGGATTATGACGACAACGGCACGCCGGACGACCTCTCCGACGACACGGTCACGGAAGGAATCAACGGCGCGGCGGTCAAGGTGTATCCGTCCGGTCAGCGCGATCGCGCGCTCACCACGGCGCAGGCGCGCGTCCGGTTTACGGAAGACCGCCGCACGTTCGTGATCCGGCCCGTCGAATACCTCGGCAGTCCGACCGAGAATATGACGTACACGGTCGAGCTCGTGGCGGGCGCGTCCGCCGGCGCGACGATCGCGTCCGTGTTGCTCGAGGACGGCACGCCGGCCTTCAGCGGCGCGTTCTCGTCCGGCTATCAGTGGCAGTTCGAGGTTTCCACCATCGTGGATCTCACGCCGCCGCGCGTGACGTCCGTGATTCCGACGGCGGGACGCGTGTTTGCTCCCAACATCGTCGTACAGATCAATTTCAACGAAGCGATCGATCCGACGTCTGCCGCGGGTGCCTGGTCGTCCGGAAGCGGATTCACCAACATCCGTGTCACGGCGACGCCCGATGAACCGCCCGGCGCCGCTTCCACGCGTCCGAACGGCGAATTCCGTATTTCCAACCAATACCGAACGGTCGAATTCGTTACCGATCTTGCCTGCGGTACCAACTCGTGCGGCCGCACCGTGTATTGCCTGCCTTCCAATCACTCGATCGCGGTCGAAGCCCTCGCCGCTTCTCTGACCGACACGCCGCCCGTCGCCGCGCTCACCGCATCGGGTTACGACGGCATCGTGGACATGGCCGGCAACTCGCTCGACGGCAACGGCGACGGCGACGCGCAGGGATCGGACACGGACACCACCCCCGGCGACGACCGCTACGGATGGACGTTCGGCACCAATGATTCGCCCAATCTCGCCGCGCCCGTGATCCGTTCGACCAACCCGACGGCCGGCGATCTCGGCGCGTCGAGCAATCTCCCGCTTGATTTCGAACCGCAGGCCACCTTTGACACCATCCTGCAAAGCTCCACGGTCAACAGCGACAACGTGATCCTGCGCACCAACGAACCGGCCGAGTTTGCCGATACGTTCTGGTGGGCCGTCTCGCAAGAATTCCTCACCGCCGCGGGGATGCCGGCGGACGTCGGCGACGATCCGGAACACGGACGCCTCTCCATCCGTCATCGCTTGTACTTGCCGGCCACGTCCACCCGCGCGACGCCGATCTATCAGCCGCTGCTGCGTTCCGGCATCCAGAACGTGTACCAGAATTGCTACAACCCCGCCGGTTCGGACGATTGCCGCGCCGACGGCGCGAATCCGAATTGCTGCGATGGCACCTCGCAGTCCGGCGCCTGCGCGGCGCCGCGACCTCTCGGCTCATGACGTTCTTCCGACGCTCGGCCCTTGCGGCCCTCATCGCCCTCTCGCTTGCCGCGGGAGCGCTCTCGTTTGACGCGCGTCCGGTTCTCGCGCAGGACGCGGGCCTCGAGGCCGTCGGGTCGGAAATCGGGCTGTCCGCCGAGGATCCGCGCCTCATCGCCGCGCGGATCATCAACATCGCGCTCGGATTCCTCGGCATCATCACGCTCGTCATCATTCTCTATGCCGGATTCCAGTGGATGACCTCCGGCGGTGATGCGGACAAGGTTGCGCAGGCGCAGCGCCGGCTTCGCAACGCCGTGATCGGCCTTATCATCATCCTTTCATCCTACGCGTTGACTTCTTTCATTGTTCGATCGCTCACCGAGGCGACGGGATTCGGCGAAGGCACGGGCGTCGGCGCGCCGTCCGGTCCGGGCGGACCGTTGCCCGGCGGGGGAGGCGCGGCCGCGTTCCAGCTCCGGTCCATCACGCCCTCCGGCTCGGTGCCGATCCGCAACGTCGAGGTGCGCTTCCTGTTCACCCGCAGTGTGGATCCGGCGTCGGCGGCCGGCGCGATCCAGGTCCTGCGCGCGTCCGATTCGACGCCGGTCGAGGGCGCGGTCTCGACCGACGGCTCGACCGTCACCTTCGTCCCGAGCGCGCCGTGTCCCGCGCCCAACGAGGATCGCCGCTGTTTTGACGCGGACACGGAATTTATCGCGCGCGTCTCGACGGCCCTGCGTTCCACGGGAGGCACGGCGCTGGTTTGCGGCGGATTCGCGCCCGCGTGCGAAGGACGCTTCACGACCGGAAATCTCGTCGATACGGCCGATCCGACCGCGACCATCGAATACCCGCTCGACGGCCAAGGGGTGCCGGTGGACGATCTGATCCTCGTACGCACGCGCGCCACCGACGACGCGGGCCTGTCGCATGTCGAAACGTTCGTGGATGGCTCCTCGATCGGTACCGGTACGGGACCGGATTCCTCCTCGCCGTTCGTTGCGACCGTGGAGTGGGACACGACCGGACTGTCCACGGGCGGACGGAGCCTCATGTCGCGGGCCTTCGACCTCGATTCCAACACGGCGGACAGCGCCTCGATCGGCGTCGTCGTACGACCGCGTCACTGTTTCAACGGCGTGCAGGATGAAGATGAAACCGCGGTGGATTGTGGCGGCGCATCCTGCGGAGCCTGTTCCGGCGGCTCATGTACGAGCGGCTCCATGTGCGCGAGCGGCGTGTGCGTCGGCGGCGTGTGCGTCGAGCAGCCGGTGATCGTTGCCGTGTCGCCGGATGACGGCCGCGTCGGCACGCTCGTCTCGATCGCCGGCAGCAATTTCGGTTCCACGCCCGGCACCGTCACGTTTGCCGACGGCCGTGCGGCCTCGGCTCCGGCTGCCTGCTCCGCCGCCGGCGTGCCGACGTGGACGCCGACGTTGGTCGTCGTGTCGGTGCCGGAAGGCGCGATCGACGGTCCGATCTTGCTCGAAAACGCCTCAGGATTGCGCGACGCGACCAATGACGAGCGCGGCCCCGTGCTCGACGATTTCGACGTCAACGACGTCGCGCGCCCGGGATTGTGCGCGGTACGCCCGTCTTCGGGTGTCGCCGGCGACCGCATCGAGCTCGTCGGTGTCGGTCTCGGCGCCTCTTCCGGCCGCGTGCAATTCAACGACCGCGACGTTTCGTCTTTCCTTTCATGGAACGACGAGTTGGTCGCCATGAACGTCCCGGTGTTCTCGCCGGCGACATACGCCGTGCGCGCGATCGCGGGCGGCGTCGAATCCAACCGGGTCGCCTTCCGTCTCGACGAACGCGTCGTGACCGCCGCGCCCGTGATCGACTCGATCGACCCGGCGGCGGGTCCGATCGGCGAATACATCACCCTGCAAGGGCGCAACTTTGGCAGTCGCACGGGCCGCGTCCTGTTCCGCCGCGGCGATGGTGAGGGCGTGGCGGATACGGACTTTCCGGAGCAATGTTCTCTCGCGTTCTGGACCGGCACGGCCGTGACCGTCAAGGTGCCCCGCACATACCGCGCGGGACTCGGCGATTCCGCCGTCACCGCAGGTGACTGGCAGGTCGTTCTCGAGCGGCAGGATACGGTGGAAAGCAACGCGTTCGGCTTTACGGTCAATGCCGACGCCCCGCGTCCGGGTGTCTGCGCGATCCGCCCCGGCGCAGGGCCGGTCGGCACGAGCGTCGAGATCATCGGCGAGCGGTTCGGCTCGGTCGCGTCCGGACAGGCGAGTTTTGCCGGCCCGGGCGATACGCGCGCGCCCATGAGCGTCGCCGCGTCCGACTGGACGCCGACGCGGATCGCGGGAAGCGTGCCGACCGGTGCGATCACCGGTAACGTTCGCGTCCGGCAAGGTACGATCGACTCAAACGGCGTCCCCTTCGCGGTCCGCAACTGCAACGAGGATGCGTCGATTTGCAGTGCGGGCGAGATCTGCTGCCGCAGCGGCGCCTGTTCCGTCGGCAGCGTGTGCGAAGCCGCCTCGCCCGAAGCCGAATTCGCGTGGCAACTTTCCACCGGCATCCTTCCGGTGAATCCGCGCGTCGTCGAAGAATGCTCGCCGGACCGACCGGCCTCGCCGTCGCCGTGGAGCGGCCGCACCGGCGGCGACCGGGCCTGTGTCAACACCGATTTGTATATCCGATTTACGACGCCGATCAACCCCGCCTCGGTCGTACTTTCCGGTCCGGGAGCCACCTTCCTCGTGCGCGAATGTATCGGTTCCGATCCGTCTAACCCGTGCGCGGAAGCGTCCGATCCGGTACCGCCCGCGGCCGGGACGG
Source organism: Candidatus Uhrbacteria bacterium (assembly GCA_008363075.1). Classification (GTDB taxonomy): domain Bacteria; phylum Patescibacteriota; class Patescibacteriia; order 2-12-FULL-60-25; family 2-12-FULL-60-25; genus RHKK01. The sequence continues at coordinate 22,448 of RHKK01000002.1, forward strand.
GACTGCGTGTCGGTGCGGAAGGGGATCCGGATACCGGCAACGGCTACATCCGTTTCCGGCCCGCCGCGCTTTGGGACGGTAATTCGACCTATCAGGTGATTTTGACGACCGGCATCCGCTCGAACACCAACGTGCCGATGCTTGAGAACGCGTCCCGTTGCGGCGCGGGGAACGCGTACTGCTTCACGTTCGGCACGCGCGATGCGACCGATACCTGTCGCATCGGTTCGATCAACGTCGTGCCGGAGTCGGCGACGCTCGCGGACATCGGCGCGACCCGCGACGAGCTTGCGGTGCCGCGCGCCGAGGGCGACGTGTGCTTGAACCTGCGCTCGGACGCGTTTGACTGGCGCTGGAGCGCAAGCGATGCACGCGTCGAGATCTCCAACGAGACGGAAACCCGGTCGGACGGTTCGGTACGCGGCTTGGAGGAGCAGACGGCCACCGCCCGTGCCGAAACCGGCGCCGATGCGACGCGCGTGACGGCCTCGGTGACGCAGGACGGCGAAACCGTTTCCGGCATCGGTCGCGTGTTCGTCCGCCTGCAACCGCCGCGCGTGGTCGCGTTCGGCCCGAATTGCGATGAAGCCTGCTTGAACGCGGCGGCGTGGGCGAGATTCAATACGGCGATCGAAGCCTCGACCGTGACCGGGAACGTGCTATTGCGACGTTGCGTCAACGAGAACTGCCTGTCGTACGACATGACGCTCGACATGTCGCGCGCCGTGATCCGCGTCACGCGCGCGCCGGACACGACGTCGGAAGCGTTGACGTATCTCATCGTCGAGCCGGTCGGCGCGGGAGGAACCACGCTGCTCGAGACCGGCCGTTTCTACCGCATCACGCTGCGCGGCGGCGATCTGACGGGCATCCGTTCGACGAACGGTCTGCCGCTTGCCGGATTGAACGATCCCGAAGGATTCTCGTGGACGTTCCGCGTCCGAGAGGGGGATGATGCGCGATGCGCGACCGCGCGCGTCTTGGTGATTCCCGGCGAAAAATTCGAAACCGCCGTCGGCGCGCGCCAGACGTTTGCCGCCACGCCGATTTCCGGTCCCAACGCTTGCGACGCGACCGGTTCGCCGCTCATCAGCGACCGTACGTTCGCCTGGACCATCGACCAGCCCGCGCCGGTTTCCCGTTACATCAATGGTGGCACGGGAACCATGGTGCGGCCCGGTCTTGTGGACACGACGCCGACTCTGCCCGCGGGATGCAGCGGTCGCTGTTTGAACCGCGGTTCGGACGGCGTCGCCGGTCGGACGGCAAGCTGCGGCAACGGCGTCGTGGAAACGACGAATGCCCGCTATTGCGCGGGCGGTCGCACGCCGTTCGGTGACGCGTGTACGCTCTTACCGCCGGGTTCGCGCGGAGGGGAGGAATGCGACGAGGCGAGTACCCTGTGCGGCGCCGATTGCCGATGGCGCCCGATGACCGGCGGTACGTGCGGAAACGGCCGATTGGATCGCGGCGAACAATGCGACGAAGGACCGGGAGGCGGCCGCGGATGCAGCGCCGAGTGCCAGCTGCTCGGCTCGCGTCTCGGCGGATCGACCTGCGGCAACAACGACGTAGCCGCAGGGGAGGCCTGCGACGACGGTAATACGACGAGCGGCGACGGGTGCAGTGCGGACTGCTTGCACGAAGGATCAATCCGCGTGCGCGCGCTATGCGGCAACGGGGTACGCGAGCCGGGCGAGTCCTGCGAACGCCCGGTGCCCGGCGCCCCGTTCCCGGCCGGATGCAACACGACGACGTGTTTGAACGAAGGGACGACGCCGCCCGAATGCGGAAACGGTCGCCCCGATCCCGGTGAAGATTGCGATGACGGAAACCTCGTCAGCGGCGACGGTTGTTCCTCGCGTTGTCTCGCCGAAGGTTCGTCCGCGGGATACTCCGTGCCGTCTTTCTGCGGCGACGGCGTGCGCGGCCGCGGCGAGCTGTGCGAGGCGCCGGCCACCGGCGGCGACGGGCGTCCCGATCCAGTCCAGCTTGCGGAAATCCTCGGCGAGGGCGAACCGGACGCCGACGGCCGCATGTCTTCGCAAATCGTTGCGGACTACGATGCCCAGCGCGGCAACGCGATATACGGATTGCAATGCGGGTACAGCGAAGAGAGTTCGTGCCCCGTGGGAACGGGATTGGACGCGCGCGGTTGTTGCGCTCCGCGCCCGACGCTCGTCTCGCAATACCCGACGCCGGGGGAAACGGGCGTCTGTCGCAATGTGATGGTCTCGGCCGTGTTCGGTACGCAGATGAACGAGGGATCCGTTTCTGCAAACTTCGTCTTCGCGCACGAGGTGACGGGAGCGACCTGCCCCGCCGGCACCGAGCGGGTCGCGAGCATCGAAGACTATGATCCGACGCCGGGCATGCGCGGTTGGTTGAATCGTACGTGGCACAGGCTTTTGTCCTGGTTCCGCCCGCCGTCGGCGGACGCCGCTTGGTGCGCGGGGAGCGCCCGCGGTCGCCTCGAGTTCCTGCCGGAAGGCGACGGTACGCGCGTGAACTTCGTCCTGGAACGCGCGCTCGCGACCTCCACGAGATACCAAGTCCTCTTCCGTGGCGACACGAACCTCGCCGACAACGGGGATCCGAGCAATCGCGTGGGCGTTCGCACCGCGCGCGGCGTGGTCGCGGACGGAAATTTCCTCTGGGATTTCACGACCGGCGCGCGCTTGTGCGCGGTCACGACGATTTACGTACGCGACACGAATACGGACAGCCCCAACCTCTTTACGACCGCGGGCGAATCGCACCTGTACACGGCGGAAGTCATCTCCCTGCAGGACGGTCGCCGCATCGCGCTGTCTCCGGTCGCCGAATATACCTGGGCGTGGGAGCCTTGGGTCGCGTCCAACCGAGAGGTGCTTGACGCCGAGGTCGGAACCGGGACGGATACGGCGAGTCGTTCCAATGTGAGCGTCGTCTCGCCGCCGCGCAACGGCGCCTCGTTCATCGAAGCCGGCATCCGCATCGTTCGAGACGACGTGAACGTACCGAGCACCACCGGCCGCATCGTAAAAGGCGCGCAGAACGCGACAGTCCTGCTCTGCGAGAACCCGTGGCCGGACCGCGCGCTCGCTCCGTTCAGCGAAGTCTCGGGACATCCGTCGCTTGAATTGCTTGGTACGTCGCCGCTCGCGGCCGCGATCCGATCGTTCGGTCCGTACTTCAATTTTGCGACGATGTATTGCCGTGATGCGGGCGAACCCGGCACGGCGGGAGACCTGCCCGCCATGAGCGTGCAGCCCGTCGAAGTCGCAAGAGGCGACCGCGAACTCGGCATTTTACGACAATATCTCTTCACCTTTGACGTACCGGCATTGCGCGGCGACGGGATCGGTATCCGCGTGGCAACGAACCCGCTACATCTGTCGCCGTCCGCCTGGTATGCCTCGCGCGGCTTCACCGGAACGCCGGAAGCGGTGACGGTGGACGGATACGAAGCCGTCAAGGACGGCACGACCTGGTACGTGGGAGCCGTGAACACGGCGGATGCGGCGTCCGCCACAGTGTATTCGCAAATCTATATCCTTTCGCATAATCCGGACGCAAAACCCGAAACGCGCAATATCGTGGAACAGCTGGTCCGTAATCTCACGCTGAACGCGAATATCCAGGGCGGCGCTTCCAACGCCTGCGCGTATGCCGTCGCCGAAGGCACGCATGTCCCGGGAGAGCTTTATCGGGGCACAGACGGCCGCATCGCTCGCTGCACCGCGGACTGGGAGTGTCTCGCGCAGAATCCGAACCTGCGTTGTGCGAGTTTCAAGTCCAAGATGCAGCGCGACTCAAAGCGCATCGTCGACTTCCAGTACATGACGGAGGCGCTCGAGACCTCGAACGAGCGGGCCGGACGTTATCCGCAGCTGCAGGTAGGCACGTTCGTGCCGACGCTTTCCACCTCGCGCTGGCCGTCGTGGTCCGCGCAATTCCAGAGCGAAGTCGGCGCGTCTTTCCCGACGGATCCCGTCAACCGCTATCTTTCCTGCGGCGTGTGTTCGGAATCCGGCTCGCCGTGCCAAGACGGGAGCGAATGTCCGTCGGGCCAAGCATGCTCGCCCGTCCCGACCCAGCCCGGCGTCGAACCGTCCACGTGCTGGAATCCCGACGTACGCCAATACCAATGCCCAAGCCTCACGCCGGGCGTGCGTGAATCCGCGTCACGCGTCTACCAGTACCGCTCCATCAACGCCGGCCAGCGCTACGAGCTTGCCACCGAGCTTGAGGGCGCGCTTGCGAGCCGGTACTTCCCGCCGCTTCTCACGGAGATCCGCCGCTGCTCGAACGTCAATTCCCCGTGCGTGAGCAACGATGATTGCCGCGTCTTCAACGCGGCGGGGACCGTGATTTCCACCGGCACCTGCAACGCGACCGGCGGCAGCTGGCGCTATCACGGCGTCTGTGAAGCGTCCTCCATCTACGGCGTCGGCGGCAATATTTGCGGCGACGGCGTGATCGGCAGCGCGGAGGTATGCGAATTGGGGGACACCCGTCCGGAGGCGTGCACGCTGACGGGCGGCGCGGCCGGCACAAAGCTCCAAATCTGTGACGACTGTCGTGGTTGGATCGACGGGCCCGATACGCGTTGCATACAGAACGTGCAATGCGGCAACGGCCGCGTTGATGCGGGTGAGATCTGCGACGACGGCGCATTGAACGGCACCTACGGCCGGTGTAATACGACCTGTACGGGCTATGACGCGTTTTGCGGCGATGGCCGCCGCTCGCCGGGAGAGACGTGCGATCTCGGCGCCTCGAACGGCGCGTATTGCCGTAGCTCCTGCGACGCGTCCACGTCGTGCAGCCTGTCCTGCACGGGTCCGGGTCCGCGTTGCGGCGATGGCATCGTGAACGGTCCGGAACAGTGCGACGGCAACGCCGAGCGTACGACAAGCGCGTTGTGTCAGGGCCCGACCAATCCGGACATGCCGTGTACGACGGATGCGGACTGCGGGGAGGATCCTTCGGATCAGTGCGGAGGAACGGGGCCGTTCGGATACGATTTCAACAGCTGCGTCGGCGTCACGGCGAGACGCTGCTCCAGCGACCGCGAGCGCTCATGCACGACGGATGCGGATTGCGTCACGCCGGCAGACCGCGGCGCTCGTTGCCTCTCGTACCCGACCGCGCGCGTGCGTACCTGCAAACCCTACGGCGGCACCGACGCGCCAGCACAGTGGTGCACCTGGAACCTGTGGACGTCCTGCCAACCGACGAGTTATTGCGGCGACGGTATCGTGGATGAGGGCGAGCAGTGCGACGATGGCAACCGCAACAACAACGACGCATGCACCAACGCCTGCAGGAACAACGTCTGCGGCGACGCGACGGTGTATATCGGCGTCGAGGAATGCGATCTCGGCACGGCCGGCATCGCACCTTCGGGTGTCACCCCTCAAAACGGCCTCCGAAGCTGCACGGCGGATTACGGCTCTTCCTGCCTTTCGTGCTCGACGAGTTGTCGCCAGGTGGCGAGCTCGGGCGGGTTCTGCGGCAACGGTGTGCGCGAAGGGTCGGAGCAATGCGACGGGACGCAGGGGCTTGAGGGGATCAGCTGCCGCGCGCTTGGGTTTGATTATCCGCCGAGTGTCGTATGCGCGACGTACGGCTACTCCCGCCGTCGGGGTACCGAGGAACCGCTCTGCGTTTCGACGACCGGCAGCAGCCCGGAGGATTTATTCCCCTGCAGATTCTCGGCTCTAGATTCGGCGAATGAATGGGTTCCGGGCAGTTACACGCCGCGCGAAGTGCCCATCGAAATCGCAAACCGCGTCTGCATGCCGAACCAGTCGGAATGCGCGCCGGGAACGCTGTGCGCTGGCGATCACCCGAACCGTCGCGATGGGCTGACCTGTTCCTCGAGCTGCGGATACACCGGATGCCGCATGTGCGGCGACCGGCCGGGGATCGGAACGATTCGTGCCCAGGTATTGGACGCCGTGAACTATGTGTATCCCGTACCGAACGCGCGCGTCACGCTCTACAACAGGGGGATTCGCATCGACGAGACTCATACGGACGGAGACGGTTACTTCGAATTTACGGAATTGGACGAAAACGGGGCATGCGTCAATTATTCTATCGTCGTGGATTTCTACGAAGACAACCCATGCACCGGTTCGGATCAGCGAGGTTTGAGTTGCGCCGGCGTCAGATGGAGGGAAGATTCTCTCGGGATAGCGGATGAAGGCGTGAACGGCGGGTATTGGCCGTACACGAGCGGAAACTTCTCCGTGGCCACGTTCATCACGAGCGGTTTGCGCAGCGATCAGGCAAAATTGTACCTCACGCCGAGAATCGGGGAGGGGGAAGTGTTGGTGATGGTGCAGACAAATGCCGGACAAACCATTTTCCCCTCACTGATCATGCCGAGAACCGGAGCATTCGTGCAGACGACCGGATGGAACGGTCCCTCGACGGGCCCCACTCGGTCCATGCAGGCAAACAAATTCACGTATGCCTCGTGCGAGTTGGATGCGAAAGACGGCGTACGTCCGGGGGTGGCCGGCTATTGTGTCGTGGACGGTGACAACGATCAATCGAGGCCATGTACTTCGGACGCACAGTGCGGATCCGGATTGCGTTGTCGCACGGGATACTGGGGATGCACCAGACAGGTAATGAATCCTCAAGGGAGGCAGGATTTGAACCTCTATCCTCATGCGGAATTCGTGTGTCGGAAAACCGTTGACGGGGTCGTAACTCCGAGCTGTCATCGCGCGCCGCCCCCCTATGTCTTCCGTTACAAAATCGCGCCGGGAATTCCGACATGGTTTGCGGGCGGGAATACCGGGCACATCAGCTTCTTCGTCGTGGATACCAATACCGAAGACCGTCCGCCGTCACACGAGTATCTCAAGTCGCGGGCAGCGAACGTGCAGGTCACGATCGTGACGTTTGAACGCGTGTATCGCGTGACGCCTCCCGATGTGACCCCGACATGCGTGCCCGGGCCAAGCCCCGTCGCGGCTTCCCAGCGGCCGGCAACGTGGGAACCCGCCGCGACCACCGCGAGCAGGAGCCCGGCGTTCGATGTGGAAACCGGCGTCGGTAAATACTGGCTCGTGTTCCAACACAATGTCGCGACCGGAAACCTCGTGTTCGGAAATCAATACCTTTGCCGTGGTTCGACCATTCCCAACGAGGGACCCTCGGCGAGTCCAAGCGATCCGTTAACACCCGCGACGCCCACGTATCCGTTACCGTGGCCGTTGTATTGGAACGATGGAATCTATGCCTATCCCCGTTGAAACGACGCCGGGAGCGAATTTGACCACGCCCGGGTCAGAGGGAAAGAACGTCACCAAGTATTGGGTGATTGGAGGCGTATCGCTGGCCGTGGTCGCTTTGATTGCCGCCGGTATTTGGTTTTTACGGTCGCGAGATCCGTTTGCGGAATCGGGCATGGGCCCGGATCGCCCTCAAGGGCCGGCTTCGTCCCAAGAAATCCGAGAGGAAGACATTGAGCCTAACTATGATTTTTCGGCCGAAGGGTCGGATCAGATTCCCGAAGATCAGGAAGAAAGTCTTCGCAGAGAGTATGAAGCATTTTTCGGGAGGCCGGTGGAATCGGTTCCGGAGGTTTCAACGGCGACGGAGGCCTCGCAAGAACCCCCTCCGCCTCCCGCCCCCGCCCCGTCTCCCGCCTTCATCGACTCCGACGGTGACGGGCTGACGGATTTGCAGGAAGAGCAGATCGGGACCGATCCGAACAATCCGGATACCGACGGCGACGGGTTCAATGATGGTGAAGAAGTGGAGGCAGGGTATAATCCATTAGGGCCTGGTAGATTAAACGAATAACGAGTAACGAATAACGTCTAATGTTCGACGATACTTGATACTCGATACTTGATACTCGATACTCGACTTATGGCAAATCCACCGACAAATCTCCCGTTCGAGCCGGTTCCTCCTACCGGCGGCATGGCGCCTGCGCCACGACCAACACCACCACCCCCGCCAGCCACGCCTACCCCTCCTCCCGGAGGAGGGGCCGGGGGAGGTGTGCCACCCGCCACCAAGCCCGCTCCGTCTGTGCCTCGAAAAGAACCCGAGGATATCTTTTCCAATATCGAACAGGCGGCACAAAAGGGCGGGCCGAGCATCCAGGCAGGCGGTCCCGGCCCATTGCCGCACGGCGGGGGAGGTGGCGCGCTGAAGACGTTTCTTGTCATCCTTCTTATCATCGTTGCCGTCGTGGCGATCGGTGGTGGATTATTCTGGTTCCTTGTCCTTCGCGCCCCGATCGAAACGGGAACGGTCGAGGAAATCCCTGCCGTGAAGACCAATGGAAGCCCCGTTCCGGCACCGGCACCGGCCCCGACACCGACTCCAGTTCCGGCACCTCCCCCGGTCACCGAACCACCGGATGGCGTCAATATCCCACCGCCGACGTCCGTCAACGACGTGCCGGCAATTCCACCGACGAGCACCGAGCCTGAACCCGAGCCGGACGTGGATACCGACGGCGACGGGTTGAGCGATCGACGCGAAACCGAGCTCGGGCTTGATCCGAACAATCCGGATACCGACGGCGACGGGTTGACGGACGGCGAAGAGGTGCTGACCTACGGGACGAACCCGACCCTTCCCGATACCGACGGCGACGGGTTTACCGATGCGGAAGAGATCAGGAACGGATACAACCCGCTCGGTGCCGGCCGCTGCGCCAATCCCGACTGTACGCCGTAATCAACTCAAAACTTAGAACGTATAACCAAGAACTATGAATCATGACAAACGAGACGAAGTTATAAGTTCTAAGTTCTAAGTTATCCCAATGCCCCCCATCCCTCCCCCTCCCGCACCAAAGCCGGGAGCCGTACCACCTCCTCCGTCGGGGGGAGTTTCGGGTGCGGCCAAGCAGGGAGAGCGCGAGCCGGAAATCGTCGTCATGCCGGAAAAATATTACGGCATGGCGGCGAAGATGGAGGGAAAGACGCAGGCCGAACTCGAGGCGATGGCCGCGAAAAAAGCCGCCCCGCCCCCGCCGGCTCCAAAGCCGCCCGCTCCGGCCGCTCCGTCTGCTAAGCGCCCGATGTGGCCGTTTGCGGTACTCTTTCTCGTCGTCATCCTGCTCATTGGCGGCGGCTTTGTCTGGTTCAATCGTGAGGCCTTGTTCCAGCCCCCGCAGCCGCCGGTCGTCACGGAGCCCGCGCCACAGCCGCGCCCCGCGCCCAACGCGCCCGCTAATCTGGTCGCCACCGTGACGAGCGGGACCGCACCGGCGGTCGCACTCTCCTGGGTAGACGGGGGAGGCGAGACGACCGGGTTTCGGCTCGAACGCCGCGAGGGCGAGGGTACGTTCCTGCCGCTTACGCCCCTGCCCGCGAGCTCCGTTTCCTTTCTGGACGTGACCGTTCGCGAGGGGCGCGCATACCAGTATCGCGTCTTCGCCGTGGGGCCGGGCGGGGAATCGTCGGCATCCAATATCGCGCTTGCCCGCGTCGAGGCGGGCGAGCCGGTCGCCGTCGCGCCTACGCTGCCGCCGGGCGGTCTCGATTCGGACTCGGACGGGCTCACGGACGTCGAGGAGGCGGTATACGGCACCGATCCGCGCGTGCCGGATTCCGATCGCGACGGCTTTCTCGACGGCAACGAGGTCTTCCATCTGTACAACCCGGCCGCCGCGGCCCCGGTCCGTCTCCTGGATTCGGGCCTCGTCGAGCCGTTTGTTTCGCCCGCTGGGTGGTCCATCTACGTCCCGCGCGGCTGGACGGCGACGCTCGACGAGAACGACGGCTCGCGCGCGACGATCCGTACGGGCCAGGGCGAGGTGTTCCGCATCTCGATCGAGGATAATCCGAACGGTGCGTCATTGGTTGACTGGTACACGGCTCGCCATGCCGGCGTCGCGCCATCGCAGTTGCGCGAGATCTTCACCAAGGGCGGGCTCGAGGGCCTGCTCGGCCCGGACCGGATGGACGCGAATTTTGACTGGGACGGAAAGATCTTCGTTCTGACCTACGACAATGCGAACAAACCCTTTATCCAATTCCGTACCACGTACGAAATGCTTCTGAACTCCCTTCGACTCTCCGGCGTGCCGCTCCTCTCCGAAGCCGAGGCACCCGCCCTCGAGGGGCCGGGCGAATTCCTCGCCACGACGTCCACCACCTCCACCGCCCCATGATCCGATTTGACATGTCAGGACGTCGGCTTCCGGCCGCGCTTTCGGAAGCCGATCTGCGAAAGACGGGTCGGGTCATGTCGAACCTCTTGCGTGTCAAGCGGCCGTCCGTCGTCGATGTGCGTTTCGTGTCCGAACGGGAAATGCAACGGTTAAATCGTGCGTACATGGGGAAAAACCGACCCACCGACGTCCTTTCTTTTCCATCGCCATCCGTTTCACGTTTCACGTTTCACGTTTCACGTTTCACGTACCTGGGCGATCTCATCCTCTGCCCCGCCTACGCCTCCCGCGAAGCCCGGCGTCGATCCATTCCGCTCAAGGAAGAGCTGATCCGACTGCTCGTTCATGGCATACTGCATCTGCATGGGTATGATCATTGCGACGAGCGTGAAGAAATGAGGATGTTCGCCTTGCAAGAGCGAGCCGTTGAAAGGATAGCAACCGAACCTTGATCCCAGAACCTCGATCCCAGAGTTACTCAGGGATCAGGGTTCTGGGTTCAAGGATCCTCTCTCTTATGCCTTCTCTTCTCAAAAGCTTCCGACACGCCTTCCGGGGCCTCGCGACCGCCTTTCGAACGGAACGGAGTTTTCGTATCCAGATCGCGGCCGGGATCATCATTCTCGCCCTGCTGTTCATGCTGCCGCTCGTGACGTGGGAACGCGCGTTGCTCGTGCTTGTTGTGACCCTGATTTTGGTGCTAGAATTGGTCAACAGCAGTTTGGAGCGATTGGTGGATCTTGCCAAACCGCGCCTGCACGCGTATGCCGGAGAGATCAAGGATGTCATGGCAGGCGGGGTTTTGATCGCGTCCGCGGGCGCGATCGTTATCGGCGCGATCATCCTCGGCCCGCATCTCCTCACTTTCCTGCAACGCGTATGAGAGACCGCATCCTCGCCGGCATCGACCTCGGAAGCCACGCCATCCGCCTGGCGGTTGGTCAGGTGACGCCCGGCGCGGAACGCCGCGACGTGTTGCAGCTCATCGGGGCGCACGAGGTTCCGTCGCAGGGGATTACGCGCGGGTCCATCCGCTCCATCGACGACGCGGTGGCCGCGATCTCGGCCTGTCTCGACGGCGCCGAACGTCAGATCGGCGTGCCTGTCTCCGAGGCCTATGTCGGCATCGGCGGCACGCAGGTCGAGGTCGTAACGACCAAGGGCGTCGTCGGCGTGTCCCGACCGGATAACGAAATACAGGAAGAGGATTATTTCCGCGTCATCGATGCCGCTTCCGGCGGGCAGATGGCGAATTTTGACGTGCTGCATCGCCTGCCGCAGCGGTTCACCGTGGACAGCCAGACGAGCATCAAGGATCCCGTCGGCATGGAAGGGAAGCGTCTCGAGGCCGACGTCTGCGTGATCCAGGGATTGTCGGGTCATGTGCGCAGTCTCACCAAGGCCGTGGGAAGTGCCAATGTGGATGTGAGCGGCATCGTATTTTCGCCCTTGGCCGCGGCCGAAGCCGCGTTGTCGGGCCGGCAGCGGGATCTGGGCGTCGCGCTCGTGAACATCGGCGCGACGACCACGTCCGTGGCCGTGTTCGAGGAAGGGGATTTGCTGCATGCGGCGGTGATCCCGATGGGGGCGGACCACGTGACGCGTGACCTGGCCGTCGTGTTGCGTACGGACATCGACGTGGCCGACAAGTGCAAGCAGACGTTCGTGACGGCCGCGCCGGAACAGGCGAGCGACACCGATCTCGTGGATCTGCACGATCTCGGCGCGCCGGAGCACGAGCTCGTGTCTCCGCGTTTCATGTCGGACATCGCCGCGGCTCGCATCGAGGATCTGTTTGCCGCCGTCGAAAAGGAATTACGCAAGGCGGATCGAAGCGGTAACCTGCCGGCCGGCGTAGTGTTGGTCGGCGGAGGCGCAAAACTCCGTGGCATCGTCGAAGCGGCGAAGAAGCATTTGCGTTTGCCTGCGAGCGTCGCCGGCCAGGCATCGGTTCCGACGCCGCTCACCGAAATCGTCCGCGACCCGGCCTTCTCACCCGCGATCGGCATCATGCTGTGGGGGTTCAGCCAGGAACGCGCGGGCGGATCGGGCGGGCTCGGCTCCGTCTGGGCGGGAAAGACGAAAGCGGCCGGCAAAGTGGGTCAGTCCGTGAAAAAGATTTTCAAATCATTCATCCCTTAGAACCGCATGCATCCGTAAACCGCAAACCGCAGGGCCTTGGTTCCTGCGGATGCTACGGATGCGTACAGAAGCATGCGGACGCTTGACATATCGTTTGACCCATATCCGCGCGGGACGTACTGTCGTATTGATGATCATTTTTTGTGGTCAACGAACGGGAAAATGAACCTCTGACGTACTCAAACTCATATGGCGGAAGTCAAACCCGAAATTGAAACATTTGCGAAGATCAAGGTCGTCGGCGTCGGCGGCTCCGGTGGCGCGTCCGCAAACCGCATGATCGCATCCAAGATCCGAGGCGTGGATTTCGTCGCGATGAACACCGACGTGCAGGCGCTTCATCTGTCGCTCGCGCCGACCAAGCTTCATATCGGCAAAACCGTGACGCGCGGCCTCGGTGCGGGCATGGATCCGGAGGTCGGCGCGCGCGCCGCGGAGGAGAGCGCAAACGAAATCCGCGAGACGCTGAAGGGCGCGGACATGGTGTTCGTCGCCTGCGGGTTGGGCGGCGGGACGGGTTCCGGTGCGAGCCCGGTCGTCGCGTCCATCGCCAAGGAGCTCGGTGCGCTGACGGTCGCCGTCGTGACGCGTCCGTTCGCGTTCGAGGGGACGCAACGCAAGGGCATCGCCGAGTCGGCGCTCGAGAAGCTCGCCGCGCAGGTGGATACCATCATCACCATCCCGAATGACCGTATCCTCCAGCTCATCGATCGCAAGACCACGATGATGGAAGCGTTCGAGACGATCGACGACGTGCTGCGTCAAGCCGTGCAGGGCATCTCGGAACTCATTACGAGTCCGGGCCAGATCAATACGGACTTTGCCGACGTACGGAAAATCATGAATAACAAAGGCGCCGCGCTCATGGGGATCGGCCGCGGCCACGGGGAAAACCGCGCCGCCGACGCCGCCAAGGCCGCGATCGCGTCGCCGCTCCTTGAGGTCTCAATGGACGGGGCGAAGAGCGTACTGATCTCGATCACCGGCGGTTCCAATCTCACGCTTCAGGAGGTCCACGAGGCGGCGACGCTCGTCACGAAGAGCGCCGATCCGGACGCGACCGTCATTTGGGGAACCGCCATCGACGAGACGATGAAGGACGACATCAAGGTCACGGTGATTGCCACGGGTTTTGACAAGGCGCCGGCAGGATTGCCGTCCGCCGGACGCAAATCCGCGTCGACTCCGATGTCTCCGCCGGCCTCGCCGTACGTGCCCAAGTCCGTGGACCATTCCGTGAACGAGCCGCTCGCCCGCGTGCCGATGCGCGAACCGCGCGTACCCAACAACCCTGTGCCGCCAGGTTTCGGCGTCGCGCCGCGTGATGTCACGGCCGACCGGGAAACGGCTTCTCCGGAGCCGGCCAAACAACCGGAACCCCTGCCCAAGGCGAGCGGCATCTTTTCACGTATCATTTCCTCGCCGGCCGCCGAGTCTCCCAAACACTCGCCGATCGAAAAGGCGCCGGAACCGCGCACGAGCGCGGCTGCCATCCCGCCGGTGAAAAAAGAGGAAGATGACGACCTGGACGCCATCCCGAGCTTCATTCGGAAAAAGATGATGTGAGGGGCGGTTGTCAGTTGTCAGCTTTCAGTTGTCAGTTCTGAAGCTGAAACCTGAAACCTGAAAACTGCCCTATGCATTGCCCCATCTGCAACCATCCGGAATCGCGCGTGGTGGATACGCGCGTCTCGCCGGACGGGACGTCCATCCGTCGGCGTCGAGAATGCGACCGTTGCGGATATCGTTTTTCGACGAGCGAGATCGTCGAGCTCCTGAACCTCGTCGTGATCAAGCGCGACGGTTCGCACGAGCTCTACAGTCGCGACAAGATGGAACGGGGCTTGCGCCGCGCGTTGGAAAAGCGACCGCATACCGACGCGGATTTCCGCGGCCTCGTCAACGGCGTCGAGCTCGACATCCAACGGCTCAATTCGACCGAGGTCAAAAGTTCGGATCTCGGGACCATCGTCATGGACCGGCTCAAAGCCTTTGACAAGGTCGCCTATATCCGATTTGCATCCGTGTATCGGAGCTTCGAGGACGTCAAGACGTTCCAGGCCGAGCTGGACCGACTCATGGCTTCCGGGCGTGTACCCACATCCAAACAGAAAAAGACCACGCGCCGATCGCGAAAAAAGGCGTCTCGTTGATCGTGCTATACTGGAGGCCATGCGGATCTCGCAGGCTCAATTGATTCTGGTCGCGCTCTTCGCCGCTATTCTCGGCGGGGTCGCGGGCGGCACGGCGGTGTTTTTTGCGTCCGCCCCGCCGCCGTTGTCCGGACCCTATGTCATCGAAATGCCGAGGGAAGAGCTTCGCCTGGGCGTTCAGGACGAGGCGGTGACCGACGTGGTGGAACGCGTCTTGCCGTCCGTCGTGTCGATCGACATCAAACAATCGTTGGGGGACGCGCCGACGTTGCGCAGTGGATTCCCGCTTGGCCCGGTCAGCGTCGGCGGCGGGACGGGGTTCTTCATCTCCGAGGACGGTCTCGTCGTGACGAATCGGCACGTGATTTCCGACCCGGAGGCGGAGTACGTCGTCATCACGCAAGACGGCGAGGAGTATCCCGCGACGGTGCTTGCGCTTGATCCGGCCATGGACTTGGGCGTCCTCAAGGTCGAAGGAAGCGGATTTCCGGCACTCGAGCTTGGCAACAGCGACGCGATCAAGCCCGGGCAAACCGTGATCGCGATCGGCAACGCGCTCGCGGAATTCCAGAACAGCGTCACCAAGGGCGTCGTGTCGGGGTTGAATCGCCGGCTGATCGCGGGCGAGTTCGGTCGCACGGAACTCATCGAGGAAGCGATCCAAACGGATGCGGCCATCAACCCGGGAAATTCCGGCGGCCCGTTGTTGACGCTTGACGGCAAGGTCGTCGGCATGAACACGGCGATCACCGACGGCGCACAGTCGCTCGGATTCGCGCTGCCGTCCAACGCCCTTCTTCGCGCCGTGGAAAGCGCGCGCGCATACGGCCGCATCGTCCGCCCGTGGATCGGCGTTCGGTATGTGCCCGTGGACAAGGAGGTCGCGGAAAGCGAGGGGTTGGATCGCGACTACGGCGCGTTGGTCCTCGGAAGCGGCAGACGCGATCCGGGCGTCGTGCCCGGTTCGCCCGCCGAAAAAGCCGGTCTCAAAGAGCGTGACGTGATTCTTGAAATCAACGGCGAGCGCATCGGGATTCGGCGATCGCTCGCTTCGATCGTGGCGCGGCTTCTGCCCGGCGAAACGGTGGAGCTCAAGGTGCTGCGCGACGGCACGGAACGGCAAATCCCGATCGTGCTCGAAGAGCGACCGAGTAACTGATATGAAACGAACCAAGATCGTGTGCACGATCGGCCCGGCAAGCGAAGAAATCGAATCGTTGGTGGCGCTGACCGAGGCGGGCATGAACGTCTGTCGTCTTAATTTTTCGCACGGCACGCACGAGAACCACGCGGAACTCATTCGACGCATTCGACAAGTACGCGAACTGACCGGTGAACCGCTTTCCATCTTGCAGGATTTGCAGGGACCGAAGATCCGCGTCGGGGATTTGCCGAAAGAGGGGGTCGAGCTTGTCGCCGGAAAGACGGTCGTGTTTACGTCCGGCGAGGGAGACGTGCCCAAAACGATTCCCGTGACCTATCCGGATTTGCATGAAGACGTAAAACCGGGCCAACGCCTCCTGCTCGATGACGGATTGCTCGAAGTGACGGTGAAGTCCGTCAAAGGCCAGGACGTGACTTGCGAGGTGGTAACGGGAGGGAAGCTCACGTCGCACAAGGGTCTCAACCTGCCGGAAACAGAAACCAAAATTTCCGCCATTACGGACAAAGACAAGGAGGATTTGGCGTTCGGCGTGGCGCAGGGCGTGGATTGGATCGCGCTTTCGTTCGTCCGATCCGCCGAGGACATCCGGAGTCTGCGCGCCTTGATCGAGGCGGAGGAGCGGAAGCTCGCCAAACCGCGCGAACTCCCGATCGGGATCATCGCAAAAATCGAAAAGCCGCAGGCGGTCGAACGCATGGACGAAATCATCGCGGAAGTCGACGGCATCATGGTTGCGCGCGGCGACCTCGGCATCGAGTTACCGGCGGAAAAAGTTCCGGTGATCCAGAAAGACCTGATCAAAAAATGCCTCGCCGCCGGCAAACCCGTCATCGTCGCGACGCAAATGCTCGATTCCATGATCCGCAATCCGCGTGCGACGCGCGCCGAGGTCTCCGATATCGCGAACGCGGTGATCGACCACGCGGACGCGACCATGCTCTCCGGCGAGACGGCGAGCGGCTCGCATCCCGTCGAAGCCGTGAAAACGATGGCGGCCACGATCGCGGAAACCGAGAAAAGCTCCTATGACGATTTGCCGATCCAGACACGTGTCAAACATGCGAAGCAAGAGGCCGTGACGAATGTTGCGAGTATCCTTGCGCGCGTGGTCGATACGAAGGCGATTCTCGTCGCGTCGATGGACGGCGCGGCGGCGCGGCTCGTCTCGCGGTATCGTCCCGAGGTGCCGATCTATCTCGCCACGCCGTCGGAACATGTGGCGCACCGGCTGAACCTGTCATGGGGCGTGCGGCCGATCATCCTCGCGGGCGCGAAAACCATTCCCGACCTCCTGCAAGGAGGCGTTGCGGAACTGAAGCGGCGCAAGCTCGTCGCGGACGGCGACGAGATTGTCGTGGTCGCCGGAGACGCGCTCGGAGAGACGGGAATGGTGCAGTTGGTCGAGCTACGAACGGCGTGAGCGCGTCCGTACGGATGCGGCCCACAGCTTCACGGGCCGCGCGAGCGTTTCAAGAATCGGCGCATCGGAGGCAAGCTCCTGCGTGCCGGTCGGCGGAAATTCGCTATTCGCAGGTCGATAATATGTTCCGAAGATGATGTCCAAAACCGGAAAAAACTGCGCGAAGTTTTTGTGTTGATGATGCGGCAGGATCGAATGGTGGACGCGATGGAGTTGCGGCCCGACGATGACCGGCGTGAACCGCCCGAGCTCCAGCCGCCAGTTCGCATGCGAAAAGAACAGCCAGCCGAGAGCGGCGAACGGGACGATCGCGGCCGCCGTCGCGTCCAAACCGAGGAAATATTCCACGGGTGTGACGATGAGTGCGGTTTGGATCGGACGTTCGAGCCAATATGTGCGCATACTCGTCGTCGCGTTCAGTTCGCGGTCGGCGTGATGGAGCTCGTGGATCGGCCAAAGCCATCGCCAAGCGTGTTGCGCGCGGTGGTACCAGTAGAAGATCAGGTCGCCGAGGAAGAGGTAAAAAAGTACGATGAGGATCGAAAACGTGAGGCTATACTTCGGCACAAGGCGGGTTGGGATCGGGACAACGGAAAACAGCCATCCGACCACGATCCCGCCCATAAGCAGGAACATGCCCGTGAATATGAGATTCCGGAGCCGTCCTCTCGCCGTTTGTCCGCGTTCGGCGGGAAAGAAATATTCGAATACGCCGAGGATCGCGTAGAGACCGAGGATGATCAGGATCGTCCGTGTCATAACCCCATCTCTTCATCTCGTTCCTGCTTCTTGAGTTGGAAATATTCCTCTTTTTGGGTTCGCGCGAGCGGTCCCCATGACTTTGAGATGCGCGTATCTCCTATTGGATACACAAAAGGATAGTGTTCCTCCTCGAATTTTACATATTGCTTCGCCGTCCAATCGACGATCAGTATTTTATCCAAAATGTTGACCTGATGGTAGAACTGGGAATGTCCGAAGTACTCTTTATGATACTCGTCCGTTTCGACATCCAGGCCGTGCATGATACGGGCATAGTTGCGAAACATCCAAGGTACCGTAAAGCAGCTTCCAACCTCGCAAAAGCGCTCGTGCGGCGTCTTTGGTTCAGGCTTCACATACGCGGCGAAACCTTGAATGGCTTCCTTGAGTTTACGGACATGTTCCGGATCGAGGGCGAGCGCGGCACCGAATCGTTCAACGTCTTCGAGAGCGGAGCGGCAATCCGTTCTGTCTTTCACGTTGATCTGACGAAGGGCCTCCTCTACGACCGCGGGATCGATTTCAAGCGAGAGATCGGGCGCGTGTTCGGCCTCGGCAAGAGGGAGGAATATTGGATTTTTTATGGAGGCAGCAGCAAGATACATTCCGTGAAAACGGACATCCTCCGGACGGATCCATTCGTTTCCCGTGCGGGCGATATCCCGGTCCGTTGAATAGGCGAACGCAACGTACCTGTTCGGATATTCTTTAAATGGCGCTATGTTTGCGATAGCGAACCGACGGTCCGTCAGCGGCTCATGCGCCCCGGCCAGTCTCATCCGGACACCGGGGTCTCGGCTGAATCTTCGTAAGCTCATGATCCGCCACGGACCCTGTTGGGCCGGCATGACGCGGTCGGTTCCGCCCACCGCGTCATGCCCAAAGGCCTCCTTCAGAGTCATGGAGAAGACCTTTTTCGTTTCTTCAATACGCTCGGGGTGCCACTCAAAGATTTCTCTCAAATCGGCAAGCGATATGCGATCAGGATGCTTGATGCCGTAGTCGTTCCAATCAAAAATCCTTTTCTCCTTGGGCGGTTCCGTTGGAGGTTTTTCCGTCGCCGAAGACGGGCGTTCCATGGACATGGTAACCATGGTACACGCTCCGTCGTTGCGCTTCGAGTCTTGACGAAGCTCCGACTGGGCCGGTATTTGATACGGGTCCGCAACACAAAACCGCCCGATCGGGCGGTTTTGTTGTGGCGGACGCGAAGGGATTCGAACCCTCGATCTTCTCCGTGACAGGGAGACGTGTTAACCGGGCTACACCACGCGTCCGTGATTTGTGTCATTCACTTCTTCTCCAAGAAGCTCTTTCAAACTTTCATATACGCGTTTGCGTATATCTTTTTTGCCATCGCTTGATTTGAGGTACATTTCGCGCCGAACGGCTTCTGATCGGAGCCAATAACTTTCATACGCGAGGAGAATAAGAGGACGTCTATGACGGGTAGATTCTACCAAGCCCTTGGAATGCTCGTCGAAACGTCGTTTAAGCTCTTGAGTTGAGCCGACGTAGAATCGACGATCTTTCAGGCTGATAAGAATATACACGTAGTACATAGTCGAGTGTTAACCGACCGGCATTCGCCGGTCGAGGGGCGAATGCCCCCTCGGGCTACACCACGCGTCCGTGTTGATCCGTGTTGAATTGTCTTGACGGATGCTCGTCCCGGGGGGACGATGAATATGTCTGGCGGGCGATACCTTAGCAAGGTTCGCCGCCGTTGGCAAGAGTAAACCATGTTTGCCGCCGTTCGCCACGCCGGATACCGGATCGGTACCGGCTCGTTGACGCCCGAGGGACACGGGCAAGCCTTGGCATTGGCGCGTGCCATCCGCGAGGCAGGGAGCGCGTGGAAGGAAGTGCGCACGTCGCCGACGGCGCGCACGCATGAGACGGCGGCGATCATCGCGAGTGAGCTCGGCATCCCGGTCATTGACGACGATCGCATCGGTGTGGACGGCGACTTGTCCGATCTTCTGCCGCCCACGGAGCCGAGCGGCATCATTTTCGTCTCTCATTTACCGGTCTTGAACCGCATGTTCCGCGCATGGGCAAAGCGCTTCGGACAGGAGGAACCGCCGCTGACCGATATTGCCGCGGGATGTCTCGTCGATCCGGACAGAAACAGTTTCACGGCCATCCGAGGATAAGAAAAGGCCGTCCCGGGAGGACGGCGTCAGGTGTGCCGTTCGAGCACGCCGAGGAGGAACATGCGCGCTCCGGAGAGCTTGCCGTTCCAGTCGAGTGCGCGTTCGGATTCCGGGCAGTGATAGACGCTCGCGTACGGTTTCCAGCACGCCTCGATCCGACGGTCGAGGGCGAGCGCCTCGTCGTACGACTCGCTTCGAGCCGGGTTGTTGCCGCGAATGCGCTCGTACACCTCCCGGGGAGGGACGTTGAGCTTGATGACGGCGCGGTATCGCCGGGCGAGCGTCGCGACGTCGAGGCGCGTACAGCGCTCGAAGTCCGACACGCCGTCCTTGAAATACGCCGCGTTGTCGAGCAGGCCGCGATCGAGGATGACGGCCTTCTTGCCGTCGGTGAACGCCTGGTCCGTCGCGCCGTCCTCGAAGATCATCTGCGCCTCGGCAAGGCGGCGCTGGAAGCGCGCATGCCCCACGCGATCGACCGCGCGATCTGGCGGGCGGATGCCGACCTGCGCGATGACGATGCTCGCCGCCTCCGGCACGAACGCCACGCGCGGGCCGATGTTCGGGTCCCGCCGGAACGCCTCGATCATGGTGCTCTTGCCCGAACCCGGTCCGCCCGTCAGGACGACGCGCGGCATCGGACGCGGCAGGTGCAGATGCACGGGCATGCGGTCGCCCGCATCCTCCTCGAGCTCGGTCGCGAGCCGCGCGAGCGTGAGGTTGTTGACGACGTCCGTCACCTCGTGCGCGCGTCCGATCCACGGCGGCAGGACGAGCGGCTCGTCGGCCGAGCGCTTTTCGAACTCGGCGACGACGAGGCCTTCGAGCGGTCCGTGGAACGCGTCGACCTCCCAGCCGTCCAGGACGCGACGCGTCTTGCGGATGCGGTGAGGACAGCGCGCGAAGAGCTCCTCGAAGAGTCGCCCGTCGATCTCGCGCTCGTACTCGTCACGCACGAGGCCGGTGCCCCGCTTGTGCGCGAGCGACACACGCTCCGTCCCGTCGGCGAGGATCGTCCGGCGCAGGCGCAGGCTTTCTCCCGGCATGGTGTCGAGATAGGCCTGCTCGATGGTGAAGGCGATTGCCGTCGCCAGCGCGGACTCGTCGAGCTCCTCGACGATGAAACGGTGTTCGATTTCGTCGGCCACGCGGCCTCCTTTCCGGATCGTGAAAAGATCCGTCATGAGCGTGACAGTATCGCTTTTGTCCGTCAACGAAGCCATTGTCAGGATGCCGACGGATTTTGTCGAGATTTTTTGCTTATTTTTGTAGAGAAGCAGGGCGATTTTTTGGCCAAGATTAGATAATATATTACTTGACAAAATTCATAAATTGTGCTACTATATCACGTTCTGAGGATGATTCCGGACGGACCGGTACATCACTCAGCGGGAGGTTTCAAAGATGAACAACCGCTTCGGCTTCTACGGCGTGCTCGGCGGGATCGTGCTCGCGCTCCTTCTCAACGTGCTCTCCGGCTGCGCCTCTCCGGCGCAGGCCGAGCAGCCCCGCGCCCCGCGCGTCACGGTCCTCGAGACCATCGAGATCATCGGCGACGTCGAGCGTGTCTCCAACGAGTACACGCTCACGATCAGCGACATCCGCGCGGTCGAGTCCGTGACCTACGTCACGGGCGAGGCGCACACCTACACGACCGACGACGGGATCACCGTCGACGTCGAGCAGGGGACGGTCACCATCTACAACTGATCGCACGCGCGTCACTTGCGCGGCGAAACCCGCCTTCACAAGAGGCGGGTTTCAAAATCCAAAAAAAAGCTGTCGTTGCGAGGAACGAAGTGACGAAGCAATCTCATCCGATGGGATTGCTTCGCTTCGCTCGCAACGACACTACTTACGCTTTAAGGCTCGTTTCACCGCCGCTTTGATGTGCTTTACGCCCATGCCAAAATGCTCGATCAGCTCCGTCGGCGGTCCGGATTCTCCGAAGCGATCCTGCACGCCGATGAATTCCATCGGTACGGGATTGTGTTTCGCGAGGAGTTCCGCCACGGCGCCGCCAAGTCCGCCCGCAATTTGATGCTCTTCGACCGTGACGATCGCTTTGCATCGCCTTGCCGCATCCAAAATTGTCTTTTCATCAAGCGGTTTGATCGTATGAGAATTGATCACCGTGCATTCGATTTTTTGTTTCGAGAGTTCATCCGCGGCTTTGAGCGCATTCCAGAGGAGCGGACCGCAACCGATTATCGCCACGTCCTTTCCATCACGGAACGTTGTCGCCTTGCCGATCTGGAACGGCGTTTTCGCGGTCGTAAAGACATGCGTTTTTTCGCGCGCGAAACGGACGTAGCACGGGCCCTTCACGTTCGCGATCGCGATCGTTGCCTTGCGTGCCTCCTCGACGTCGCAGGGAGCGATCACCGTGATGTGCGGAATACAGCGCATGATGGCGATGTCTTCGATCGCCTGATGCGTCGCGCCGTCCGGTCCGACCGAAACGCCCGCATGGCTCCCGATGATCTTCACGTTCGCCTCGTTGAGGCAGATATTCGTCCGAACCTGCTCCCACGAACGTCCCGGGCAAAACATGGCGTACGAGGTGATGTAGGGGATTTTGCCCGCCAGCGCCATCCCGGCAGCCGATGCCGCCAAGAGCTGTTCATGCACGCCCATTTGTACGAACCGATCGGGAAACTGTTTCTTGAATTCCAAATTGCGCGTGGATTCCGTGAGATCGGCGCACATCACGACCACGTTGGTATTTTTCGCCGCAGCTTCAAGCACGCCCATGCCGTAGCCGTCGCGCGTGGGCTTTTGCGGCACGTCGGGGGAGAACAGGTCCTCGATGAGGTAGGCGTCGGATCGGATCATACGCGTGCGTGATCGGCCTTAAGCCGCTTTTCTATCTCTTTCAATTCATCGAGCGCCTGCTTGGCCTGACCTTCCTTAAACGGCTGGCTGTGCCATAAATAATTATTTTCCATGTAGGAGACGCCGCGACCCGGTACCGTATGCGCGATGATGGCCGTCGGACGTTGTCGCCGCACCTTGGCATCCTCGATCGCGCGGACCACGTCCGGGATGTCGTTGCCGTTGCACTCGATCACGTACCAGTTGAATGCCTCGTACTTATCCTTCAACGGTTCAAGCGGCATGATGTCTTCCGTGTCGCCGTCGATCTGGATGTTGTTACGATCGATAATGTTGATCAGATTGTCGAGTCGATACTTGCCTGCAAACATCATTGCTTCCCAGTGCAACCCCGCCTCATGTTCGCCGTCGGACGTGATACAAAAAACGTGATGCGTTTTGCCGTCCATCTGTGACGCGTACGCCATGCCGGCGGCCTGCGCCAGTCCCGCGCCAAGCGGACCCGAGGTCGTTTCCGACCCGGGAAGCCGCGTTCGTTCGGGATGTCCCTGAAGTCGTGTTCCGAGCGCACGCAGCGTCAAGAGCTCTTTTTTCGGGAAATAGCCGGCTTCGGCCATGGCGGCGTAGCGGATCGGGCAGATATGACCGTTCGAGAGGATAAGCCGGTCACGATCTTCCCAGTTCGGATCCTTCGGTTTGTGGTGGAGGACGTGGAAATACAGCACCGCAAAGATATCCGCCATGCCGAGCGGTCCGCCTTGATGACCGGAACCCGCATACGCGACCATTTCGATCACGTGTTGGCGCAATTTGTTCGCGATGAGTTCCAGTTTTTTTGTCTCGGCGTCGTGCAAATGCGCGGGCATACGCCGTCAGTCTAGCAAATACGCGCCGTTATTTCGAACGGAATTTTTTCCAGAGCGCACGGACGATCCATGCGACGAGCATGACGCCGAGCGCGACGGGGAGGACGAGTCCGAACAGGAATACCGCGAGCGCGATCAGGAGATCCGCGAGCCCCTGAAGGGCGATAACGAGATCTCGCAATGACTCGCGAAGCGTTTCACCCGGGCGCCAGACGGGTGTCGGAACCTGCACGCGCGCCTCTTCCGTCATCGAGACGCGGATCGTGGAATATTCCGTGCGATCGCGCAGATAGCGGAGCTGGCCTTCCATGGATTCGATCCGCGCCCGCACTTCGCCCAGACGCGCCGTGACCTGAAGCGTTTCTTCGATCGTGTCCGCGTCTTCAAGAATGCGCAGATACTGCGCTTCTTCCGCGCGCGCCGCGCCGAGACGCGCTTCTAGATCGACGAATTGCGCCGTGACGTCCTCCGTATTCGTCGATTCGTTGAACACCGTGGACGCGAGTTCCTTGAGGCGCGCGAGCGTGCGGTCGAAGGCGTCTTGCGGGACGCGGATCGTGAGGGTCGCCGATTTCACGCCTTCGCGGTCCACGACGTTCGCGTCCGCGACGAATCCGTTTTCCGCCGTGGCGATCGCCCGCGCTTCCGCGAGTCGCGTCTCGACGCGGTCCACGCGCAACGAAAGCGAGCCGTTGCGGATCACGCGTTCGCCGACGCGGGCGCGATCTTCCGCCGATGCGGCGAGATCGTACCCCTTTTCCTCATACGCATACGAATCCGTCACGGGTGCGGTGGGCGCCATCATGCCGACGGATCCCGAAACTTCACCGCGCAGCGTTTGCATGACGGGCGAGGATTGCCACGGCATGCGCGCCGTGCTTTGCCAAATGAGGGCAAGGAGTGCAAGGATGAGCAAAAATGAAAGGAGGCCGATCGCGAGGCCGAAGCCTTTGACGCGTCCCGAAACGGAGGTGGTGGACATATGACGCCATCATATCACGAACAAAACACCCCCGCATTGCGGGGGTGTTTGACGTCCGTATTCCGCCGTTTACGGAACGACGTTGATCGTGGCCTGCATGGCGGGGTGGATCGAACAGTGGTAGTCGAACGAGCCCACCACGTCATAGATCTTGGTATAGGACTGGCCCGGCGCAATGTCGCCCGAGCTCCAGTTGGAACCGCTCACGTTGTGGACCATGTTGTCACGGTTCGTCCATGTCACGCGCGTTCCGCGCTTGACCGTGATCGAGGAGGGGACGAAGCCGTCGCCGGGCGCACCGATCGAGATCGTGATCACGCCTTCTTCCTCGAGGCCCTTGTCCTGGGCGATCGTGGTCGTGAGCGTCATGACGTTCGCCGGCTGATATTCGGACGCCGTCTCAATCGCCGTACCGAGTCGGTAATTGATGAAAAAGCCGTCCGGGATATCGTCGATCTGGTTGTTCCAGTTCAAACCATACAGCGTCTGTGCGAGCGACTCGCTCGTGACATGGCGCAGCACGCCGCCGCGATCGACGACGTAGGTACGCGGATCGGTGTCGATCTTCACCATCTTACGGCCCGGGCGGTACGTGACGTTGCCGCCGAGCGGGACCGTGGACAGGTGGTTGTCGGGGATCTGCTTCACTGTGTCAAAGTTGGCGTACCACGTGAAGTAGGTCTTCGCGTTCGGGAACACGTAGCGTTTTCCGTTCGAGGCGAAGTAGTAGACGGTGTCCATGGAGCCCTTGATCAGGTCTCCGGGACCGAACGAAGTGGTGACGGCCGCCGACGAGGCAAGCGGGGCCGCGAGCATGGCAACCGAGCCGGCCGCGGCCAAGGTGCGTTGCAGAAGACGTTTCATACTGGAAACGAAAAGTGGGGATGAATGAATAAGCATCTCTAAGGATGAGGCTTTTGCGTCCATCGGTCAACCTATTGCACGGTGATGACGCTCGAGCTCGCCGTACCGACGGCTCCGCCCGGATCCGCAGCCGTGCCGATGAAGTAGAACGTACCCGAGGATTCGCGTGTCACCGTCGCGGTGCAGCGGAACGTTTCGCATCGTTTGGAGAACGAGCCGTCGCTCGTGGCGATCTCCGTATAGGCGATCCCTTCATCATCCGACGCCTCGACGAGGACGTCGACGCTTTCGCCGGCGAGGAGGGCGGTCTTGCCAGGCGTCATCGTCACGATCGGGCGCGGGTTCTCGACGATCGTGAAGACGGAGACGGCCGATTGCCGCGCAAAGCCGTTCGCGTCGCGCGCGATCGCGTACGCCTCATGCGTCGTACCGACCGCGCCCGGCGCCGTGCCGAGATACCGGCACTGCTGCACGTCGTTGCACCCGCGCACGGCGTTCCCGTCGACGTAAATATCGATGGTTTTTGCCACGAAACTCGCGTCCACATCCGCGACGATTTCATGTAGCGCGTTCGGTTTGACTTCGGGGCGCATCGTGATCGTCACGCCGCTTGCGCCCGCCATGGCCTGGATCGTGGTCGTCGCGTAGAGCTTCAGGCCGTCGCCCCACACGAACTCCGCCACGGCCGTCGCCGTCGAGGATGCGCCGGGGAAGGTGACGTCCGCGCCGCACGGGCTGAACTCGCATCGTCGCATATGCAGTCCCTCGAACCACACGTTCACGTACCAGATCGCGGTGGACGGTTGCGCCGTCGCGATGAGCGTGAAGGTTTGCCCGTGGCCCACCTTGTCCGGCGTGTACGTCAGCGTTCCGGAGCGGCTCGGCGCGGGTTCCGGCTCCGGTTCGGGCGTCGGTTCCGGCTCCGGTTCGGGCGCGGGTTCGATCGCCCGATCGGCGTCGATCGACGTCGCGGCGGCTTGTTCCGCGACGCGGTCATATTGCGATGCGCTCGTGATCGGATCGCCCAATCGATAATTGACGAAGAAGGCGGCCGAGATATCGTCGATCATCCGGTTCCAATCCGTCCCGTACAGGTCGCGGGCGACACCTTCGGTTTCGACCCAGCGAAGCGTGCCGCTTTTCGCGACGGCGTACACGCGAGGATCGCTCTCGATCTTCAGCATGCGCGTCCCCGGCTTATAGGTGACATTCGCGCCGATCGGGTAGGCGGCCAAGGCCGCATCATCAATCGTGACGACGGAGGCGAAGTCCGCGTACCAGGTGAAGTAGGTGTTCTCGTTCGGAAAGACGTAGCGCTTGCCGTCCGTGCCAAGGTAATACACCGACGGCCCGGAGGCTTTGATCAGCGAGCCGGCGGCTGGGGCGGATTGTGCGCCGATGGCTATGGGCGCGAACGCCAAGGCCACCGACGCGCAGAAAAGAAGAATGCGTCGCATATACTTCGTATTGTACCACGAGCAAACTCATAACTCATAACCAAGAACTTTTTAGAACCCCCCGTTCCTTCATATTTCTGGGTTCTAAGTTATACGTTCTAAGTTCTCATCTATGGGTTAGAAGTTTTTTGAGGCTTTGTGCCGCCGCGCGCGGATGCGGGTCGCGGAAGATGGCGGACGCCGCGCAGACGCGATCCACCCCCGTGGCAAGCAGTTCGGGGATGTTTCCGCGCGTCACGCCGCCATCAAACCCGATGACCAGCGCGGGCCAGCGTTCCTTGAGACGTTTCACTTTTTCCAGCGTGGATGGGATGAGTTTTTGGCCGCTCCATCCGGGCGTTACGCCCATCACGAGAACGGCGTCCGTCGCGTCAGCATAGGGCGCAAGCCGGTCTACCGGCGTCTCGGGAGAGATCGCCAGTCCGCATTCCCATCCGTTGGATCGGCACGCGCGAATCGCCGCCTCGTGGTCGATCGGAAGTTCGAGATGCCAAAACGCGCGGATCACCTGCGGCACACGTTTCCACTCGCGGATCACCGCGATCGGATCCGTCACCATGAGGTGCAGTTCGATTTCAAGCGTCGTATCGATGGGTCCGGCCTGATACCACGTCCGATTCGAGACGAAATGCCCGTCCATGCAATCGATTTGCACGCAGCGCGCGATGCCTTCGACCACGGCAAGTCGCGACCGGAATTCGGCCGCATCCTTGGCAAGAATGGCGGGAATGAGTTCGGACATGGGCGAGTTGGCAGTTATCAGATGACAGTTGACAAAGGGGGCGAGTTCTTTCTGTCATCTGTTATCTGTCATCTGGTCGAGCTGTTTCACGCGTCGGACGTGCCGAGCGGTCTTGGACGGCTTGGTTTTGAGGAAGGTCGCGACGATCTTTTTCGCGGCAGCGGGCTTCGTGACCCAGCCCCCGAGGACGAGAACATTTGCGTGATTGTGCTCGCGGGAGAGCTTCGCGTCCCGTTCCGAGCGCGCAACCACGGCGCGGACGCCGCGAAAACGGTTCGCCGCGACGTCCATCCCGTGTCCCGTGCCGCAAAACAGCAGGCCGAACGCGGCCTGATCCTTTTGCACGGCCATCGCGACCTTGCGTGCGGCCAGCGGATAATCGTCGCCCGCCACGAGGTTCGGCGATACATCGACGGGATCATATCCGCGCGTCCACAGATCTGCCTTGATCGCTTCTTTCAACGCAAAGCCCGCGTGATCGGCGCCAAGGTACAACGGAATGGGTTTGGGCATAAAAAGTCGCTTGACCTGCGGGGAAAATCAACGCATGCTGGTCGCGTTTCCCCCGTAGTATATGTCAGACATCCAAAAGCCGGAAACCGGCGACGAATCCAAGGCGCAACCGGGCCTTCCCATGCTGCCCGCGATGGAAGAGGAGATCGCGGCGTATTGGAAAAAGCATGACATTTTCCGCCGTTCGATCGAGGAACGGCCGGCGTCAAAAGGATACGCGTTCTATGACGGACCGCCGTTCGCGACCGGCATGCCGCACTTCGGTCACCTGCTTCAAAGCGCCGTCAAGGATGTCGTGCCGCGTTATTGGGCGATGAAGGGCTACCGCATTCCGCGGTTGTGGGGATGGGATTGTCACGGGCTGCCGGTCGAATCGCTGATCCAGAAAGAGCTCAAACTTTCCGGCAAGCCGGCGATCGAGGCATACGGCGTCGAGGAGTTCAACCGCGCCTGCGCCGCCTCGGTCCTGAAATACACCGACGAATGGAAGCGGTACGTCGAGCGCCTCGGTCGCTGGGTCGAGTTTGATCGCGCGTATAAGACCATGGACCACTCGTACATCGAGTCGGTGTGGTGGGCATTTGCTGAATTGTGGAAGAAGAAGCTCGTGTACAAGGGCTTGCGCGTCTCGTTTTTCTCGCCGTTCAACGGCACGCCGCTTTCTAACATGGAAGTGGCGATGGAAAACTCCTACGTCGATGCGGAGGATCCCTCGATTATCGTGAAATTTCCCGTGCAGGGCGAGCCCGGCACATTCTTCCTCGCGTGGACCACGACGCCGTGGACGCTGCCCGCGAACGTCGCGCTCGCCGTGCATCCGAACGAGACGTATGCGAAGGTTCGCGTGCACGGCCGAAAGGAGACGTACTGGTTTGCCGAGAAGCTGACATCGAAAGTTTTGCGCGAGTTTTTTCCGCTCGAGGAGGACCAGGAGGATTTCGAGGTGCTCGAGAAACGCCTCGGTTCGGGGCTGGTCGGCATTGGGTACGAGCCGCCGTTCGCGCTGGACGACGAAACGCGCGAAACGCTCACCAAGCGACCGGGATCGATCCTGTATCAGGTGATCGCGATGGACTACGTCACAACCGAGGATGGCACGGGCATCGTGCACACCGCGCCCGCCTTCGGTGAGGAGGACTTCCGCGCCTCCGCGGAGCGCAAGCTTCCGGTGATCGTGACGCTCGACGACAACGGCAAGCATCTGCCGGGCGTGCCTCTCGTCGCGGGAACGGGGTTCATGGAATCCAATCCCGTGCTTATCGAGGATTTGCGGAATCGTGGACGCGTGTTCCGCGAGGAGACGGTCAAGCACTCCGTCGCGATTTTCGCGCGCAACGGTACGCGTCTCATCTACAAGGCGCAGGACGCGTGGTATGTGGACGTCACCAAGCTCAAGCCCAAGATGCGCAAGAGCGCGGCCAAAATCGACTGGCATCCGCCGCATCTCAAGGAGGGGCGGTTCGGGCAGGGGATTGAAACGGCGCCGGATTGGTGCATTTCCCGATCGCGGTTCTGGGGCGCGCCGTTGCCCGTGTGGACCAACGCCGATGGCACCGACGTACGTGTTTTCGGTTCGATCGCCGAGCTGGAAAAAGCAGTCGGAAAAAAGATCGACCTCAAGGATCCGATGGCGCTGCACCGGCCCTGGATCGACGAGTTGACGTTCAACAACGACGAGGGCGAGGAGATGCGCCGCATTCCGGACGTATTCGATTGCTGGTTTGAGTCGGGATCGATGCCGTACGCATCCATCCACTATCCGTTCGAAAATAAAAAATGGTTCGAGGCGAATTTTCCCGCGGATTTCATCGCCGAAGGCCAGGACCAGACGCGCGGCTGGTTTTACAACCTGCACGTGCTCGCGACCGCGCTCTTCGGCAAGCCGGCGTTTCGTGACGTCGTTTGCACCGGTCTCGTCCTGGCCGAGGACGGACGCAAGATGTCCAAGAGCCTCAATAATTATCCGGACCCGTGGGACGTGCTCACCACGCAGGGGGCGGACGCGCTCCGGTTCTATCTTGTCTCGTCGCCGGTGGTCGAGGCGGACTCCGTTAATTTCTCGGAACGCGACCTGCAAAATCTCGTGCGCGGGTTCCTGAACCTGTTCTGGAACGTGAAGACGTTCTACGCGACGTACGCGGAGGGACAATCCGTACGTCTGATGAAACCGCGCAGCGCGCATATGCTCGATCGCTGGATGTTCGCGCGCCTGCACGAAACGCTCGGCGACGTCACAAAATCGATGGACGAGTACGAGCTCGCACGCGCCGCGCGACCGTTGCGCGGATTCGTCGAGGATCTCTCGACGTGGTGGCTGCGCCGCTCGCGCGAACGCATCAAATCGGAAAACGTCTTCGATCGCACCGATGCCCTACGCACGCTGCTGGAAGTATTGCTCGAAACCGCGAAAATGCTTGCGCCGTTCACGCCGTTCATCGCGGAAAAAGTGTATTTGGATGTTGGCGGTAAGCTCGCGTCCGTACATCTGGAAAAGTGGTCCAAGCCCGACGCCCGCCTCGTGGATGCCCGTCTCATCGCGGATATGCAGCTCGTGCGCGCGATCGCGTCAAAGGGACACGAGCAGCGCGCGATGGCAAAACTGCCGGTACGCCAGGCGCTTGCGGCGGCCGTGGTGCGCGTCAAGGACGCGGAGGAGGCCGCCCGGATCTTGCGGCAGCTCGATCTTTTGCAGTTGCTTGCCGAAGAGTTGAATGTGGAGGCGGTGCGCGTCGAAGCCAAGGCGGACCTCTCCGAACCGTGGACGGTCGAGCTCGATACGGAGCTCACGCCGGAGCTCAAGCGCAAGGGTCTGCGTCGCGAGTTCGTCCGCCAGATGATGGCGCTGCGCAAGCAGGTCGGCCTTGCGCCCGGCGACCGCATCCGGCTCATGATCACGGCGGTGGAAGGGGAGTTGCGCGACGCGATCGAGGAAACGCGCGCCGAGGTCCTGCGCGACCTCAAGGCGACCGAGATCGTGTACGAATCGCCCGACGCGGAAGCGGCTGCGGAAGAGGGCGCGATCATGCGGATTGCCGACGCCAAGGTCGGCGATGACGCGTTCCGCGTCGCCATCGAACGGGCGTAATCGATCCTTGACGATTTGAGAAAAGAATATTAGGGTGCGTTCTTAGCACCCCGGAGCAACCGAAGAAGGAGGCGTACCATGGCGAGTCATCCTCATGCGGTGGAGAAGCCGCACGATACCCGGTACCACGTACCGAACCATCCGCCGGAACGGTTCTACGCGATCCTGCGCAGGCTGGCAAAAGCCACGCGCGATCCGGCGTACCGCACGCATGGCGGGTTCCATACGGCGGACGTGATCCGCGGACACGTCAAGACGGTGTTGGATCTGCCGCGCGGCGACGCGGACGATGTCGTCCGCTTCCTCAAACGGGAGGAGATTCTCGTCTCCGACCGCGCCGCGGAGGCGGGCGCGGTATGGAAGTTCGATCCGGAGAAGGCGGATGCCGTCTACGACGCCTGCGTTCGCGCGGGTACGGCCGAGGCCAAGGATCGAACGATGACGAGTTTCGTCGAGCGCGCCTCGTCTCCGGACGGCGTGTCTGACTCCGACCGTCCGTCGGGCGTGCACGGCGTGTCGCCGGAGACGCGCGCAGAGCCTTCCTCGGACTATTCCGTCTACGAAGACGAGACGCTCGATGACGTCAGTCGCGGATTGACGGAACGCGAGGCGCAGCTCGAGCGTGATCTCGAGCGCGTTCGCGGGGAGCTCGCGGCGATCGAGCACGAGCGACATCGACGCACCGAGCGTCGCAGGCTCGAACAGGAGCTCGAGACCGTCCGACGCGAGAAGGAGGCCGCGTTGTTGCGCAGCCAGGAACTCGAGGAGCAGGAGCTCGAGATCGCGCAGCGGATCAAGCGGCTCAAACAACCGACTTACTGACCGAAGGGTCGGTACTTTTTTATAACAAACGTCCCCGCGTTCGGCGGGGACGTCGTGGTGGTGCACCCCAGACGATTCGAACGTCTGGCCTCTTCCTTCGGAGGGAAGCGCTCTATCCAGCTGAGCTAGGGGTGCGAGCGGTCGGATCGTAGCCTAGGCAAAGGCGTTTGACAATTGGGCCAAGGTTAGATACGATCTCGCAACATTTTCCCTACCGATTGCAGCGGTAGCTCAGCTGGTAGAGCAGGGGCCTCTTAAGCCCAAGGTCCTGGGTTCGATCCCCAGCCGCTGCACCAGAGCGAAAAGGACACCGTCCGAGCCGCGCCACGAGCGCGGCTTTCGCGTTGGTTGAGCGACTTTCCGGTCGCGATATTCGGGTTCGCTCCCGCCGGGGCGGGAGACGCACGCCGGGACGAGGTTCGCGACGCATGTGGAGCACGGCGGGCCAATGTTCTCGGGGCTTTTCGACTCATCGGGCTCGGGTTCGCTCCTTCGGAGGAGTGCCGCCCGTTCGTGCCGGCCAAGAGAGCGTAGGGAGCCGCGAGCTGAACCACAACGAAGCCCTCGCGGAGCTCCACCGTGTCGCAGACCGCAGCGACGAGCTGCCGGCGCTGCTCAGGGTCGCCCTCGCGGAAGGCGCGAGAGGCATCCGCCGCGACCTGGAGGGTCTCGCGCAGACGCCCGCGTGCCGCGCTCCACGCTTCGCCACTACGTGCGCGTGCGCGCGCAGTAATCCGACTTCCTCTCGGGAGGACGCTTCCGCGTCTCCCGCTTTCCCTCCTCGCGGTGAGCGACCACGCGCACGGTGCGCGTGCTCGATCTCGCCACGAGAAGGTGAGTGACATGGAAGAGAACACCGAGGCTGGGACCGACATCATCCCGGCAACCGGGGACGGGATCGTCCCCTCCGAGCCCGAGCGCGTGCTCCCGCGCGCGCCCGAGCGCATCCGCGGCCAGACGTTCGCCGAGGTGCACGACACCGTGCGCGAGCGTGCGAGCCGCAACTTCCCCGACGTCGTGGTCCACGTCGAGCAGCTCCGGGCGACCCCGGAGGGCACGATCGTGGTCCCCGAGCTCGGCGAGTGCCGGCCGAGCGAGTACGCGAGCCGCCAGCTCGCGACCATGCTCGGCTTCCGGGCGCGGTGGTTCGAGACCGTTTCGCCCGAGGAGCGGGCGGAGGAGCTCAACCGCCGCCTCGCCCGCATCCCGGGCGAGAAGAAGGTCCGCGCGACGCGGGGGCCCGACGGCCTCCCCGTGATCCGGGCCTTCTTGGGCCCCAACTACCAGCCCATCGACGATCTCCGGATCATGGACGGGCTCGCGACGCTCCCGCCCGCGCTCCTCGACGAGTACCGCTTCACGCACGTCGAGCTCACCGAGACGACGAGCACCTTCACGGCCGTGCACTCGGCCGGCCACGTGGTCGGCGACGACGACGAGCTCCACCCGGGCTTCTGCCTGCGGAACTCCGAAGTCGGCGCCGCTCCCGTCACGCTCGACGACTACTTCATCAGGATCAGGTGCATGAACGGCCTGGTCACGAAGGTCGGCGACAAGCGCAGCCTGTACCGGCGCCACGGCGCGATCGACGACGACGTGCTCCACACCGCGCTCGTGACCGCGATCGCGCGGCTCCCGAAGCGCTGGAGCGAGGAGCTCGTCGTAATCGGCAGGGCCGATCGTGAAGCTCCGCACGATCTCGGGGTAGCGGGAGGCGTTCTCCCAGGTGATGGGCTCGACCGAGACGGTGAGGCCCTCGCGCGTCACCTCGGTCTCACCGTTCGCGCGGATGGTCGGGTTCGAGAGCGACACGTGCCGGATCCCCGGACCGCAGCTCGGAACCAAGGCCATGCACGCGCAGATCGCGAGCAAGACGAGCGAGCGACTCGTCCACGGCTTCGCGGACGCGACGGAGATGTTGGGCGAGCAGTTCTCGAATCGAAGCCAGATCTGGACCCTGTTGCGGCAGGGATGGGTCCGTGCGATCTCGGCATACTGGATGGACTAACCCCTAACCCGATCTCCATATGCATCTGCCGCCCGAGGCCATCGAAGAGTTCCGACGCATCTGGCGTGAGAAATACGGCGAGGACATCTCCTTCGAGCGCGCGCAACTCGAAGCCGAGCGTTTCCTCTCCGGCATCCGCCTCATGCTCACGCGCAAGCGTCCGTCCGATGTCGACGAAGGACATAGCGACTAGGAATCAAGCGCACGCGTGGCGCTGAGGCTAGCGAAGTAGGTTCGAACGTCCTTTACTCTGGTGCACCACAAAAGAACGGCTCTAGGGAGCCGTTCTTTTCGTTTACGAATACCTAGAAAGTTGACATTTAGGATTTCCCTGCTACCCTCCCTGGCAAGGAGGAATTCATGTCGGAAGAACATGCTCGTTCAACGGTGCTGCAAGATGCGCCTGCCGCGCAAGAGGGGACCAAGCTGGCCGAGAGCCTGCAATTCACGCTGACATCGATGGCTGAGCGATTGATCATTCAATCGAACGCCAAAGTCGTCGTCGTGAAAGGCCGCGAAGGCGCGTATATCGTCGAATTCGCGATGCACGAAGCAGACACGGAGCAAGCGAGACGTCATCGACTCTTGGACAAAGACGTAATAACGCTCGACCTGAGCGTTCGTACCAGCAGCATTCTTCAGAATGCGAACATCAGATACATCGGTCAGCTCGTACAGCTGACCGAAAGAGAGTTCCTCACCAGGAAGAACGCCGGTCGGAAACCTCTTGTCGAATTGAGACGGGTGCTGAACCCGCTCGGCCTCGATTTTGGGATGAGCGTAGAAGGATGGGCTCCCCCCTCCCAGAGGGAATGACTGCCACTTACCGCATTCCATGCGGTTTTTTTGAAAGCCCCCCTTGAACAAGGGGGAGTTTTCGTGTAAGGAACGAATACCTAACCCGAAGGAGGAGCTCATGAGCAACAAGGGTTCGCACGTTCCCGATATCGGCGGATACAGCCTCGGTGATGCCATTTCCGGCGCGGCGCCGACGGGCGTCTCCGAGGATCGTCCGGAGCCACCGCCCGCACGCTGCCGGTGGCCGGGATGCCGCACGATCTTGTCCGTTACCAACCGGCCGACGGACGGGAAGCGGAGCCTGCATACGCCGGACATTCCCGAAGATCCCGACATCCCGCAAACGCCCGTGGCGCCGCGCCGTTCCGAGGAGCCCGACGACGAAGCGCTGTGTCGTATGCATCGTCGCGCCACCCTGGACTGGCACCAGGGTCTCTCGGAGGACCGCCCTGCCCACTATCCGCCGGAGGATCCTGCTCGGAATCCTGTCCGCAAGAAGAAGACCTGAACCCGCCCTGGCGGGATTTTTCTATTTACCGCGAAATCCAGTTTCGCGTCACGCGTATGAAAAAACCGAGCTTGGCTCGGTCAGGACGGCATGCCGCCGCCGAGGGTGTAGTCGAGCTTCGGCGCCTTCGCCTGGAACTGGTCGATCGCGGCGATCAGGTCCTCGGCGGTGATGTCGAATGAACGGGCGAGCTCGAGGCCGTTCATCACGACCTTCGCACTCAAGTCGCAGACCAGCCGGCGCAGCGCCCGCTCGTTCTGGACGCTCGAGCCGTGATCGCGCCGCTCGAGGATGTTCGCGATCGCCCCGGTCTCCTTCACGAGATGGAGCAGGATGTGGCGCATGCGCCACGCCTTGCCTCCCTCGTCCCCCTCGGGGAAGCGCGGATAGTTCTCCTTGGTCCAGGGCCAGCGGTTGTGGATTCGGTCCATCAAGTCCTGCAGGTTCATCGGTACCTCCGTGGCGGTTCGTATCATAAAATTGATTTGTCGGCAACTCGGTAGGGGCGTATTGCAATACGCCCCTACCGTGGTAACCTCTTCACCATTATGCGCCAATCGCGATTGTTTACGAAAACCTCAAAAAACGTCCCGCACGACGCGGATTCGGTGAACGCCAAATACCTCACGCAAGGCGGATTCGTCCATCAGGAGATGGCCGGCGTGTATTCGTGGTTGCCGCTCGGGCTTCGCGTCTTGCGCAAAATCGAAACGATCATCCGCGAGGAGCTCGACAAGCTCGGCGCACAGGAAATCCTCATGTCCGCGCTGCAACCCAAGGAGAGCTGGGAAAAGACCGGCCGTTGGGACACCGTCGACGTGTTGTTCAAGGTCCCGTCGCAAACCGGCAAGGAATACGCGCTCGGACCCACGCATGAGGAAATCGTGACGCCGCTTGTCAAATCGTTCGTGCAATCGTACAAGGATTTGCCGGTCGCGGTGTATCAGATCCAGAGCAAGTTTCGCGACGAGTTGCGCGCCAAGTCCGGCGTGCTGCGCGGCCGCGAGTTCGGCATGAAGGATTTGTATTCGTTCCATCTCACGCAGGAAGATCTCGAAGCGTATTATCGCAAGGTGCTTGAGACGTATCTCACGATTTTCACGCGTTGCGGATTGGAGGCGAAGGTCGTCGAGGCGTCCGGTGGCGCGTTCACGAAAAAATTCTCGCACGAGTTTCAGGTGCTCACGCCGGCAGGCGAGGACAAGGTTCTCACGTCCGAGCACGGTTCCTTCGCGCAGAATTGTGAAATCGCCACGTTGAAAGAAGGGGATAAAAATCCGGAAAACGGCGAGCCGCTGTTTTGTTCGACCGGTGTCGAAGTGGGCAACATTTTCGATTTGAGCTCCAAATTCGCCGAGGCGTTCGATCTTGCCGTGACCGACGAGAACGGGGAGCGTCGCACCGTCGTGATGGGATGCTACGGCGTAGGCACGACGCGCCTCGTCGGCACGATCGTCGAGGCGTCGCATGACGACAAAGGCATCATCTGGCCGATCGCCGTCTCGCCGTATCATGTTCACCTCGTGTCGTTACGATCAAAAGACGAGGAGACGCAGTCACGTATCAACGCCGTTTCACAGGAGATCTACGAAGGCTTGTGGGCCGAGGGTGTCGAAGTATTGTGGGATGATCGAGACGCGTCGCCGGGCGAGAAATTCGCGGATGCGGATCTCATTGGCTTGCCGCTCCGCCTCGTCGTTTCGGAAAAGACGTTGAAGGAGGATTCCATCGAATGGAAACCGCGCAATGAATCGGAGGCGACGCTGATCGATACGGAAGATATCATCGAAAAAGTGAAGGGAATGATGGAATAAAAAACTCCCCCGCGATGCGGGGGAGTTTTGTGTGTCTTACATCGACGGCACCGAAGGCGCTTCCGGAGTACTCGGAGTGGCCGGAGCCGGAGCGGATGAAGCTGCGGCGCCGGTGTGCTTGAGCGCGTCCTTGAGGCCTTTGCCGGCCTTGAACTTGGGGACCGTGACCGCGCCGATCTGGATCTTCTCCGACGGATTTTGCGGGTTGACGCCCATGCGGGCGGCGCGCGTCTTGGCCATGAACGCGCCGAAACCGGCGATGTTCACTTCCCCCCCGGATTTCAGGGTGTTGGTCACGACGTCCACGAACGCCTCGACCATGTCCTCGGCCTGCTTTTTGGTCACGCCGACCTTGTCCGAGAGGTGGTTGATGAGTTCTGCCTTGTTCATAAGAGTGTGGTTTCTAATGAATGATAAAACCACACTACCATTTTTTCGCTAAGATTGGCAAACGGGTGTCAAGGGAGGGTCAAGTAGTATCAAAAAACCGCCTTACAGCGGTCAGTAGTCGTTCGCGGTGAGGATGGCCATCTTTGCCGCATTGAGCGGGAACTCCGGAGAGGAGCCGCTCACGACCTTGAAGTCCCGACATCGCTTGCACAGCTCACGTCGAAACATGAAATACCCGGGCGGCCATCCGCAGGCCTTGTGCGTCTCCTCGACGATGTACGCGACATGCTCGAGCGCCTCGAGGAAATCCGGTGAGGGATTCGGATGGCGCTCGGACAATATGATGCGAAACTCTGGAATACGATCGGGCCGCGCCGCGGCGGGTCCCGCAAAATACACGAGCAAGTCGTCTTCCTGATCGAGCATGAAGACCTCCTCGAAGATAGACTATCCGGATGTTGTCTAGAGAGTCAAAAAAACCCGCCATGGAAGACGGATCAGTCGCGCGAGGGCGGCCCTTCTTTCTTCTCGGCCCATTACCCCATGAGGACGATCACGACCCCAAGCGGGACGCCGATGAACACGCCCTCGAAGAGGGCGTGCAGCGCTGCGGTGTAGAGCCAGTCCATGATCAAACCTCCGTGAACGCGGGTCAGGGGCGATTGGGTACCGCATCGAAGGACGCGAGTAGCTCCCGCGTGGCGCGCACGTAGGCTTCGGCCCATTGGATCGTCTTGCGACGCCGTTCTCGAGACTTCGGCGAGTTCACGTCGACGAAGACCGCGCGACTTCGGTTGCGGCGTTTCCGCGTTCGCCGACGCGTCACGACTTCCTCCGTTCGTCGGGCGGCACCCAGAGGTACTCCGGCGGGATGAACTCGAGTCCGTGGATGCGTATGTCGCGCTCCTCGCTCTTCACCGCGGTCGGGCCATATCGGCGTTCGCGGTAGAGCGCGATGATGAGGCGTTCCTCCGTCTCTTGCGACTCGTCCACGTCGTCGACCCCGCACTCTCCCGGATCGCGTTTCGGTTTGGAATGTTCGGACATCAATCACCTCCGCGCTCAAGGTACGAAACGGGCTGCAATCAGTCAAAATGCTTGCTCACCATTGATGAAACTTCTATTCCTCTTCATCCTCCTCCCAGGGCTTACGTTCCGCGATACGTTTTAACAAGTCGTCGATTTCCCGCCGGTCCGCGACATCCTCTTCGGCCCGTTTGCGGAGCGCCCGTTCCAATTTCCGTCCGAGCTCGCTTACATGTCGTTTTTGCGCCCGCCTTTCCTCCATGGCTTTTTTGTAGTCCGTGACGAGCTTCATCACGGCCGGATCAATCCGATGCTCGTCCCGGTGGAGGAGATCAAGCGCTTCGTCGATCGCGTCCACATTTTCCTGCAGTCGTTGCTGCTTTTCTCGCT
This sequence comes from Candidatus Uhrbacteria bacterium, assembly GCA_008363075.1. Taxonomy (GTDB): domain Bacteria; phylum Patescibacteriota; class Patescibacteriia; order 2-12-FULL-60-25; family 2-12-FULL-60-25; genus RHKK01. The sequence goes on from RHKK01000002.1 coordinate 61,487, forward strand.
CACGTTCGTAGGCCTCAAACGCCGCATCTTCCGCCGAGCGTGGCGTTTCCGGCGGCTTGTGTTTTTCGCTCATATAGACCGAGTGTAAGTTCCGCGCGACGAAAAGAAAACCCGCCGTTCGACGGGTTTGTATGTTTTGGGCCGATTTTTATTTCGCGTATTCGATCACGCGTTGTTCGCGGATGAGTGTGACGCGTACTTCGCCGGGGAATTTCATCTCGCTGGCGATCTTGTCCGCGATCTGGCGGGCGAGTTTTGCGGCTTGATAATCATCCACTTCTTTCGGATTGACGAACACGCGCAGCTCGCGGCCGGCCTGGATCGCGTAGACCTTGTCCACGCCTTCAAACGAAGAAGCGGCGTTCTCCAATTCTTGCAGGCGCTTCACGTACAGCTCGAGCGAGTCCTTGCGCGCGCCGGGTCGTGCGCCGGAAATCGCATCCGCCGCTTTGACGATAATCGCCTCGAGCGTCTTCGGTTTGTCCTCGTGATGACCGATGCTTTGATAGCAAATCTCTTCCGGAAAGCCGAATTTTTGCAAGATCTTGTAGCCGATTTCCGGATGCGATCCCTGCATGTCATGGTCCACGGCCTTGCCCACGTCGTGCAACAAACCGCCGAGTTTGCACACATGCACGTTCGCACCGAGCTCCTCGCCGAGCATGGCGGAAATGCGTGCAACTTCCATGGAATGCAAGAGAGCGTTCTGCCCGTAACTTGTACGGAACTTGAGTCGTCCCAAAATTGAGATCAGCTTCGGATCGATGCCGGACGGCGAGATACCGAGATCGTAGAGCGCATCTTCGCCCGCCTTGCGGATATCGAGAACAAGTTCGCGCTTGGCCTCGTCCACGAACTCCTCGACGCGTCCCGGATGAATACGGCCGTCCGCGATCAGTTTTTCGAGCGCACGCTTCGTGACCTGCCGGCGGATGGGGGAGAAGCCCGAAATCGTCACGACGTTCGGCGTGTCGTCCACGATCAGCTCGCAACCCGTCAGCAGCTCGATCGCCTTGATGTTGCGTCCCTCGCGACCGATGATACGTCCCTTCATTTCCTCCGTCGGCAATTCGACATACGTCGTCGTCGTTTCGCAGACATGTGACGATGCCTGACGCTGGATCGCCGTCGCAAGAATATTTTTCGCGCGCTTGTCGATCTCGTCCGCGGTGATCTCGTCAAGCTTGCGCACGCGCGCCATGAGCGCCTCGGAATGATGCTCTTCGATTTCCGCAAGCAAACGATTCAGCGCCGATTCGCGGTCAAGATTTGCGACCTCTTCCAGCTTCGCGATGGCCCGCAGCTTCAACTCCTCGACGTGCTTATGCGCCTCTTCCGCCTTCTGTCGGGCCTGCTCCACGTCTTCCTTTGCTTTGTCGATATCCAAAAGTTTTGCGCTGACCGTCTGTTCGCGTTCAAGGAGTGCCTGCTGTTGTTTCTTGAGATCTTCAAGCGCCCGCTTCTCCTCGACGCGGGCTTCTTCCAAAATCTTGATGGCTTTGTCTTTGGCTTTTGCAAGTGCTTCGGCTTCGCGGCGCTCCGCGTCTTTTAAAAGATCCGAAGCCTTCCGTTCGGCTTCGGCGATTTTGTCTTGCGCGTCGGAGAGCTTGCGGCGATGCGAGGCTCCCCGCAGCGCGTAACCGATGGCGAGCCCGAGCGCGGCTCCTCCCGCGAGGGCGATGATGACAAACAAAGCGTTATTCATACGAATACGCCGGCAGGCAGGCTCCGCCAAAGGCGGACGAGCGTTCTCGGGTCTGGTCGTTCGCTCTTGGGTTTTCGCGCACCATCTCAACCGGATCTTCGCTCAAAAACGGGGGAATCGATGACGTGGACTTCCTGCGCAACCGGTCGTTCAAAGGGTTGTTATTGCGTCTTGAGGCTACCAAGCGCCTGATCCTTCGTCAATCCGTCTATCTGCAACGCGTCCCGCACGTCATATCCGCCGATCTTCGTCCTTCGTAACTCGAGGCAATACCCGCCCACGCCGAGTGCGCGGCCAATGTCATCCGCAAGAGATCGGATGTAAGTCCCGCTCGAACATTTCACGTTGATCTTCAAATCGGGCCATCTGTAATCTGTGATCTGTAATCTGTAAACTTTTACAAATTTCTTCGGCCGCATCTCTTCCGTGGCTTTTCCCGTTCGGGCCAAATCGTACAATTTTTTTCCGCCGATCTTTTTCGCGCTGTGTAATGGCGCGAGCTGTTCATATCCGCCGCGGAATCGAGCCAACGCCTCCTCGATATCATCCCGACCGACCGGAGGGAGCGGAGGGATCACTTCGAAGGGATCCCTCGGCTCACGTTGTTCGCTCGGGATGATTTGAGTGATCAACCCCTCCACGTCAAACGTATCGCTCGACGCACCGAGCCGGATGGTCGCCTCATATTCTTTGTCCAACCCGACGAGTGCCGTGAGTTTTTTCGTGCCTTTGCCGATCCCGAGGATCAGCAATCCCGTCGCGAACGGATCGAGCGTGCCCGCGTGTCCGATCCGGCGGATCTTTAAAATCCCGCGCAGCTTGGCCACGACGTCATGCGAGGTCCAGCCCGCGGGCTTGTCGATGAGAAGCAAACCGTCCATGCGGAGAGTTTATCCTTGACTTTCCGCTCAATCAAGCCTAAACTCGGCCCATGAACGTCACCGAACTGGCCCGGCGCCTGCGCGTCACCCCGCAACAGCTTTTGGCAAAATTGCCCGAGCTGGGCTTTGATATCGGCGCGCGTGCGATCAAGGTGGACGATCGCACGGCGGACCAGATCTACAAGAAATGGCTGGAAAACTCCCGCCGCGAGCGTTTGCGCGAACAGCTCGTTCGTCAACAAAACGTCGGCGCGCGCGAGCCGGGTGCGCCCAAGACCGACATCAAGCTTCCGGCCGTGATCAGTGTGCGCGATTTTGCGGGACGCATGAACCTCCCCGTCACGCGCGTGATCCAGCAGCTCATGAAGGCGGGCATCCTTGCCTCGCAGAACGAGCGCATCGACTTTACGACCGCGAGTATCATCGCGGACGAGCTCGGATACACCGCCACCGCCGAATCGGATGATGAGAAAGAGATGGAGAAGACGGCCGAAGCCGAGGACCGCTTGAAGCAAATCCTTACGTCGCAGGAAGAGGCGACGCGCAAGGAACGCGCGCCGGTCATCGTGGTGATGGGGCATGTGGACCACGGCAAGACGCGTACGCTCGATGCGATCCGCGCGACAAACGTGATGGAAGGCGAATCCGGCGGCATCACGCAGCACATCGGTGCGTATCAAGTCGAGAAAAAGGATAAAAAAATCACCTTCATCGACACGCCGGGCCACGAGGCGTTTACGGTGATGCGATCGCGTGGCGCCAAGGTCGCCGACATCGCGATCCTCGTCGTGGCGGCCGATGACGGCGTGCAGCCGCAAACGAAAGAGGCGATCAACATCATCCAGGCCGCGAAGCTGCCGTTCGTCGTGGCGTTGAACAAGATCGACAAACCGGAAGCCGACCCGAACCGCGTCCTCGGCCAGCTCGCCGAAGCCGGCGTCACCGTCGAAGAGTGGGGCGGGAAAATCCCGATGGCCAAGATTTCGGCCAAGACGGGACAAGGCATCGACGAGTTGCTTGATCTCATTCTTCTTGTCGCCGAGGTGGAGAAGGAGCGCATCATGGCGAATCCGGACGCGCGCGCGGCCGGGACGATTATCGAATCTCATGTGGACAAGGGCGAAGGCCCGGTCGCGACCGCGATCGTGCAAAACGGCACGCTGCGCCGCAACGACTGGCTTGGCATTAACGGCGTCGCGTACGGCCGCGTCCGCATGATGCGCGACTGGAATGGTAAGCCCGTCGAAGTTGCGCCTCCGGGCACGCCGGTCAAGATCCTCGGGTTCAAGATCGCGCCGGCCGTCGGAGACATTATGGAAGTGCCGGAAGATCCGAAAGCGCTCGAGCAAAAGAAGGCGAAGACCGCGAAGCGCCAGGTCGTCGAGTCGCTCACCGCGACCAAGATCGCGCCGGCCGAAGGCGAGGAGACGCCGGAAAAGAAGACGCTGAACGTCATTTTGAAGACCGACGTGCTGGGCTCGCTCGAGGCCATCCTCGGCATGCTGGAAAAGGTCAAGCATGAGTTGGTCGCCGTCGAGGTGATCCAGAAGGGGCTGGGCAACGTGAACGAGAGCGATATCGAGCGCGCGGCGAACTCCGCGCCGTCGGTCGTGTACGGATTCAATGTGATGGTACCGACCGCGATCGAGGTTGCGGCCCGCGAGAAGGGCGTCGAAGTAAAGAAATATAAGGTGATCTACGATCTCTTCGACGACGTGGTGAAGCGCCTGAACGAACTCCTGCCGCAGGAGACCGTCATCACCGAGCTCGGCGACGCCGAAGTCGCGGCGATTTTCCGCACGGAGTCCGGTCGCATGGTCGTGGGCGTGCGCGTGAAAACCGGCAAGCTGGCGAAGGGCGCGAAGCTACGCGTGTTCCGTGGCGAGGAGATCATCGGTGAAGGTATGATCGAAAATCTCCAAAGCGGAAAATCGCCGGTCAAGGAGCTCGCGTCGGGCACCGAAGGCGGCCTCTCGTTCTCCGGTAAGACCAAACTCCAGGTCGGCGACCGCCTTGAGGCCTATCTGGAAGAATCAAAAGTCCGCAAAGTCGAAACGTTTCGGTAATGCCTTCGACTTCGCTCAGGCAATATTCGCTGAGCGTGTCGAAGGCGACTTGTCAGACGTTACTCGATACTCGATAATCGAGAAACCCTATGGCACACACCTACACCGATGCAAACTTCGAAAGCGACGTGTTAAAAAGCGACGCTCCCGTCCTCGTGGATTTTTGGGCGGAATGGTGCGGCCCATGCCGCGTCATGGGTCCGATTCTCGAGGAGGCGGCAAATGAAATCGACGAGTCCAAGATGAAAATCGGCAAGCTCAACGTGGACGAAAACCAGTCCACGGCGATGAAATACGGCATCATGTCCATCCCGACCATGCTCGTGTTCAAGAACGGCGAAGTCGCGGACAAGATTATCGGCAGCATGAGTAAAGAGGCTTTGATGGAGAAATTGTCTAAGTATCTTGGCTAGTGTCGTTGCGAGCGCAGCGAAGCAATCCCATCGGATGAGATTGCTTCGTCGCTACGCTCCTCGCAACGACAAATGAATTATGAGAAACGCAGCAATCATTGGGTCGGGTCCCGCGGGCTGGACGGCCGCGATCTATGCCGCGCGCGCCAGCCTCGAGCCGATCCTGTTCGAGGGTCTAGAACCCGGCGGTCAGCTCATGACGACGACGGAAGTCGAAAACTTCCCCGGCTTCGTGCACGGCATCCAGGGTCCGGAACTCATGCAAGTCTTGCGCGATCAGGCGAAACGGTTCGGCACGGAAATCGTCTCGTCGATGGTCGAATCACTGAAGCTCGTCGAGGGTGGATTCGAGCTCGTCGCGAACAAGCAGACATATCGTGCGAAAACCGTAATCTTGTCCACCGGCGCGTCGGCACGGCGTCTCGGTCTCGAAAACGAAAAGCGATTGTACGGCCGCGGCGTGTCCGCTTGTGCGACCTGCGACGGATTTTTCTTCAAGGGAAAAAACGTGATCGTGGTCGGCGGGGGAGACAGTGCGATGGAAGAATCGAGCTTCCTCACGCGCTTCGCGGAGAAGGTGTATCTCGTGCATCGCCGAGACGCGTTCCGCGCATCCAAGATCATGCAGGACCGTGTCAAAGCCAACCCAAAAATCGAAATTGTCTGGGACACGGAAATCGCGGATATTCTCGGCGAAGAAAAAGTCGAGGGCGTCATCCTGAAGGATACGAACACCGGCGAAACGCGAGAGATGAAGATCGACGGCGTCTTTGCCGCGATCGGCCATGAGCCGAACACGTTGCTCGTGCGCGGTCTCGTCGATTTGGACGAAAAGGGATACGTGATCACCGTGCCGGGTTCCACGCTCACCAACGTCCCGGGGCTGTTTGCCTGCGGCGACGTGCAGGACGCAAAATATCGTCAGGCGATCACGGCCGCCGGAACCGGTTGCATGGCGGCGCTGGACGCGGAGCGGTATTTGTCGCATTAGTGGACCAGACATCTCTAAGAAAGTAGAATGTAACCGTATGCTCACGAGAGAACGGATGAATGAAATTGAAGCAAAGGCTCAGGATGTTTTGTTGAACGCTTTTGTTGATGAGAATTCGTTCAATCTTCCAATAAAAATTTCGAAAATTGCAGAAATGCTAGACTTGACCTTGAAAGAAGGCATCTTTAAGGATCCTGACGTGGTCGGCGCATATGACAAAGCGTCGAAGACGATTTATGTCTCAGCCAGCGACTCATATTCGCGTAAGGCATTTACGATCGCGCACGAAATGGGGCACTTCATCCTGCATGAAGATAAAAAGCAGGAAACATTCTTTCGGAAAGATATTATTTTGTCGGACAAGGAGCAGAGAACCGTTGAGCAGGAGGCGAATTATTTTGCCGCTAATCTTCTGATGCCTCGAGGGACGCTGACAAGGTACTTCAGGTTAGTTAGAGATGCGAAGCACTTAGCCGATATTTTCGGCGTTTCTCACAGTGCTATGTTATTGCGCTTAAAGAATCTTGGGATGAATGAGTAATTGAAGATATGGCCGATCAGGTTCCTGCCGAAGTAAGCGGATTCAAGCCCATTTCTCCAGACGGACTCGATCCCAAGATAAAAGGAGCCTACAACGGGATTATCTTGGATTTGGAAATCAAAGATAAAAGGCAAAAATTGATGGCCAGACCTATGATCGGCGCGAGCTTGGTCACGTTGCTACTAGTTCAAAATATTTTAGTTTATTATCTTCTGTTTATTGCATACGGGGAAGATAACATGAAGGATTTGAGCCCAGTGTTATCCATTGTATGCACGGCCACGCTGATTGAAACCGCCGCAATAGTGCATACGATAGTGAAGTGGATTTTTTCGGACATGGAATATACGATCCGCTCATGATCTCAATTGTCCGAAGTATTTTTTTATGACGATTCTCTATAAAATGATATGTCCGTCTTCCAAAACGCGATGAAGCAACTCGACCTCGCGGCCGGGCGCGCCAACGTCCCGCCGTTCGTGATCGAGCGGTTGCGAAAACCCGAACGCATCGTGGATGTCACGTTTCCCGTCGTCATGGACGACGGCGCCACGCGTCTCTTCGAAGGCTTTCGCGTGCAGTGGAACAGCGCGCGTGGGCCGTACAAGGGCGGGATTCGCTTCCATCCGCAGGTGGACATGGACGAGGTAAAGGCGCTCGCGTTCTGGATGGCGATCAAGTGCGCCGTCGTCGGCATTCCGTACGGCGGAGGTAAGGGCGGCGTGATCGTCGATCCGAAGTCGTTGTCCGAAGACGAGGTCGAGAACGTCATGCGCGGATTCACGCGCGCGGTCGCCGACGTGATCGGCCCGCGCAAGGATATTCCCGCGCCGGACGTGAACACGAGCGCGCGCCTCATGGACGTGCTCGCCGGTGAATACGCGCAGATCGTCGGCCGCGACGAGCCCGCCGTCGTGACGGGCAAGTCTCTCAAGCACGGCGGTTCGGAAGGTCGCAGCATCGCCACCGCACAAGGCGGTTGGTACGTGCTTCAGTCCTTATCGAAAGAATTCGACCTCCCGTCCAAACTCCGTTTCGCGATCCAAGGGTTCGGCAACGCGGGGGAAACGTTCGCGCGGATCGCGCATGCGGCGGGTCATGTCATCGTCGGATTGTCCGATTCGCACGGCTCGATCCGTTCTGAAGAGGGGATTGACCCTGCGGCAGCGAGTGAATGGAAAAAAATGCACGGGTATCTTGAAGGATTGCCAGGCACCGTCGTGGGCAATCAAAAAGACCTGCTTACGGCGCAATGTGACGTGCTTGTTCCCGCCGCGTTGGAAAACCAACTGACGGAAGAAATCGCGAACGATGTACAAGCGGATGTGATTCTCGAACTCGCGAACGGGCCGACGACTCCCGAAGCTGACGAGATCTTCTCGGATCGTGACATCATCGTCATCCCGGACGTGCTCGCGAATGCGGGCGGCGTGGCGACGTCGTACCTCGAATGGAAGCAAAATCTTGAAGACGAGCATTGGAGCGAGGAGCAAGTCATGGACGAGTTGCGACCGATCATGGAACACGCGGCCGAATCCGTGTTCGACGCGGCGGACGAGCTCGACATCCCTCCGCGCGAGGCCGCGTTCGTCCTCGCCTTGCGTCGCATCGCCGAAGCATATTAAATGGACGCATCATTCATTTTTTTATACGCCTTATGTTCGAGAAAATGTTCGGAAAAAAGAAGGAGGCCGGGACCCCGGCGGGGGAGTCACGGGCGGAAAAGACGACCCGACCATTGGATATCGATGCCATCGGAGTCAAGGAAAAACCGTTCCGCGGCGGCGGGGAAAAGACGGAGGTATTGAGGCTTCCGGACGGCGTCTTCGTCGGATCCGAGAGTGATTCGCGCGAAGCGGAACTTTCGACGGAATTTCCGGATGCAAGCGGAGAGATTGTCGCCAAGCGATCGTTCTCGTACGTGCAGACGCCGGACGGTCGCGTCCACTCGACCAAGGCTGCCTTTGAACGCCTGAAGATGGGGGAACAGGACGAGGAAAAAAAGATTATTGAGGAGCGGAACATCTCACCCGAAGGGCAGGTTCGATCGACCAAGCGGACGGTAGAGAAAGCCGACGGATCCGTACACGAGGGCGTGGAACGCATCGCGTACGATACCGAAGGCAACGTGACGGCACGCGAGTACGCGCTGTCGATCGACGGGAAAGAGGTCTACAAGACGGAAACCGTTCCGGATCCGAACCATCCGGAAAACACGATCACGAAAGTTTTGTTCGACCATCGTCAGGGCATGGAAGGTTCGACCGGGAAGGAATACGAAAGCGTCGGCGGGGCAAAGCGGTTTCGGAATGCGTTCGATTCCGATAACACCAAGCTCCTGGAACGATAATCGTTGATAACGAAAACACCCACGATTTGAAGTCGTGGGTGTTTTCGCGGACAAGTTCTCAAGCAATCCGCATCCAAGAAATGTTTCTCTAGGGGAGAGCGAGTCCGAAGACCTGCGGCACCCTACTGAAACATTCCATGCTTGTCGTGGACGCGGATTGCTAAAGGACTCGTCGGTCATCGCACCTTAACAAACACTATTCTCACCCGTCAAGTGAGCTAATGTTAGCCAAGTTTCTTTTAAGCATGGCGAGGGGCATGCACCCCTCGCCCGGCGAATGCCGGGCGGTAAAAAAGACCGCCGAGGGGCGACTTTTCAACGCACTCGTTCTCTTTATAGCAAGGATAAGCGATTTTGTCAAGCAGAGGTCCTCAAGGGCCGGGGAAAGGGTTGTCGTCCGTCTGCGTCCCGCCGGACACGGCGACCTCTTCCGCCGTCGCGCCGATCAGACACACCGCCTGCCACGGCCGATAATAACTGTTGAATGTTTCCTTTTTATATGTGCCATCCGGATACAGGACGTGGTAATCAAAGGTCGCCGAGGCGCCGGCATGGGCGGATTCGGTGCATTTTTTTTGTCCGACGGGCAGGTCCGTGGTCGGAATATATTTCGTCGGCGGCGGTGCGACGATGTTATAGACGATCGGTTTCGTGCTGGACGTGACGCGACCGTCCTTCGTGCCCCAGATGAGGAATAGCAAGTCGTCACCCTGGATTTGCGAGGTGATGAGAATATGGCCCGGGGTATCGTTCTTGAATTTGAAATCCGGCGCGGGATCATAGATCGTCGCATCCGTGCCGGCCGGCTCGTAATAACGGACGCGATAGCTGTGATTACGACGCTCGACGATCGGTAATCCGGAGGCGAGCGCGGCGCGGAAACTCGTCGTGCCGACCTGGCACAGGCCGCCGCCGTACTCCGGTACGGTGCGGTCGCCCTTGATCACGAGCTCCGGCAGCCAGCCGTGTGCGCCGTCGATGACGCCGAGCACGTCGAGTTGCGAGAAGATTCCGTCGGGCGGAATGAGGACGCCGTTCATCCTGGCCTTGCCGAGCGCGATGTTCTTGCGCCTGTTCGTCGGCGAACCGGCGAAGTTCGACCGTCCGACGCCGAGCAGTTCCGTGATCCCGAGGCGTTCGGCGTCTTCGCCCGAGATGTTTGGCGTGATGCGTTTCAGGTGCAGCGTTGAGGTCGGCGCGCCGCGCTCCCAGGCCTGCATGAGATCGAACGCCGTCTGACGGCCGTCCACGACGATCCCTTCCTCCGGAGCGATGAATTCCTTGAATTTTCCGTTTTCGTCAAGGACGAGCTTGCCGTCCTTGGGTTCGATAAGACGCGTCTTGATCATGTCCGACACGCCCACGACGACGCGGTCCGGATCAAGCGTCAATTCCGCGCCGGACGCCGTCGGACTGGCCGAAACCCACCCGATCACCGTCGAAGTCGAAAGCTCGTATCGGCGGCCGTCAAGCAGGAGCGCATGTTCCGCGCGGGCAAGAAACGCCGGAACGCGTGCCTTGAGCGGTTCGAGATGCTTGGCGGTCACGCGGGGAATGATGGTGGCCGTTTGGATCGTGATCGGCTGAAAGGCGAGTCGTGTTGCTTGCGCGATGAGCGTATCTACGGCCTGTTCCACATGTCCCATCTTGCCTTCGCGCTCGGGAATGACGTGCACGTTCAGCGCATTCGTATCGGCGGCCACGTCGATCTCGAGACGCGCGTCGACGGCCATGACGATACGGTCGGCCAGCTCCTCCCGAAGCAACCGCTCGATCAGCGCGCGGTTTGCTTGCGGTTCGAGCGGAAGGTCGATGCGGCGAAGCAGCCGGCCGAGACGCGCGAGCGTGTCGCGGATCATGCCGTCGCCTCGACCCACGGCGTACGCTTCGTGCACCGCGCGCTCGACGTCATAACGCAGGAGGTCGCGCGAGAGGTCCGGATCCTCCACGCCGACGATGGCGGCCGAAAGACGGATGTCTTCGTCGCCGTAACGGAAGAGGAATCCGGGTTCGAGCGCGCGTTCGACATGCGCTTGCAGACGGTCGCGCGCTTCGGCGCGGCTCAGCCCGTCAAGCCGAAGCCCGCCGACGCTGACGCCCGGATACATTTTGTTTTGGAACGCGGTCTCGAAGCCATATGCGGCCGCGCCCGCACCCGTCGCGAGGACGAGCAGAAATGCGGATCCGAGCCCGATCCACGCGAGCAGGTCTTTCATACTCTTTGGCTTCTTGTCCGATCCGGTCGAATCCATAGGGAAAGTTTACAGTTAACAGCTGACAGTTACCAGTCAAAAAACGGTACCGGTCACTGTGAACTGTTATCTGTCATCTGTTAACTATTTACAAGGATATGACGTTCCGTGCCGCGGACGGGGATGCGGATCTCGAGAATTCCGTCCCGCAGCAACGCCTCCGCCTTTTCCGCATACACGTCCATGGGAAGAATGAGCGTGCGGCTGAAGGCGCCCCAATAGCACTCATGATGGAACCAGTCGTCTTCGTTGATTGCTTCTTCATGCGCGCGCGTGCCGCGGATCGTGAGAAGGTCGCCGTTGACCGCCACGTCCACGTCTTCCGGTTTCACGCCGGCCATCGGTGACCGGATCACAAGAAATGCGCCGCGACGGAATACATCGACGGCGAGCTGGCCTTCATCGGCGCCTTCCTGCCACTCCAAAAAAGGCGTTTCCGTCTCCGGAGCCCGTTCCTTCGTGAAGGAAAATCGCATACAACCATCTTACAATGAAGCATGAACCATGAGCAATGAGTGACAGAAGGATGATCGCCCATCGTTTATGGCTCATGCCCATGGTTTATCTCCGGTCTCGTATGATATGATGCGCCCATGGCATTCGGCCCGTTTGAACGTGTGCGGCAACAGTGGCAGGCGTGGCCCGCCGAGACGCGTTTCTCGGTCGGGGTGCTCGGCGCATGCGGTGCGGCCGTCGTCATTCTTTCCGTCATGTATTTCCGATCCGGATTGGATTCGCCCTTCCGCGTACCGACGGCGAAACTTTTGAGCGCGCAGGAGAAGCTGCAGACGATTTCCGCCTCCAACGAGGCGCGCGAGGCCGAGCGGCTGAAGGGCAAGGACACGGACCGCGACGGGTTGAGCGACTACGCCGAGCTCACCATCTACAAGACGTCACCGTATCTCGCGGACTCGGACTCCGACGGCATCCCGGACGCAATCGAGATCGCGCAAGGAACGGATCCGAATTGTCCGATCGGGCAATCGTGTGGCGCAATCGCGAACGCCGATCTGCAACCGAGCTACAACGTGTCCTCGTCGTATAGTAATTTATTACAAGCCACGCAGGTCCGAACCGTCGAAAACGTCGCGCAGGAGTTCATCCTGAACGCGCCGGACCCTTCCGCCGTCACCGCGCGGCAGGCGCGCGACCTGCTTGTACAAAGCCGACTTATCCCCGCCGAACAGCTGACGGGATTGAGCGATGCCGATATCCTCTTGCTGTACCGGGCGACGCATGCCCAGGTCATGCAAATCCGTGCCGGGATTCAAAACCCGACGGAGTCTCCGTCCGCCGACTCCGAACCCCAGCCCACGCCGTAAGCCCGTATGCAGAGCCGACGCCCCGTGTTCCGCCGATGCCTCGCCGCGTTCCTCGCGGTCGTGGCATGTGTTTCGTTCGTGGGGAGTCCGCTCATGACGCACACGGCGCGCGCGCAGGCCGTCACCGTCGTCGGCAACATCCCGGACGACTTGACCCGCATTCTGGATCAGATCCTCACGCAGCTCGTGCGCGCGGGCACGGTCGCACTCTTCAATGCGGCGCAAACCTTTCTCGGACAGCTCGCCTACGACGCGGCGACATACATCGCCTCCGGCGGCAAGGGACAAAACGCGCTCACGCAGGCCAAATCACCCGGCGACTATTTCAAACAAGTCGGCGAGGATGCGCTCGGTTCGGCCATCGGTTCGCTGTCGGACGAGTTCTTCGAATCCAGCATCGGATTTGATTTGTGTAAACCGCCGAACCCGCAAAATCTTCTCAATATCCAGCTTTCGCTCGGGAACTTCCTGCCCCAGGGCGGCCAAGGCGCGTTCACACGGCCGAGGCCGTCGTGCGATTTCCAGCAAATCGTCACAAATTACGACCAGTTTTTCACGACGCTGACCTCCCAGGATCTCCTGCAAAACATCAATGCTTCCTTTAATACGAATGCAAGCGATGTCGGCGCGAGTTTGCAGATTTTCGGCCGCACGGCCGCCAAAGTCTCGTACGATTACACCAAGGCGGTCCAAAACCGCGCCGAGGAGGGACCGTTCAAGAGCGTGACGGACGTCGTGTCCGGAAACGTCAAGACGCCGGCCGCACTCGTCGCCGCCCAGACGCAGGAGCAGCTTGTCGAAGGGCCGAACCGCGACGAGGGCCAGCGTCGCAACGCCATCCTTTCGTCGGCCGCCGACCAGGGTATCGTCCAGCTTGCCGTGTACACGGCTTCGATGTTCATCAACACGCTCGGATCCAAGCTGCTCGGACGCATCCTGGAGAAAGGGTTGATCAACGCGTTCGATTTCAGCGATCTGGACCAGCAAACGAGCATCGCGACGACGGACCCGGACGCCATTCCGTCCAGAAGCCGCGAGGATGCGCGGCGTGCCAACCTGTCATTGCGTGACGTGAGCCTCATCCGGACGAGCAATGTCGAGATCCTGTCGGAGCTCATCGCATGTCCCGACGTGCGCGGCACATGGAATTGCGCGATGGACCAGCAGCTCGCGCAGGCGATTCGCGGGAACGCATGCGACAGTGGAACCTGTACGATCGGAAAGGCGATCCGACAGGGACTCATGAAGCGTGATTGGCGCCTGTATCCGGACTCGATGGTCCGCCAGAACCAGGATCGCAATTGTTACCAGCAGGCCTATTGCGCTGGCAATGTCCGGAAGCTGCGACTCATGCGCATTCTGCCGGTCGGCTTCGAATTCGCCGCCAACTCGGACGCCAATATCGCGCGCTGTGCGAGCGCGGAAGGGTGTATCACGCTCGGAGAGGTCGTGGATAACTTCAGCGACTGCAATGAAGACGGGGAACGCGACGTCGACCATCCGTGGTGCAAGCTGATCGATCCCGGCTGGGTGCTGACGTCGTTCGAGCAGCAATGTCGGCTGACGGGATTCGGCGACCAGCTCGTGTCGACGCGCTTCAGCCAGCGCGCGGAGGAATGCCGTGACATCCAGACGTGTCTGAAGCGCAACGACAAGGGCGAGTGCGTCGGCGGGTACGGGTACTGCGTGGCCGAGAAAACGGTGTATCGCTTCAAGGGCGACGAGTGCTCGCAACAGGCCGCGAGCTGCCGCAATTTCACGACGCGTGCGGGCGCGCAGGTTTCCTACCTTCGTAACACGCTCGATTACGGTCAGTGTTCCGCCGACAACGTAGGCTGCCTTGCGTATGCGACGCTGCGTCGGCCGGATCAATCATGGATGTTCGCGCCGACGACGACGATGTACTTCGACCGGACGCTCGAGCCATGCTCTGCGAACGACGAAGGATGCACGCGGCTGCTTGCGGCGGAAGTGGGCGGTTCGTCGCTGAACCTCCTCGCCAACGCGTCCTTCGAGCGTGCGGTCGGCGATCCGCTCCAACTCGAGGGCTGGTCGCGCGTGCCGGCCGGCGCGTATGTGCCGACGCCGTTGCCGCCGGGCGAGTTCGCGGCCAATGCGACGCAGGCGCTCGCGCTCTCGACCGGAACGGAGTACTTCCAGCGCGTCACCGCATCGCCCGGTCGCGTGATGACGTTGTCCGTGTACGCCCGATCCACGGGATCCGGCTCGCCGAACTTCCGCGCGGCGGTCGCGCAATTCCGCAACGACACGTTTTCCGTGGCCGCCCGCATCTCCGGCGCCTATGCCGGCGCGACCGCGCTCTTCAAGAGTCCGTCCTGCGAAGCGGCCGTCTCCGACCCGGCCGCCGGCAGCGATACATATGGAATCGACTGGCGCCGCTTCGACTGTTCCTTCGTGACCACCGACGAGACGCGATTCATCGAAATCCGCTTGACCGGGGCAAACAGCTTCGTGGACGCGATTCAACTCGAGGACGGACAATTTGCTACCCGGTTTATCGAGGGTGCCAACACCGCGTTACCGGTCGTGTACATGAAGATCGCCCCGGACGAGTTCCAATGCACCGGCGCGGCGACCGATCCGGAGGTGTGCAACAAATTTGCCAAGGCGTGTCGTCAGGTGGACGCGGGCTGCCAGGGATATCGCGACGGCACGGCCGCGCCGGAAGTGCCGGCCATCCTGTCCGCGAACGATCTGTGTCCCGCGGAATGCGTGGGCTACGCCGAATATCGCAAGCAAGCCTCGGCGTTCGATCTCGTGATCGACGACGATACGCGCTTCAGCGATCCGGCCGACGACGGCAAGGCGTATTTCATCCCGTCCACGGCCACGCAATGCACGCAACAGGACGTCGGTTGCGAAGTCTTCACGAATCTTGAGGCGGCCGCGGCCGGGGGCGAGGCGACGTCCGCGTTCAGCTACGTGCGCTTGTGCGAGAAGCCGGATCCGACCTTCACGCAAACCTATTTCACGTGGGAAGGCTCCGAGTCCACGGGGTACCAACTGCGCACCTGGAGCCTGATCAGTCAATCGGGTGCGGGTTCGGGCCCGCGGGTCGTCATCCGTCGCGGACCGGACGGAGAGTTCAAGGATCCGCTGACGTGTACGGAAGAGTTGTGGCGCACCGGCCTCGATCCGGATTGCCGCCAGTTCTACGACCGGGACGGGCGCGTCTTCTACGTGTTCTTCTCGCAAACCGTGGCTTCGAGCGATGCGTGCATCCCGTTCCGGCTCTCGGGCCGCGTGAGCGCGGACGATTGTCGCAATACGGGCGGCACGTTCAACGCCGCGACCGGCGAGTGCTCCTACAACGCACTGCCGGCCGAGAGCCGCAGCTGCAACATCCAGTTCGCCGGATGCCGAGCGTATGCCGGCGCCGGTTCCGGGAACGTCTTCCTTTCGGTTAACGAGAATTTTCGCGGCGGCCTGGGCGTGTTTACGGGAGGCACGCCGTCGCCGGAGTCGCTGCTCGTCGGCGACCAGTCATTACGTCTTGACGGCGCGGGTTCGCGCACGAACGTGAGCTTCGCGACCGCGCCCGGCGATTTGCACCGCGTGTCGTTCTGGGCCAAGGGCGCGGGTCCCGGGATGACGCTCCAACTCGAGTTGCGTAACGCCGCCGACCCGGCGTCCTCGCCGGTCGGCGTCGGCACGGCCACGCTTTCCGGCGACTGGCAGCGCTACAGCTTCGGGCTCTTCGGGGGATACGCGGGCGCGAGCACGTCGACGCTGTCGTGGACGCTGGCCGGATCCGGCGCGCCCATCGCCTTTATCGACGAGGTACGCGTCGAGCGCGTGCGCGACACCGTCTACGCCGTCCGCGACAGCTGGACCACGCCCGCCGTCTGTGACCAGACCTTCTCCGGCATCCCCGAGCCGCAGGCGATGCTCGGCTGCCGCCAGTACACCGACCGTTTCCAGAACCTCGTCAATGCGTCTCGATTTACGCGCCTGTGCCGCCAGGAAGCCATCGGTTGCCGCGCCTTCGTGGACACGCGTAATTCCGAGGCGTCCGGCGCCGAGACGTTCGTCTCCTCGGATGAGTCCCCGGTGGCACGCCGCACCTTCGCGGTCGGCGAAACCCCGACGGCGGCGGACTTCTTCCCCTCATCCACGACCACACGCCCCGCGGATCGAATGCTGTACCTCATCTACGACCGATCTAAGCTGTGCCAGTCGGAAAACATGTCCTGCCGCGCGTTCGGCAAGCCGAGATACAACCAGGACAAGACGGAAGTAACGGCATTCGACACCTTCTACTTCAAGGACGACATCACCAAGTACGGCCAAGCGTTGTGCCGTCCGTCCGAGCAGTTCTGCGAAGAATATTCCTATCTCGGCACGAAGGATTACTTCAAGGACCCCGTCGATCAGGTCTGTGAATACAAGGAAGGCGTGCGATTAAGCGCATTCGATTTCCTGACGCCGGACGGCGCGTCGTATGATCCGCCGGAATTCGAATTCCTGGCCGACGGACTGTATTCCGGATGGTTTCGCAAGGGCTTGAACACGCCTTGTTACCCCGCAAACCTGCAAGGCGGCAACTTCTTCGGCCTTCCGCTTCGGGGGGATGAGCCGTATCGCGGGTGGGTGGGCTTGTGCAACCCGGCGGACGGGGAGTGTACTGAGTTCCGTGATCCGAACGACACCACGGACCCGCAGTTCCGCACCGGCAAGCCGTATTTCTTCGTGGACAACAGCAAGCTGGACAAGACCACCTGCGGCGGCAACGTGGACCAGTCGGCGGGGTGTATCCTTCTGCGCAATCAAAGCAACCCGATTCTGCAATACAGCGCCAAGGCGACGGATCTCGCGTACCGCGCCAATAATTTCCAACCGGTACAGCCGATCGACTGTTTGGCCGACCCAAGTAACCCGTTCTGTAGCGGGCGCTGCACCGGCACGCGCACGACGCGCCGCGTCGGCAGCACGACCGTCGAGCCGTTCGAGGGCATCGCGTGTACATTGGATGCGGACTGCATCGACAGCCCGGATTACGCGACGACGACCACACCGCTCGGAACCGTGAGCTACGGATTACGCTGCGTGCGCCCCGAGAACGATTCGAATACCCTCATCAAGGTCAACACGGACCGCGACTGCGCCCAATGGCTCGGTTGTGAAAGCGCGGAAACCGTGTTCGATCCCGCCACCAATCAATACAAGGACGTGTGTACCAACCTTGCGTTGTGTGACAAGTCCACCGACACGCCGGGTGAGATCTTCTGCGCGAATTATGTGGATCGTGCCGACGCGGGCGCCGAACCGATCTTCACGGAGGGCCGATTCTTTGACATCGGCTCGTACTCATCCCGCAAGGTCGGGTTGGGCCGGAAAGATTATTCCGGATTCTCGATTCCGGATAGTTTCCAGATCCCGGATACCGTCACCGCGCGCGTCGGCGTGGACGGCGCCGTCACCGTGGCGAATAACGAGACGCGTTACGCACGTGATTACCGCCTGACGGCCATCGCACGCATTCCGGTGAACCTTGCAGGTACGCCAAGCGGCACGCCGTCGAGGTATCCGCTTGCGCCCACGCCCGGTCCCAACGAGGCTGCCGCTCTCGACGAGACGCCGCTGGGTCGCGCGAACCCCAATCTTCGCCTCTGCCAGCATGTCACATCCGGCATCATCGGCTACTACCGCCAAGCCGACCGGGATGCGGCCACGCGCGCGACCACCGCCAAACCGTTCTTCAACTGCTATCTCCCGCTGCGCCGCGATTCCGACGCGTATCAATTCCAGAATATCGTCGGCACCTTCGGCCTGGAAGATCCGACAACGGACACGGTCCTGGCGAAGGCGTTCCCCGCGCCGGAATGCCGCGCCAACCCGGAAGCCGACTCGCCGTTTCCGGCGTCGTTCGTGACGGGTTGGGACTTCTCCAAGAATCCGCCCGCTCCGACCGGCAAAATTACGGGATACGCGAGCGCCAACACCTGCGAATTCGGCGAGGACTGTTTGTGCACGTACAAGCGCGCGGAATATGAGATCCCCACGCTGACCAAGTTCTATGAAACGCTTTCCACCGGCGTACCTCCCGGCGTCTGCTTCGGCGGACCGCGCAACGGCCAGTCGTGTCTGCCGAGCACGGTTCTCCAGATCGCGGGATCCGCGACGGCGCAGGCGGGGATCGCGTCCGCCAACGAGCAACAGCTGTGCGGACCGCCGGAGCAGGGCGGACGCTGCATCGCCTCGACCAAGATCGAGATCATCCGCGGCGTGTTCGGGACGTGTCTCGAGCGCGACTCGACGCGCATCCTCGGCGACGACCGCTCCGCGAACCCGTGTCTGACATGGAACCCGAACCCGATCCTCTTTGGCGAAAAAGATCCGTTCCACTATCAACCCACATCCGGTTATCTTCCGCCGCAAACCGCCGGCCAGTATTACTGCGTCTCGCCCAACCGCGAGCCGGTGACCTTCAACCTGACGCAGCAGCATATCCGGCGGTATCGGGGCGATACGCCGGTGAAGGCGCCGCCGTCCTTGGAGGAGGTGACCCGTCGGCGGGCGGACAACCCCGCGATCACGGACGATCCGAACATCGGTGATTTGGACCTGGACTACCGAGGGGCTTGGGACCGTCATTTCGATCTGAGCGACGGATCCAAGCCGGCCTATGCGGGCCAGATGACCAAAATGGAATACGATGAAGACTGGATCGCGCCGGACAACCGCTGTTCGCCGTCAAACTGCGATTTCCGGAGCGCTTCGCTGGTCGGCGCCCGCATCTATGGGACGACCTACCCGACCGCCGATCAATGCGAGGCGGCCGATCCGGGGGAGTATGCGTCGGCGGGCAACACGGACGCGTCCGCCATCCGTCTGGTCGATGCCGGCGCCGGATACACGGAGACCTTCTATCGCGTCAATACCAACTGGATGCTTTTTTCCATGGGGGCTTCGCTCACGGCGGATCCGGAAGCGACGCTCGGGGACAATAACTTGAGCTACTTCCGGATCATCCCGACCCAGTTCGGCCAGGAGGGGCGCCTGGCCTGCGGATATCAGGCCGCCTGGGTCGATAACATGCCATCCGTGAGCTACGGGGACGCGGGTTCGCGTCAGCAGGGCGAGGCCGCGTGGCGTCGCGAGTTCAATCGCGAATACAGTCCGTTCGTCACACGGGCGAACGAAGAGATCTTGAGCCGGGAGGACGCGGGTCGGGACGAGCCCATCCGCATGCGGTGCGTTCCGGACGATAGTTTCCTTGAGCGTGGCGTTTCAAGGCCCGAAGAAGGGGACTGCTACTTCAAGTTCTGGAGTACCGGATATCGTGACGAGGGAAGAGGCGCGTTCAACGGGCTCTTCGACGAAACCGGCGATCTTGTGCCGGGACGGCATCTCATGACGATCCGTCGGAGCCCCCATCGGTCGAACGCGGCGTGCGAGGGAGGGAAGCCGTACTTCTCGATCCGCGCGGTCTTCCAGTCTCCCGTGGATCGCACGACCGCGGCGGATCCGGGCGTTGACGATGTGCAGGGTCCCTGGAAATTCGTCGGATTCTGGGTGAGCGCGTGCGGCGGCGATACCGCCGGGGACCAGCGATACATCTATATGAACGTCCAAGTAGGCGCGGCTGCGGCCTGCACCGACCTTGCGGAAGTGCGCAGTACGGCCTCGTTCCAGGACGCCGCGTTCACGGACCGCGTGTGGAGTCAGTCCGGTTATCGTGACCCGGCCACGGGCGTCGTCTATTCCGACGTGAACTCGCCGTTCTCGAGCGCGCTCAACACCGCGCCGGCCGGCAAGGAACCCCTGTTCCAGACCGGAGGCTCGATCACCGGATTCTCGCCGCTTGATCCGCCGACGTTTCTCTCGTCCGGCATCCAGACCTATTATCGCAACCGTACGCCGCCTCGCGATAAATGGGCGTTCCTGACCAACCTCTTCGCCCGCGTCTATCGCGTGTACAAATTCCACTATTTACCCGTGGGCACCGGCGACAACGCCTGCTTGTTCGGACCGTTCAAGGGAACGCGATGTACGCCTGGAGACAACCCCCATGTTCCGGGGACGCAGACCGGATACTCTGCCGCATGCAGTTTGAACGGCCTCAACAACGGCTATTGCGATCCGAACCTGTTCTCCGCGCGTGACGAATCCATCACGAATGTCTGTACGCGCGGCGTCGCGCGCGGGATCGCGTGCACGGACGATGAGATTTGCCGCGCGGCGACGTTCCAGCGCGCCGACGGCACGCCTGTCCCGCTCTTTGAAAGCTGTCTGCTGGATGTCGGTGCGGGCTGGACGACGGGAACGTCCCCGGGAACCTGGGATTTGGGTGTCGAAACGAACATCAATACCCAGGACGCCGCCAGCCGCGGGGCGTTCAAGTGCCGCAACGGCAGCGACGGTCGCGGCGGGTTCAAGCCGATGTTCTCAAAGGGGAACCCCGGATACCCGACCGAGTTCAACTGCAGCGTACCCCAGGCGAACAGTCCCGACTGTCCGATCAAGGTTGGGATAGACGATGATTTCGATATCATCGGCACCATCCACGCCTCTTGCGTGGGAGGATATTCGGCGGAGGGCTATACCGGAAGAAACTATTGCAAGTGGTCTATCGAAGATCGGGGAGGCGATCTCGCCCAGCCGGAGGATATGCAGGCGATTTTGGGGGAATACGGACTGACATTGAATCCCGAGACCACGATCGGGGGGCGTTCGCTCCCACAAAGGGTCGACGGACTGGCATACGTTTGCCAGGACGTGACGGATTGTATCTTCCGCAAAGCGGAATTCGATGACACCACCAATCCTGCGGAATGCGGGGTCGCCGCCGCGTCCAGGTTTGAGTCAGACCCGTCTTCCAGAGCGGCGCGCATCGGTCGCTGCGTTGGCGGACTCAAGGACGGTCAGGTCTGCAATACCGGCGCGACAAGCGGAGAGCTGTCTTGTGCCAGCGTGTCCACGTCTGACGACAGGTCGTATGCCGAATCCTGCGGCCGCGTATCCGACGCGTCCGGTAACCCCGTCTCGCAATGCGCGTTCCCGTCCGGCGTGGTCACGAGTCCCGACCCGTCCGATCCGGACAACGATAACAACATCTGCACGCATTCCGGCGGATACATCCCGCGTCTCGACACATGCCCCAATCCGAATGACGAATATTGCGGCTTGATCGCGTACAAGATCAACGATACGCAAACATACGCGGCCGGCACTCCGCCGAGGGGTTCGTTGGACCCGGCCTCACCCTACCCGTTGCCGACGGACGTAACGCTCGGCCATTACACGCCGACCTTCCTCGGATTCTCTTCCCCGTCGGTGAGCGTCAATGACTTCGCGTATATCACGTATTACACGCCGCGTCCGCCGCGTTTGGCCGCGCCGGATACGCGCGACTGCCCGGTACCCGGCCAGTGCCCGATCTCACGCCTCGACACCATGGCGTTCAACGGCCAGTCTCTTGGCTCGGTCGTCGCGGGCGGCGGTCAGTTCAAATCCTCGCTGCGCTTCTACGCCTGGGCCGCGCACAACCAGATGCCGTTGCGGCAGATCGTCATCGACTGGGGCGACGGCCAGACGCAGGTCATCGACGATACGCGCATGAAAAACCGCAAGCCGTTCTGCGGCGTGCAAAAGGAGTGCGAGCTTGCGCCGGGCCTGACGTGTCAGACGAACGATGACTGTCCGCCCGCGACCGGCCGCTGCGTGCAGGTGGGCGTCTGCGCCTCCGCGCCGCAGCGCAGCTGTACGAGCGATGCCGACTGCACGATCGGCGGCGTGGAAGACCGTTGCCAAATCCGCACGATGTTCGGCAACGCCACCGATGCCTGCCAGCAGGACTACTTCGACTTCAGCCACGTGTACACCTGCGGCGCGCTTGAGTCGCGGTCGCTACCGAGTTGTGCGGCCGTCGCCGGCGGCACGTCCGCGGCTGTCGATCCGGGCCGGTGCTACTTCGGCAGAACATGGGACGGATTCCTGTTGAGCGGTTTGTCCGAACGCCCTTCATGTACGGCCCGCGCCGAATGCGAAACCGCCTTCCGCGCCGCGGCCGGCGCCTCCACGGAGATCCCGCCGGATCTCTCCTGCGGACCTTCCGGCCCGACCGTCACCACGCGCTGCTCGCGCGATCCGGCCAAGGCCTGCAGCACCAGCGCCGAGTGCGCCCCGGGCGACGAGTGTGTCGAGTCGCTTGCGCCGCCGGGCGGATGCTTCGACAGCGCGTCCAATGCCTGCCGCTTTACCCCGCGCGTCATGCTGCAAGACAACTGGGGCTGGTGCACGGGCGAATGCCGCAACGAGATCGTGGGCGGCAACCTCGAAGACTCGTCCACCGTCACCGTGAAACATCCGTATGGAGGATGTTATGTGGGGAATGTGTTTAACGGGACGCAAAGCTCAAGGACGAGGTTTAACGCAAGGGCGGGGAGTGCCGAGCCCAATCCGCCATCGGTGCCCGCCTCTCAGCATTATGTAACAGGCAATGACGAAGATACGGGTCTTGGCGAGTGTCGCCTTGAGAACTCGGGCACAAGACGTCCTTGGATCGTCTATCCCGGTTCGCTCCAACTAAGAAGGAGTGATGAGATAGCGAGATAGACCACCCCCCACCCCCTCCTTATGTAAGGAGGGGGTTTTGGACATGAATAAAATTTGAAGATAATTAATTAAAAATGTCTCGTCAAGTTTTAATGTCAGATACGAGTAACACGCTTTCTCTAAAGCTAAAACCATCCGCAAAACAAAGAGGAGAAATCTTGTCAGAGCTTGCTGACAAGCACAGCCATTTCTATCAGGAAGATTTAATTTCTCCTCTGATTTTAGAGTAATTATGACTTGACAAGGTTTGATAGTTTTGTCTATCGTTAAAGCAAGCTCATATTGAGCGAGCGGCACATTAAAAACATTTGAAGTCGTCACAAGGAGTCTCTTTGTTTCTCATGCGAATGTCCGTGAAATTGCGGATCCCGCTTACTGCAACTGAATTTTTATGTGCAGTATGCGGGGTCCGTAATAGCTCGGACCCGCCGATGGTGGAATTCTCGACCCACTCGGGCCAACTAGAGAAGAAAGGAGTGCAGGTTTATGAAGGAAAAGGTCATCGCGCGGATCATCGCGCGCCTTCGAGAGGCGAGCGCCGGAGCCTGCCAGGGCTGCACCGGCTGCAGCTGATCGGATCTGCTGGACACGCCCAATGCCTTGAGTCACTCGACTTGAGGCATTGGGCTGTCACCTAAGACACCATTTGATAATGAGAGGCGAGAGTGACAATGGAAACCAGCAAGGCGGTATGTAGTCTGGAACAGGTGCTCGCCTATGAGAATCGGCGGGTGCTCAACAAGTTTCGTACATTGTTCTCGTTGAATGACGTCGAAACTCGGGAGATCTTCATCGAGCTCAAGAAGTGGCTCTGGCTCTGCGCTATTCGAAAGGAGGCGCAGCTGTGCGGCCGCCCCCAGACGCCTCGAGCTCTGGTGATCCATGCTAGCATGGTTGTTATCGACGAGCTCTGGCATACCTTCGTACTCCACACGGAGGACTACGCGCAATTCTGCGATCAGCACTTCGGATTCTTTGTTCATCATTCTCCGGGTAGCCCGGACTTCGTTCCGATGACCGAAACCGAAACGCAGTCGCAGCTCGAGTACATCTGGGAGCAGCTCGGTGAAGAAACTGTACTGAAGTGGTACGAAGATTTCGCCGAGAGGTATTCTCCTGAAAGGCTCCGTGAGCTCATGAGGCCGACGGTTTTTGGCAGACCGTGCGAGGCTGTATGAACATGAACAACGACCTCAAATCGCGGCTTCGGGCGCGGCTGCACGAACAGGGGTTTGAAAAGATCCCGACGCGCGACGCAGATGGCTTCCGCGCGGCGTGTGAAATGTTGGGTAGGATCACCCAGACGATCGATGTTCGTCTTAAGCCTGACGAAACCCAGTACCCGTATCGTCCCGAGGAGGTTCCGTTCCACACGGATCATCCCTCCGTACCGGTAGTGGCATGGCACTGCTACCGACAGGACGATAGCGACGGTAGCAGTCTACTGATTGACACGAGAGAGGTCGTCGAGCGCCTCCCGATGGCTACGAGACGGTTGCTGACGGCGATTAGGTTGCGAGTCCTGCATCGTGGCGATCCGCTGCCGCTCTTGGTCCTTGAGCCGTACCAGATCTACTGGCTACCCGTTGTGGTCGAGGAAGAGCTGGAGCGCGGCAATCGCGCGCACCTCGAAGCGATCAATGCCTTTCGGACGGCGCTCGCGTCACACGTGAGCGAGGGAAAAGCGATCTCGATCCGACTGCAGCCCGGTGAAGCGCTCTTCGTGAACAATCACGTGATGCTCCACGGACGTCGCGCGATCAACGAATATAGCAAGAGACATCTCATGCGAGCCTACGTGAAGTCTCCGTGACATCCGCTTACTTCAGCTCTGAGCTGGAGTTTTTTTCAAAAAGAACCCATACTGTTAGCAACAAGACCCGTATCTATGGAAACGCCTTTTTATCAGATTGTTTTAGAAAAACTTGGACAAGAGGTCTTTCAAGGGGCATCCGTTCTTGATGTTGGATGCGCCCGCTTTAGCGAGAGCAAGGCACTGCATAGCTTAGGCGCTCGTGTGACTGGCATTGACACATGCCATCGAGAAGATCCGCCGGAAGGAATTACGTTTGTACACGAAGACTTCCTCGAATGGCGGCCGAAGCAACCGTTCGACATGCTCTACTTATCAAACTCTGCACTGTTCATGCCGTCTGAACGGGTTTTTGAGAAAGTAAAATCGTTTCAAGCGAAGATTATCGCCATCCGGACGATGTATGATTTTCCCGAACCGAACTGGAATGCCGACGAACTGAAGAAGCTTTATTTCACGCGGCCTGACGACTGGACCAATTTCTTCGAACCGTTGGGATACAAAACCATTCACGCGACTATGTATGAAACGGAGACTCCGGACATGCGCGGTCGAACGAGGAAGTTCCGTTTCACGGAATACATCGGTAGCAAATAAAAAAGAGCCTCGAGAGAGGTCCGGCATGCGCTGGACGCCTTTCGAGGCGGGGTCTCGGCTTGCGCCGAGGCGGAGCCGTGCACCGCATGGTGCATGGCGAGGTGTGGGAGGCCGGGTCATTCGACCGGTGAAGCTGACGCGAGGTCCGGCCGTGTTTATCGGGTCGTCTGACCCGCTTGTCAGGTCGGATGACCTGACGCGTTCACGGAGATGCCATGAACGTCAGGTACGGCGTCTCCTCTCCCGCGTGGAAGAGCTCGACCACCGCGATCGGACCGGGCTCGACCCGGAGATGCGACCACTCCTGCGTCGCGCGGTTCTGGTAGTTGGCATACCAGTCACCGTCGCGATCGTAGATGTACACGCCGTAGTAGGGCGCGATGTCCAGGTTCTCGCTACAGCCCATCTCGAGTCCGATTCGATCCATCGAATCGGCGCCGAGACTGGTACCGCAGCCCCCACTCGGGCTTGCCCAGCCCGTACCCGGCCCCACGAGACCCTCCAACCCGGTCGGGCCGGTGCCCGGACCCGTGCGGGTGTCGGGGTCGCACGGAGGCGACACGCGATCGCGCATCATCTCCGGCGTGCACGGGTCGACCGTGCCGGTGTCCGGTGCGTCCATCCCGCCGTCGCGCGGCGGGTTCCACGCATCGGGCGGGGGAACGTCCGCGTCGTCGGGAGGCATCCCGGCGTCGCCGTCCGGCGGCATGCCGGTGTCGGCGGGCTCCATCGGCCCGGGGCACCCCGTGAGCAGGCTCGCGAGGCAGATGAGGGCGGCCGCGAAGCCGCCCGGGAACAGGTTCCGGTTCTTCTTCGTCATGGCACACCCCCTGTTTTGGCCGGCGCGAGCCGACCGGGTGGTTCGGTTCGGCCTTCACACCATCGTGAAAGGTCCTACCTTGAGAATATCAAGTAAGATACTGCGTAGCAAATAATAAAGGATTTGTCAATGGTGGTAGGGAGAAAAATGTTGGTGAATGAACAAGAAAATAAAGGAAAACTATGTCCATGGATTGTGTATCCGGAGTCACTTCAATTCAGACGGAGTGATGAGATAGCGAGGTAGACCACCCCAGCCCCCTCCTTGTTCAACCGAGGAGGGGATTTTGAGCTTGACAGCCATCTTTGATTTCGATAGTTTCACGCCAGCTCGCTTAAAAATTCTTTAGGACCACAAACCTGTTACCAGGGAGCCTACGTCATGGGCGGAGTCAACCATCAGCCGTGCGGCAAGGATCTGCCGTACTCGATCCATCTCTCGAAGGTCGTCTCGATCGCGCACACGCGTCTCATGGAGGCGAACATCCTCCTCGAGAAGGTGCTGCTCGGCGAGGTCGAGAAGGTCAACCCGGAGGTCACCTTCGAGTTCTGGCAGCGCGCGAACTCGGCGTTCGGCCTCGTCGCGTGCGCCATGCGGGAGGTCGTGAGCGCGATCGGCGCCTCGATCGATCACATGGAGCGTACGACCTACGCGCACGCCGCGATCCTCGAGATGCTCGACATCGCGCGTCTGCAGGGGACGCTGGGTCACGCCGGCGCGATCAACGCCGACGACCCCGCGTTCACCGAGGTCGGCACGATCCTGAAGGACGGCGGCTTCGAGCGCATGTTCCGCATCTTCAAGGAGCGCTACCAGGCGCACGCGAAGGAGGCGGACGAGCTCGCGAAGGTCTTCGAGATGGGCGAGCGGTACGCCCGGGAAGGCGGCCTGCTCGTCGCGATCGAGCAGAACGAGTTCCCGTTCCGCCTGCAGTTCGCGCGCGTCTTCAACCCCCTGACGCGCACGATGCAGCTCTTCTCCTACTCGAGCCTGATCAGCATCGAGGTCCACTACCGCTCGACGCACTGCCGCCCGGGGACGACCCTCCTGCAGCACGCGTCGCACGCGACCGTCTGAGGCGCTTGCGCCTCGCCCTCGACGTCCGGGAATGGACGTCTTTTTCTTTTCCGTACTATGCTTACGCTCATATGGCGATACGGATCGGGATCGAGGCGAACGTCAATCTTCTCGCTTTATCTCACGCATGGATGCACGAGCCGTCTTTCGAGAAATACAAAAAGCGGGGTCATTTTTCTTTCTATTTGCTTGAAGCGATGAGCCGAGATCCATTGCCTGGATTTACTTACAGAGGCCGTAAGCATCGCTTACAAAAACCGCGGGTGTGGTATGGCGATTTCGCAAAAGATGTACGATCCTATTACAAGGCTCATAAAGGAGAGATCCGCTCGGGATTGCGATATGGCCGCGCTATGGAAGCGAAGCGATTTCCATTGCAGCTTCGGCAGTTGATTGAAACATTCGGCGAGGACTACAAAATTCCTGTAAAAAAAGTGGTGCTATCTCCGAACGTCTTCGGTGTTCCCGGAGAAGGGTACGGTCCGTTGCTTGGAGAAACGGCCTACGCCGTTTTCACGCCGAATCCCCAGCGAGATCAAACCTGGCTGATGGTGCATGAAGTGTGCCATTCTTTGTTGCTTCCGGTATTCGCATCAAAAAACGTGAAAAAGTTGATTGCAAAATCGGAGACATGTTTTGATTCTTGGACGACCAAGAGATTCCGCAAATACTATCCAAAATGGGAATGGGCGATCGAGGAATGTCTGATCCACGCGATCGAGCATTACGTTACGGGGAGCTCGCTATCGCAAAAGCGTTCCTGGGGCATGAACCGCATCGATTGGTTCGTGAAATCGTGGCAAACGTTTCAAGGGCGATTGAAGGCAGAGCCTGAATTAACCGTGAAAGACTGGATCGAGGACGTGCTGCGTCAGTTGGTGGAAAAATGTAAAGCTAAATAAATATTTAATCAGTCGTCAACTTTTCTTGTCATAGGCTACAAGCACAGGGTCCGATCAAGACGAGATTTGAAACGCAACCGTAAAAAAATATTTTGTCAGCCAAACCGGTCCGCACATCGCCGAGATTCGTCAACGCAACGGTAACATCGTTAAGTGTCTCGCGAGTACCGGACTGGTGGTGATCATTAAGCCCGATGCCGCATCTGAAACCGGCCATAGCATTGAGACGGCGTTCATGGCTGAGAGGGGTGGGGAGAGCTATCTTAGGGGCAAGCTCCGCGATTGACCTGTACGGAAAAAGGAAATAGGTTATCACCATGCCTATCTACAAGCGCAACATGTATACGCCGCCGTCCTTCCGCCTCTTCGAGAGAAACCCGCAAAGGGGAGGGTTTCTGAGTCTCGCTTGGATGGCGGTCAACGCCGCCGAAGGCGACCTGCGCCAGACCGTGAAGGACCTTGACGAGGGATGGGAATCGTCCAAGACGCCTCGTGCCGTATCTCTTTACTCTACTTGGACCGAGGCCGACGACTTCCTTCGTCGCCTCATGTCCATGCCCGAGGAGGAGCACGAGAAGCATCTCAGGCTCGACAAGCGCCTCAAGCTCGACGAGGTCATGGACCGTCACGCCAAGGTCGGTGCCATGATCAAGCAGCTCGAAGCTGAGCGTCCGGAAGAGTTGGGAGATCTCCTTGATCGCCAGCTCAAGTACGAGCTGGAAGAGTGGCTTCGTCATCTCGCACGGGCAAAAGAGTTTGCTCCCTTAGAGTACTCAGACGAGAACATGGACCCCATGGAAAACGTCGAGGATTACGCGGACGAGCGTCGCCGAGCGTCTCGAAGCCTCCGATGATCTCTTCGAGTCCGTTCTCGACGGCAAGCGCGGGCATCGCTTCTGGACCGATCCGACCTTCTGGTGGCACGAACACGAGCCGCCCATGAAGAACGATCCGGCGATCATGCGCACTCCGTGGGATGACTAACCGACGACTTCCCGTCGGTTTTTATGTTATCGTCAGCATCGTATGCAAACACGATACATCCTTCTCGCCTTGGGGGCTTTGAGCCTGTTCGGACTGGGTTGCGCAAATACGCCCGCTGCTTCCCCGGAGACTGATCTCGGCGACGGCCGTATTGCCGTATCCTATAAATATCCGATTTCTCCGGAAGCCTCGATTTGTTCCGCCGAGCCGACGAGATTGGATAACGGGAGGGAAGAGAAGCCTATCGCGCAGCCTTACGTCCGCATCCGAATGCTCGGCCAAGTATTCACGGAATTCCAGTGCCGCGACGGGCAAGACGGCTTTGACCCGAACCAGCCGTACGACCTTGGCTCGTCGATTCGACTGAAAGACATTGCCTCGCCGCAGCTGTACACTGCGCTGAAGGATATCGGATACCTGTGCGCGTCGGGCCCGGAAGCGGGGTGTATGACGTGGCGGCTCGAACAACTGGTTCCGCTCCACATGCTGATGCGTCTTGAGCCGTTCGTGGACGAGATGCAAAGCGATGATTGCGTGAACTGTGGATGATCCTGAAAAAACCCCGCTATACAAGCGGAGTTTTTTCTTACCCCGTCACCCTTGACAACCTCAAATGAATATGGAACGTGGTGGTATAACAAGCAACGAATATGACCCAAGCCTCTCGCGTGAAGTTATTTGCCCTCGCCCTCGGCGCCTTGGTGCTGGTGGGGGGAGGGTGTCTTGCGACCAGTTCGTCCTCAGAGCAGAAGAAGGGCGATAATGGACTTGTGCCGGAGTATTTTTTCACAGAATGCGACGCGCCTTTGGAAAAAGATATAAATATCCAAGTCGCCAAAAAATACGAGTTTGGTGGAGTCATGGGTGGTTTGTTTACCGCGATCGACTGCGGATCCGCTCGTGCAGAGGCGGTCTATGCAGTTTCGGGACTCAACCCCCTGGAAAACGACCTCCTATTATTCGTGCCTTGGAATGCACGCCATGACCATATTGCGCTACTCGAAGCCGACGGCTTTACTTGCGAGTATACTACGAATTCTCAGAACGTCAGGCTTTATTCTGGCGAATGCAGGTTGTCGGCCGGTAAGAAATTGAGTCTGGAACAGATTAAGGAACTTCACAATGCCGGCCTGGATTTCTCCTATTCATTTTTCTTACTCAAACCGGATCCGACTTTACGTGACGCTTTCGCCTTCAAGCGAGTGATTGCAACAACGGATCCCGTATGCAAAATCGAGCCTGTGCCTACTGAAATTGGTGGCCTGGATTTCCCAAATTCTGAGCAATATTCCATGTTGGGTTTTTTAGGGGTGGAGTTTACTCGTTTGCAGTGTTCTAAGAACAGGGGAGGAGAGTTCGGCATGGGATCCAAACTTTATCTCAACGCAGTTCCAAGCCCTGAGCTGAAAGCTATTTTGCAGCGAGCGGGATACGTTTGTATGAATCAGCGAACCCGACATAACGAGTGCACGGAATGGCTTTTGATTCCATTCGTGCCAGTTGAATACTTATTGCCCATCGAGAACCGCCTGGATGAGGTGCGGGGGGAAGACTGCTTCCACTGCGGCTAACTTATTGTCCCCCGGCAAGAATGGTCGTTCTTGCCGGCGGATAATCCGCCCGTTCGTTGACAACCAAACAAAAGGAGGGCGCCATGGGTGCTCATAAGCTCGCTGTTCTGATCGCATGCGCTGCGCTGGGATCGTCTTGCACGCCGACCGAAGAGACGTCTACCTCTACGGAGGCACTCTTCTTCGAGTGCGGGAACGGTCTTCGTTACCCGACGACCGAAGCGGAGTTCCGTAACGTGTACGCGGGACGCGTCTTCTACGCGCCCGGAGGAGCCGGACGGCATCTCGGGTACGACATCGAATATCCCGAGGGTACGCCCGTTCATGCGATCGCATGTGGACGTCTCGTCGTGTATCGATACGCGGAAGGATACGGTACACTGGCGACAGTTGTTGAGCATCGCCTCAGTCGTCGGGTGACCGTCCATAACGGTCTGAACGAGGAGGTGAACATCGATACCTTCCTCAGCATCCAGGGTCATCTTCGCCCGACGAGTGGTCGTAACGGCGCCGGGGTTCATACGGGCCTTCGCGAAGGCATGACGGTCGCGCCCAATCAGCTCCTCGGCTACGTCGAGCACCGGGATCTGAACGGTCACGGGCTCGAACATGATCATCTCGGGATTCGCCTCCAGTCGTATACGGATGCGCTCCGGATTCATCCATCCTCTCCATTCAGGGGTTACGATGTTTCCGGAGATGGGCGGCGTTACTTCGCCGAACCTGCGATCTTCATGCGGGAATTGATGGAGGCTCATCCCGTCCTCTGGCATCCGCCCGGCACGCTGCTCGTGAACCGCGAGGGTCGTTCGCAGCGTTGGCTGGTCGGAGCGGGGGACACCATCCATCCCGTCGACGAGACGTATCTCACGCGAGAGCGTCTCTGGGGCAGGGAAGTGGATGTCTCGCCCACGGAGCTGGACTGCTATCACCGCGGTTCGGCGCTGCCGTACGAGACCTGGCTCTCGACGCTCATCCGGTTCGAGGACGGCCCCGCCGTCTACGAATGGGGCGGGTCTCGCTTGAGCCGCGATCGCTACACGTTCATCTCCCATGAGGCGTTTGTCTCTTGGGGGTGGAACGATTCGCGCGTGGAGTGGTGGTCGAGCGACAGCCGCGACGCCTTCTTCGCAAGGACGGTGGATCGCGGGTTCCGACGCATGCGCGACGGAACGCTGGTGAAAGCCAGAGGTCATCCCGAGGTTTCCGTCGTGTCGGAAGGAAGACGTCTCCCGTTCTTCAACTGGGAGACGTTCATCGCGATGGGCTATGACCCGGCGGAAATCGTCGAGATCGACCCGTCCGTGATCGACGACGTCGCGTATCCGCGCGGCGGCATGATCACGCCGGAGCTCGCCCGGCTGTGCCGAGTCCCGTCCTGTAGCGGTTCTCGCTGCGACGGGGCGGGACCGTCGGGCGGCGGAGGCGTCGAGCTTCCGCCGGACGACGCGGGCATGCCCGCGCCTCCTCCCGACCCCGACGCCGGCGCTCCTCCTCCCTCCGAATGCGCCGTCGACATCGACTGTCCCGGATATGAATCGGGCTGGCGATGCCGATCCGGATCGTGTCTCGAGACGGATATCGACGGCGACGGATACCTCGGCTCGGACGGCGACTGCAATATCGACGTTCCCCGCATCCATCGGGGAGCGGTCGAGACCTGCGATCGCGCGGACGAGGACTGCGACGGACTCGTGGACGAAGGGTTCGACCTTTCGACCGATCCGCGCAACTGCGGCTCGTGCGGACGATCCTGCGGAAGCAGGGAAGTCTGTACGGACGGTATCTGCATGTTTCCTCCGCTCACGGCCGATCCGTATCTCGTCCGCATCCGCCTGACGGATGCAGCGAGGTCCGGATGTCCGGCCGGCTGGGTTATCAAGCTATGGCTCGGCTATCCGGCAGAGGAATCGTCGCGCGGCGAGCCGCTCGAACGGTCGGTGTCGCCGCGTGGCGGACACAGCGCGGTCACGCTGTGGTGCGATGAACGCTCGCCTCCGTGGTATGCGTTCGATGCGTCACGTGTGCACGCACTCGGCGCGGGTATCTTTGCGGAGCTGTCGCAGGGCGGAGAGGATCTTCGTTCCGTGACCATGCTCTGCACGGACCCGTGCAACACAGAAGGAGGAACGGTTCCGCTCCTCGTCTGGGATCCGGCTCGTCGCGGCGCCTGCCCGACGTCCTGCTGATCCGCCCCGATGTTCTATCGGGGCTTTTTCTTTTGGCGTATGAAAAAAGCCCGTCCGGAGTGCCGGAGCGGGCGAGAGTACGCGAGGCGATCGCATCAGTGGATCGTGTCGCCGTCGGACGCGCGCGTCGAGAGCTCGCAGGGCTCGAGTGCTGCGTCCACGATCTGCTTGCCCGTGATGCGTACCGGCTCCCGGTCTGCGACCTTCACGGCCGCCTCGTGAATCACCATGTTGCGATGCGCGAGGGCGTCCTCGAGGCTCTTGTTCGCGACCGTGATGACGAAGTCGAGCGACGGAGGCGGTTCGGCGGCCCACTTGAGCGTGAGTAGCTCGAGCGCGCCGGGATCGATGCGGAACGTCACGCCCTTCTTGTCGGCTGCGCGGCGCACGGCGTTCTTGTAGAGCTCGACAAGCTCGAGCGGATGGCGCTCCGGCGCGCTCGGCACGGTCACGACGCGGTCCGCGAACACCTTGCGGAGATCGTCCCGCCAGACACCCTGCGCGCGGAGCCGGTCCGGATGCAGGTGCGTCACGACCACGAACACCGGCGGCGCGAGGTGGCGCTGTACCTCGTCGCGGTACTTCGCGACGATCCTGCGCTGGAGCGAATGGTTCATCGCATCGCCAGGAACGTACACACACCCGTCGGGCTGGGGATCGTCGAGCAGCCGCATGAGCTCGCCGCGCTGCACGAGTACGCGGATGCGCCCCACATGGCGGCGCTCCTTCAGGATCCTCGTTGCGTAGAGCAGCTCGACACGGTTCTCGAACTCGGCGTGCAAGATGACCGGGCGATGCGCGCCGCCGCGGCCGATATGCGTGTCCAGCTCGTTGATGAACTTCTCCACGCAGGGCGTGGGGTTGTCGAGTTGACGACGGTGGGCGCTTTCGGCGAATTTGTCCACGTTCACCTCACTCTTCCATCAAATGTGCAAAACGGTCGTAACCGGATGATCCTTCCGGCAAGGACCCGCGCCGCCGTATTTGCACGGGCTGGCACCGGGCCCCGAAAATACCCATACTTGCAAAAAAAGTCAATCGAGACGCGGTTTTGACGCGGGAATAGATCTTTGCTATCCTCTTGACCGATGACTCGATCCGGAAGGTCGGGTCGATTTATTACCAAACGACCTATGGCTTCTCCCATCTCCCAGGCGATGAAACAAATCGCCGAAGAAAAGAACATCCCGTACGGCGCCGTGCTCGAAACCGTCGAGACCGCGCTCGCTGCCGCGTACCGCAAGGACTTCGGTAACAAGAATCAGAATATTAAAGTAGAATTCGACCCGGAAAAATACGACGGCATGACCGGCGGCATCCGGGTGTTTGACGTGAAGACGGTCGTCGAGGACATGGAGCTCGACGAGGACTACTTTACGCGCTTCGAAGCCGCGACCGCACCCAAGCGCGATAAGCCCTTCGTGAAGGGTGAGCCGCGTCCGCAGGAGGGGGAAGTGCCCAAGGATTTGGAAGAGGAATTCAAGTTCAACCCGAAGACAATGATCATGTTGTCAGACGCCCGCGACATCAAGCCGGACGCGCAGCTCGGGGAGGAGATCCGTGTCGAGTTGAACGT
Source organism: Candidatus Uhrbacteria bacterium (assembly GCA_008363075.1). Taxonomy (GTDB): domain Bacteria; phylum Patescibacteriota; class Patescibacteriia; order 2-12-FULL-60-25; family 2-12-FULL-60-25; genus RHKK01. The sequence continues at coordinate 96,115 of RHKK01000002.1, forward strand.
GCCTGCGGCGTTCGGCCGCATGGCCGCGCAAACCGCGAAGCAGGTCATCCTGCAGAAGATCCGCGAGGCCGAGCGCGGCGTGATCTTCAGCGACTTCAAGGGCCGTGAAGGCGAGCTCATGAACGTGACGATTCAGCGCCGCGAAGGTCGCCTCATCCTGATCGATCTCGGCCGCGCGACGGGCGTGCTTCTCCCGGAAGACCAGATCGAGGGCGAGCGCTATTTCCCGGGCACGCGCATCAAGGCGGTATTGCGCCAGGTCGAGATGACGAGCCGCGGGCCGGAAATCCGTCTTTCCCGCACGAGCGCGATGCTCGTCGCCTCGCTCTTCGCACAGGAAATCCCGGAAATTCTGAACGGGACGGTCGAGATCAGGAACATCGCGCGAGAACCTGGAAGCCGCACCAAGGTCGCCGTCACCTCCAATGACGAGGCCGTCGACCCGATCGGCTCGTGCATCGGCCAGCGCGGAACCCGCATCCAGACCATCATCCGAGAGCTCGGCGGCGAAAAAGTCGACGTCGTATTGTGGGACGAGGATCCGGCGACATATATCCAGTCCGCGCTGTCGCCGGCAAAGACTGTGTCCGTGGAACTCCGCGACGACGAGCATCTGGCCGTCGTCCACGTGAAGCCGGACCAGCTCTCGCTCGCGATCGGCAAGGGCGGGCAGAACGTGCGTCTCGCCGCCAAGCTTACGGGCTGGAAGATCACCATCGTTGAGGAGGGCGGGGACGTCGTCGCGGATTCGGAAGTCGGTTCCATGATCGAAGAAGCACCCCCGGCGGAAGAGCGGCCGGAAAGCGCGGAGGCGTCTGACCTGAAGGCGGAGGCCGAGGCCGGGAAGCCGCTCGCCGGAGCCGCCTCCGTCATGGAGGGGTATGAAGAGCAGACGCCGGTCGTATCAGCGACCGAGTCGAAACAAGCTGATGAATAAATGTCATCCTGAACGCAGTGAAGGATCTTCGTCCGACTGAGATTCTTCGCAAGCTCAGAATGACGCTCCTATGTTCACAACACTATTCAATACGATCTTTTTCCAGCCGATCCTGAATTTGCTCGTCTGGCTGTACGTGACGATTCCGGGTCAGGACGTCGGTATCGCGATCATCCTGCTGACCGTGGTCGTGAAAGTCATCCTGTATCCGCTGACGCATCTCCAGATCAAGCAGCAGCGCGCCATGCAGGCGCTCCAGCCCAAGATCGAGGAAATCCGCAAACGGTTGAAGGACGATAAAGAGAAGCAGGCCGCCGAGCTGATGGAGCTGTACAAAAAGGAGAAGGTGAATCCGGCGTCGTCCTGTCTCCCGCTCCTCGTGCAACTGCCCGTATTCCTTGCGCTATTCCATGCGCTCCAGGTTGGTTTGCAGTCGCAGGGGTTGAACATGTTGTATCCCTTCGTGCCGAATCCGCAGAACATCAATACGCTGTTCCTCGGCATTTTCGATCTCACCCAGCCGAATTACGTCCTCGCGATTTTTGCGGGCCTCGTGCAGTATTGGCAGACGAAGCAGATCCTGAAACCGCCTGCCGCGACCGTCTCGGCGCCGCCGCCGGAAGTCGCCGGCACCGAGGGCGCAAAAGACGAAAGCATGACCGCCATCATGAACAAGCAGATGGCGTACATGATGCCGATCATGACCGTCGTCATCGGGTTCACGCTGCCGGGCGGCCTCACGTTGTACTGGCTCACGATGTCTCTGCTGACCGTCGCGCAGCAGTCACTCGCCCTGAAAAAGATGCCGCCGAAGATCGAACCGCAACTTACATGAAGTCAGATGTCAGAAGGCAGATGCCAGAAATGTTTGACCGTATTGCACATCCGGCATCAAGCATCTAACATCTCACATCAACTGCTATGAAAAAACCCCACCTTTCCCGCGCGCAAAGCGCCAAACGCCTCCGATCCCGGGCCGCCTGGCTCCTCGTCCTGTTTCTCGTGACGGGGTCCGTGGCGTATGCCGCGCCCGCGAACTGGATCATCGGACAGGTCAACGCCGCCGCCGGGACCAAGATTCCCCGGCTGAACGTGCCGTATTCGCTCGGGTTGGACCTGCAGGGTGGCACGCGCCTCGAATACGAGGCCGACCTGTCCAACGTGCCGCCGAGCGACCGGCAGGAGGCGATGAACGGCGTACGTGACGTGATCGAACGGCGCGTGAATACGCTCGGCGTTTCGGAGCCGCTGGTCCAGGTCGTCCAGTCGGGGGAGAGCTGGCGTGTGACGGCGGAGCTTGCCGGCATCCGTGACATCAATCAGGCGATCCGCCTCATCGGGGAGACGCCGATTCTCGAGTTCAAGGAATCGAACGACGAGCCTCGTCGTCCGATCACGGAAGAGGAAAAGAAACGGCTGGAGGACAAAAACCGCGAGGAGCGTGCACGCGCGGAGGACATCCTCGTCGAGGCGCGCAAGCCGGGGATCGACTTTACGACGCTCGTGGCCGAGAAGAGCGAAAACCAATTGCGCAGAGATTCGGGCGGCGACTTGGGATTTATCCGCGGACAACAAGAGGCCGATGAATTGCTTGCGGCCGCCGTCGCGTCGCGGCCGGGAACCGTACTCGACAGGGTATTCGAGACGTCCAGGTCCTACTTCGTCGCGCGCGTGGAAGAAATCAAGGACGACAAGGAGATCCTCGCGAAGCACCTGCTGATTTCGTTTCAGGGTGCGCAAGGGGATTTTTCCACCTTCACGAAAGAGGAGGCCCGCGCGAAGATCGACGAGTTGAAACGGCAGGCGACTCCCCAAAATTTCGAAGATCTTGTCAAACGGAACTCGCAGGAACCGGGCGCCGTGGAGTCCGGTGGCGACCTTGGCTGGTTCGGGCGAGGCGCGATGGTCCAATCGTTCGAAGATGCCGTATTTGCGCAGGCGGTCGGCACGATTTCCGACGTCGTTGAAACCGAATTCGGCTATCACCTGATCTGGAAACAGGACGAGCGCACGGTGAAGGACGCGCGAGTGAGCGCGATCGAAATCCGCAAGACGATGGAAGAAGACATCGTGCCGCCGCCCGACAAGTACAAGAACACGCCGCTCACCGGCAAACAACTCGAAAGCGCGCGACTGGACTTCGATCCGCAATTCGGCACGCCGCTCGTGGCGCTTCAGTTTAACCAAGAGGGCGCGGAGTTGTTTGCCGAAATCACCAAACGCAACGTGGGAAGGCAGGTGGCCATCTTCCTGGACGGCCAGTCCATCTCGGAACCGGTCGTGCAGACCGAGATTATCGGCGGTCGCGCCGTCATTCAGGGGAGCGGAAACGTGGAGGAGGCCAAGCTGCTCGCGCGACGCCTGCAGGCGGGCGCGTTGCCCGTGCCGATCACGCTCGTCGCGCAGCAGACGGTCGGGCCGACGCTCGGTGCGGACTCGCTCCGGGCCTCGCTCATCGCCGGCTTGATCGGCTTCGCGCTCGTCGCGTTGTACATGATCCTCTTCTACCGCCTGCCGGGACTGGTGGCCGTGCTTGCACTCGCGTTGTATGCCGCGATCGCGGCGGCCGCGTTCAAGACGATTCCGATCACGTTGACGCTGTCCGGCATCGCGGGATTCATCCTGTCGGTCGGGATCGCGGTGGACGCGAACGTCCTCGTGTTTGAGCGCCTGAAAGAAGAGCTCGCCGAGGAAGGACGTTCGCTCACGATGGCACTCGAAGATTCCTTCAAGCGCGCCTGGCCCTCGATCCGCGACGGCCACGTCACGATCCTGATCTCCTGCGCCGTGCTGTTCTGGTTCTCCTCGTCCATCATCAAGGGATTCGCGCTGACGCTTGCCGTCGGCACGATCATCTCGTTATTCACCGCCGTCGTCTCGACGCGCACGATCCTGCGTTGGGTCGCCACGACGTCCGCCGGCCGCTGGTCCCGTCTGTTTTTAGGGCGAGTGACGAGTAACGAATAATGTCTCCTGTCCGACGATACTTGATACTCGATACCTCGAAACATATGAAATTCTCCGTCGTCAACCTCCGTCCGGTCTGGTATGCCGTCTCGGGCCTCCTGATCGCCGCCTCGCTCTTCGCGCTCGTGTCGTACGGCCTGCGTCAGGGTATCGAATTCACGGGCGGCTCGCTCATGGCCGTGCGCTTCGAGCAACAGCCGTCCGTCGCGGACGTTACCGCGACCGTGTCCGGTGCCGTACCGGATCTCGGCGCGATCGTCGTCCAGCCCGCGGGCGAGCGTGACATGCAATTCCGGCTCAAGGAGCTGACCGAGGATCAGCATCAGGCCCTGCTCGTCGCGTTGCGCGAGCGACATGGCGAGATCACGGAATTACGCTTCGACGCGATCGGTCCCGTCATCGGCGAGGAGCTGCGTCGCAAGGCCATGCAGGGCCTGCTGATCGCGGGTCTCGCGATCATGGCCTACGTCGCATGGGCCTTCCGTCGCGTTTCGGCGCCGGTGCCGTCGTGGCAGTACGGAGGCGTAACGATCTTCGCCGCGCTTCACGACGTGCTCGTCCCGGTCGGCGTATTCGCCGCGCTCGGGCATTTCTACGGCACGGAGATCGGTACGCCGTTCGTGTCCGCCATCCTCACCATCCTTGGCTACTCGATTACGGACACGATCGTCGTCATGGATCGTATCCGCGAAAACCTGTTGAAGACGAACTTGCCGTTTGCCGAGTTGGTGGACAAGGCCGTGCGCTCGACCTTCCTGCGGTCGTTCAACACGTCCGTGACGACGCTGCTTGCGCTCGTCGCCATTTACCTCTTCGGTGGCGCGTCGCTCCGCGAGTTCACGCTGACGCTCATTATCGGGATCGCGGTCGGTACGTATTCGTCGATCTTCATTGCCTCACCGTTGCTGGTGACGCTGGAGACGTGGCGACGGGGGAGAAAGTAGGTACCGACGAGCGCCTACAGGCTACCGACTAGTGTGATATACTTTCGGACATGGACGAGTTGCTCGCCTTTGTTCCGTTCGCCAATTTCGACGTGGACGCGTTTTTGGATTTGGCCGGCGGCGACCCGTTCACCGCGATGGCCTATCTCACCATCAATGGAGGATGGATCATTTTCGTATGGGCGTTCCTGTGGATGCTCGTCTACGGTTGGCTTGAGTGGCGTCAGAATCTCTTCATCGCCAGCCAGGAATGGATGTTGCTGCGCATCGCCGTACCCAAGGCGTCGGAATATAACCAGCAGACGCCGCGGGCCGTGGAAAATATCATGGCTAACCTTGCGGGCGCGCATTCCCCGTCGTCATGGAAGGAGAAGTGGATCGACGGCAAGCTTCAAATGCCGCTCTCGCTAGAAATCGCTTCCATTGAGGGGCAGGTAAGTTATTACATCTACTGCTTGCGCCAAATGCGCGACCTGGTCGAGGCGGCGATTTATGCGGTGTATCCCGACGCGGATATCGACGAGGTGGAGGACTATGCGCGCGCCGTCCCCGGGAAATATCCGAATGACGAGTGGGATTTGTGGGGAACCGAGATGACCAACGTCGCGCCCGATCCGTATCCGCTCAAGTCCTATCCGGAATTTGAAGACAAAGTGACGGGCGAGTTCAAGGATCCCGTGGCGAACCTGCTCGAAGTGTTCGCGCGCCTCGGCTCGGGCGAGCAGGCCTGGTACCAGATCGTCATCCTGCCGACCGACCAAAAGGACTTCCGCCAGCGCGCCGAGAAGCTCATCAATAAGATCAAGGGCATCAAGGAGGTCAAGAAGAAAACCGTGCTCGACGAGGTGCTCGATCTGCCGCTCGCGACGGCAAAAACGTTCGCGGATGTCGCGCTTGGAACGCCTAGCGCTCCCGCCAAGAAAAAGGACGATGCGAAGGAGGCGTTTCCGCGCATGATGGCGCTCTCGCCGGGCGAGCGGTACGTGCTGGAGGCGATCGAGCGCAAGGCGGGGAAAATCGGGTTCGAGACCAAGGTCCGGTTCATCTACGTCGGTAAGAAGGCGAAGATGTCCAAACCGAAAGTCGTGAACGCGTTCATCGGGGCGATCAAGCAGACGAATACCTTCAACATGCAAGCGCTCAAGCCGGAAACGAAGCGCGTGGGAGTGAGCGGGACGCTGTGGTGGTTCAAAGACCGTCGCAACAATGTCCGCAAAAACAAGCTCATGATGGCATACCGCAAGCGGCATGCGGTCATGGGATTGAACCGGTATTTCCTTTGTTCCGAAGAGTTGGCGACCTTGTGGCATTTCCCGATCCTGATGCAGGTCAAGGCGCCGCAATTACGCCGGACCGAGGCCAAGAAGGCCGAGCCACCGGCGAACATCCCCTTTGGCTGACCTATGTCCTCCGCCCGTCCGCATGACCACGAGAACGAAATCACGCTTTTCGCGGAGACGAATTTTCGCAATCAAAAACGCCGCTTCGGCATCAAAACCGACGACCGTCGTCGGCACATGTACGTCATCGGCAAAACCGGCATGGGCAAGACGACCTTGCTCGAGAACCTGTTTTTGTCCGACGTGATCGCGGGCCACGGCTGTTGCTACATCGACCCGCACGGCGACACGGCGGAAAAGCTCATCGATTTCATCCCGCCGGATCGCATCAATGACGTCGTCTATTTCAATCCCGCGGACGTGGAATACCCAGTCGGATTCAACATTCTGGAAACCGATTCGGACGAGCAAAAACCGCTCGTCGCGTCCGGCCTCATGGGCGTGTTCAAGAAGATCTGGCCGGACGTATGGTCCGCGCGCATGGAATACATTCTCATGAACTGTGTGCTTGCGCTTCTCGATTATCCCGGCGCGACGCTCATGGGTATCAACCGTCTCCTCGTGGACAAGGAGTATCGCGAGCGCGTGATCGCCAAAATCCGCGATCCGATCGTCAAGACGTTCTGGGTGGCGGAATTCGCTTCCTGGTCGGAAAAGTACGCCACCGAAGCGATCGCGCCGGTGCAAAACAAGGTCGGACAGTTCCTGTCGTCCGCCGTGATCCGCAACATCGTCGCGCAGGTAAAATCCACCATCAACCTGCGGCGCATCATGGACGACGAGAAAATCCTGGTTGCGAACCTCTCGAAAGGACGCATCGGCGAGGACAACATGCGCCTCCTGGGCGGCATGCTCGTCACAAAAATCCAGCTGGCGGCGCAGGAACGACAAAACATGGCGGAAAAAGACCGTCGCGATTTCTATCTCTATGTTGACGAATTCCAGAACTTCGCCAACGAATCCTTTGCGACGATCCTGTCCGAGGCGCGCAAGTATCGTCTGAACCTGATCGTGGCGCATCAATATATCGAGCAGCTCGACGAGAAGGTCACGCCCGCGATCTTCGGCAACGTCGGGACGATCATCACGATGCGCGTGGGTGCCGCCGATGCCGAGGCCATGGAAACAGAGTTCGCGCCGGCCTTTACGCCGGAAGACATGGTGAACCTCGCGAAATTCCAAATTTACCTGAAGCTCATGGTGGATGGCGTAGCCACGCCTCCATTTTCCGCCAACACGCTCTCGCCCGTATCCAAGCGAACGGAGAGCGAGGCGGCCGTGATCGCACAAAGCCGCGAGCGGTACGCGGAGCCGCGCGCCGTGATCGAGGAGAAAGTGCTCAAGTGGAGCGGGATGGAAGCCGCGACGGCAGCCGTGATCGCGCCTTCCACTGAAGCTCAAGCGGAAACCGAAGCCGCTCCGATCGCGGCGGCACCCGCAGCCGTCGCGCCGTCCGTGCAATATCCCGCGATCAAAACCGAGGAAGAATTGGAGAGAGAAGCGGATACGGGAGAATATCTCCGTATCAAGCCGGAACGGTTGGCCGCGATCCAGTCGTCGATTACCGCCGCGCAAGCCGCGCAGAAAAAATCAAAGAAGCCGGCGTTCAAGCACACGTGTTCGCGATGCGGCAAAACATGGGAGCTCGCAATCCAGCTCGACCCTTCGCGGCCGATGTACTGCGCCGAATGCCGCCCGATCGTGGCGGAGGAGCGCAAGAAGCGACAAAAGGAGGGACGGCGCATGCGTAAGGCGCCGGTCCCACCGGAGGGCATCGAGAGCGCGCCCGCCGAGATGGGAGAGGGCGGATTTGCGTCCAAAGACCAGGCGCCAAACCGGCCGCGCGTCGTACGAACGGAGGGTCGCGAGTTGCCGCCGATGCCACCTGAAGAGGAGGAGACGGATTTGCTTTCGGCGATCATGAAAGCGAAGGGGAAGCCCGTGGAATTGAGAAAACAGGTTTTGGAAAAACAGGCTGGAGATGTCGAGTCGAAGAAAAAAAGACGCAAGCGCGGCGGACGCGGGCGGAAAAAAGGCGGTTCGGAAACGCAAAGCGTCGCAGCGCCAACCCCCGCTCCAAAAATAGTCGCTCCGGGCGAACGTATAACGTTTGATGGCTGACATGTGGTTTGATGCGTTTCGCGGATTCGTCCTGGGCGCCATCCAGGGTTTGACCGAGTTCTTCCCCGTATCCTCGAGCGGGCATTTGATTTTGGTTCCGATCCTCTTTGGTTGGCCGGACCAGGGACTCGCCTTTGATACCGTGATGCACCTCGGTACGCTCGCGGCATTGCTGTGGTTTTTTCGTCAGGAGCTTTGGTCGCTCGCCATCCGCGTCTTCACGTCGGATGCGAACGGAGCTCGCGCCCGCGTCTTCGTCGCGAAGCTCGTCGCCGCGACCGTGCCGGCCGTGATCGTCGCGTTGCTCCTGAAGGACCTCATCGAATCGACGTTCCGGAGCGGTACGCTCGTCGCGTTTAATCTCGCGTTGTGGGGTTTGGTTCTCCTGTGGGCCGATCGACACTCGGAAACCTCAACATCCGCATCCAAAATCGACGAGCTTGAGTCGGTGAGCTGGAAACAGGCGCTCGTCGTCGGATGCGCGCAGCCGCTTGCTCTCATCCCGGGCACGTCCCGTTCAGGTATCACGATTACCGCCGGACTTTTCTCCGGCCTCTCGCGCGCCGCCGCCGCCCGCTTTTCGTTTTTTTTGAGCATTCCCGTCACTGCAGGCGCTGGGTTAAGCGGATTATCCGACGTGATGAAGCAAGGATGGGCGTCAGACGGTATACTGATACTGGTTGTGGGTTTTGCGTCCGCGACCCTCTGGGGATTGTTCGCGATCCGTTTCCTTTTGTCCTATGTCGCCAAACGCCGCTATGACCTCTTCGTTGCGTACCGCCTGGCGCTGGCTCTCATCGTGCTTGTGCTGGTGTAGCGTCGCGCTTCTTGTCGCCGCCCCTATTCCGGCCGCCGCCGTCGAGAACGCGAGTTCGACGTCCGTCGGGATCAAGCCGTACGTTCCGGTGCCGGACGAATTCGCGTCCGCGCTCGTGATCCGCGCCGCGACCGGCAAGGTGCTGTACGAGTTCAAGCCGGACAAGCCGCATGTCGCGGCGAGCCTCACGAAGCTCGCGCAGGCCGTAACCATGCTCGACCGATCGTGGAACTGGAATACGGTCGTGACGATGAAGCGGGAGGACGAAGTCGGCGGCGGCCGGTTGCGCGTGAACGTCGGCGACAAGGTAACGCTCGGCGCGCTCTGGCAGGCGTCACTCGGTTCGAGCGCGAACAACGCGGCGACGGCGATGGCGCGCGTGGCCGGGCCGGGCGTGTCCGCGTTCGTGAAACAGATGAACGCCAAGGCGAAGGCGCTCGGTGCGACCCACACTGCCTTCCATGATCCGTCCGGCATGGACGCGCGTAATCAAACCACGGCGCGCGACATGGCGCTGATCGCCAAGGCGGCCTTCAGTCAGAAGCTGATTAGCCAGGCGTCGCAAACCGGTTCGTACCGTTTTTCGTTGGCGAACGGCACGCAAGCGCGTACGATTTTGAATACGAATGCGCCGTTTCTCGAAGATCCGGACGTGTGGCTCGCGGGCGGCAAGACGGGGTATCTCCCGGAATCCGGCTACAACTACGCGGGCGTCCTGCGACCCATGTATGCGAACGGCGCGTTTGACGCGAAGCGGGAAATCATCATCGTCGCGCTCGGGGCGCCGTCCAAGGCCGCGTCGTTCGAGTCCGTCAAACGCATGGCCGAGTGGGCCTGGTCGCATGACGAATTTTTCAAGGATCCTCCGCCTCCGCCGATCACGCACACGCTCGTATACGGCTCGGTCGGGACGGACGTGCGTCGTCTGCAAGAGCTGCTCGCGCGCGATCCGGAGGTATATCCCGAAGGGCTTGTCACCGGTCGATTTCTTCCGCTCACGCATGCGGCCGTGAAGCGCTTCCAGGAAAAACACGGTATCGCCAAACCGGGTGTGCTCGGCTACGGCGTCGTCGGCCCCGCTACGCGCGCCAAAATCGCGGAGTTGTATTCGTACTAACGTGACGTTGAGAATGGCTACCGTCTTGAGGCATCAGCTTTGATCATCCGAACGATTTCCGGAAGAGAGCTTGTTTCAAAATGTCCAGGAATATGCTCATAAACGACGACCTCCGCGTTCTCTAGTCTCGCTTCGTATTTCTTGGCATGCGATAAAGGGACGACGGGGTCGTTTTTGGAAAAAAGCAAAACGAGTTTTTTACTGTTTTTCTCAAGGAGGGAGAGATCGGGTTTTAACCGAAAGCCCCCCACCACGTCCTCATCCGGCAGTGAGTCGTCAAAGGGCGGGCATACGAGATATACGGATCGAAACGGCCTCGAAAACCGATGTTCTGACAGATATTTCGCGAGAAAAATTCCTCCCAAAGATTCTCCGATGAGGATGGATTGCGGTGGCAGCAGAGGAAGATATCGTTCAAAATGAAATTTCCATTCTTCGTATTTTGCATGATCCGAACACGGCATGCGTGGTCGCGTGATCTGGAACTTCTTCCCCAGCCGTTTGTCTAGATCGCTCTCGCTCCATTTGTGCTTTGGTCCGAGCGAGACCTTGCGTGTGCGCAAGAAACGCATATAGCTCTTTCTGTTTCGAAAGGTCATGCCGCCGTGGATAAAGAGTATGTGTGTCGGCTTCATAGATAATTTAGGATTATCATTTGCTACCGCATCTCCGCTTCAACGGCCGATTGAAGCAGGCTATTCATTTCGTCGCTCGTTTTTCGGTTTCGGTTATCGACCTCTAGCCGATCTCCCAAGCCCATACGGATTCCGAAAATCCCGGCACGAGGTCTGAGTTCCCGATCATCTTCCAGCGTGGCACGACATTCTTCCGGCGATAGCTCCGATCCTCCGAGCGACACATACAACTTGCAGCCGAGCTCGAGCAGGGCCTCTCGGCCGCCTGAAATCGTGTATCGTTTTAGCCCGTCATGGTATGCCACTTCGAACGCGCTTCGCTCTTGCGCGGCCGTTCGTTCTTGAGACGATCCCGACCCTTCTTTGATCATGTCCGCATCGTACGGGATACGGTCGGCGCAATCAAACCTCGCCCTTGATCCCTTGAAAAAAGATCCAAATTACATTATTCTCTCCGCGCCATGAAATTCGCGGGAAACGCCAAATCCAAGCCCAAGATCCTCGTCGGTATGTCCGGCGGGGTGGATTCGAGCGTCTCGGCGGCGTTACTCGTCGAGCAGGGATATGACGTGACCGGTGGCTTCATCAAGAATTGGTCGGACTCGAAAGACCTTTGGACGGGCGAGTGCGAATGGCGCGGAGAACGTCGTGATGCGATGCGCGTAGCCGCGAAGCTTGGCATTCCGCTGCTCACGTTTGATTTTGAACAGGACTATCGCGCGCGTGTGCTGGACCGGATGTTCCGCGAGTACGAATCCGGCATCACGCCCAATCCGGACGTCTTGTGCAACGAGGAGATCAAGTTCGGATTGTTTTTCGAAGCAGCGATGAAGCTGGGTTTTGACGGCATCGCGACGGGGCATTATGCGCGTCTCCGGCACGACAAGGACGGAACCGCGCATCTTTTGAAGGGCGTCGATCAGGACAAGGATCAGTCCTACTTTTTGCACCGCGTTTCGCAGGCAGCCCTGTCGAAAACCTTGTTTCCGATCGGCGACTTGCCGAAAGCCCACGTTCGTAAGCTCGCGGAGCGAATGGAGCTTCCGGTCGCGCATAAGCCGGACAGTCAAGGGATTTGTTTTGTGGGGAAGGTGGATTTCCACGATTTTTTGCGTAAGAAAATCGAGCCGAAACCGGGAGAGATCGTGACGCCGGAGGGGGAAGTGATCGGCCGGCACGACGGTCTCGACGCGTATACGATCGGGCAGCGCCACGGACTTCACGTGAGCAAAGAAGGGAAAACGTGGTACGTCGCGGGCAAGGATCGCGCCGCGAATCGCCTCGTCGTCGTGCCGGATCGCGAACACCCGCTCCTGTATCGCGACACGATCGCGTTGCGCGATATCCACTGGATTGCCGGTCGGCCGTCGGATCCGCGAATCGAAGTCGCGGTTCGCTATCGTTCGGAGGCGCTGCCTGGCGTCATCCTGAACGAAGGGAAGGATCTCACTTCGAAACCGAGTGAGATTCTTCGCGATGCTCAGAATGACGGGCTTATCATCCGATTGAATCGTCTCGCGTGGGCCCCGGCACCCGGACAATCCGCCGTGTTGTATCAGGGCGATGAATGCCTCGGCGGTGGCTTTTTGGCGGAAGAGGGGATAGACTCCCGTGAACGCGAAGTATGACAACCAAAAAGGCGCCGCGCCTCGAGTGGATTTCCGTCATTTATCTCGTGTTTTTCGTCCTGGCGGTTTTGTCGCCTTCCATTCACACCCGTGATTTGTTCGGATTGACGGAAACGCAGCTCGAGGAGCTGACGATTTTTATCTTCGGCATCGCGGGACTGCTCACGTTCGCGACGTACGAACGGTTGATGGAGCGCCGCGAGCTCGAGCGCGAACGCGTGGATGCCGATTACGGTCGCGTAAAACGCGAGCTGATCGAGTCGTATACCTATATCGGTTCGATGAACCGAAAGATCGAGCTCCTGAAAAAAGTGGCGAATGAAGCGTCGCTTGCGACCGAACAGGGCAAGCATCAGAAAGACTTGTTCCAAGCCGTTGCTCAAAACGCCTGCGCCGCCGTCGGGGCGGATGCGGCCTTGATCCGCTTCGTGAATCCCGAACCCATTCGCACCGAAGGCGAGTTTTTGCATGCCACGACCAGCGAAGTGCAATTCAAGATTCCGAACAAGGATTTGATCCAGCTGAAACAAAACAATACGTCGCACGCCTTTGTCCGTTCGGAAGACGGGCGCGAGATCCTCGTCGTGCCGAGCGATCACAAGGAGCATGGACGCGCCTATATCCTACTCACTCTCGACTCCGAGCAGATTCAAGAACTCGACGTGCCGCTGCTCAAGGTATTCGCGAATCAGGCCGAAATGCTGTATCGAAACTTCACCCCGACGTCGTAAAGCTGGATTTTTTTCGGGTTTTCCGCCAATCTATCGATCATGACCACCAACGAGCTCCGGCAGAAATTCCTCGATTTCTTCAAGGAAAAAGGCCATGCCATTATCCCGTCGGCGTCCGTCGTGCCCGAGAACGACCCGACGGTGCTTTTTACGACCGCCGGCATGCATCCGCTGGTTCCGTATCTGCAAGGCCAGCCGCATCCGATGGGGAAGCGGCTCGCGGACGCGCAAAAGTGCGTGCGTACCGACGATATCGACGAGGTCGGCGACAATCGTCACCTTACGTTTTTCGAAATGCTCGGCAATTGGTCGCTCGGCGATTATTTCAAGCGCGAGTCCATCACGTGGTCGTTTGAGTTTCTTACCGATAAACAGTGGCTCGGCATCGATCCGAACAAGTTGTACGTGACCGTATTCGAGGGCGATGAGGACGCGCCGCAAGACGAGGAATCGATCGGCATCTGGCAGGCGCTCTTCCGGACGCACGGTATCGATGCGTCGCTTGGCGAGCGTATTCGCGCGTATCCGAAAAAGAAAAACTGGTGGGGCCCCGCCGGCCTTACGGGCCCGTGCGGTCCGGACACCGAGATTTTTTACGACACGGGCAAGCCGCATGACAAAGCGTTCGGCGAGACGTGTCATCAGAATTGCGATTGCGGACGCTTCGTCGAAATCTGGAATAACGTGTTCATGGAGTACGACAAGCAGGCGGACGGTTCGTTCAAGCCGTTGGCACAAAAAAACGTGGATACGGGCATGGGTCTCGAACGTATCGTTGCCGTGATGCAGGGCGTCGAAACCGTGTTCGAGATCGACGTCTTTACGCCCGTTATACAAAAAATCGAAGAACTATCAGGAAAGAGCTACGGTGTCGTTGCGAGCGTAGCGAAGCAATCTCAGGCCCGCGAATCGGAGATTGCTTCGTCGTCTGGAACTCCTCGCAACGACACACAGGAACAGATCGTTCGCTCGATGAGGATCATCGCGGATCACGTCCGCGCCGCAACGTTTATCGTTGGCGACGAGCGCGGCGTCGCCCCGTCCAACGTCGGGCAGGGATACATTGTGCGCCGGCTGTTGCGCCGCGCCATCCGCGAAGGCCGCCGACTTGGCATCACCGAGCCGTTCACGCACCTCGTTGCGGAAGTGTTTGTCGGCTTGTACGGGAGTCATTACCGCGAACTGGAAACCCATCTTTCCAAGATCGTGGACGAATTGAGAAAGGAAGAAGAGAAATTCGGGAAGACGTTGGAGAAGGGGATGCGTGAATTGGAAAAAATGATGACCAAGGGCGACGTTACGGGCGAGCAGGCGTTCGTGTTGTTCTCGACCTACGGCTTCCCGCTCGAATTGACGGAAGAGATCATGCGCGAACACGGCAAGAGCGTGGACCGTGCGACATTCGAATCGGAATTCAAAAAACACCAAGAACTCTCACGCACCGCTTCCGCCGGTACGTTCAAGGGCGGGCTCGCCGATCACTCCGTCGAAACGACGCGCCTGCACACGGCGACGCACTTGTTGCATCAAGCCTTGCGTACCGTGCTTGGCGATCATGTCGAACAAAAAGGATCAAACATCACTGCCGAGCGGTTGCGTTTCGATTTCTCTCATCCGCAAAAAATGACGCCGGAAGAAATCCAAAAGGTAGAAGAGATAGTGAACGACGCAATCAGGCGCGATCTCCCGGTTCACTGCGAGCAGCTTCCCATCGAAGAAGCGAAGAAGCGGGGAGCGATCGGCTTGTTCGGCGACAAGTACGCGCAGATGGGAGACAAGATCAACGTGTACTTCGTCGGCGATGAAGAGAAGGGGTTCTTTTCCAAAGAGATTTGCGGCGGACCTCACGTCGAACACACGGGAGAATTGGGGAGCTTCAAGATCCAAAAAGAGGAGGCCGTGTCTGCCGGAGTGCGTCGCATCAAAGCGACGGTGACGGGCGTGCGGGATTAATTGACCCCCATTTTTCGCTTTGTTATCATTCTCATATCACTATTCATCCCATCATGATGACCCAAACCCATCTCTATGGCAGGAAATAATCCGTCTCCAAGCAAGGAATTTTTGGTATTGAAGGGGACCGTCGAGGAGAATCTGCCAGGAGCCACGTTCCGCGTGAAGCTGGAGAACGGCCAGTCGATTTTGTGTCATCTTTCAGGAAAAATGCGGATGCACCGCATTCGCCTCACCCCCGGCGACGAGGTCCAAGTGGAGATGACCCCCTACGATTTGACAAAAGGACGGATCACATATAGGTTATAGCCCACAAATTCGCTTAACAGCCCGTCGGAGTAGGCACGCGCCGATGATCTCGACTGGCCCCATTTTTCCGCTGTTATGAAGGTCCGCTCGTCCGTAAAGGCCATGTGCCGTGATTGCCAAGTGGTCCGCCGTAAGGGCCGCGTTGTCGTAATCTGCAAAAAGAATCCGAAGCATAAGCAGCGCCAAGGCTAACCACAACCAACTATGGCCCGTATCGCAGGAATCACTCTTCCGAGCAACAAGCGCGTCGAGATCGCGCTTACGTATATTTATGGCATCGGTCCCACGACGGCGGAACGCATCCTCAAGGAGGCCGGCGTGGACGCGAGCATCCGCGTGAAGGATCTGACCGAGGACCAGGCGACGAAACTGCGCGACATCATCGAGAAGCAGCACAAGGTCGAGGGCGAGTTGCGCCGCGAAGTGTTGGCGAACATCAAGCGTCTCAAGGAAGTCGGCGCGTATCGCGGTATCCGCCACATCAAGGGGCTGCCGGTCCGCGGCCAGCGCACGAAGACGAATTCCCGCACCGTTCGCGGCAACGTCCGCAAGACGATGGGCTCGGGCAAGCGCAAGCTTGAGAAGACGTAAGGCATCTGCAAACCGCAAACTGTAAACCGCAAAAACTATGTCTGAAGAACTCAAGCAATCCCCGGTTGCCGAGGCGGAGACCGCCGAAAGCGGCAAAAAGGCGAAGGCCAAACCGCGCGCGAAGGGCAAAAAGAAAACCCGTACGCAGGTGCCGCAGGGCCGGGCCTACATCCAGGCGACGTATAACAATACGATCGTCACGTTGACCGATCCGAACGGAAACGTACTCGCATGGTCGAGCGCCGGCGTGAACGGATTCAAGGGTCCGAAAAAGGCGACGCCGTATGCGGCGTCCGTGATCGTGAAAGACGCGTGCGAGAAGGTGGCGGACTATGGATTGAAAGAGGTGAGCGTGTTTATCACCGGCGTCGGTCAGGGCCGCGAGGGCGCCTTGCGCGCGCTGAACGCGAACGGCCTCAACGTGTTGTCTATCAAGGACGTCACGCCGATCCCGCATAACGGCTGTCGCCCGCCGCGCCCGCGCCGCGTCTAATCATCCTTATTCACCACAGGCTGATCGGTCCTATGAAGAAACTCAAAGTCACCGCCAAACAGAGCCGCCGTGAGGGAATCGTCCTCACGGATGCCAACAAGCACGCCAAGGCGCTCGCCCGCCGGCCGTACGCCCCGGGCGTCCACGGCCCGGATTCGCGCACGCGCATGACGGACTACGGCAAGCAGCTGCGGGAGAAGCAGAAGGCGAAGCGTATCTACGGCTTGAACGAGCGCCAGTTTTCGAACATCTTCGCCGAGGTAAAGAAGAAGCGCGGCAACACCGCCGAAATGCTGATCCAGACGCTCGAGTCGCGCCTCGACAACGTCGTATTCCGCGCGGGTCTCGCCAAGACCCGCCCGGCCGCGCGTCAGACCGTGTCCCACGCGCATATCGAGGTGAATGGCAAGAAGGTCAACGTGCCGTCGTACCGTGTCCGCCCGGGCGACGTGGTCGCCGTCCGCGAGCACAAGAAGAAGAAGGGGAACTGGACGCAGACCGCGGAAACCGCCGGCAAGAAAGACCTTCCGTCCTGGTTGTCGATGGAACCGGGCATGCTTGCCGTCAAGGTCACGGGCAAGCCCGAAGGAACCGAATTGCAGCAGCCGTTCGATACGAAGTTGATCGTGGAATTTTACTCCCGCTAATCCGCTCCTTTCTTCCTTTCCTATGGAATCCATCCTTCTCCCCAGCAAGATCAAATTCGCCCGTGGCGAGCGCCCTCACGAGGGCGTACTCACCGTCGAGCCGTGCGCCCAAGGCTATGGCACGACGCTCGGAAACGCGCTTCGTCGCGTCCTCTTGTCGTCGCTGCCCGGCGCCGCCGTCACCGCCGTGAAGATCAAGGGCGCCGAACACGAATTCTCCACCCTGCCGAACGTCAAGGAAGACGTGCTGGAGATCATCCTTAACCTCAAGAGTCTGCGTCTCAAGCTCTTCTCCGAGGAGCCGATCAAACTCTCGTTGTCCGTGAAGGGCGAAAAGGAAGTGACGGCCAAGGATTTCGCGAAAGATGCGCAGGTCGAGATTGTGAATCCGGACCTTCACATCGCGACGCTGACGGACTCGTCCGCTTCGTTCGAGATGGAGATCACCGTCGCGCCGGGCCGCGGCTACCACGCCACGGAGGAGCGCGGCAAGGACAAGGCCGAGCTCGGCACGATCGCGATCGACTCGCTGTTCTCACCGGTGTTGTCCGTCTCGTACAAGGTCGAGGCGACGCGCGTCGGCGATCGCACCGACTTCGACAAGCTCGTACTGCGCATCGAAACCGACGGCACCGTCGATCCGCTTGATGCCGTCAACCAGGCCGTCACGGTCCTTACGGATTACGTGAATGTCCTCAAGGGCTTGACCTACACCGAATAAAACGCTTCAATTAGCCACGTTTATGAAACATCGTCGCGTCGGAAAAACCCTGGATCGCCGCTCGAGCGCGCGCCGTGCGTTGCTGCGTGGCTTGGCGACCTCGGTCATCCTCTACGAGCACTGCAACACGACCCTGGCGAAAGCCAAGGCGGTGCGTCCGCTCGTGGAGCGCCTGATCACCAAAGGCAAGGTGAAGTCGCTGACGTCCCGCCGCCAGCTGAACGCCGTCCTCATGTCCGAGAACGCGGTGAACAAGGTGCTCGAAGAGCTCGGCCCGCGCTACGCGACCCGCCCCGGCGGCTACACGCGCATCATCAAGCTCGGCACTCGTCAGGGCGACGGCGCCGAAATCGCCCAGATTCAACTCGTGAAATAACTATGGCTTGGAAGAACACGCGCGGCATGGCCGCCATTAAACGCGAAACCGTCACCATCGACGCGACCGGCAAGGTCGTGGGGCGTTTGGCGACCGAAATCGCGCACAAGCTGATCGGTAAGGATCAGCCCGGTTACACGCCGCATATCGACACGGGCGCCATCGTGAAGGTGGTGAATGTCGACAAGATCGTACTCACCGGCAAAAAGGAGGAACAGAAGGTCCATTTCCGCTCGTCCAACCGCCCGAGCGGTATCAAGCGCATTCCTGTGTCCAAGCTCATGCGGGAGAACCCGGCGCGAGTCCTGGAACACGCGGTCAAGTACATGCTGCCCAAGAACCGTACACAGAAGGAGCGCATGAAGCGCCTCATCATCGCGTAATATTTTATGACTGCCGAAACGAAGAAGAAGGCGCCAGCGAAGAAAGCCGCGCCCAAGAAGACCGCCGCGAAAAGGGCCGTGAAAACGGAGAAGGGGACGGAGGCCGTCGGCGAGACACCGAAGGGCGCGTACCTGTACGCGATTGGCCGTCGCAAGACCGCTATTGCGAAAGTGCGTCTCATCAAGAATGGCAAGGGCGTCATGACGGTCAATGACCGTCCGATGGAAGAGTTCTTTACGACGCATGAGTCCCGTTCGATGCTGGTCGCGCCGATCAAGACCGCGGGTCTCGAAGGGGCGGTGGACGTAAGCGCGGACGTCGTCGGCGGAGGCATCATGGGTCAGGCCGAAGCGGTTCGTCTCGGCATCGCTCGCGCCCTGTGCGAGCTGAACCCGACCTATCGCAAAACCTTGAAGAAACTCGGTTATCTCAAGCGCGATCCGCGCGCCAAGGAGCGCAAGAAACCGGGTTTGCGCAAAGCCCGCCGCGCCCCGCAATGGTCAAAACGTTAAAGATCGATCAAAACCCCGCCATATGGCGGGGTTTTGTTTTTCTGGCGGGGCGCGTAGACTAGCGACGATCATGACGGGGGTCTTTCGCTCGCTCCGCGAAGTTTTCGACCGCCGGGGATATTCCGGCGCGTTTGTCGCGCTCGCGATCGCGCTCGTCTTGTCGGTGACCGTCGCCATTCAATGGCCGAACCTCGTCAGCGTGTTTTCGACCGAGATTCTGCCATGGGACGCTAAGTTTCGGCTGGCCGGCCTGCTCCTCATCCATCCCGGCGCCCGCGCCGACGGATGGACGCTGACGATGTCCTACGGCCTCGCGCTCCTCGTCGCGTTAAGTCTCACACTGAACCTCTACGCCGTGCGGGAATTGCGCATGGAAAAATCCTGGCTCGGCCAAGCGGGCGGCGTCCTGCTCGGAACGCTCGGCTTCGGCTGCGCGGCGTGCGGGACGTTCGTACTCTCCGGCTTCCTTTCCACCGCCGCCACCGCCGCCCTTGTATCCGCGCTGCCGTTTAAGGGAAAAGAGTTTCTGATGGCCGGTCTCATCCTGCTTTGCGTCTCGGTGTACCGGACGACCAAGTCGATCGATCGCAAAACGTGCGAGATCCGATCAAAGCCTGATGTGGTTGTACGTTGAGCGAAAAATCGCTACGCTAGCCGCATGTCCGCCTCTCAAAAAATCGCCCAAAACGCCGCTTGGCTCATGATCGCGACGACGGCCCAGAAGGCCATTTCGTTCGTCTCGTTCACGGTCATCGCGCGGATCGTGGAAGTGGCGGTCACCGGTGAATATTTTTTTGCGATTTCGATCACCTCGATCTTTGTCACGTTTGCGGATTTGGGATTGACGCCCGTGTTGATCCGCGAGATGGCGGCCGACGAAAAACGCGGAAAGGCGCTTCTCGCCCGCGCGATGGCGGCGAAGGCCGTACTCTTGCCGCTCACCGCTGCCGCGGCGATCGGGTACGCGTGGCTGATCGGCGTGCGCGGCGAGACGTTTATCGCCGTGATCATCGCGGCGCTCTTCGTCATGGCCGCGGACGCGACGTCGGTGCTCTGGTACGGCGCGATCCGCGGGAAGCGTGAGCTGCGCTTTGAGGCGGCGGGCATGTTCGCGGGACAGGTCTTTACCGCGATCATCGGCATTTCCGCGGCCGCGCTCGGCTTCGGCGTGATCGGTCTCGTGATCGGTCTTGCGGTCGCGAGTCTTTGGAACGTCGGGTGGAGCATCCGGAACGCGTATCGGCTGGGCTTGCGGCCCAAGGACGGTACCGCTTGGGCCTGGCGCGAGATCGCCGTCATGGCCGCGCCATTCGCCCTTGCGGGCATCTTCGTGAAAATCTATTCCTACGTGGACAGCCAGATTCTGAAAATCGTCCACGGCTCGGTCGCGGTCGGCGAATACGCCGTGGCCTACAAACTCACATACGCGCTCCAGTTCATGCCCATGGCATTCGTCGCGGCGCTGTATCCGGGCCTTTCGCATGCCGCGAAGCACGACAAGGGCGCGATTCCCGGCATTCTCAAAGGCTCGCAACGCCTCATGCTGATCGCCGCGGTCCCGCTGGCCGCACTGCTTTCATCGCTATCCGGTCGGTTCATCTACCTCCTGTACGGTCCGCGGTATGAAGGATCCATCCCCGCACTGATGGTGCTTCCGTGGGTGCTTGTGCCGATTTTTCTCGATTTTCCGATCGGGTCGCTGCTGAACTCAACGCACCGCGCGCATCTCAAGACGGCGGCCATGGGCATGGCGATGGTGATCAACGTGATCCTGAACATCCTCCTCGTGCCGCCGCTCGGGCCCGTCGGTGCGGCTTGGGCCGGCGTCGTGAGTTTCTGGGGATTGTTCCTGATCGGCTGGTGGTATGTCCGGAAGGACATGGCGCTTTCGTGGTTCGGGCCGCTGTTCTTGCGAGGCCTTGGAGCGACCTTCGCGATTTGGGGAGCGGTCATGTACTTTTCCGGGCCGATGACCGACGTATTCGCGTTCCTCTTCGGCGGCGCGGTCGGTCTTTCCGCGCTGTTCCTGTTCAAGCTGCTTACGTGGCGCGACGTGATCATGGCATGGGATTGGGCTAAACGCCGCATCGTGCCGGTGCCGCAGGAAGATATCGATTTACATGACAAGCCCTAAACGCATCGCGCTCATGACACTCGACTATCCGCCGGAACGCGGCGGCGTGGCTCGGTATCTCGGAAATCTCGTCGAAGCGTCCCGCGGTACAATCGACGTGTTCGTGAATGAAACGCATCAGGTCGCCGGACCTGGCCACGTCGAGCGGGCGCGTCTCGTTCGCACGGCATGGCCTGCCTGGTGGCCGATGGTGTCGGCGATCCGCGGATTCCGCCGACGCGGATATTCGTCGGTGCTCGTGAGCCAGGCGCTGCCGTGCGGCACGGCGGCATGGCTCGCGCGGCTTGCGGGCGGCCTGCCGTATGCCGTGCTCCTACACGGACTCGATCTTCGCTTGGCGCTTCGATCACGCCGCAAGACATGGTTGCTGCGTTGGATCCTGCGCGGCGCGCGGACCGTGCTCGCGAACTCGGAACTCGTCGCCAGTGAATTGCGCGCGTTCGATCCCGCGATCAAGCCCGTCGTGCTGACGCCCGGCGTCGAACCGATGGAATTTCCACCGCGCGAAATCGCGCGCCGCACGCTCAGAGTCGCGGATGACACGTTCCAGCTTCTCGCCGTGACGCGTCTCGTGCCGCGCAAGGGACTCGACCGCCTGCTCGA
>RHKK01000003.1 GCA_008363075.1 Candidatus Uhrbacteria bacterium
TCGAGTAGCTGCCGTCGGCGACCGGGAAGCCCGAGGGATCCATGAGACGAGCCTGGTATGAGATGAGGGGCGCGATGCCCTGGGCGGCGAGGGAGGGGGTCGGTGCAAGGATGACGATGATGATAACGACAACCAACCCGATCATGGATTGGGCTTGTTTCAGAAAAGAACGAACAGCCTTGTGCATGCCGATAACGAATCCGCCTGTAAAGATACGGATCCATAGTTATTCTATCGACAATCTAATACAACTTTTTCTTAGCTATTATTAGCCTCGTTCACGAACTTCGATCATAAAACCATGAAATCAAGTCCTGTGGATGAAATGTGTAAAATAAAATTTTAACTAAAACAACCTATTCTGACTCCATTTTTATGTGTTTATCCACAACGGTGACCTCTTTTTGCGTCAGGTCGATATCTTCTGATTGGTAACGTTTGTACCCCTTCCTCTCCGCCGTGATGAAATAGACGTTCTTTTGTGCAAAGAATCCGTAATTTCCATGACTATCCGTCACTTGCGTTTCAAGCAGCTTATTGAATTTTTTATCAAAGATACGCACGATCGTAGCCCCGACCGGTTTGCGTGATGCTGCATCATACACAATCCCCCAACCTTTCGGCTTTTTTGGCAATGCCAGCCTACGAAATAGCAGGTAGGTCACGATCTGAATCGCAAGCAAGCCCGCCATCCACCATGTTGGGGCGATCGACAGTGCCGCCACCGTGATGATGATACTCGTAAGCGCAAGCGCGTGCTGGATCTTACGCAAGGCGCGTTTGAAGTAGACGGATCTTGGTGTTTCTTCCTTTGTGAGCGGATCAAGCGGGATATTGACGGCGATATTCGATTCTTCCTCGACCGTGATAGTTTCGCCGTGATAGATGTCGACAAGCTCGCCGTCCTGCTTCTGCCCTTTCAGGTATTCGGAAGGAAATCGATATCCTGTCTTCGCGGCCTCAAGCCGATACGCGCCGGGACGGACGCGAAACGAGAATCGCCCCTTGATATCCGTGATGCGGGTCTGAAGGATGAGGTTTGTTTTCGCGTGGACGAGACGGACGGCCACCAAATCGATGGGCTGCTTGGACAGGGCATTGTACGCGAGACCCCAACGCTCGCGCCGTTTGCGGCCGAATAAGAGTAACGGTTGCGTGAACAGGAACCAGAGATAATTGAGTATGCTCGCCAACGACGCGGCGAGAGAAAGGTTGGCGAGCGCGATGGCAACCGCGACGGGCGCGGCGATTTCGGCCGCTTGCTGCGCTTCCTCAGATTGGAGGATGTCCAGTATAGGGCCCAGGATCGGTATCGCGATCTCCGCCGGCATCAGGACATCAACCGAAGCGACGTTACGCGTCACTCGGAATTCGCGTTCTTGCGTGACGTACCCATCTTTCTCGACCACGACCCGATAACGACCGTTTCGCACGAGGAATCCGTAATACCCTTCCGTTCCGGTGACCTGCGGATTGGATTGACCGTGGCGCGTACCGTCCCAGACGACCCAGCCCTGCACCGTCAGCTCATACAGCGTGACGGTCGCCCCTTCGAGCCCGGTCGGGACGGGGAACGGAAGTTCACGATGGAGAATCCGACCGACCGGTTGCAGGCTGACGGTCGATCGCGCGCGGGATTGCGTGCCGTCCGGAAACGAGAAGACGACCGTCACGGGTACGTCTTCGACGCGCGTGGACGGGACAAAGGACGCCCCCCAGAACTCGCCGTCGGGAAGCGGCGTCAACGCGTATCTGGATGCGCCCACCTCGACGATGGCGGACGAGGGTTCCTGATCGAAACCCGCGACCGGAACACGGACGAGAACCGGAGCGCCCGGCAAGGAACCGACGACGCCGGATGCGTCGGGCTCGAGCTCGATCGTGCCCGACCCGCCGAAAAACGAAGGAGTGATCGTGATGCCTGAAGGGGCTTCGGGTTCGATCGGCGTCGGTTCTGGCGGGAGCACGATCGGCGGCGTGGTGGTCACCGTCGGGGGAATCGGCGGCGTGGTGGTCACGCCGGGCGTGGGCGGAACCGTCGGTGGGACGGTGGGAGGCGTGGGAACGGACGGAGGGGTCGGTCCGGGGGGCGTGACCGGCGGAGGCACCGGAGGTAAGGGAGGCGCGGCCTCACTCGGCGTCGCTTGTGCAAGCGCGCCGCCGGAACGGTTGCCGGACACGTCAAAGGCAAAGTTGGTGTAATAGTAGGTCGTGCCGTTCACGAGACCGGTATCCAAAAACGCTTCCGCCGAACCTTGATAGACGAAACGGCCGTCCGTCGGGTTCGAAGGATATCCGTCGGTGCGGGCGCGAATATGTACGAAGGCGAAATCCGGGTCCGGAGGATTGTTCCAGGTCAGAAGGTTCTCCGCATTTCCGGGCGTCGCGACAAAGTTGAAGACGTTGGATGGGGGCGTTGAATCGGGCAACGTCGTAAACGTGCGGTCGCCGGAAAACGAAGCGAGGCCGCTTGCTTCCGTAGACCCCACGCGAAAATGATACAGGGTTGCGGGCGTCAGTCCGGTCAGCGAAACCGCATGTTCGGTCACGAGGCTCGACGAGCCGGCGGATCTTCCGTAGGCGACCGTTTCCCCGAATTCGACCAGGCTCGTCGCGGGAATATCCGTCCTCCATGTCACGATGGCGGACGTATCCGTGATGTTGATCACGAGAATATCGGAGATGACGGGCGGCGCGGGCGGCGGCAGCGTGCGAAAGGTCACGTTTCCCGATTGAGACGTATTTCCGACCGCATCCGCGGACGTGACGCGGAAGTGGTACTCCGTATCCGGCGTGAGAGCCGACAACGGAACGGCATGCGAGGTCACGAGACCCGCGTGACTCGCGGTCAAACCGTAGATCGGCGACAACCCGTATTCCACGAGTCCGGTTGCGGACTCGTCCGTGTCCCATGCGATCGTCGCCGTGGACGTCGTGATATTGATGACGCGGACGTTCGTGATGACCGGCGCCGTTCCGTCCGCGGCCGGTCCGCCGCCGCCGGGGCCGGGACTCGGGGGCGGAGCGGCGGACGGGACCGTCGCGCTAATGCTGATGAAATCGTTTTCGTAGATCGGTACGTCGAATCCCCCCGTGTCCCCGAACGACCCGTCGATCGTCACGAAGACGGCGTCGCCGCCCGCGCCGCCCGGATTCACGATGCGATTGGTCCCGCCGCTCGCATTCGTCCCGATGCGAATGACCGCCTTGTCGCCTGCGGCGATCGGCCCCGCATTCGTCGGTGCCGTGAACGTGATCGTCCGACCCGAGATTGCAACACCCCAGATATTCACGCCGGCGGCCGAAGCGAGCGTTGCGGCGTTTTCAAATCCGGTCGTTGGCCCGTAAAAAAGATCGATGTCCCCCACGCCGATCGATGAAAGTTCAAAATCATAGGGGTAATTCACCCGTACGGTCTCGCCCGCCGCATCGACGCCGCTCGGCGTGGTAAACCGGATCTCCTGATTCGACGCGACGCCGGGCGCGTTCCTCTCCATGAGAACGGATCGGTCGGTGAGCGTCGCGGCGATCGCACTCCATGGAAACGCCAAAGACGCGGCGAGAACCGCGGCAAAGAATGCGCGAGCCATGAAACGTTTGTGCATAGGCGGATCGTGATCATCCGGAACCCGCCGCGTCCCCAAACGAGACGTGGCGGACGCCCGATTATCGCAATGGATCGGACTTGGCCGTGGCGCTCATGATCGCGAGTCTCTTCGCGAGGAAGAAGAACGGCACGAACGCGAAGACGAGCGCGACGAGCGCGACGAACGTGCGCCACGGCCACACCGAAAACGCGATCTCCGAACGCATCGGCTGCGCAAATCCGTCGCCACGCAACTCAAGCGTCGCGCGATACGGCCCGAACGCGAAATTCGAGAGCTCACGCAAAAGCCCTTGCCAATATCCGCCCCCTTCCGGAACCGGCCCCTTGATCCACGCGACGCGATACACGCGACGCGAATCCGGCAGGATGTTTCCGCCTTCGGCGTTCACGCGCAGCTTCGCCACCGTCGATCCGAAGGCATTCCTTACGGTTATCGTCCCCTCGGGCGCGAGATGCACGTTGCCCTCGTTCAAGATCGACACGCGAAAGCCGACCGGAAGATGCGCATAGGAAGAGTCCGAGTCCGTCGCGAAATCTTCCAAGATGAGCCGTTCGATCGCCGGACCGCTCACGCGGACGAAAAAGAGGATGCCGACGCGAGGCAACATCGCCAACTCCTCCCCCGCCGCTTGCGTTCTCGACAGGAACAGCGCCGCATAATACCCGCCCGCGTTCGCGTCTTCCGGCGCGCGGATCGTGATCGGCAAACTCAGCGCCTGCCCCGGCGCGAGCGTCACTTCCGAACGATCGACGTACATCCACTCCGGAAGCCCGGACATATCACTTGAATCAAGGAACTGCTGCTGGCCAAATTCGCCTTTCGGAACGAATTTTTGGATGGAAAACACGTACGTTTGCACGGTTGCTTCGTCATTCTCCAACGTGACGGTCCTCGTCTCCGTTTGCCCCGGATCGATTTCGATATCCTGAATGGCCGGATGCACCGTCAACGCCGACGCATGAGGCACGATGAACAAACAGCTAACAAGCAGGAAAGAGAGACCTCCGATGATGCGTGATACGCGATGTACGATGCGAGACATATTAGTAATTCGCCGTCAGCGTGTAGTAGACCGTTTGTGTGTACGTCCCCGGATTGGTCGACGCCGTAATGGAAAGCTTGAAAATCATCGCCACTTTGTCCGATACCGACCCGGAAGCGGCTGCGGAAGTCTGGATGACGCGCTGCGTCGTCGTCACTCCCAGATCCGAACCCGCCCCGAATGCCGTCGCGCCGGTCACTTCCGCACCGTACTCCTCGGAACCGACGCTGACCGCGCCGTCCGTCACCTCCCCCATCACTTGTGCCGAAGCGTTCTGAAGTTCCTGATTCGCTTGGATATAGACGGAATAACCTGTAGATATATTCGTAAGAACGGAAGTGCCCACCACTCTTGCGTACTCCGAACCGGCGGCAACGCTTCCAAAGTTAAAACTGTTCGCGTCTAATCGGTAAACGAAATCATTGCCTCCCGAAGGGATGCCGCTCATGCCGGCACCATCGCCCTCGAAACGATCCACCGTAAATGTCGTACCTGCGATATCCGTGATGATTCCAACCGCAACCAACTGTGCAAACCCTTCATTTTCGACGACGGCGATCAAGTCTCCCGTGGCAAAACCGCTCGCATCCGCAACCGTGACGCTCCCTCCGATGCCGTTCGAAAAGGACGTGTATGACGTTGGCGTGGAATTGCTTGACTTCACGATATATGAAAGCGTGTTCGCAGCTTCCGGCACCCGATATCCTTGAGAAAGCTGATAATTCGCGCTCGTACCCGTACCAACAACCGTTCCTCCGATAGAGTCACGCAAAGTAAAGTTCGTGCTGGTACCGATATCGCTCCCCCCGGAATTAATCGTGTCCCAAGGAATCCAATAATTCGTGCTGGACATAGCCAAAACATTGGATCCGATCAGGAACACGCAAAGTACGATGGTCAATGACCAAAACTTCTTCATATCAAAACTATGTATTCATTATATCCTTTTTTAACCTTATATACAAAGCGATAATCTATGCGTCTTAAAATAATTAATAATAATATTTGCTGTGTTTCATGTACGTGATGTTTCACGTGAAACATAAATATTGGTAATTCTTACGCAAGAATGGCTTAAGACTTTCATGCAGGAAGGGTGAGTCGTCACCATCCATGCCTACCCGCCATTGCAACGCATAGCGTTGCAGGCCGGCACCCTCCCGCTCACGCTGGCACTGAGACAAAACATACCCTTCCGAGCATCGGACATCGGTTCGTGAGCGACGACGAGACGCAGGCCGCATGTCTGACGGCAAATTGTCGAAATAAACATATTATCAATTTGCCCAGTTCAGCCTGCAGTCGGAGCGAGACGAATACCGATGGAGAAGCGCAGGACCGGGGGCGCAGGAGAGTGCAGAGAGGAAAGCGCTTTCCTCTCTGCAAGAAAGGCTGGAAGTCAAGTTTTTGAAAAGCTAGTTTAGACTCGTGTTCCACGTGAAACATAAAACCGCCGAAGCTTGAGCCACGACGGTTTATGATGGTGGACCAAAGGAGATTCGAACTCCTGACCTCTGCAATGCGAATGCAGCGCTCTACCAACTGAGCTATTGGCCCATAAGTTGCCGAAAATTATTAGCTACACCATCTGTAAAGAGACATAAGTCTCTACGTATAGAGTAACTAACAATTTTCTTATTTTTCATCATTTCAAAATAGTTTCACGTGAAACTCAATGTAATTGTTTCACGTGAAACGCCTTCGAGTAATCGCTCAAAGCTGTTTCACGTGAAACAAATGAAAATCACTTGTTTCGCATGGTGCCTCCACGTGGAATCGAACCACGATCTAGGGCTTAGGAGTCCCTCGTTCTATCCATTGAACTATGGAAGCATGTGTCGTAAAATATAAAAAAGTTATTATTATGTTTCGGCGAGGGGACTGGCTTCGGATTTTGAAAGACCGAAAATTATTGATGACCTTTAAAATCGGAGCAGACAGAAGTATAGAAGTCTTGGACACTCATGTCAATCCAAAATATCCGAACTTTTGTATCTATGCCCGCCATGACTCGACCCGTGCGCCACTCTATCGCCATTTGACAATTCTCCAGAATCTAACTAATCTTAGCCCGATCTATGCCGAACAAGCATGCCGCCATCAAGGATCTCCGCAAAAACAAGCGCCGCGCCGCTCGCAATTTACGTGAAAAAACCAACGTAAAAGCGCTGACAAAGCAGCTAAAGGCGCTCGTGAAGGACGGAAAGAAGACGGAAGCTCTTGCGCTGGTAGCCAAACTGCAGCAAGCCTCGGCCAAGGCCGCAAAGAAGCACGTGATTCACCGCAACAAGTCCCGTCGCCTCACATCCATGGCGATGAAGCTCACGGCATCAAAATAAAAAAGCCCCGTCGATAGCGGGGATTTTTTATTATATTACTATGGCAGAAGCGTGTCGAGCTCGTCCGCCTCGGCGAGACCGGAGCGCGCGAGCAGGATCGTCAGTGTCGTCGCGCCAGCCACCGATGCCGCACGGCGCTCATCGGAACGACGCAATTTCGAAACGACGAACGGCGGGAGTCCTTGTACGTCCCCTGAGTGGACGCGAAGAGCGGCAACGGCTTGCTGGAAGAGGGGGTAGGAGACGCGATCGGACGGACCGTGTGACGCAAGCGCGCGGTAGCGATCGGGTTCATTCAAAAGAAACGCGTCCGCGATCTCGTACGCACTCGTTTCTTGCACGCGCACGGCGTCCGAATCGCCGCCGGCCGCGAGCTTCATGAGCTCGTTGGACGCGAGCCACGCGTCGCCGTCACATGCGTCGGCCAATCGCGCGAGCATCGTCGCGTCGGTCACGCCCAAGGTCGCGCCCGCTTGAACGACCCATTGAGCGAACGCCTTGCCCGAACGCAGGGGATACTCGGTCACGATAAGTTTCGGTACCGACGCGAACGGTTTTAAGGCCGTCGCAGAGGGTTTTTCCTGCTCAATGGATACAACGATGACTCGTTCCGAATCCTTTGTGAGCGCGAGCGCGAGCGGCTTGGCCTTCGCCTTTGGACACCGCTCGACCAAGCCGTCCGCGCGGATAAAACGCATAGGTGAAAACAGGCTCACGGCGAGACTGCGCTCGATCACGGCATCCGCCGTCGCCCTGCCCGGCTCCAATCGTTCGATGCTCGAACCGGAAGGATCGTGCTTGGCGCGAAACGCGGCTTCAAGTTCCCGCGCCCGTTGCATCGCTCGGTACGTATCCGGCCCGCAACACAAAATCAACATGCTGATTATGTTCCGCTCCGGAACCCGTTTCGTCAAACGGCTTCCATCTCTTCCCAATTCTCTCCCGTCTTCACATCGACAACGATCGGCACGGCGAGCTTCTCGACGCATTGCATCACGTCGCGTACAAATTCGGCAACGGCTTGTACTTTATTATTTGGCACTTCGAACAGCAGTTCGTCATGCACCTGCAGGAGCATTTTCGCGTCGGCACATATCGCCGGTAGCTTCTCGTGAATCGCGATCATGGCAAGTTTCATGAGATCCGCGTCCGTCCCTTGCACGGGCATATTGATCGCCATGCGTTCGGCCTGTGCGCGCACCTGCGCGAGTTGCGAATGGATTTCCGGCAGATAGCGTCTGCGTCCGAACAGCGTCTCGACATAGCCGAGCGAATGGGCGAGCGCCTTGGTCTGATCCATGTACTCCTTCACGCCGCGATACACCTCAAAGTAACGGCGGATGAACTCCTTGGCTTCCGAAAATGAAATCCCCGCCACTTGCGCCAATCCCTGCGCTCCTTGGCCGAAAATCAGCCCGAAGTTAATCGCTTTCGCGATTCGCCTCTGTTCTTTTGTTACCGCTTTCAACGGCACCTCCCAAATCTTGGCCGCCGTGGCCGTATGGATGTCTTCACCACGCTTGAATGCGTCGAGCATGTTCTGATCTTTTGCTAACAATGCGACAATTCTTAGCTCGATCTGTGAATAATCGCAGGAAAGTAGCTTGTAGCCCCGCTTGGCGATAAAAGCCCGGCGGATCTTGCGCCCAAGCTCGGTCCGGATGGGAATATTCTGTAAATTTGGCTCGGTTGAGGACAATCTTCCGGTGGCCGTCACTGCCTGATTGAACGTCGTGTGCACCCGTCCCGTCTTGTCCGCAAGATCGGGAAGTACGTCGACGTAGGTCGAGAGAAGTTTTGAGACTTCGCGATACTCTTCGATCATCTCGATGATCGGGTGCGTGCCGCGCAATTTTTCGAGTTCGGGCGCCGCGGTCGAGTATCCTTTTTTGCCGCGCTTGACGCCTTTGGTCGGCAGGCCGAGATGCGAGAATAGAATATCGGCGAGTTGCGTCGGCGAGGCGGGATTGAATTCCTTGCCGACGGTCTTGCGCATCTTCTCCTCGATCTTCACTTTTGCCGCCGACATCTGTTTCGACAATGACTTGAGATACGCCCTGTCGATGAGGATACCTTCGCGCTCCATGTCACGCAGCACCTGAACGAGCGGCAACTCGAACCGCTCGAAGACATGCTCGAGCGACTCCTCGCGCAACTTCGCACGCAGCGGACGTACGAGCGAGCATACCGTCTCCGCGACGCTCGTAGGCGGTGCATCCGACTCCAGTTGTACGCCGAGATGGGTGGCCGCGAGCGCGTCGAGATCGTGGTTACGTTCTCCCGCGCCAAGGAGATACGCCGCGAGCATCGTATCGAAATTCCATCGCCCGACAACGAGCCCGTACGCCTCGAGTTTGCGCAATTCCGACTTCGCGTCATGCGCGACGAACGGCACATCCTCATCTGCAAGAAACTCTCGAATCACGGACGTGTTCGCAAGATCGGCCGCGACGTGAAACGCCTTGTGATTTCCGGCGAAAACAAGCCCGGAGCCGGTGTCTACAAAAAGTGATCGTTGCGGATGCTCCGGCACGAACACCGCCACGGCGTCGGACCTCTTCAGGTCCTTGAGCGCCTCCCCGAGTTCTGATGACTTGGTCAGTCTCTTTTCTTCGAACGTGTCCGCGCTGTGCAAAGCGGGCGGGAGCGCTTTGCGATCTTTTTTCGACGGAGTTCGCGTCGACACGACGGTCTTCGTTTCCTGTTTCTCGCCGTTCATACGTGCGACAAGTGAACGAAACCCCATCCGATGGAGGAAGGTGAGGAACGCCTCGCGATCGCGCGGGAACGTCGTCTTCTTCGGCGTCCATTTCACCGGCGCGTTCGTGACGATCTTCACGAGTTTCACGATGAAAGGAAGCTCCGCTTCCGCGGAGAGCAATTTTTGTCTCGTCGACGGCGTAAGTTCGGAAGACGGGTCATGCGCCGCCTGCAAAATCTTATTCAGTGTTCCATATTTTAATAAAAGTTCCTTCGCGCCTTTTTCACCGATGCCCTTGATGCCGGGAATGTTGTCGGACGGGTCGCCGCGCATGGCCTTGTATTCCAAAAACTGTTGCGTCGTCAGTCCGTATTCCTCCTTGAGCGTCCACTCGTCATAGAGCTTCGTATCCGTCACGCCTTTGAGAAAGGCCATCACGCGTACGCCCGGCTCGAGCAATTGCAGCGCATCGCGGTCGCCCGTCACGATCACGACTTCCCAACCGGATTTTTTTGCTTTTTTTGCCAAGGTTCCGATCAAATCGTCGGCCTCATACCCGTCGACGGCCAGTGAATCGATGCCGAGAGCTTCAAATCCCTCCTTGACCCATGGAATTTGCGCATACAATTCGTCCTCTTTCGTCTTCCGTTGGGCTTTGTACGCCTCGTACGCGTCGTGCCGGAAGGTCGCGGCTTCCGTGTCCCAGCAGGCGACGAACGCGTCCGGTTTTTCGCGTTCGATCAGCTTCAAAACCGACATGAGCATGCCGTACACGCAGTTGACGACCAATCCCTCGGGATTGGTGAGCGGCCGGATGGCATGCCATGTCCGGTGAAGCAGGGAATTGGCGTCGAGGATGAAAAGGCGCTTCATGGCGACATGCTCTCACGGACATGAACGATGGGCAATGAGTCATGAACGACGAGCGATACGAAAAAGCCCGGAAAGGAATCCGGGCGGAGGGGTGCGGGAATCAGAGATTCCCGGCGTTGACGAAGTAGGCGTACAGCTGCTGCACGCGGCACTGCGTGAGCGGGAGGCGATGCAGCGCATACCCGTGCGCCCCGGCCTCTTGCAGGAGAAGCGCGTTCGGGATCGTGCCTTCCTCCTTGCGGATCGCTCGCTCGCGCCAGTCCGGCCCGAGCACCGGATAGTCCGCGCGGAAAGGATCGCTCCAGCGGGGGATCGGGCCGTCGTCGGTCTCCTCGATCGTGAGCAGGCGATGCGTCTCGAAACCGCGCGCGTCGGCGAGCCGGATCACGGCCTGCGTCGCGGCAGGGCGCCCGTCGTCGAAGACGACGCGCACGAAGCGCGACGCGTCCACGAACGTCGCGGCATCGCCCGGCGGGGCGGCGAGCGGGACCCAGGACGCGGCGCGATCCGCCACGGAAATCGTGGCATGACACAGCTGGTGCTTGAAGGAGCGGTCGGTCGGGGTGGAGCGGAAGGCGAACACGCGTCGGCGCTCCTCGTCCATGCCGATGACGTGGTATCCGTCCTCGCCCGGCGGTCCGAGGTCGGCCCACCTCTTGCCCGACGAAACGAGACTGCGCGCGCACGGCCCGACGAGGCGGCGCTGGTAGGAGCGCCGCCCGGGAAACTCGCGCATCGAGCGACACGCGTCAACGAGCTCCCCCAGGTCGGCCGGGCGGTTGAGGAACCCGGCGAGCGCGTCGCTTCCCGAAAGGAAGACGACATTGCCGAGCTGGAGACAGAGGCTCACGACCGCCTCGTCGGGCGAGACGTCGAAAAGCTGCGGTCGGCCGAGGTCCTGCGCGCGCAGTCGCTCGACGCGGATGCGCGTCCGTTTCCCGTCGGGCCGAAGGCGCACGAGCGCAATCGGATCGCCGGATGCATCCATCTCGTCTTCGATACGTACTTCCATGCGTTCCTCCCTGTTCGAAGTATGGATCCCCATCGGATCATCGATAGGGGGTGGCATGCTACCCTCGATCGAGATGGCCGTCAAGGGTAGCGTCAGCCGGCTTGATTCCTCCGTTGTGATCGGCTACGATCCGCCTCGCAAGGCATGGTATGGCCTACGGCCATCCCCGTCTCGTCTCTCGGAATCAGGCAAGCAAGCTTGCCCGTTCTCTCGCTCCTCGGCGTGGTAGCCAAGTGGTAAGGCAGGGGTCTGCAAAACCCCTATGCGCGGGTTCGATTCCCGCTCACGCCTCCAAGAGATGCACCGCTCGCAAGGCGGTGTTTTCTTGTTGGTTGAGCGCAGAATCGAACGCGCGCATAGGGGTTATTTGAGCGGCGTTCGCCGCGGGCGTCGCGTCGGTGACCACATGGTGACCATGATGCAATACTATTGACAAATCGACCATTTTATGGTTCGATGTCTCCTTCGATCGAGAGGTATGTATACTGATGAATCGATCGTCGCATTTTTTTCACCAAAAGGGAGAAGCGAACATGAAGAACGTCGTGATCCAACGACATGTAGAGAACTTGTGGGACATCAAAGATAGTGTCGCCGGACTGAACGCGACGCGTGCCGAAAGCATCTTCTACACATCCGACCCGGAAGAAGCGCTGAAGGCCGTCGAGAACGCCGGCCCGGCACTCGTCATCTCCGGCCTGGTGCTTGACTCGAGCGACCGCTCAAGGCCTCCGCTGTGGGATGGAACCGATCTGGCACGAGAAATCAAGAGCGCGAACCCCGAAGCCCTCTTCTTCATCTACAGCATCTTCAGCAACAGCGCACGCAGGAATGAGGCGGTCGACGGTTTCATCCTGAAGCCATCCGGGATATCCCACACCGGAGATCACTCGACCCTCGTGGAGATTCTCGTGAGCGACCTCGAAAACGCCACGACCGAGACCCTGCGAGCCGCGTTCCCCGCCATCACTCCCTGACTCTGTGATGCATCACGTCCGGCCTCGTGTAAAATCACGGGGCTTTTTAAAAACTCCGGCGGATGCCGGAGTTTTTAGATTCTCATTATTTGAGAGCGATCTCCTTCACGCGGCGTTTGGCAAGCCGCTCTTGCTTGATCTTTTCCGCACGGGCGGCCCACTGCGTCTTGTTATCACCCCAGTCCACGACTTCGACCGGGATGCGACGCTTCACGCCGTACTGTTTGGCTTTCGTAAGATCGTTGGACCACACGTCGATGCGGTAGGAGTAGCGGGCGTTCATACGGTCATGCACCGTGAAGATGCGGTCGCCGAACACGGTCGGAAGACGTACCTTGGTGCCGAACGGGAGCACGTTCGTGGCAACGATGCCGTCGCGCACGTCCGAACCGTCGGCCGTCACGAACGGGTCGGCGTCGGTTTCCTGCGGGCGCGACGTGTACGACGTCGAATCCATGTAGATCGTCTTCAGTGCGGTCGGACGCGCCTCCTTCTCGGTCGCGACGGCCTCGTCCGCATTCACGATCGCACCCGTGTCAGCGCGGATCGCGAACACCGTTCCCCAACCGGGATTCGGCATGGCCGCATCGGCGGCGGCAACCTGCACCTGTAACGCGGATACGCCAACGGACGCGACCATGATGCCGGCCACGGCCTTGCGGATATAGCGAACCATGCACGTATTGACGTAGAATGGCATAGTTGAGAGCTTGATTTTTAACGCAGGATCATAGCATAGTGAAGGGCTTTTGTCAACGATCTACATGAAGAATTTAGCTAGAATTAGCAAAAAATATTGGAAGCTTGCCCAACCTTGGCTTAAAATAGCCGGGCTGGCCGCTTTGGCGCTGGGTGTCGTGGGGTTCTTTGCTTTTACCCTCTACGCCGCGTGGGTGAGCCGCGATCTCCCGGATCCGAACGAACTGTTGTCGCGCAGCGTCCCGCAAAGTACCAAGATCTTTGATCGGACGGGCCAGCGTCTGCTCTACGAGATCCATGGCGACGAAAAACGGACCCTGGTGCAAATTGGGGACATCCCGGATTACGTGAAGCACGCGACGATCGCCATCGAAGATCGTCAGTTCTACGAACACCATGGCGTGTACTGGCGTGGGCTGTTCCGCGCCGTCGTGATGAGCGTCGTGCGCGGACAGCGCATCCAAGGCACCTCAACGCTCACGCAGCAATTCGTGAAGAACGCCGTACTCACCAACGAGCGCAGCCTTGATCGCAAGTTGCGCGAGTTCATCCTGGCGTTGCAGATCGAGCGCAAGTATTCGAAGGATCAGATCCTCCAACTGTATCTGAACGAAATCCCGTACGGATCGACGATCTATGGCGTCGAAGCGGCGGCGCAAACGTATTTCGGCAAACCCGCGAAGGAGCTCACGATCGACGAGTCCGCGCTGCTCGCCTCCATTCCGCAACGTCCGTCCTTCTATTCGCCCTACAGTACTTCCGGCGCGGCCGAGGAGTTCAAGACGCTGATCGGCCGGCAGCATTACACCATCGATCGCATGGCGGCGGATGGATACATCACCAAGGAGGAAGCGGAGAACGCAAAACAGGTGGACACGCTCTCCAAGGTGAAGCCGCGGACGCTCGGCGATATCCGTGCACCGCATTTCGTCATGCACGTCCGCGAGCAACTCGAGGCGAAATACGGGGAAAAGACCGTCGGTGAGGGCGGGCTGCATGTGATCACGACGCTGGACCTGGACAAGCAGGGCATGGCGGAAGAGGAGGTGACGAAGGGCGTCGAGGCCCGCGGCGAACGATATGGGTTCGGGAATGCCGCGCTCGTGTCCCTGGATCCCAAAACCGGCCAGGTACTGGCCATGGTGGGCTCGAAAGATTTTTTCGACAAGGACATCGACGGACAGGTGAACGTGACGCTGAGTCAGCGCCAACCCGGTTCAAGCTTCAAGCCCATCGTCTATGCCGCGGCATTCGCGCGCGGATATTTGCCGGAGACGCAGCTATGGGACGTGAACACGACGTTCAAGACGGACACGCAGAACTACGAACCCAAGAACTACGACCTCAGGGAGCGTGGTCCCGTGAACCTGCGCCAAGCGTTGCAAGGCTCGCTCAACATCCCGGCCGTGAAACTCCTGTACCTTGTCGGACTCGGCCCGATCATCGATTTCGCCGAGGAGCTCGGATACTCGACCTTCCGGGACCGAAGCCGTTTCGGACTCTCGCTCGTGCTGGGCGGAGGCGAGGTGTTGCCGATCGAACACGCGGCGGCTTACGCCGTATTTGCGCGCGAAGGCGAATACCGAACTCCGGCGGTCATCTTGAAGGTCACGGACGCGCAGGGCCGCACATTGGAGGAGTGGAAGGAGCCGGAGCCGAAACGCGTGATGGATGCGCAGACGGCGCGCATCGTAAACAACGTCTTGTCGGACAATGACGCGCGCGCTTACGTCTTCGGCCGCGGCAACAGCCTGACATTGCCCGGCCGGCCCGTCGCGGCAAAAACCGGGACGACGAACAATTACAAGGACGCCTGGACGGCCGGATATACGCCCAATCTTGTCGCCGTCGTATGGGTCGGGAACAGCAAGGGCCAGGAGATGAAGCGCGGCGCCGACGGATCTATCGTCGCCGCCCCTATCTGGCAGGCGTACATGCGCCGTGCGCTCGAGGGCGTCGACACCGAGCCCTTCACGCCGCCCGCGCCCGCGCAAACGACGAAGCCCGCCTTACTCGGCAAGGCGCTTGAGGAGAAGGTACTCGTAAACAAGATCACGGGAAAACGCGCGACCGAGCTCACGCCGCCTGAATTCGTCGAGGAACGCGTCAACCGGAT
The DNA here is from genome assembly GCA_008363075.1 of Candidatus Uhrbacteria bacterium. Taxonomy (GTDB): domain Bacteria; phylum Patescibacteriota; class Patescibacteriia; order 2-12-FULL-60-25; family 2-12-FULL-60-25; genus RHKK01. The sequence goes on from RHKK01000003.1 coordinate 15,368, forward strand.
CGCGCACTCCATCCTGTGGTTCGTCGATAAGAACGATCCGACAGGTCCGCCCCCGACGAATCCGGCCAATGATCCGCAATTCGCCAACTGGGAGTCGGCCGTCCGCGCCTGGGTGGAGAAGACGCAATGGAATGCGACGAGCACGATCCCGCTCGAATATGACGACGTCTTCACCGAGGCGAACCGCCCCAAGGTGACGGTGCTTGCCCCGCCGGAGAACGGCTCGCTGACGTCCCGCATTCTTCGGGTCACCGCGCTCGTGAGTGCGACGCGGCCCGTCGTACGCGTCGAGGCGTATCTCGACGGCGTTCCGGTGGGCTCCACCGATTCCGCGCCGTGGGACTTCGATATCCGCATCCCGAATCGCATCGGCAAAGGGTTCCGTACGCTCACGGTACGCGCCTTTGACGACATTGGGCTGCCCGGCGAAGCGTCGGTGACCGTGAACGTGCTCGCGGATCCGGATCCGACCGTCTCCGGCATTACGATCCTCTCCCCGCAAAACGACGATACCTGGTCGCGTGCGACGTTCCCGAAAAAAATCCAGGCGAATCTCGACGAACCAAGTCTCTATGAACGCGTGGACGTCGCCCTGCTCGGCCCCGACGGCGTGCGCCGACTCGTCGGCAACATGCTCGATCCGGAAGACCCTCTCTTCGAAGTGACCCTCCCCGCCGGCCCGCCCGTGGGGCGTCACACGATCGTCGTAGAAGCCACGCGGCGCGGAACCGGTCAGCTCGATCGCGCCGAGATCTTCGTCACCGTGACGGAGTAAAAAAACGGGCCGAGCCCGAGGGAAAGATCAAGACCGGAGCGCCCTCAGGACATCGATCTCTTCTTTGAGGTAGCGCCGTCCACGAAACCGCCACCATTGATCGACGCAACGCTCATGCAACGCCATGAGATCAAAGCCGGGACGCAGCCGTTCAACGGTGAAGCCACGAAGATCCTCGCCGTCATCCGAACGCCCGTGACGAAGCTCGACCAGCGTACGGCTGATGCTGTACGCGGTTCGATACGCACCATCGGCGTCGATGAGAAACGTCTCGCCGGGCCACAAACTGAGCGGGGAGAAGACGATTGGGACATCTTCCAACGTAAGATACACCTCGCCCGGCGTGAACCCCGTAGGCCGTTCAAGCGCTTCGAGCACCGCTCCCGGTCCGACTACTCGTGCAAGCTTGAGGAGGTCCTGATGTCGATACAGACGGAAAAAGATGCGCTGCTTTGAGTTGCTTGCCTGTCCGTATTGTCGAAACACGCGTCGCGCCTGAGTCCAGACCTCGCTTAGGTCGTGACACTCAAGAGTCGCAATATCTCGCCGGGCGGGGGACAGCGTCGTGATATGCCATTCATCCACAACCTCATCTCCAAAGAGGAGATGCGCCGTCCTCACCAGCTCTGCGCGGTTGAGCTCCGTGACCGTGAACAGCGACGTCACTCGACCGTCCGGCTTCACGACCTCCCGAGCGCGGGCAAGACCCGCCATCGCGTCACGATATGCGATTCGACTCGCGCGTTGTTGGTTGTGAACCTCTTCCGGCCCGTCCAGAGAGATGTCCAACCAGTCGAGCGCAAAGCCTCGCCGGGAGAAGCGCTCGAGACAACGAAGATACGTCCCGTTATCAAGAAGCCCGACCCGCAGATCCGTCCTCATGCTCGCCGCGTCAGCCAACACATCCACGTGCCAAGGTCGGATGATCCTTCCCTCATGCAACAGTCTCGGTGAGTCGCTCGGAAGTTGCCTGACAGCTTCTCGCACGAGCTCCGGCAATCCCGCTTCAATCGAGAACCGCCGCGACGATACTTCGGGCGGATAGATGCAGTGAAGGCATTGGAGATTGCAGGCCCGCTCGAACGTCACGGAACACATGCTCGGCGGCTCGCGCTTGAGCGCGGCAAGCATCGCATCTTCAAGACCTTCATGCTCCCGGCCTTCGACGACCCTTGCGTGCCAGTAATCAGTTGAAAAGGGCGTTCGCATCATGACCTCCTAGAAAAAAGCGGGGCCAGTCCGGCTCCGCTACTTGGACGGGTGCCGCGGCTTGGGCGGCGGCTTGATCTTGGTGGGAGCCTGGGGCTTCCCGCGGAACGTCGATCCTGCGTTTGCACCTGCCATATGTACCTCCTTTGCTTCGCGGTTCGGATCCCGCACCTCCTTTATAGAATGGCTCCTAATATATTCAAAAATAATGAATATACATCGGTCTATGGATTTGATATATTGTTGAAGAATTACAATGAAAATATCTCGATACGGGATAATCATCATTTTTATTGACGAAAAATATGGATGCGGTCTCCGCGGTAGAGCAACTGGGCTTCTCCGAAAAAGAAGCGCGCGTGTACCTAGCCTTGTTGCAGGCCGGGCCTTGCACGGCATATCAGGCGGCAAAGCGCAGCGGTTTGAAAAACGCAACCGCCTACGTCGTTCTCGACTCGCTTCTAGAGCGGAATGCGGTAAAGAAGGTACCAACCATGAAGGCGACGCGATACGCGGCAACGGATCCTGTTGAGTTATTTGTTCTCGCCCGTAGCCGCATGGAGCGTGCGCAGGCGGCGTTGCCGGAGCTGCAGGCCCTTGCAAACAAACCCGGCCATGTCGTGAAAGCGAGCTATTATGAAGGGCTGGCCCAAATAAAGCTTATGTACGACCGGCTCCTTAAAGAAATACCGGGCGAAACGTTCGTGGCATTTTTTGCGCACGGGAAAGACACGCCGCAAGATCTCTGGAACTATTGGTCGGAGCTGAATCACGAGCTCGTGAAGCAAAAGATCAAGGTTCGTGCCGTAACCAGCGAACACGAAACAACGAAACCCTATCTAAACTATACGAAAGTCCCGAAGGAGTTTATGGAAATCAAAGGTCTGCCGGAGCGCGTCTATTCGAGCAATGTCTCGATTGAGGTCTATCACGACAAAGCCCAAGTTGTCTCACATCGTTATAAACAGGCGATTCTCATCGAGAATCCTGACGTCGCCAACGTCTTAAGACAAATTTTTGAAATCGTTTGGAAATCGGCGAGGACGCGTTGATCAATGGGCGGTTCCGACCGAAGCGGCCTTTCTCCTACTGCCTGATCGGCATCACAATGTAGCGATACTCATCTCCTTCGGCCGGACGCAATTCCACGGGGTTCATCCCGTCGATCAGCCGCATCTTCACCTTATCCGTCCCCATAGCCGCCAATCCGTCGGAAACGTAGCGAAAATTCATGGTGACCTTGTTCGCGTCGCCTTCGGTTTCCACCTTGAGCGTGGTCGAGTGCGCCCCCGTCCCCGTGTCGGATGACGAGACCTTCAGCGCCCCGTCCAAAAGCTCGAAATGGACGTCAAATAAGCCTTGTTTTGAGAAAAGCGACGCCGCACGGATCGCCTTGGCCAACTCCGTTCTCATGATCGTAGCCGAGGACTTGAATTCCTGCGGGATGATTTGCTTGTAATCAGGGAACGACCCCTCAATCAGGCGGGAAATCAGCTCGACGTTGCCATAGGTAATCACCATCTGACTGTCCGTCAGAGCCCATTCCACGGCTTCCGGCATCCCGACGTCATCTTTGTAGGCGGACAGGATGCGCGCGACCTCCTGCATTGCCTTGGCCGGCACGATACATCTCGTCTCGGCCGAAGCGCTTCCAGGCTCAAGCTCCATGAGACGCTCCGCCAGACGGTACGAATCCGTCGCCGCCATCGTAAGCTTATTCGCTTGGTCAAAACCATGGAAGGAACAGGCAACGCCGCCGAGCTCCGGACGCGACTCCGAGGATGACACCGCGAACGCGACCTGCGCGATGGCGGAACGCAACACCTCCGCTTTGAGACGATATCCGTTTTCCTTCGCCAAACGAGGAATCAGGGGGAACTCCGACGACGGCATGCCACGCACGCTCGTCGACGATCCGTCCGCACGCACCTCCAACGCGTCGCCGTTCAAAACAAGCTCAACCTTTCCGGAGGGAAGGAGTGAAACGTAGTCCTGTAGGAGCTTCGCCGGTACCGTGAACTCGCCGGGTTGTTCCACGCGCCCTCTCACCATCGCGGAGACCGCCATCTCAAGATTTGTCGTGGACAGCTTGAGACCGCCGTTCTCCGTCTTGAGCAACACGTTTCCAAGAATCGGAAGGTTTACATTCTTCCCCGAGACGTGGCTGACAAGCGAAAGGCCCTGCAGGAGATTTTCTTGAGTACAGGCGAAGTTCATATCGATGTGCGTATCTTGGATGGGCGTCACTGAATCGTCAATAAACTTTCATCACACGAACGGTATTGTTATTAGGATAAGATAGAAAGAATAAATATAGTGGTGATGATAAGGGCTGTGGATGGCGTGGATAAGCGCCAAACCCCTTTATCCGCGCGTCATTTCGTACGAAATCCGTCCACGCCCCACCCCGATATCCTGGGGGATGCGTCGGGATAACGTTCACGGCCGCCAGGACGTATCAGAACGGTACTCAATGCGTCCCGAGTAGATCCGAACGATTCTCCCAGTCTGTGCACAGAGTTGTCCTCAAGACCGGGTACCGCCGCTCGAATAAATTTTTTCGCGGATGATGGAAAGATCCCGCTTCAGCTGTTCGTCAGATTTGAGAAGCGAAGAGATTTTGTCACACGCATGCATCGCCGTGGTGTGATCGCGCCCGCCGACCTGGTCGCCGATGGATGGATAGGAGCACTTTGCTTCCTCCCGCAGCAAGTACATGGCGATTTGTCGTGGGAACGCGAGACGCCGCTCGCGGCTTTTGCCGAGAATTTCGTCCATCGTGATCTCGTAATACTCGGTGACGGTTTCGAGCAGCACGCGAGGCGTGATCGTGCGTTTGGTGATCGTCGGGGCGAAGCTCTGGAGGATCGGTTGGATGGTTTCAAGCGACGGCAACAAGTTTTTGAATTGATGGTAGGCCACGATTTTGTTGAGCGCTCCTTCCAGTTCGCGAATGTTGGACTGGATCGCTCCGGCGATCGCGTGGAGGATCTCGGTGGAGAGCGGATAGTTTTTCTCGCGCGCCTTTGCTTGGAGGATGGCGACGCGCGTCTCGAAATCGGCTTTTGAGATGTCGGCCATCATGCCCCATTCGAGCCTCGATTGAAGACGCGTTTCCAGGTTCGAGATGTCCTTCGGCGGTCGGTCCGACGAGAGCACGATTTGTTTGTTCCCTTGATGGAGATGGTTGAAAGTGTGGAAAAACTCGTCCTGTGTGCCCTCGCGGCCGGCGAGAAACTGGATGTCATCGACCAAAAGAATGTCAACCAAGCGGTATTTATCCTTGAATGAGTCTGCGTGACCGCTGCGGAGCGCCTGGATGAATTCGTTCGTGAACTTTTCGCAGGTGACGTATTTCACCTTCAAATTCGGGTTGATGTGCAGCGCGTGATGGCCGATGGCCTGCAACAGGTGTGTTTTCCCCATGCCTGGGCTTCCGTACACGAAGAGAGGATTATGGACCTCGCCTGGCTTGGTCGCGACGGCCGTGGAAGCCGCGTGCGCCAGTTCGTTGTTTTTTCCCACCACGAATGTGGAAAACTGGTATCGGGGATTAAGCCCAACATCCGCGCCGGCCTTGGATGTCGGCGCGGAAGCAAAGGCGGTGGAGTTCGGTGGCGCGTACGTAACCGATGTCGCGGCCGGGGCCGATTCGGGTTGCGTCGCGACGTAATCCAGAGGCAAGACGGTGGTATTGCGGACTTCCACGCGGTAAGACACCTCGCGGATCGGCAGGTTTGACGCGTTGCGAAGCGCTTTCACGATCTGGTCGTGGTATTTCTTTTCCATCCACGCCTTCGTGAACGTGTTGGGAACGGACACGACGGCTTTCGTTCCCTCGATCTCGCTCAAAAACGTGTTCTTGAACCACGTCGTGAAATTCGCCTTGGAAAGCGTGAGCTCAAGTTCGCCGAGCGCGGCCTGCCAAAGGGCTTGGATATCCATACAACGCGTCGATCATTCCAACAGAGCATAGCCCTGTCAAACTCTGTGGAAGAATCGTGGACAACGTTCGAAAATCAAGTAGCGAGTATCGCGAATCGTCGGAGCACGCGTAGAAACCCGTGCATCCCTGTTGACGGTTAAGCCGTTTTTCCGTATCATTGGACCGTTCCTCGATTCAAGAGACGAGATTCACGATTCATGAACATATGGCCACCAAGCGAACATATCAGCCGAAAAAGCGGCGCCGTGCCCGAGTGCACGGCTTTCGCGCCCGCATGAAGAGCAAAAAGGGCAAAGAAGTGCTTTCCCGCCGCCGCCGAAAGGGTCGCAAAACCATCGCGCTCAAAACCACGAAGGTGAAGCGGTCACGCCGATAAGGATTAGGCCTAAGGCTTTGGGAATAAGGGTCTTGTTGGACCCTTTTCTTAAACCCTAATCCCTTTTCCCTAATCCCTAATTCTTATAGCATTGATCCATGCTTCCTAAGTCCGACCGCCTGCGCCGCGCCAAGGATTTCGCCCTGCTCTCGCAAAAGGGCCGGGTGATTTACAGCCCCTTGTACGCGCTTCGTTTGCGGCCGAGCCGGGAAGCGACCAAGGTCGGGTTCGTGACGTCGACAAAGGTGTTCAAGACGGCGGTGAAGCGGAACCGCGCAAAGCGGCGGATGCGCGAAGTGCTGCGCATGCTAAAAACCGAGTGGCCGAAACATGTCGATTTGCTGTTCATATTAAAATATGACGTACTCGACGCGGCGTTCGAGGATTTGCAGGCGGCGGTGCGCCGGTCGTTCGAAAAAGTCCCCGAAGCGTTGTCCAAACCGCCGGTCCCGCGCAAGAACATCAAGGCGCGGCGCAGGACCTCCGTGGTTTATCGGGAAAATCCATGAACCTCTTTTTCGTCCCTCGCGCGATCGGGCAATTCCTGATCCGCATCTACCAAGCCACACTCTCCCCCGATCATGGTCCGCTTCGGCGCGTTTTGCGGCAGCCCACGTGCAAGTTTCACCCGACCTGTTCCGAATATACGCATGAAGCGATCGGCCGGTTCGGACTCGCGCGCGGTTCATGGCTTGGCGCAAAACGTATCGGCCGCTGCCATCCGTGGAGTCTCGGCGGCGTCGATCCCGTCCCCGACCGGTAGGGGCGCATGGTGATACGCCTCCGCTATGGGCCGTCATGAATGCGCCGAAGCCCCGTTTTACGGGCATACGAATAATGCACACAACGTATGTCCAGCCTGATTCGATTGACCGTCATCCAATTCTCAAAACATCTGTTCCTGTACCGATGGTTTCTCAACACCCAGATCAACGGCTAAACGTTTCACCAGCGCCTCCCGCTCCAACGGGAGGCGTATCGTTTTCTTTTTTGACGTGAGTCCATTCGTGATCTCAATCTCCGATTTCGACACGCGCAACGTCTTTGCGAGAGAGGACACGAGCTCCTGATTCGCTTTCCCATCCACCGGCGGCGCGTCGAGCCTGATCTTCAAAGACCCATCGGCCATCCATCCGACGATTTCGGTTCTTGAGGCGTTCGGTATCACTCTGACGGACAAGTGCATGGAATGAGTGTATCAAAAATCTGGGTGACGCCGAGACGGGTTCCCAGCGAAGAAATGACGAAGTCATTTTTCGGAGGGTGGCGAGGCGGCAGGACCCAGATTTTTTCAAAATAATTATTTAACGCACTTCTTCTTCAGCCACTCGAGCGTCTTGCGGTTGCGCATCTGGATCTTCACGTAGTCGCGATAGTCTGGGCTTGAGACGTGCTGTCGCGTTTCCGCCTGGTCAGCCGGCACGCCCGCGAGGATGCGATCGATCTCGGCGTCGAGCTCCTCCTCGCTCACGTCGATGTTCTCGCGTTTGGCCACCTCCTTGATCAGCACCGCGGTTTTCACGCGGCGGATGGCCTGTTGCGAGAAGTCGATGCGCAGCTCGTCCATCGTTTTCTTGATTTGCTGGAGATACGTGGCCATATCCATCCCCTGGTCTTCCAATCCATGTTCAAGCTCGTGCAGCATGCGGCCCACCTCCTCTTTCACGAGAATATCCGGAACTTGGCTAAAACTTGCGGAATCAACCAGCTTCTCGAGCAGCTCGATTTCCGCAGCTTCCTTGGAGCGGTTGTCATGTTCCGCTTGGAGGTTTTCCTTCAGTTTTGCGCGCAGCTCGGTCATCGTTTCAATGCCGACGCCCTTGGCAAAGGCGTCATCGGCCGGTGGGAGCTTCAATTCATACACGCCCGTCGCCTGCACCTTGAAGTTGATGTCCTGGCCGGCCAGATTTTTTTGGAAGTGTTCCTTGGGAAAGGGGAGTGTGAAGGTCTTTTTATCGCCTGCCTTCATGCCCGAGAGCTGTTCGGCCATGCCGGGGATGTAGTTTGGTTCGGCGAGATAGACGCGATAGTCACGTCCCGTACCGCCTTCGACGGGCACGTTTTCCTTCAACATCTCCATATCGATGACGACCAAGTCTTCCATCGTGGCGGGACGATCTACTTTTTCTTCCACGCGGCGCATGCGTCGCATCTCATCGATCGCCTCCTCGACGTTTGCGTCGTTCACCTCCTTCTTTTTCTCTTCCACGACGCACTTCTCGAAGTCCGGCATTTTTGTGACCTCCGGAATCAGCGCCGAAGTAGTCGTGAACGCGATCGTCTCGCCCGGCACGAGCTTATCGATATTGATCGCCGGCGAGCCGACGGTTTCGAGTTTTTCGGCGAGCACGGTCTTCACGTAATGCGCGCGCACGATGCGCTCCAGCGCCGTCTCCAAAATCGCCATCTCGCCGTGGATGCGCTTCACGTCTTCATACGTCGCGAATCCGGGGCGGAATCCCGGAAGCGGTTTCGCCTTGGAAATGTCCTTCGCGGCCTCCTCGCGATAGGCTAAAGTCTCCTCCCAGGGAATCTCGAACTTGATCTCCACTTCGCCCGAGGGCAATCGGTTGATTTTATGCATAATCACGCGGAGAATAGAGAAAATAACTGAGTCAGTCAAGGCGCCAAAGTTAATAAATGGTTTACAAATTATGGCACTTTTGATATAATACATTTGTTAACTTTTATGACTCTCCGTGAGAAGATTCTTCATGAGTTAGACAGGAAAGGAGTCGTCCGTGCGACTGAGTTGAGCCGGTTGTTTGGCGTGAGCCGAGTGGCGATACACAAAGCCATGAAGCAGCTGCGTGAGGAAGGTCTGGTTCAAGTGGTGGGGAAAACGAGACAGGCTCGTTATGTCCCGGCGAAATCCGAAGCCGTGAACGCGGCCTTGAAAGAAGTAAAACACATCTCCCTTCGCTTGAAGAACGAGGCGTTGGATGAAGCGGCGGTGTTCGAGCGCATTCAACGAGAGACGGGCATTTTTCTCGGTGTAAAGAATAACGTGCTCGATATTTGCCGCTACGCATTTACAGAGATGCTGAATAATGCGATCGATCACTCTCGCTCCGAGCGAATCGTGGTGGACTGTCGTCGCACCGGAACGGCGATCGTCTTCACGGTTCGCGACTTTGGTATCGGGGTATTCAACAATATCCGACGGACACGTCATCTGCCGAACGCGCTTGCCGCGATCCAGGACCTGCTGAAAGGAAAAACGACCACGATGCCGAAACAACATAGCGGAGAAGGTATTTTTTTCACGTCCAAAGCCGTGGATGTATTCGTGCTGGATAGCTTTGAAAAGCGACTGACCGTGAATAACCTGCTTCCGGACTTGTTCGTTTCCGACCGACGTCCGCTACGTGGAACGTTGGTCACGTGTTCCATCGCGCTTCAATCCAACCGCGTTCTTGCCGATGTGTTTAAAGCTCACACGATTGAGCATGACGAAGGCCACGCATTTGCAAAAACCCGCGTACATATAAAACTGCATGATATGGGCGCTTCATTCGTTTCGCGTTCTGAAGCCAAGCGAGTTCTCGTGAATCTAGAACGATTTGAGGAAGCGGTACTGGACTTCAAAGACGTTGAAACGGTCGGTCAGGCGTTTGCGGATGAAATTTTTCGCGTGTGGCACGACAAGCATCCGGAGGTACGTCTCATCCCCGAGAATATGAATGATAATGTCGAGTTCATGGTGCGGCGGGCCGGCGGGCGAAGTTGAAAAATCCCGGTGGTTATCCGGGAGGGGGATCGGCGGGCCGGAGCGTGGTCCGGTCCGGCGGAAGGACGGCAATGCCTCCGTCCGCGTCGTATTCGAGCGAGAAGTCCGGACCGATGTCTGGCGGATGCGCGACCAGCTCGAGCGCGCGGGTCATGAGGGGCCGCATGCGCCGAAGCCACTCGATCGGGACGGGGACGTGCCGTGTCTGCCCATCGGCTAGTTCGAGCGGGATGCGAATCTCGCACACGCTGTGCACGCGGGCCTCATACGGGCCGACGGCGATCGACTTTTCCGTGGAGCGCGTCCAGGGCTCCATCAGGTCGAAGTAAACGAGGAGCCTGTCGATATCCCCGGCTGTCAGGCGATAGCGTTCGTTTTCTTGGGAGACGAGTTCGAAGCGTCCCCGCAGATACGTGAGCATCACGTGAATCAGGACGGCTTCATTCATCTCGGCCTCCAAGGTTCGTGCAGGCACCTTGCGTCGCGTCCGCAAAAACGTCAATCCTTGTCACTGTTAGCTGTTTCCTGTTAACTGCTCTTTGGTTTATGGCGCTCCAAATCGGTATCGTCGGCCTTCCAAATGTGGGCAAATCCACATTGTTTTCGGCGATCACGAAGAAGCAAGTCGATTGCGCGAACTATCCGTTCTGCACGATCGACCCGAACGTCGGCGTCGTCGAGGTGCCGGACGAGCGCCTGGCCGTGCTCGCGAAGATCAGCAACACCCAGAAGATCGTCCCGACCGTGATCGAATTCGTGGATATCGCCGGTCTCGTGAAAGGCGCGGCCGAGGGGCAGGGGCTCGGCAACAAGTTCCTGTCGAACATCCGTGAGACGGACGCGATCGCGCAAGTCGTTCGCGCCTTCGAAGACACGAACATTCTGCACGTGGACGGATCGATCGATCCGTTACGCGACGCGGAGACGATCAACACCGAGCTTGCCCTCGCCGATTTGGAACAGCTGGTAAAACGAAAAGACAATATCGAGAAGCAAATGAAGAGCGGCAAGACGAAAGAGCTTGAAGCCGAACTTGCGGCCGTCACGCGTGCCGTCGATGCGTTGAATGCCGGCATTATGTTGCGCGACGTGCCGTGGCCCGAGGAGGAGCGCAAGGCGCTGAAGCAACTCAACCCGTTGACGCTGAAGCCCATGCTCTACGTCGTGAACGTGAGCGAGGCCCAGCTTGGCGACGGTTCATGGAAAGAGCGCGTGAAGGACTTGAAGGGCCGTCTCGTGCCCGTGTGCGTGAAGATGGAAGCCGATCTCTCCACGATGTCGGACGAAGAAAAGAAAGAATATCTTGAGATGGCGGGGCAGACTCGCTCCGGTCTCGATGAATTGATCAAGCAAGCCTACGATGTGCTCGGCCTCATCACCTTTTTGACGACGGGCGAGATCGAAACGCGCGCCTGGACCGTGACCAAAGGATCGACCGCGCCGCAAGCCGCGGGAAAAATCCACACGGATTTCGAAAAGAACTTCATCCGCGCGGAAGTGACATCCTATGACGATTACGTCGCCTGCGGCGGCGAAGCCGGCGCCCGCGACAAGGGTAAGACGCGGGTCGAAGGGAAGGAGTATGTGATGCGCGACGGCGACGTTTGCTACTTCCGTATCGGAGCGTAAAGTGAACGTTCTATGAACGTCGCCGTCATCGGTACTGGATACGTGGGCCTCGTGTCTGGCGCGTGTTTGGCCGAACTTGGCCATCGCGTCACATGTGTGGACGTCGATCCGGCCAAGATCGAGAAGCTGCGGCAGGGCGTGATGCCGATTTATGAGCCGGGGCTTGAGGAGTTGGTGAAGCGCAATGTGGCGAACGGCCGTTTGTCGTTTACGACGCAATATGAAGACGCCGTTCCGGAAGCGGAGTTCGTGTCGATTGCCGTCGGGACGCCCTCTGCCGAAGATGGTTCCGCTGATCTCCAATACGTCTTCAAGGCCGCCGAGATGATCGGCAAGTACCTGAAGCGTTACGCCGTCGTCGCGGACAAAAGCACGGTTCCCGTTGGCACGGCCGAGCGCGTTGGTGGGATCATTCGTTCGGTCTATTCCGGTGAATTCGACGTGATCTCGAATCCGGAAATTCTGCGCGAGGGCCACGCCGTGTCCGATTTCCTGAACCCGACGCGCATCATCATCGGCTCGCCGTCCGAGCGTGCTGCAGATGTTGCACTGAAGCTCTATTCATTCCTCGATTGCCCGAAGCTTGTGATGTCGCCGCGTTCGGCCGAGCTTACGAAATACGCAGCAAACGCGTTTCTTGCGACCAAGATCAGTTACATCAACGAGATTGCGCATCTCGCGGAAGAGCTCGGCGCGGACATCGAGGAGGTCGCGGCCGGCATCGGGAGCGATCCGCGCATCGGAAAGGACTTTTTGCGCGCCGGTCTCGGCTGGGGAGGATCGTGCTTTCCGAAGGACGTCCGCGCGATCCGGCATACGGCATCCGCCGTCGGTCACGACATGCCGATCGTGAGCGCCGCGCTCGAGATGAATGCGCGCGCCAAACAACGCGTCGTCTCGCGCATCGAAAACGCGTTGGGCGACCTAAAAGGCAAGCGTGTGGCGCTGCTCGGCCTTTCGTTCAAGAACAACACGGACGACACGCGCGAGTCCGCCGCGCTCGAACTTGCGCGTCGCTTTCTCGATGCGGGTGCAAGCGTCTCCGCATTCGACCCCGCCGCCGTGATTTATGACGCCGACCTCGAAGCGAACATCGACCGCAAAACGTCGGCGATGGATGCTTTGCACGAGGCCGACGCGCTCATCCTTGCCACCGAATGGGACGAGTTCCGCAGTCTCGATCTCGCGGAAGCAAAACAAAAGATGAAAGGCAATCTGATCATGGACGCTCGCAATCTTCTGGATCCGGAACAGGTCAAAAAATTCGGCTTTGTGTACCTCTGTGTGGGTCGGTCCTAGACACGCAACCGGTTTTCTGCAACGGGGTAGTACATGCCACCTTCGGCATGTCTTTTTTGGGGCTTCCTTTCCGGAATCGCCTTGCATTCGCTCTACCTGCGAACGCCGTTTGAGTTGAGTTGGCTTTTCGCCGGCGCCTGTCTCTTTGGATGGGCCGCGTGGTTTTTGCGAAGCAAGCGCGAGGCGTTGCTGATGCTCGCTTGTTTCGGGGTCTGTGTCGGACTGATGCGCTTCGAGCTCGCGCGGCCGGATCTTCCGGCGAACCTTCGAGCGTTTGATCCGTCCGTTTTCGCATACCAACTCGACGGATCGCCTCCGCTGATTGCCGATGTGCGTTCTGCGCTTTCTACGCGAATCCAGACGCTATTCCCGGGCGATCCGGGCCGACTGTTTGCCGGATTTCTCTATGGCGAGCGTAAATTGTCGGCGCAAACAAAGGAGGAAGTGCGACGCGCGGGGCTCACGCATCTCGTCGCCGTGTCGGGCGGCAATGTCACCATGCTGTTTCTCGCCTTGTCCCGCGTGCTCAAGCCGCTACGCTGGTCCAAGCGGCGGCGTTGTATCGCGCTCACGTTTGCGCTTGGACTGTTCGTGCTCCTCGTATCCCCGCAGGCGCCGGTGATGCGTGCGGCCGTGATGGCGACGCTCATCCTGCTCGCGCCTCTCGTCGGTCGCATTCCCGACACGAAGCACCTCCTCCTTGTTGCGGCCGTCGCGTTCACGATATGGCGCCCCGAATCCATGCTCTTCGATCCCTCATTCATCCTGTCGTTCCTCGCCATGCTTGGCCTGTTCACCTACGGCGCGAACATCGGCGAGTGGATCGAAGAACGAACGCGCTCCTCATTCCTCGGTGAACTGGTCGGTTCCACGCTCGGCGCGACGTTACTGACGACGCCGTATTCGATGTGGGCGTTCGGAAACGCGAGCGCCATCGGGATCATCGCGAACCTCTTCGCCGTCCCGCTCGTTCCGTGGACCCTCGTTGCGGGTTCTCTCGCCCTCGTCTTCCCGCTTCCTCCCTTCGTGTTTTTCGCCGAACTTATTTTGCGGGCAACTCTCGGGATCGCGCATCTTTCCGCGCTGGTTCCGTTCGGCGCCTGGTCTCGGGTGATTGTCTCGCCTTGGTTTATGTTCGCGAGCTATGCGGCGATCGGATGGGTATGGATGTCATTACGTCGACATGAGAGTATCCACAGAAAATTGTCAGCGCGCGATCGCGTGTCGGATCACACGGACGGAATCGGATCATTCTTTTTCACCTAAGTTGAATCAACTCCGGCATCTGCCTGTTTGCATCGTTGATCGTGACAAACAAACATTTTTGACGCAGTTTTTGGCTAACGTATCGTGAATATCAGGTCGCGAGACCTTTTGACAGGGACAAGGATGGCCGATCCGAACGGCAGAAGGGTGGCGCCCGGAGATAACCGATCCGGGAGCGGGCCACCGCGGTGCGGTCGACGTTACGTCGAACTGCGCTTCGTCCGGCGCATGCTGGACCGCGATGCTCGGAACGGCCACGGGTGCGTGGAAGTTTGATGGAGCGGGGCACACGGTGTCCGACCGAGGGTCGGACGACCCGCCGCCGCGATATGAATCTTGGTCGGCCGTTTTTACAAGCTTCGCCGGCCTCGCGCTCCCGATCTTATCCAAAACGGCCGACACGCGGGCGCATCCGACCTTGCGTCCGCGGTTGGTCGGACTTATCCACGTTTTCACTCTTGATCGATCAAAGACGGGAACGTAACCTATCGAACATAAATAGAACACCTAACGCTATGGCCAAAAAACTGAATGAACCACAGGATGGGCGACGCGTCGCCGTCCAGGGAGCGATCGACCAGATCAAGGAAAAGTTCGGCGAAGGCTCGATCATGAAGCTTGGCGAGGCCCGTAAGATGCAAATCGAGACGATCCCGACCGGATGTCTTTCGCTCGATCTCGCCCTCGGCGTGTTCGGCGTCCCGCGCGGTCGTATCATCGAGATTTACGGCCCGGAAGCGTCCGGAAAGACGACGCTCGCGCAACACATCATCGCCGAGGCGCAAAAGCAGGGCGGCATCGCCGCGTTCGTGGACGCCGAACACGCGCTCGATCCGGATTACGCGCGCAAGATCGGCGTGGACGTCGACAACATGCTCATCTCGCAGCCGGATACGGGAGAACAGGCGCTCGACATCGTCGAAACGCTCGTGCGCTCGAACGCGGTGGACGTGGTGGTCGTGGACTCGGTGGCCGCGCTCACGCCGCGCGCGGAGATCGAGGGCGAGATGGGCGACCAGCACATGGGACTTCAGGCGCGGCTCATGAGCCAGGCGTTGCGCAAGCTCACGGGCATCATTTCGCGTTCGCGGTGCACCGTGATCTTCATCAACCAGATCCGCCAAAAGATCGGCGTCGTCTTCGGTAATCCGGAGACGACCACCGGCGGCACGGCGCTCAAGTTTTATTCGTCGGTGCGTATCGAAGTACGCCGCAGCGCGCAGATCAAGATGGGCGAAAAGATCATCGGCAATCGTACGAAAGTAAAGGTAGTGAAAAACAAGGTGGCCGCGCCGTTCCGTACCTGCGAGTTCGATATCATGTACAACGAAGGCATCTCCATTCCGGGTGACGTCCTCGATGTCGGAACCGAGCTCGGTGTGATCTCGAAGTCCGGGAACTCATATACGTATGGAACGGAAAAGCTCGGCGTCGGGCGAGAGAATGCGAAGCTCGGCTTGCGCGAACGCCCCGCGCTCCTCAAGGAAATCCGCGAAAAATCCCTTGCCGCTTGGCAGGAGCGTGAACAGGTAGGCCTTCCGGGCAAGCCTGCGGCGGACGAGCCGCCGGCGGGAGATGACGAGATGCCTTCAAGCGAATAGAATGGGCGTGTCATGGGCCGTCGCAGAAAGTCATCCGTGGGTCTCCGGATGGAGCCGGAAACAAGGAAGGGGGTCGCCGTCGTGGCCCTCTTCTTCGGCGCATTATTCCTACTGCTCACGTTTTTCGACATGGGCGGTGACATCGGTCGCACGGTGAACGAGGGCGTGTCCTATATTTTCGGATGGGACAAGCTCGTGATCCCGTTTATCCTCATGGCATGGGGATATCACGTGGCTGCCCCGGACCGCTTGCCGCTCCGGTTTTCCAACATGCTCGGGTTCCTGCTCTTTTTCCTTTCGCTGAACCCGCTTGTGCATGCCGTGACGTTTCCGGAACTCCAGCCCGTGGCTGACGCCGCGCTTTCCGTGGCCGGAGGCAAGCTCGGGGAAAGCGTCGCGATCCCGCTCGCGCGGATGCTCGGACTGCCCGGGAGCGTCGTCCTCCTGACCGCGCTCTTGGTGATATCACTCTTGCTCATGTTCAATGCCACGCTCCGGCAGGTGCTGTTTTTCATCGATCTCGTCTGGAAAGGACTGGCGATGTTCCTGAAGGGGCTTTGGTCACCCGTGCGGTCGTGGATGGAAGCGCGCGCCGAGGCGCGCGCGGCGACTGCGCTGAAACCCTTGGAAGAAGAGGCGGAAGAGGAAACGGGCGAGGAGATCGAAGAGGAGGAAGCGGATGAAGAGACGGAGGAGGTCCAAGAAGAGGGGCGTGACGAAATTCGCATGTCGCGTCCGAAGCCGAAGAAGCGCTATCCGCGCGTCGAGATCCCGCTCGACCTGCTCGATCGTCGCGATGACAAGCCGACCTCGGGCGACATCGTGCATAACCGCGAGGTGATCCGACGCACGCTCGAAAACTTCGGCATCCCGGTCGAGATGGCGGAAGTCGCGGTCGGGCCGACCGTCACGCAGTTCGCATTCAAGCCGTCCGACGGCATCAAGCTTTCGCGCATCACGGGTTTGAATAATGATCTTGCTCTCGCGCTGGCCGCGCACCCGATCCGCATCGAAGCGCCGATTCCGGGCAAATCGCTCGTCGGCGTGGAGGTGCCCAACAAGTCCGTCGCGACGGTCGGCGTGCGCGAGATGCTCGAATCTAGGGAGTTCCGCGAGCGTCGCGGCGGCCTCACCTTCGTGCTCGGCAAGGACGTCTCCGGCAAGGCGTGGACGGCCGATCTCGCCAAAATGCCGCACTTGCTCGTCGCCGGCGCGACCGGTTCCGGCAAATCCGTGGGCCTGAACGTACTCATCATGTCGTATCTCTACACGCTCGGACCCGATGACGTGAAATTTATCATGGTGGATCCGAAGCGCGTCGAGCTCCAGGTGTACAACGGCATCCCGCATCTCATCACGCCGGTCATCACAAAGGTTCCGGAAACGGTAAACGCGCTCAAATGGGCCCTGCGCGAGATGGACCGCCGCCTCGACTTGCTCGGCAGCATGAACGCGAAGGATATCGCGAGCTATAACATGCGCGTGCAGGACCGGCTGCCGTACATCGTCATCATCATCGACGAAATGGCGGATCTCATGGCCGCCTCGGCGGCGGAAGTCGAGGGGCCGATCGTCCGCCTCGCGCAAATGTCGCGTGCCGTCGGCATCCACCTTGTGCTTGCGACGCAGCGTCCGTCCGTGGACGTGATCACGGGTCTCATCAAGGCCAACGTCCCGGGGCGCATCGCGTTTGCCGTCGCGTCCGCGACCGACTCGCGCACCATCCTGGACCAGCAGGGTGCGGAAAAGCTGCTTGGCCGCGGCGACATGCTCATCACGTCGAACGAAATCCCCGTTCCGAAGCGCTTGCAGGGAGCATTCGTCTCGGAGGCGGAAATCGGCCGCGTCGTGGATTTCATCAAATCGAAATACGAACCGCCGGAATACGATGCCTCGGTGGTGGAACGTTCATCCGGCGGACCGACGGTATTCGGCAACGGCGGCGGCGAGGACGCGGACCCGCTTATTCCCGATGCGAAGGAGGAAATTATTCGAGCGGGCAAGGCGTCGGCTTCGCTCCTGCAGCGCCGGCTTAAGGTCGGGTACGCGCGAGCCGCGCGCCTGCTCGACCTGCTTGAACAGGAAGGCTTCATCGGTCCGGCCGACGGAGCAAAGCCGCGCGAAATCCTGAAGGCTGACTTCACCAAGGCGGATCCGCTCGTGGCCAACCGCCGCGCCATTCCTGTGCCGGAACCTGAACCCGAGGACGAAAAGGATGACGAGGAAATCGAAGACGAGGAGGTGGAAGAGGACGGCGAGGATGCGGGGGAGGAGATGGATGAAGAGATCGAAGAAGAAGAGGAGGAAGGGGTTTGACGTTTCACGTTTCACGCTTCACGCTGCAGGAGTATGGCGTTCGTGACAAAACGATTGAACTCGCCGGGCCGGCTCGGGCCCGATCTGATCGAGCTGCGCGAACGAGTCGGACTGACCCTTGAGGAGGCGGCGCACAAGACCAAGCTCGCGCCCTCGCTCGTGAAGGCGTTCGAGCGGGAGGAATGGACGGAGCTCCCGGACCCGGTATACGCCGAGCGGTTGCTGAAATCGTACGTGTCGTACTTCGGCGCGAACGAATCGTATTATCTCCACAAATTTCGCGAGGGCCTCGAGGCGCGCGAGATCGTGCGCGACCGCGCGACGCTCCTGCCGCGGCCGATGCGCGTCGGTGCGTTCGAGCTCGCGGTCACGCCGCGCATCCTCGCGGCCGCGGGATCCCTGTGCTTCACGCTCCTGCTCGGCGGCTACGTGTTTTCGCAAGCGCGCGCGATGTCGGTCGCACCGACGTTACGCGTCGACGCGCCGGCGGACGGGGAGCGCGTCGAGGATCCGCACGTCATCGTGCGTGGGCGGACCGTGTCCGGCGCGACCGTCACCGTCAACGACGAACCCGCGGTCGTCGGGGACGACGGCGGGTTCGAATACGAGCTCAACGTCCCGCGCGGGACGACCGTCATCCGCATCGTGGCGCGCCGGCGGCACGGCAGCGAATCGGTGGAGGCGCGGCGCGTCATCTACGATCGCCCGCTTCCGACGCTGCCTGAAACGAGATAAAAAAGCCCACCTTCTCCCGCGGTACGGCGGGATTCGGCGGATCCAGAGACGGCTAACGCCGACGGAAAAACAGGACGAGGCGCGCGATGAGATCGAGCGCGACCTCGGTGAGGAACATCGCGATCATCGCCAGCATGAAGGCGCTGATCGCGTCGAGCAGGAGCCAGACACCGACGAACGTGAAGACGCTGACGATCGCGTACACCTTGTGGCGGATCGGCATCTCGCCTTCGTCGAGCGAATCCTTCAGGCTCATGCGATTCCCTGCGGCCGTTCGTTCACGATTTCCTCCCGTAAAGCCGTCGTCGAGACGGACGATCACCATAGCCAAACGCGTCGATTTTGTCCAATCCCGTTTATCAATCAAAGAAGGGCCCCGCCGTCCGCCGCTTGTCCCGTCGGATGACGGGATGCGGCAGAGTTTGGGGCCCTCAGGGGGCTTGCCCGGTCGGACCTGTCCCGTCGAATAACGGGGTGACCGGGTCACTCGTCGGAGCTCTCCTCAGATGACTCGCTGTCACCTTGGGACGAATCAGCGAGGGAAGCATCGCGGCCGAGCATGACTCGTTGGAGCTCTTCCAGAAGCTTGCCTCCGCGCTCGACGAGCATTGCATTGAGCCGGTCTTCGTCAAGGGCGGTTCCCTTTGCAGGATCGAACTCTTCGAGAAGCTCCTCGAACATCATCTTTGCCTTAGCGAAGGGATCCGGAGTCACCCGTCGCGGGTACCGATAGTACTCCGCCGCGAGCTGATCGAGATCATCGAGCATGCCGGGGATGATCATCATCAGGTTCTCGACCATCTGCGCGTCGAGCAGCGCGATCGCGCCGGCGACGCCGTGCCGCTTTCGGTCCGGAACCTCGAACACATCTCCCTTCTTCTCGAGCTTGTCGCGATCGGGAAGGCGTACGAGAACGATCTCGGTTGCGTCGTTATCCAAGGGTCGCGCTTGCACCCAGTGCGCCTTCGCCGGGTGTCCCGGCTCCCCCGACTTCTCGAACGTTGGACGGAAGAGCACCCCCGGCGATTCCATGGCGCCGAGCAGATCGGAGAACCTGACGCGGATCCTACCCGGTCGGTGATTCCGCCGATCCGTGACGCGGCGCACGGCTCCTCGCATGCACTGCGGATCACCGAGATCCGCCGCCGCGAATAGCGGCCGAAGATGGAAGATCTCCGGCTGGAAGGGTTCTCCCGCCGCGTTCGAGAACGCGATCTTCGCGCCTTCGCGATCGACGGCCATACCGTTGAAGGCGAAGTCGACGATCTCGGACGCGACCTTCTCGTACGGGAATTCCGTGTTTTCCATGTGCTCGAGCGGGAAGTGCAGCTCGAATTCGATGGAGGGATTGCCGGGCCGTCGCGGATCGGCGAATACCGACGCCTGCCAGCAGAAGCGCCGGGCCAATGCTTCCGCGAGCTCGGGGTCATCCGAGTTCGAGACGGGCATGCGGCCCTTCTCGATCGCATCGGCCAGGAGCTCCGAGCCCACGAGGAGTCCCCGGGCGGTCATGGGTCGCTTTCGACGACCTCGGCTTCTGTTCTTGCCCATGCGGGCCTCCCTTCTCCCGGTATACGCCGGACGTTTCTTTGTCCGGGACATCCGGACGGATCTGGAGGTCAACACCGACGCGCCAAAAGGCGGATGGCGTTGGGCGTGGCGTCGCGTCGAGGCGCCCGGCGTATGCTGGGGACCTCTTCGCGTCGCCTGATCGCCGTTCCTCCATATCGATCCGGATGTCGATGAAACGTGCGGGAACCGGCCAGGCGAACCCTTGGGAGGATGTCGCCTGACCGGTAGCAGGGCGTCTTCACGATGAAGAGCCGGTCGGATCGGAAAAACGGAACGCAATAATGTAAGATGATTCGTTCTTTTTCCTCACCGCGGGCTTGTCTTATTCGTGTCGGACTCGGGAGCCGAGGAATCGGCTCCCGGGGAGACACGCCGTCCCACGGAACGCTTGCGCGCTCGACGTGAGACGGGGTCAGGGAATCAGAATGCGCCGGTCGTCCAGCCCCCGGTGCCCGGAGGAGGAAGATCCTCGCTCTGGACGCCGGCAAAGCGGATCGTGAGCCATCCGGTCGGGACGTCCTCACCGGGACGATACATGGCGACGCGGCCCGAGTCGCGCGGGTATCCCGCAGGAGACAGCGCGACGCAGGCAGCGGAGACGGGGATGTCGCCGTCGGAGAGATGCCAGTCATCCCAGTGAATCCAGTGCAAGCCGTCCTGCACGGTCCCGAGGATGTTCCAACCCTCACTCGCCTCGTGGAGATCGACGCACACGTGCGTCGAGCGCTCGCCGACGCGAATGCGTATCCCCGTCCACACCATGCAGCCCGTGGAGCGGAGTCGTCGACCTCTTTGGTCGACGAAGTTCCTGCACAAGCGGGAGTTGGGTTCGTCGTCGGCAACCGATCTGAACGGAGTCCAGTCGAGCCGGAGTTGCGAGCGCAGGCCGGCCGCGGGGAGTGTGGTTCGCTCCTCGCCGTCGATCATGCGCGCCGCGAACGCCGAGCCCGTAATTTCCGGAAGTTGGTGGCGGCTCTCGAGCCACTGCCCCCACTCGCGGTAGGCGTCGTTCACTTCGAATCCGATCGCGAGCTGCGCGATGTGTTCGCGTCCGTGCGAGACCGGCTCGTTGCCTACGACCGAGTCGTATGCTTCGCCGATCGTCTCGGATGCGGGACCGGCGAGCTCGTTGACCGTATCGCCCCCGGCCTCGAAGAACTCGGGGACGTAGTAGATCGCGGGTCCGACGAAGAGCAGCGCCCAGAACAAGCGCCAGTCCTTGTGCCATTGCCAATTGCTCATGGCATGTTCCTTTCTGTTCCGACGTGATGTCGGGACGAAATCTTGGTTGACGATACGCGTGATGGAATGTGCGATCTCATCGGCCGACAAAGGTCCGCCGATCGGATCGCACGGGATGACGAGAGCTTCGTCATCCCGAGGTTGGGGTTGTGGTTGATGTTATGCTGCGCCCTTCTTGCGCCGGACGAGCTCCGCGCGCCGGGCGGCGAGCTCATGCTGCGACGGGATGGGCGGCAGCGACGGGGTTGCCGCCGGCCGCTTGTCCTCGTCACCGAGGAGCTCCGAGAAACTCCGGTTGAAGCTCGCCTCCGCTTCGGCGTTGAAGCGCTCGATCCACGTGGGATCGGAGTGCCTCTCGCAGTTTTCCTCGCTCGCTTCGAAGCTCGCGATCGGGGTGTTGCACTCGAGCTGGAAGTCGATCGCGAGATCGATTTCCTCGTCGAGCGCCGTGTCTTGCTCATACCCCACCGTGGGGTTGAGCCGGACGAACTCGCGCTGCGCACGCGTCAGGTTCTGCTGCATCGTGCAGCTCCTTTCTTTTCGGCGAGCGGTAGGCTGGTTTTGCTCCTACATCGCCAAACTCGATGTCTGAAGGAATTCAGGAATCGGGTTTGACGGGCGAACGAGAGGCAGTTGCAAGCTGCATGGCTCGCCGTCAGTAGGTGTTGTGAACGAAGGAACGTGGAGGAACGTCGGGTTGCCGTGGGTTGAGACCCGCGTTCGTGAGTCCCGATGTGAGCCGGGGTCTGTCGAACCGCGGTCCGTTGGCGTGGCGTCCGTTCCGGAAGCGGCTAGGTGCGCATCCCCCTCTTGCGCCAGCCCTCGAAGAAGGACTCGTTCTCCTCCTCGGGTGCCATGACGTCCTCCGGCAGAGCGACGAAGAGATCGCTCGTGCGAGAGGGGCGAGTCGCCGCCACGAACTCTTCGACGACCGCCAGATCGGCGACGTCGATGAGTACGGGAACGGAGCGGGGGTGACGGTTGCTCAAATGATTCCTCCCTTGCGGATGTAATGGCTCCGCATGGCCCGACTCGAGACTTGATCGATAGATCAAGGATCGGGTCGGGCGAGCGAGTGACGGATAATCCATCACTCGCTCCAGCCACAGGATGGTCAAGCGGTTGCGGCGAGGTCGCGCAAGAGCTGTTGCCGCTTCCACCGGTTGAACGGCGGGAGCGATGCGCCCTTGGCGCGTGCCGCGTTGTACTCCTGGAGGAGGGCGGCCTCGCGGTTCTCGGCCTCGCGCTTCTTGCGCTCGGCCGCGGCCGCCTGCTCGGCCTTGACCTGGTCGATCTCGGCCCTCACGCGGGAGATGAGCCCGCGCAGGTTGCGCTTCCTTACCCGGATCGGCTCCGGGTGGAAGTGCGCGAGCTCGCGCAGGTCCTTGACCTTGCGGAGCTTCGCGAGCTCCTGCAGGAGACCCTTGTATTCGCTCGCGAGCAGACGGCGAGCCGAGCCGTACTCCGGCGGCGGCGCCTTCTTGACCGCCTCGAGCTTCTTGGTCTCGACAACCTCGGTCGGAGCCGCCTCGGCGACGGACTCCTCCGCCTTGGTCTCGATGACCTCGGCGGAAGCGGACTCCGTGGCGGTCGCCTCGAGCTTCTCCAGCAGCACGGCTCCGAGTCCCGTGCTCGGGGTCTCGGCCATCGTCGGCGGCGTGTGCTTGGCGAGCGCGAGCGCGCCCTTGTTGAAGTCCGCCTCGAGACGCCGCAGCTCCTCGAGGGAGAGTCCCTTGAGGCTCCCTTTCCGTCGCGCGCCCTTGCCACTGTGCTTGCGCACAAGGCGCTCGAAGTTCGCACGCGCGTGCTCGCAGCGCTTGCGCGCCGCCGCGAGCTCGGCCTCGCTCGTGAGCGCGACGAGCGCCGGCGAGGGCTTCTCGACCGGCTTCGGCGTCTCGACGGGCTCCGCGAGCTTGAGGCTCGGGGCCGGCGCTGCGAACTCGATCTCGATCCGCTCGTCGGCGCGCACCGGCGCGACGAGCAAGAGGGCGCGGTCCGTGACCGCGTTGATGGCCGCATATGCGCGGCCGACCAGCTTCTTCAGCATCGGAACCTCCTTGGTGCGGTTGGTTGTGATCCGCACGTCCGTCGCGAGGCCGGAACGAAAAACAGTCCGGTTTCCTGACGGACGTGCGGAAAGCACGTCCTGTGGTGGTAGAAGGATCAGTCCACCGGAGGCCGAACGGCGTAGGTGGATGAATGTACGGGCGAAAACGGCATTCGCCCTTCACATCCATCCGTCCACGGTTTTGGAGGCGGAAATGGTCCATACTGGTCCGAAGACCGATGGATCCGGGCGACGTTGGTCGAGAAGTCCCAGTCGAAACCGAGTCTTCACGATTCGCGTCGCCATAGCCCGCCGACAAAAGCCGACCGGCATACCTCCTCCAAAACTGTGTACGGATAGTTTTTTTACCGTTCATCATCCCGACCGAGGAGCGTAGCGACGAGCGGAGGGATCGCTTCGAAGGGATCCCTCGGCTTCGTCGAACTCCGCTCGGGATGATTCGGCGATGCTTGCAAAGATCAGCATCAGGGATCGACTGATCGATCTCTCGTGCTGATCGACGAGTGAATTCACTCGTCGTCAGGAATGGGTGGAAGGTTCGCGTTCGTGATCAGGCCGCCGAGTCCTGCATCTCGGCGGCGCGCATGTCCGCCATCGAGTCGAGACGCGCGATCACGCGCTCGAGCGCGTCCGCGAGCTTCTCGTGCTCGTGGTCGCCCGTGTGCATCGTGCACACGAGCAGGACCGCCTCCGCCGACGCGCGCTTGCTCTGCGGCAGGTGCTCGATCGGCGTCGCCATGAGCTCTTCGCAGCCGAGCGCCTCGATCAGCTCGTCGGCGTCGACCGGGCGCAACTCGCCCTCCACGGTCGTGCCGTGACGGGGCTTCACGTGATCGAGGGCCTTCTTGAGCATCTCGCGCAAAGGATTCTTCTTCGCCATTGCCTCATTCCTCCAGTCGAAATACTGCGGTGATGGCCAAGTGGCCGGTTGGAAAGATCAGCATCAGGGATCGAGTGATCGATCTCTCGTGCTGACCGGCGAACAAGCTGCGTTCGCCGTCAGGGTGGAAGTTGCGGATGGAGCTAGCGCCGGCGGTTCGCCTTGCCGACGCGGACCTTCCAGTCCACGCCCATGAAGGGCCGGGGCCTGGGCGCGTCGATGAGCATGGGGCTCGACGAACGCTTGCGGTTGCGCATGGAGTCGCACGGCGAGCGCATCCAGGCCTCGATCTCCGCCTCGCTGGCACGGTAGGCGGTCTGCGAACGGTGTCCGTCGAGCATCGCTCCTCCTAAAGATCATGACCCCGGAAATCCGCTTGGGAGCATCCCTCACGGTTTTCAGAGTCGAACGTATAAGGATAACACAAAAAGACGATCTTGTCAAGATATGTGTGACAATTTTCTATCCATAAATAACCAAATTTAGCTAATTAAAGCACTTATATATTTTTATTGTTTTTAAATAGCCGACAATTTTGGCTAATAAAAGCGCAATTTGTGGATATCTCGAGCTTTTCAATTCTAAGAAAACCAAGATTTGTTTATTTTTAGCGATTTTTGACAAAACATTCCTTCCACACTTTATTCTTGACGATTATTCATTGGGTTGTTAGAATTCGCCCACAACAGTGCGATTTGACATCCCGCATTTTGCGGGATATCGGACGGTTTCCGGACAACCGATCCTCATGAGCGACCACACACAAAATTGAAGCCCCTCCTTTAACCCCCGTTGGGAGGTGTTTTACTTGCCCCGTGATCCGCTTGCGGATTTTACGGGGATCCGGTCCTCATCAGCTTGTCGCGCTGTCTTTCATTCATCCCTAGGGTTTGTGCGTGCCTGTACGGTCACCGACTTCCCCGGCCGCCGTGTCTCATGCCGCGTGCCCCGTATAAAGCGCAAGCGCTCTACGGGGTTTACGCGGTCGCCGGTCCCGTGCGGACGCGCACTCCGAAAACCCGCAGCCCCCACATCGCCCATGCCTGCGATGCAATTCCGCCGCCAAGCTCCGAAGGATTTGGAACGGCGCTATTTCACGGCCGCGCGCGACGCCATGGCGTTGCCCGACCTGATCGAGATCCAGAAGACCAGTTACCGCTGGTTCGTCGAGGAAGGAATCCGCGATCTCTTTAAGGAGATCTCGCCGATCAAGGACTTCATCGGACGAGACCTCGAGCTTCATTTCGTCGACTACTATTTTGACGAGCCGAAGTTCGACGAGAAGACGTCCAAAGCGAAAAACGTCAACTTTGAGGCGCCGTTGCGCGTGAAGTTGAAGTTGATCAACAAGCGCAACAACATGGAGAAGGAATCCGAGGTGTACCTCGGCGATTTGCCGCTCATGACCGACCGCGGCACGTTCATCGTGAACGGTATCGAGCGCGTGGTCGTCTCGCAGTTGGTGCGTTCCGCCGGCGCGTTCTTCGCCGCGGAACTTCTGCACAACCGTCGCTACTACGGCGCGAAGATCATCCCGAACCGCGGTGCGTGGCTCGAGTTCGAGACCGACGGCAACAACGTCATCTGGGTGAAGATCGACCGCAAGCGCAAGGTCGCCGCGACGGCGCTTCTGCGCGCATTCGGCATCGGATCGAACGAGGAGATCTCGCAGCTGTTCACCGACGTCGACGTCCATCCGATGAACAAGTACATCGAGGCGACGCTCGCGAAAGACGTTTCGACGAACGAGGACGAGGGATATATCGAGGTGTACAAGCGCATCCGTCCGGGCGATCTCGCCACGGCCGACAACGCGCGCTCGCTGATCCATTCGATGTTCTTCAACTTCGACCGGTACGATTTGGGAACGGTGGGTCGCTACAAATTCAACAAGCGCTTTAGCCTCACCACCGAGCACGAGGTGATCTCGAAGGAAGAGAACCGTATCCTCACCAAGGAGGACCTGATTCACATCTTGCGCGAGATCATCCGCTTGAACGTGTCGCAGGAAGATGCGGACGACGTGGACCACCTGGGGAACCGTCGTGTGCGCGCGGTGGGCGAACTCGTTCAGAGCCGCTTCCGCATCGGTCTCGCGCGCATGGAGCGCATCGTCAAGGATCGCATGTCCACGATGGACATCGACGCGCTCAATCCCGCGAAACTCATCAACGCGCGTCCGGTGATCGGCGCGGTTCGCGAGTTTTTCATGAGCTCGCAGCTGTCGCAATTCATGGACCAGACGAATCCGCTGTCCGAGCTCGAGCATAAGCGCCGCTTGTCCGCGATGGGACCGGGGGGCCTCACGCGCGAGCGCGCCGGCTTCGACGTCCGCGACGTACACCGCACACACTACGGCCGCATCTGCCCGATCGCGTCTCCGGAAGGTCCGAACATCGGCCTTGTGGGCCACTTGTCATGTTACGCGCGCATCAACGATTACGGCTTTATCGAGGCTCCGTATCGCGTCGTGAAGAACTGGGCCAAGAACGACGGGAAGGACGCCGTCGGTGAAGTGCTGCGCGTGGACGTGCGCGACGGCGAAGGAAACGTCGTCGCGAAAGGCGGAACAGAGGTCGACAAAAAGCTCGCGGAAAAGCTTGCGAAGGTTTCGATCGACAAGGTGCCGGTTCACCCGACCGTCACGAAGGAGATCGTGTACCTCAACGCCTTTACGGAAGAGCGCGGTACGACCGCGCCGGCCACGACGCCGATCGGCAAGGACGGCAAGTTCCTCGTCGAGCGCGCGGCCGCCCGCAAGAACGGCGAGCCGACGGTCGTCGACGTGCATGAGATCGACTACGTCGACGTATCTTCGAAGCATATTCTTTCCATCGGCACGTCGCTCATTCCGTTCGTCGAACACGACGATGGTCACCGCGCGCTCATGGGTACGAACATGCAACGACAGGCCGTGCCGTGCGTGAAACCGGATGCGCCGATCGTAGGCACGGGCGTCGAACGTCGCGTCGCTATCGACGCGGGCCACGCCGTGATCGCTCCGGACGACGGCGTGATCGTGTCCGTATCGGGCAAGCACATCGAGTTCCAGGGTTCCGACAAGACCATCCGCCGCTACGATCTCATCAAATTCCAGCGCTCGAACCACTCGACCTGCCTGAACTATCGCCCGGCGGTCACGAAGGGGCAAAAAGTGTATGCCGGCGAAGTCCTCGCCGACGGCACGTCCGTCCAGCACGGCGAGCTCGCGCTCGGTCAGAACCTGCTGTGCGCCTTCTTGTCCTGGGACGGCTATAACTACGAAGACGCCATCATCCTCTCCGAGCGCCTGGTGCACCAGGATCGGTTCACGTCGATCCACATCGAACATCACGTGATCGATGTGCGCGACACGAAACTCGGTCCGGAAGCCGTGACGAGCGACATCCCGAATGTCTCGGAAGAAAAACTCCGCAACTTGGACGAGCACGGCATCGTGCGCATCGGCGCGGAGGTGAAGTCCGGCGATATTCTCGTCGGCAAGATCACGCCCAAAGGCGAAACCGACTTGTCCGCGGAAGAAAAACTCTTGCGCGCGATTTTCGGCGAAAAGGCGCGCGACGTGCGCGACTCGAGCTTGTATCTCGAGCACGGCGAAAAAGGAAAAGTCATCGACGTGAAAACCTTCTCGCGCGACGCGGGCGACAAATTGCAGCCCGGCGTGTTGAAGCAAATCGTCGTGACCGTGGCCGACCTGCGTAAGGTGCAGGTGGGCGACAAACTTGCCGGCCGCCACGGCAACAAGGGCGTCATCTCCAAGATCGTGCCGGTTTCCGACATGCCGTTCCTCGAGGATGGCACTCCGGTGGACGTGATCCTCTCGCCGCTCGGCGTCGTCTCCCGCATGAACCTCGGGCAAATCCTCGAGACGCACCTCGGCCTCGCGGCGAACGCGTTGGGCTACCTGGTCGCGACGCCGGTGTTTGACGGCGTGCCGGAAGACACGATCCGCGAAGAGCTCAAGAAGGCCGGGTTCCCGGAAGACGGAAAGATCTCGCTGTTCGACGGCCGTACCGGCGAACGCTACGACCATAACCCGACCGTCGGCTACATCTACATGCTGAAGCTGAACCACATGGTCGAGGATAAGATCCACCAGCGCTCCATCGGCCCGTACTCGCTCATTACCCAGCAGCCGCTGGGCGGTAAGGCGCAATTCGGCGGCCAGCGCTTCGGTGAAATGGAAGTGTGGGCGCTCGAGGCGTACGGCGCGGCGCATACGCTGCAGGAAATCCTCACCATCAAGTCCGACGACGTGCCGGGCCGCTCCAAGGCATACGAGGCCATCATCAAAGGCGAGCCGATCCGCAAGGTCAACGTGCCGGAATCGTTCCACGTGCTCGTGCGCGAATTGAAGGGTCTCGGCCTCGACGTCGAGCTCCTGAAGCACGGCAAGCGCATCGAGGAAGCGGGACCGAAGCCGGAATCCTTCCGCGCGCGTCCGGCTCTCACGAATCCGACGGATGACTCCGAATGGGGTCCGCCGCAAGAACAGTTCTAGTCAGGCTACTGACTACTCACTACTGACTACAGACTACCTATGGCGTATTTCCACCAGGAGAACATCAAGTCCACGGACTTCGACTCCATTCGCCTCAAGGTCGCGTCGCCCGACGTGATCCGCAGCTGGTCGTACGGCGAGGTCACGAAGCCCGAGACCATCAACTACCGCACGCAAAAGCCGGAGAAGAGCGGTCTCTTTGCCGAAGAAATCTTCGGTCCGTCGAAAGACTGGGAATGCTACTGCGGCAAGTACAAAAAAA
The DNA here is from genome assembly GCA_008363075.1 of Candidatus Uhrbacteria bacterium. Lineage (GTDB taxonomy): Bacteria > Patescibacteriota > Patescibacteriia > 2-12-FULL-60-25 > 2-12-FULL-60-25 > RHKK01. The sequence goes on from RHKK01000003.1 coordinate 44,775, forward strand.
TCCGCTTCAAGGGCATCATCTGCGACAAGTGCGGCGTAGAAGTCACGCACTCGCTGGTCCGCCGCGAGCGCTTCGGCCACATCGAGCTGGCCGCGCCGGTGACCCACATCTGGTTCCTGCGCTCGGTGCCGTCCAAGATCGGCACGGTACTCGACATGAGCATCCAGTCGCTCGAGAAGGTCATCTATTTCACGGCGTTCATCATCACGCATGTGGATGAAGACTTGCGCGTGCAGACCGTCGAGCAGGTGCGTACGGAATACAAGGGAAAGAAAAAGGCGATCGAATCCGAGTCCGAGCGCGAACGTGAACGCATCCTGAAGCAGGCGGAAGAGAAGAACCAGAAAAAGGAGGCGCTCGAGAAAGAGCTCGACAAGGCCGAAGGCAACAAGACCCGCCGCCTGAACGAACTCGAGGCCGATTTCGACGCGGCCGAAAAGGAACTGAAGGACCTGAAGCCGATGAAGATCGTGTCCGAAGCGGAGTACCACGACCTTTCGCTCAAGTTCGGCCATATTTTCGAGGCGCGGATCGGCGCGGAAGCCGTGCTCGAGCTGTTGCGCAAGATCGACGTCGAAGCGACGATGCAGGCGATCGAGGGCGATCTGAAAGGCGCGTCCGAGGCCAAGCACGACCGTCTCGTCCGCCGTCTGAAGTTGCTGAAATCCTTGCACGTCAACGGCATCGATCCGACGTGGATGATCATGCAGGCGCTGCCCGTCATCCCGCCGGACCTGCGCCCGATGGTCGCGCTCGACGGCGGCCGTTTCGCGACGTCCGACCTGAACGATCTCTACCGCCGCGTGATCAATCGCAACAACCGCCTGAAGCGCCTGCTCGAACTGCATGCGCCGGAAGTCATCGTGCGCAACGAGAAGCGCATGTTGCAGGAAGCCGTCGACTCGCTCATCGACAATAGCGCCCGCGCATCGAAGACGGTGATCGCGGCGACCGGCAAGAAGCGCCAGCTCAAGTCGCTCGCGGACATCCTGAAGGGCAAGCAGGGCCGCTTTCGCCAGAACCTGCTCGGCAAGCGCATCGACTACTCCGGCCGCTCCGTGATCGTCGTGGGCCCCACGCTCGAGCTCTCGCAATGCGGATTGCCGAAGACCATGGCGCTCGAGCTCTTCAAGCCGTTCATCATCGCCGAGCTCATCAAACGCGAGCTCGTGCACAACATCCGCTCGGCCAATCGCTACATCGAAGCCGATCACGCGGAGGTATGGGACATTCTGGAGCAGATCGCGTCCGACGCGGTTGTGCTCCTGAACCGCGCGCCGACCTTGCACCGTCTCGGCATCCAGGGCTTCCAGCCGAAGCTCATCGAAGGCAAGGCGATCCAGATCCACCCGATGGTGTGTCCGGCATTCAACGCCGACTTCGACGGCGACCAGATGGCCGTGCACATCCCGTTGACGGAAGAAGCGCGCTGGGAGGCAAAGAACCTGATGCTCTCGACGAAGAACCTGCTCAAGCCCGCCACCGGGTTCCCGGTCGCGAAGCCGGACAAGGACATCGCGTGGGGGTGTTATTACATGTCCACCATGGTCGAACCGGAGGACGGCAAGGTGAAGGCGCTGACCGAAAAGGAAGCGCGTTATCTCTTCGAAACCGGTCAACTCTACATCCGCGAGAAGATCAAGGTGCGCGCGCAGATCGGCAAGAAGACCGAGATGATCGAAACGACGGTCGGCCGCCTGATCCTGAACGACCTGTTCCCCAAGGAGATCGGCTTCAAGAACGAGGTGATCGGCACCAAGCAACTCGGTGAGATCGTGCGCACCACGATCGAGCTGCGCGGCTTCGAGCGCACCGCCCGCTTCCTCGACGAAGTGAAGAACCTCGGATTCTACTACATCACGAAATCCGGCTTCAGCTACGGCATGGGCGACCTGCCGAAACTCGCGAAGGACGCCCTGATCGACGAGGGCGACCGCCGTACGCTCGAAATCGAAGAGCAGTACAAGGAGGGTCTGCTCACAAAGAAGGAGCGCTACAACCAGATCATCCGTACGTGGTCCGACGTGAAAGACTCGATCCAGAAGCTCTCGCGCGAGTCGCTCGACAAGCAGGGCGCCGTGTTCTCCATGATCGATTCCGGTGCGCGTGGTTCCGTCGGACAGCTCACCAACGTCGTCGGCATGAAGGGGCTCGTGTCCTCGCCGTCGGGTGAAATCATCGAGCTGCCGATCAAGTCGAGCCTGCGCGAAGGTCTCGACGTGCTCGAGTACTTCATCGCGTCGCACGGTGCGCGCAAGGGCCTGACCGACACCGCGCTCCGCACCGCGAACGCAGGGTATCTCACCCGTCGTCTCGTGGACGTCGCGCAGGACGTCATCATCCAGTCCGAAGACTGCGGCGACACCGACGGCGTGACGCTGACCGCGGCGGAATGCGACGAAATCGGCGAGCCGATCCTCACGCGCCTCCTGGGTCGTTTCCTCGTGAAGGACTTGAAGGACGCGGAGACCAAGGAGACGCTGGTAAAGAAGGGCACGCTGATCGATGAGGACCATGTCCGCGAACTCACGAAGCACAAGGTCGAGTCTGCCGTGGTGCGCTCGGTGCTCACGTGCAAGCTGCCGCGCGGTTTGTGCCAGAAGTGCTATGGCTATGACCTCGCGTATAACGAGCTCGTGAAGATGGGAACGGCCGTCGGGATCGTGGCCGCGCAGTCGATCGGTGAACCGGGCACGCAGCTCACCATGCGTACCTTCCACTCGGGCGGCGTGGCCGCGGCCGACATCACGCAGGGTCTCCCGCGCGTGGAGGAACTGTTCGAAGCGCGCTCGCCCAAGCGCAAGGCGCTCTTCGCGCAGGTCTCCGGTCAGGTGAAGCTGGTCGAGGGCGAGAAGCGGATCATCCAGGCGCCGACCGGAGAGAAGGTCGTGGACTCGACGGGCAACCGCATGATCCACATCCACTACACCGCGGTGCAGGACGAGACCCATACATTCCTCAAGAGAGACCAGCTCAAAGTCGAGGACGGCCAGAAGGTAAAGGAAGGCCAGGCGCTCATCATCCGCGCGTCGGGTGAAGAGGTGCTCGCGACCCATCCCGGAACGGTGAAGATCGAGAAGAACAAGCTCACGCATATCTTCAGCGCGCCATCGGTGGTCGAACAGGAGGTCCCGGCCGGATATTCGATCCTCGTGAAGGATGGTCAGGAAGTCGAAGCGGGTGACGTGTTGACCGAAGGTCAGTACGATCTGCAGGAACTCTTCAGCCTCAAGGGCGCGGATGCCGTGATGCGCTATCTCCTCAAAGAAGTACTCGCCATCTACGCCTCGCAGGGTCAAAAGCTCAATGCGAAGCACATCGAAGTCATCGTGCGTCAGATGTTCTCGCGCGTGTACGTGAAGGATGCGGGCGACACGGATCTCCTGCCGGGTCAGATTGCGGACCGCTACCGCGCCGAGGAGGACAACCGCCAGGTGGTGGAAAAGGGTAAGGCGACGCCGGCCGAGCTCGCCCCGCTCTTCATGGGCATCACCAAGGTCGCGTTGTCGACGGAGTCGTTCTTGTCCGCCGCGTCCTTCATGGAAACGGCCCGCGTGCTCATCAATGCGGCGGTGACCGGCAAGATCGACCGCCTTGAAGGCCTGAAGGAGAACGTGATCATCGGCCGTCTCACGCCGTCCGGTACCGGCTTCGGCGTCGACCTCGAGGCCTTGCAGGCGGAGGAGGACGCGAAGGCAAAAGCCTTGAAGGAAGAACGCATGCGCGAACGCGAAGCGCAGCAAGCGGAAGAAGTGAAAGCGGAGTAGGGGCGCGACATGCTGTGCCCGTACAACAAAAAACTCCCTGCCAAAGCGGGGAGTTTTTTGAATCTTATGTAGGGGCGCAATTCATTGCGCCCGGGCGTGATGAATCACGCCCCTACATGTAGGATATCGCCATGCGCATGCTCGGCATCGATCCCGGATTTGACCGCACCGGTTGGGGCGTGATCGAAGACGTCGGTGGACGGCTTTCGTTCGTCGAGTGTGGCTGTATTCAGACTTCGGTGAAGGATGCGTATCAAAAGCGTTTACAGGATGTGCGCGACGGCGTGCGCGTTCTGATCGCGCAATACAAGCCGGATGCGGTCGCCATCGAACAGCTTTTCTTCCAGACCAACGCAAAAACCGCCATCAAAGTCGGGGAAGCGCGCGGCGTCGTCGTTCTCGCGGCGGCGGATGCCGGGCTTCCGATCGTGGAACCCACGCCAAACCAGGTGAAATCCGGCACGACAGGGCAGGGAAATGCCGAGAAAAAGCAGGTGCAGGAAATGGTGACCCGCCTCCTCAAATTGAAGGAAATCCCAAAGCCGGATGACGCCGCCGACGCCCTGGCAATTGCGATCGTTGGGGTAGCGATGACCTCTCGGCTCTAACTCCTCCAGCTCCTCTTTTGCTAAAGAGGAGTGCATCAGAGACGCCTCCCTCTTGAGCACAAGAGGGAACGAGGGAGTTAGGGTCCGGACTCTTGATTTTCTCTTGTTTGTTCTGCGGAAAAACGGTAAAATAAGTCCGTCCACAGACCCTGATTTTTTCGCTCTATTATGCAGATTTTCTGGCATGGTTTCTCCTGCGTCCGTATCGAGGCTGCCCATGGCGATAAAGAGGCCGTTTTAGTGACCGACCCGTACGGTTCCGAGACGGGTTTGCGCTTCCCGCGGACCCTCAAGCCCGATGTGGTCGCACTGACGCACCAAGACCGCGAGCGCTTCCCGCTTGAAGCGTTCGAGAACGCCCCGTTCGTCATTGACAATCCGGGAGAGTACGAGGTGAGCGGCATCTTTGCGTACGCGATCGCGGTCCGAACGGCCGACGAGGCGCATCCGCATCACCTCATGTATCGCTTTGAGATCGAGGGCATGTCCGTCGGCTTTCTCGGGAACCTGAAGCGCAAACTGACCGACGAGGAAATCGCGCGGCTCGGCAGCATCGATATTTTGTTATTGCCCGTCGGCGGCGGCGAGTTCATCACCGCCAAGCAGGCGGTGGAGACCATCAAGGCGGTCGAGCCGCGCATGGTGATCCCGCTTGCGTATCATGTCGAGGGCCTCAAAAAAGAGCTCGGCACGGCCGATGCGTTCTGCAAAGAGCTGGTCTGCAAGCGGCAGGACGCGAACAAGCTCAAGATCACCAAGAAGGACCTGCCCGCCGAGGATTTCGTCGTCACCGTCCTCGAACGCGCATGATACATTATGACCCGTAAAGCTCCCGCGCGATCTGCGCGCTCCCGATCACGAAAAACCGCCATATCGTCGGTGCCGGAAGCGTTCGCGATGCCTGCCCCGGAGGACAAACAAACGCTCATCGCCGCGCACGCGGAACGTCGCAAGGCGCATCCGCCCGGCAATCTCTTCGGCATGTATGTCGGTGTCGCGGTCTGTACCATTCTTGTACTCGTCGGGTGGGCGATTGCCCTGCCCAAGATGCTCGGATCGACGCCGGACAAGGCGGACGGCGCAATTGATGCGGTCGTGCAGCACGGCTCCGCCTTCACGCAAAGCTTCTCCGGGGACAAGCCGTTCGAGGAGACGGCAAAGCTCATCGAAGACATGAAACGTCAACAAGAATCAGCGAAAAATAACTGATGGCCGTCGTAAGGGACGGAGAGACGGAAGGGTCGTGGGGATCACTTCCGTCGCTCCGCTCCTCGCGCCGACTCATCGACGCCCGATATGTCCGAACAGAACTCCATGTCCTTGCTGCCGCCGAACGTCAAACCGGCCGCCTTGGTGGACGAGATGCAAACCGCCTTCCTCGATTACGCGATGAGCGTGATCGTGGATCGCGCGCTTCCCGACGTCCGCGACGGGTTGAAGCCCGTGCACCGCCGCATCCTCTACGCGATGTGGACGCTCGGCCTGCGCGCGAACGCGAAGTTCCGTAAGTCCGCGACCGTCGTCGGTGAAGTACTCGGCAAATACCACCCGCATGGCGACACGGCAGTGTACGACTCCATGGTGCGCATGGCGCAGGAGTTCTCGATGCGCTATCCGCTCGTCAAAGGTCAAGGCAACTTCGGTTCCGTGGACGGCGACAGCGCGGCCGCCATGCGATACACGGAAGCCAAGCTGTCCGGCATCGCCGAAGAGCTGTTGTTCGACATCGATAAGAACACGGTGGACTTCCGTCCCAACTATGACGGCTCGCATGACGAGCCCAAAGTGCTCCCGGCGAAAATTCCGAACCTGCTCCTGAACGGCACGCTCGGCATCGCCGTCGGAATGGCGACGAACATCCCGCCACACAATCTGACCGAAGTTTGCGACGGCCTCGCGGCCGTGATCGAGGATCCGGACATTTCCATCGACGAACTCGTGAAGATCATCCCCGGCCCCGACTTTCCGACGGGCGGCATCATCTATGACAAGAGCGCGATCAAACAAGCGTATGCGTCGGGCAAGGGCGGGATCGTCATGCGCGCCAAAACCGAGATCGTGGAGGAGAAATCCGGCAGTTTCCGCATCATCGTCGACGAGTTGCCCTATCAGGTAAATAAGGCTCAACTGCTTGAAAAAATCGCGGAACTCGTCACGGAAAAGAAGATTGAGGGGATCAGGGATTTGCGCGACGAGTCCAACAAGGACGGCATCCGCATGGTCATCGAGCTCAAGAAAGACGCGTATCCCAAGAAGGTCCTGAACCAGCTCTTCAAGATGACGCAGCTCCAGGACACGTTCCACGTGAATTCGTTGTGTCTCGTGGACGGCATCCAGCCGCGCATCCTCACGCTCAAGGACTTGCTGCTCGAGTACGTGAAGCATCGCAAGGAAGTCGTGACGCGGCGCACGCAGTACGAGCTTGATCGCGCGAAGGAGCGCCTGCACATTTTGGAAGGCTTGCGTATCGCACTTTTGAAGATCGACCAGGTCATCGAGACGATCAAGAAGTCGAAGGACAAGGATGAGGCGAAGGTGAACTTGATGACGAAATTCAAGTTGAGTGAGATTCAGTCGCAGGCGATTCTCGACATGCGCTTGCAGCAGCTCGCCAACCTCGAGCGGTTGAAGGTCGAGCAGGAGTGGGAGGAGAAAAAGAAACTCATCGACGAGCTTGAGTCGATTCTCGCGTCCGCGAAAAAGATTTTGAACATCATCAAGAAGGAAGTCGAAGAATTGAAAGACAAATTCGGCGACGAACGTCGCACGAAAATCGTCGCGGGGCCTGTCGGCGAGTTCTCGATGGAGGATTTGGTGCCGCAAGAAGACACGCTCGTGATGCTCACGCAGGACGGCTACATCAAGCGATTGCCCCCGGATACGTTTCGTACCCAGGGACGTGGCGGCAAGGGCGTGATCGGCCTGGAAACCAAGGAAGAAGACGCCGTCCGCACGATGTTCACCACCAATACCCACGCGGAAATCCTGTTTTTCACGAGCCGCGGTCGCGTGTTCCGCCTGAAGGCGTACGAGTTGCCGCAGGCGTCGCGTACGAGCAAGGGCCAGGCGATCGTGAACTTCCTCCAGCTCGCGCCGGGAGAAAAAGTTTCGGTGACGCTTGCGGACGACGATCTCGAAGGCGCGAAGTATCTCGTCATGGTCACGACGCAAGGCACGATCAAGAAAACGGCGCTCGAGGATTTCGAGAACGTGCGTCGCTCCGGACTGATCGCGATCAACCTCCATGAGGGCGACGAGCTTGTGTACGTGAAACCGTCCACCGGCGGCGATGATATTTCGCTCGTGACGCGCGAAGGACAGAGTATTCGCTTCAGCGAAGAGGATGTGCGCGCGATGGGGCGGACGGCCGCGGGTGTGCGTGGTATTAAATTAAAGAAGAAGAACGATCGCGTCGTCGGCATGGATGTCATCAACCCCAAGCTCGCGGACAAGGGGCAGCTCGAGCTCTTCGTCATCACCGAGAACGGCATGGGCAAGACGACGAACCTGAAGGAGTACAAGACGCAGGGCCGCGGCGGCTCCGGCATCCGCACCGCCAAGGTCACCGACAAGACCGGCGGCGTGGTGAACGCCTTCATCTCGTCCAAGGATGATGAAACCGATCTCGTGATGATCTCGAAACACGGCATCGTGGTGCGCACGCCGTTCAAGAGCGTGCCGAGCCTCGGCCGCGATACGCAGGGGGTGCGACTCATGCGCTTCAAGGAGGCTGGAGACGGCGTGAGCGGCGTGAGTTTTGTCTAAGGTTGGGGGAAAAACAAAACACCCCGCAGTACTGCGGGGTGTTTTGTTTTGGATCAACTCGAGCTGATTCCGCGCTTGGTATCGTATTTCCATGCTATTCAAAACTGTGCGTCTTGTCAACGATTTGTTGCGGAGCCGCCGAGGGAATTCGAATCCCTAGATCCCGCGATACCAAGCGCGGGTCTGCACCGAGCCGGCGGCCCGCCTTATACCACGTTCGATATTTTGGAGCGCTTGTCAAGAATATGGATATGAAAAACGGCCTCGATCCGGATCGGATCGTGGCCGCGTGGTTTTCAGTCAGGAGGCGCGTCGAGCTTCTCGCACTCGCGAATCGTGACCGAGAAGGCCGAGGATTGCTTCACCGCCGCGACCGCGGCATCGCGGGCTGCGATGACGTCTTCGAATGGCACGTCATGCTCGTGGTGCCGGATGCGGAGCTCCGTCAAGCGATCCTCCAGATCGAGCGGAAGATATCCATGCTCCCGGAAGAAGCGGAAGATATCCTTGACCTCGACGATATCGTGCCGCTCGCTTTCGCGCTCGAAGTGCTGCCAATTCTCGCTTCCGGGCAGGACGATCTCGAGAAAATTGCCCCAAGACAGGATCGTGTCTCCGTACTCGGCGAGTGTGTTGGCGACAAAATCGGGCAGGGCGCGGATGTTCTCGCGCGTGAGGCCCGAGCCGATCACCGTGCTGGTTCTCACCTTGATCCCGGCATCACGACAAGCCGCGAGCGGTTTCCAGGCATGGACCTTTGGTTTGTACAGCGCCCGATTGGTCGCCGCATCCCAGCCATCGAGCCCGATGTACACGATGCGCACTCCCGCCTGGTAGAGGAGTCGCGCCGACGAGGGTGTCAAAGTATTGCTCGTCATGTACACGTAGCGGTTCAGCGCCGGACCGCCGACCATTTCCTTGAGGCGCAGGTAATTACGGAGCCAAGCCTGCGCGTCCATCTTGTTCACGGTCGGTAGCCAGAGATTGCTGACGTCGAAAATCCAGTTGGCGCCATGCCGCTCCGCGAGCTCCCGTTCGATCCGAAGATGATCGGGAATGCTGCGGAACATGGGCGCGGTATCGACGCCCTGCAGTGAGCAGAACTTGCACACCTTGTAGGCGTTCGCCCACGAGCAGCCCCGTACGCTCTCCGTTACCAGCTGGCGGATGCCTCGGAACGGCCCGAACTCATAGCGGCTCATCTCATCGAGTCGCGAGTCGAGCCCGAGATAGTTCTCGTAAAGCGGTGTCGCGTAGTGATCGACGGCTGTGACCATCTTGTAGCCCCGTACAAAGCGTTTCCGTTCGAGTAGGAGCGGTCCAAGAGTGACCTCGGCGTCTCCCACGCTTACGTGGTCAATGGCCGGATTGTTCACATACGCCTCGGGATGGACCCGGGTGAGCTGTCCGCCGACGCCGGTGCGCAACCGCGAGCCGAAAGCGCGTTTAAGGTTCTCGAGTAGGCGAATGGCGTTGCCGGCGTTGTAGGACATGAGGGTGCAGAAGACGATGGGTTCGTCGTCATTCGCGAGGGCGCGCTCGATCTCCTCCGAAAGGAAGTCGAGCAGCGCCGTCCGCTCTTGCCACCGCGTCTCCGGACCCATCCAGGTCTCGTCGATGGCGAGTCCCGAGGTTCCGGTCAGATCACGGGAGATGTTGTTGAGTACGGCGACGCTGCCGTTCATCATCATCACCGTGTCGAAGCGCTCGTCATGATCGGCGCTTGGCCGACAATGTATAAAGAACGGTCTAAGCATCACCACCTCCTTTCTTCTCCCAAATAGGTGTACGCTACTCATAGCGAAAAAATTGTGTTTTGTCAATCCTTTTGGGATCGTTCAAAAATAAAACGAGGGTGGTCATTCCGGATGCCACCCTACGTCAGGATTTTTGATCACCATTTTCGGCTCCCTTTCTACGTTGTGCGTTGCCGGACTAGAAGTGGAAAGTGTAGGAGACGCCGCGCCATGCCATCACGGTTTGCTTTCCCTGATGGATAATCTTTGCGTCGGCCGGAACGGCATCGAGTCTGATCGCCATTTCGAACAGCTTTTTCAGGCTGTCCGTGTTCAGGTAGCGGGACTGATACGTGAGCTCTCCGAGCTCCGGAATGGCGGCGAAGGGGCGATAGATCTCTTTCTCCATCTCCTCCATCGCTCTCTCCGGATTCTCGTCGAAACGCCGTTCGAGCTCGATGGTCTGCTCGAGGATCTTCCGCAGAAGAATGAGTCTGAGATGATACACGAGGGACCTTTTGTTTCGGTCCATGTTGACCTCCAGAGTTGTTGTCGACACGGAAATGTATCGAGAACATAGCAAAATAGCACAAAATATCGATTTTGTCAATCAAGCCTTTTCCAGCTAAGCTTCCTCCCATGATCGCTTCGCTCCGCGGCAGCATCCTCGAAAAAGGCCCGAATTGGGTGTTGATTGAAGTGGCGGGGATCGGGTATCGCGTTCGCGCGACGCCGTCGTTGGTTTCGGATCTTCGCCAAGATGTCGAGGCGTTTATCTATATCTACCATCATGTCCGTGAAGACGCGGAAGAGCTGTTTGGCTTTAAGAGCATGGCCGATCTCGATCTCTTTAACAGCCTTCTTTCGATTTCCGGCGTCGGTCCCAAGGCGGCGCTGACGATCTTGTCCGTCGGTTCTTCCGATCAGGTGAAACGCGCGATCATGACGGGTGACCTCGCAACGCTTACGTCCATTCCGGGCGTCGGGAAGAAAACCGCGCAGAAAATCATTCTCGAATTGAAAGGACAACTTGTAGAAGAAGACTCGTCGTCGGGCATCGATTCCGATGTGCTCGACGCGTTGGTCGGCCTCGGTTATCCGGCGCAGCAGGCAAAGGACGCGTTGAAGCACGTGAACGCGGACGATCCGGCTGATAAGATAAAGGAAGCTCTCAAGCTCCTGGCGAAATAACGTCATGCTGAACGGAGTGAAGTATCTCACTTCGTTCCGTCGGAGATTCTTCGCTACGCTCAGAAAGACACCATGAAATTATTTCATCCAAACGATCAGAGAGAGTGGGACGACTTCGTCTCGGCGTTGCCGTACGCGCAATTCACGCAATCATGGGCATGGGGCGAGCTCCAGAAGTCGGTTGGCCGCGAGGTCGTGCGCTATTTTGTCGCGTCGGACGAAGGCGCCGATCCGATCGCCGCCCTTCAATTGATCCACCAAGCGCGCCCCGTCGTCGGAGGATATTGGCTTGCCCCGCGTGGTCCCGTGTTCGCATCCGGGCTTGAACAGGCGATAAAAGAAGCGGTCTTGGATTTTTTATCGCGCGAACTCCAGTTACCCGCGGGTCTGTTTATCCGCCTGGAACCCCAGCTCCTCGCGACGAACTATCAGTTACCGATGGCGTTCATCCCGCACCGCTCATACAATCCGGCAACCACGGTGTTGATTGATCTGAAAAAATCGCAAGACGAGTTACTTGCCGCGATGCATCAAAAGACGCGGTACAACGTGCGTGTGGCCGAGCGTCATGGCGTGACGGTACGCGTCGGAACGGACGAGGAGATCGGCACGTTCCTGCGTCTTACGAAGGAAACCGAAGAACGTGACAGGTTCAGCGCGCCCGATTTTTCCTATCTCGAAAAAACGTATCGCGTGATGGCAAAGGCGGGGATCGCGAGATTGCGGATCGCCGAATATCAAAACGAACCGCTCGCGATGAGTATGGAGATGGCATACGGCGATACCGTCACGTATTTGCACGGCGCGTCTTCGTCGCGGCACCGCAATGTCATGGCGCCGTTCACGCTGCATTGGGAGGCGATGCGTGCGGCGAAGCAGGAAGGAAAAACGATCTACGATTTTTGGGGATGCAACCCGGAGGACGTGAACGATCCGAATTACAAGCCGAGTTGGGAGGGGATCACGCGCTTCAAGCTTGGCTGGGGAGGCGCGCGCGTGAACCTCGTCGGAACCTTCGATGTCCCGTACAAGCCGTGGCTGTATAACGTACTGAAATCGGCCGGACGCGTATAAAAAAGCAGGGGGCACGATATATCGTGCCCCCTGCTTCACATGACCGTTGAAGAGTTACGATGCCGATTCTTGCTTGGCTTCGACACCGGACATTTTATCCTTGAGCATCATGCCCGCAAGCGACCATTTGCCCGCGCCGGCCATCGCGAGCGCGACGGAAATGCCGAGGAGCGCGAGGTCGATGTCCGCGGCCGGGAACTTAAGTTTCTTGGCCATGGTGAGCGCGACCAACATCACGATGGCGAGTAGAACGCTCGCCGGACGGACAAAGATGCCCACGATGAGCGCAAGGCCGCCCAGGAATTCGGTCAACGCCACGAGCCAGGCGAAGAACATGGCCATCGGGATACCCATCCCGGTAAGCATACCCGAGAACATCTCGAGGCTCGGGTTGCCCGTGAGCTTGCCGTAGCCGTGCATGACGAAGATCAAACCGGCGGCGAGGCGGATGACAAGCAAGGCTTTGTCCATGGCGCCGCGGCCGCAGCAATCGGTTTTACAAAGGAGTTGTTGCATAGTGCGGCCATTTTACCAATCGGAACCGCCTCAAGCACCCTTTGGCGTCAAGCCTCGCAAAAACGCTTCCTGCGATGGCTCCAGATGTGCCTCGGGCCGAGAAGCACGGATCGCTTCCCAGGCATGATCAAAATCCATGCCGCGTTTCAGGATGAGATAGGCCGCGTAAAACGTCGGCGCGCGTCCGTGGCCGTTTTTGCAGTGGATGTAGACTTTTCGACCGTCTTGAAGCATCGCGTCGAGTGCCGCGACGCCGACGAGGCAATCATGCAGGGATGGAGGCGTATGGTCCGGCGTGGGGAGCCAGACGTAGCAGTCGACGCCGAAGGGCTGGTCGAGCATCTCGCCCTCGAGGGAAATGTCGCAGGTAATGCCGAGGTCCAGCAGCTCGATCTTGAAGTGCTCCATGCAGCAGGCATTGGTGCCGATATAGACTTGGGAGTCTATCCGTGAAAACTCCATGCGCGGTTGGGCATGTTCGACCATAGCTTCATGGATGGTACCAATCCGTCATGCTTTTGTCTGCGCGTCGTTTCCGTGATACCAACGATTCATGCCTATGACTTCCATCGTTCCAAAACCCCTTTGGCTCGTGCCACTTGCGACGCTCGCTCTCTTCGGTGCGGGCTGCTTTTCACCCGAAGCGCCTTCGGCACCCGAAGCGCCCGTCAAACCTGCGCCCGCTCCGGCCCCATCCGCGCCGTCGGCTCCGACGCCGTCCGAACCCGTACCGACGACGCCCACTCCCGAGACGCCCGAATCTTCCGCTCCGTCCGCGTATGAGCTACCGAGCATCGACGACTCCTGGCTGATGTACGCGAACAAGGCGCTCGGGTTTACGTTCCGTTATCCGACAAAAGGCCGCTATGCGCCGGAATGGGAGATGTCCATCGTGCGTGAAGACGATGCCCGCATGAAGGAGGGATGCTTCTTCGATGAACAGACCGACCCGGGAACCGAAAAGCGCATGACGATCAACGGTCGCGAATTCTGCCGCACGCACGCCGTTGATCCCGCCGCCGGAAGTCGCTACTACACGTATCACTACGCCACGAAGTTCGGTTCGTCCTATGCGATCCTCTCTTTCACCAAGCGCGCGGTGAATGGCGATAACTATGAAGAACCGGCCTGCCACGGCAAGATCGTGTTTTCCTTTGGTGGTTGCGTGGAATTCGTCCAAGCGGATTTTGAGGCGCAGCTCGACCAGATCATGGGCACGTTCGTGGAAATCGAATAACCGTCAATATTCGTGAAAGAAAAAACCTCCCGGCACCGGGAGGTTTTTTTGGTGGTGGGCGCTGGTCATCGCATACACCATTGGGCCGAATATCGGAGGATGTCTTGGAAGCGTCATGAGGAATTGACGCTGCCGGATGATTCTGCCATTCTGACATTCGCTCGTTCCGTTCTCTCACAACAAGGAGGCCGCCATGCGGAACATTTGGAACGTGATTGGCTTGTGTGTTCTTGTCGGATGCACCGCTCAAGAAGCGGAGACCGACGGAGGAAGATTCGATGACGCCGCCCACGCGTCGGATGCCTCGATGCCCGATACCGGGATCGATGCGGGAACCGCGCTCGACGCGGGATGGACGGACGGCGGACTCGCTGATGCCGTCGTCGACGCGTACGTGCCGCCGCCCTGCTCGCCCGATCTCTCGGGTCAGCCGGGCGAGCTGCTGTGCACCGGCCTGCGCGCGACGAGCGCCGATGTCATCGAGGCGAGCGCCGATATCGGGCGCGACGAGCGTATGCCGCTTCTCGCGTTCGAATACGACGGCGACATCTATCTTCAGACGCCACTGCGTGTCCGCCGCACGTGCGGAGGCGCGACCGGCATCATGGAGAACGGCGAACCGTGGACCGGCTCGATCCCCGTCGAGATGGTGGTGGCCGGAGTGTCGACGTCGCTCATGATCGACGTGGAGCCTCTCGTCGTCGCCGAGACGGGGGGCGGCGATCTGGTTCGCACCGCTTTCGAACGTCTGCGTGACGAGTACGCCGCCGTCTCTGATGAAGAGGCGGCGATGAACTTCGAAGCGGCTCGTCTGGGCGTGGAATCCGCGCAAATGACGGGGGTGCCGGTATTCGGCTTCGGCTCGGACGGATGTATTCCCTACAGCAACTGTGACTGCGGTCCGGCGATGATGACGGCAACGAACCTCGCGGCCGTCGACGCGTTCCTTGCCAACGGCTGGAACGGACTCACGGCGCTCGAGCTCCCTCCGGGCGCGGGAGGAGGAACGGATCGGCTTGCGAGATGCGAAAGCAGCTCGGCGGCCGCACTTCGCTGCGCGATGGGATTCGCCGCGATCGCGATCCTCGCCGACCGTCCGACGGATTCGTTCCTCGCCGCCGCCGGAGCTGCCATCTACACGGCGACCGCGTTTACCCTTCCCGGGGAGAGGCTGATCGCCTCCGCCGCGGGATCCGCCCGGTACTACGCCGGCCAGCTCGCATTTCTCGCGGGCCAAGCATCCGCACTTCGCCGCACGACGACGCGTACCCTCACGGATCTACCCGGTGCCGTGATGAACCGGGTTTTCGGGACGACCGGTTTCTCGGAGGACGAAATCGCGTGTGGTGACTGTCGTACTCCGATGCCGTCGGGAGAGGAGCTGGCCGCGGCCGGATGTCCCACGGGAGCCTGCGTGATTTGGGCCGATTGCGGGTGTACGAGCGCGTTTGCCTG
The DNA here is from genome assembly GCA_008363075.1 of Candidatus Uhrbacteria bacterium. GTDB lineage: Bacteria > Patescibacteriota > Patescibacteriia > 2-12-FULL-60-25 > 2-12-FULL-60-25 > RHKK01. The sequence goes on from RHKK01000003.1 coordinate 60,124, forward strand.
CCGAGGGTTCGTCGCCGGCGGCGGCTATTGCGGCGCCTGCGTCGAAAGCTCGTCCGGCTCGCCGATCTGCATCCCTCCCAGATGCGTCTACGAGAACACCTGGATCGAGATGCCCGTAGAGTGTCCCGGCCGCTGCACCTCGGACATGACGCCGGCCTGTCGGTGAATCTTGCCTGCAATACGAGGTGATAAACTGCCCCGATCTTTCGGGGTTTTTTTGTTTGTCTGTCGAATGCAAAAAGAAATCCGACCCCTTTCAGATCGGATTCTACATGGTGGACCAAGCTGGTAGAAGCTCGAACCGATCTCGCTGGAAGTCCTAGACTGACACGCAATCGTGGTGCTCCTGGGGACAAGCGCCCGTTCTTTGCGTCTCTTCCACCACCCACAGAACGGGCGTCGTGAACATATGATGAGACCGCTACATTTCCATTCCCATATGCACACCCCATCACCCCGCTACATCATGTACGCTCGCCGGTCCTCGGACCGCGACGACATGCAGCTCCTCTCGCTCGAGCAGCAGTTCACCATCCTCCGCGAGGTCGCCTTCACGCGGAACCTCGAGGTCGTCGCCGAGCTCACCGAGAGCGCCTCGGCCAAGGAGCCCTCGCGCCCCGGCTTCCTCGACCTCGTGAAGCGCATCGAGAAGGGCGACGCCGACTCCATCCTTGTGTGGAGGCTCGACCGCCTCGCCCGGAACGCCATGGACGGCGGCCACCTCATCCACCTGCTCTCGACCGGCAACCTCAAGTTCATCGTGACGCCCGAGGCGACGTACACCGGGAGCGGCGACGCGAAGTTCATGCTCGCGATGCTCTTCGGCGCGGCGGCGAAGTACTCGGACGACCTCGCGACGGCCGTGAGGCGCGGCGAGGAGGCCGTGCTCCGGCAGGGCAAGATCCCGGGGCCTGTACCCCTCGGATACATGAAGACGCACGAACACGAGACGACTCCGGGAGCCGGCACCGTGATGCGCGACCCCGAGCGCTTCGAGCTCGTGAAGCGCATCTGGAAAGAGGTGCTTGGCGGCAACACGAACGTCCGCGAGGTCTGGCGGCAGGCGCTCTCCTGGGGTCTCTCGACGAGGCCCGCCAAGGCGACGCTCTCCAAGCCGGTCTCGGTCGCCATCATCTACGCGCTTCTCAAGAACCCCTTCTACGCAGGCAAGGTGAAGTGGGGCGAGCGTCTCTTCGATGGCGAGCACCCGCCCATGGTCACGTGGGAGGAGTTCGAGCGCGTGCAGAAGATGATCCGTCGCGACCACCGGAAGGCGGGAGCGGCCATCCACCACGACTTCCTCTTCCATGGGCTCGTCCACTGCCACTGCGGCCGAGCGCTCGTCGGCGAGCGGCACGCGAAGCACGGCCACGCCTGGGATTAGAGGCGGTGCGCGCGCGTTCACTCCTCTGGATGGCCGAGATTCATGAGTTACTGGGAGCCGAGGAGGAGGTTCGGAGGATCACTCGCAAGCTACGATCCCAATTCCCACGCCTGATCTCGCCTGCCGCCATGGAGATGCTCAAGCGACAGCCGTCTCACTCAGGATGGCAGCAGCGCGTCGCGTTCCCTGCGCTTACTAGCGACGAGGTAGGCGCATTTGCAGCAATCGGAGTTGCGGCTGATGACGAGCGTACGGCAAAGCGAGCGGCGCATTTCAGCCGTCTGGACTATGTCCCGCGAATGCTGCTACTCGATGTTCTGGGGAGGTTGATAGGCGGCGACGGGGCGCAGGGTCTACCCCCGGATGAAGCGTACGCATTTACGCGTGCATTTCACGCGGTTGCGTTGTCAATTGACGAGTGGAAACTTGCCGCAACGCACGCGATGTATCGTTGGATTCTCAGTGTAGACAGGTCGAGTGAGGCCGCGGATGAGGCCGTCAGAGTGATTGAGCGTCTCCTTGCGCATGGCGCGTCTGTGCCCGCGCGAGTGCGCGGGGCGAGCCTCGCACTTTGCGCAGAGGCAGGTCTGCGTTGTGACCGTCCAAACGAGGAGTTGTCGGCTCGGGCTGTGGAGGCGGCCCGCGAGTCGCGTCGGCCCCATCTGGAGATGCGAGCTCTGTTCGTGCACGCTCACACGTTGTGGCGGCTCGAGCGCTCAATGGACGCGGCATTGGCCTTTGGTGGCGCCGTGCGAGTAGCCTCCGAACTGATGCTGCGAGTTGCGTCGGAGGATCGCAAGGCCGCGATTGCGGACTGGTGTCGCCAGGCCGCGGATTGTGCGATAGTGGCATCCATCGACGCCGATCGGCCGGATCTGGCACTGGAGGTCGCGGAGAGCGTCAGGAGCCGAGCGTTGCTCGATGCGCTAGGTAGTCCGGGCATCGGGCATTCCGCTGTATTGGAAGTGCGACAGGAAGTGGGGCGCCTCGCGCAGAAGCTTGAGCTAGCTGAGTTCGCTGCGCGCGTTGGTGGCGGTGATCGCGCACACGTCGAGCAGGTAGAGGAAGAGTATCTCGCGCTTCGGCGTGCGCTAGCAGAGCGTGACCGGCCCTTCGCTGCGTACGCGGGCACTGCTTCACTCTCACACGCTGAGGTGTTGAAACGGATCGATCCGGGAGAAGCGATCGTCTCCTTCACGGAGGTGTTCGACGACGAACTCGTCGTGCTTGTCACAACAGGTGATGGTACAGCGGCGGTGATACTTGAGAATCGGGATAAGATCTACGAGCTGATCTCGGCAAGTCAGGTGGTGATGGAGAGGCGCGGTGCGCCGCCGGCTCGAGTTGTCCGGCACTTCGGCAGAGCCGTACTGGCTACGCTATGGGATGCGCTGTTGCGGCCTATCCAGCCGCTGATCCGAGACTCCGACCACCTCGTTTTTGTTCCTACCGGCCCGCTTCTTAGCGCTCCATTTGCGGCACTCGTGCCAGACCGTGAGGCGCCCACTCGCTACCTTGGCGACGAGTACTCGATCGGTGTTGCGCCGTCAGTCTCGGCGCTTCTCATGTGTCGCGCGCGTGCTCTCACCAAGGCGGCCGCGCCGACCAGTGCGCTAGTTGTATCGGTGGACTACGACGAGGCGGCCGAGCCTCTCGCGGGGGCGAAGTTGGAGGCCGAGTCGATTGCGGAGATCCTTCGGCTGTCTGTGCGTACGCAGCACTGCCGCGGCAAGAGAGTCTTCACGGCTGAGGCTGGTCTGCACGAGATCCTCCACGTCGCATGTCACGGGGAGTTCGTCCTTGGGCAGCCGCTTCTCGCGTCGCTCTGCTTCCCGCGCGGGGAGAGGCTAACCATGATGGAGGTACGCGAGCTTCAGCTTGCCGCCACGAGGCTGGTAGTACTGTCGGCATGCGAGACGGGACGGCAGGCGATGGGGGCCGGTTCTGAGGCATACGGCCTTGTTCGGGCCTTCCTCGAGGCAGGGGCCTGCGAGGTCGTTTCGGCTGGCTGGCGCATCGACGACGACGCAACCTCGGAGTACATGGGGCACTTCTATCGCGCGGTTGCGGCTGGCATGAGTCCCGCCACGGCAGTTTCACGTGCCGCTTTGCACTTGCGCGAGCAAGGATTTCTACATCCAAAGTACTGGGCGGCCTTTTGTGTGCATGGGGCGGCGCGATACTCGAACCAGGCTCGGGCGTGCGCGAGTGCGCCGAGAACCTGTGCCTCGCGCTGGAACGAGCCCCGCATGTGCCCCACCGACCCGTGTCGCGGCAGCTTGAGCGCGACACGCGATCCGTGCGCGCGGTCCTCGGCTTCCCACACGGTGCCGGTCATGGGTTCGATTGACTCAGGGCCTCACTGGCGCTTTCTGGTTGAGTTCCACGCCGGGCGCTTGGCCCTATGGAGCAGTGATCTCGATGAGGCGTTTCGCCGTCTCGTGGAGTGCAGGCGGCTGGCGAAGGATTCGGGACTTCGTTCGGACGCCCTACGTACCGAGTGGCTTGGCTGCGCTGCGGCAGTTGCGCAGGACGATCCGGACGCCAAGGGCATCAGAGACCGGTTGCTCAGCCTCGCCGAGCACTGCGAGTGGACGGGCTTCATCGAACTACTGATCGACGTGAAGCTGACGCTTGCCGAGTGGTGTCTTCAGGTAGGCGACAGGGCGTATGCGTTAGAATCGGCATCGGACGCCCTGGCGATCGGGACACGGGGTGACTTCCGCTTGAAGCGGGCCGAGGCGCACGAGGTGAGTGCGCGCATCCACTTTCTCCGGGGGGATCAGGAGCGTGCCGCGTCAGACGCCGCGTTGGCTTGCCACCTGGCCTCCTGTGAATCCTCGGAGCACGTTCGAGTGCTTGAAGGTATGAAGGAGCTGGTCGCCACGCTCAGACGCTGACATCGTCATGCACTCCGCATCCGACCGGCACGTCTTGCGGCAGAACCGGTCATTACACGTGAACCCACGAAGGGAGTCGGAGAAGGCGGCGAACTCCGTTCCGCTCGCCCCGGTGATCGGGCACTGGGGGGCGCTGCGCGCGAGGCGGCTCACGATGCGCCACGCCACGGCGACGGTCGCGATCGCGCTCGGTACCGCTGGCGCGACCACGACGTCCACCTCCTCGCCGAGCGGGAACTGCGGACCGCGGCGGCCCGGCTCGGGACGGCTATCCCGCCGAGCGTCCTTGGCAGGATGTCGCGGCGCCCTCTCCGGCGCCCGATTCCGCAACGATTCCGCGCGGATCCTTCCGCGGACGGACCCCTTGAAGCACTACCGCCGTAAGCGTAGGACGCGCGCCGGCTGGACCTTCGCGCTTGCGATCGGGCCGTGAGCGGGTGCATCGTTCACTACGCGACAAGAGGCAACGACGATGGCCGAAGGCAGCGACGCCCCCAGGCTTCCCCTGAGGGTCTTTCTCCAGAATGCACGCACGCTAGCGGCGACGAGCATTTCGCCTCCGTTGCTGGGCTGGCTCGACGAGGAGCTCCGACCGGCCACTCGGCTCGAGCAGCGCCTAACGGTGAGCTTGACGGCGGACCAGGCGGCATTCCTTGATGCCTTCCTCGGCGCTCCGAGCGGGACCCTCATGGCGTACTACCAGTGGTTCTGGCCCCGCGTGCTTGCCGAGGCCGCGCCGCTCGACGCCGTCGAAGCCGTCCGCGATGCGTGCGCCATGGGCACCGCAGTGCTCCGCGACTCGTCCCTCCCCGAGCCGGACGGTCTTGAGCCTGATTTCCGGAAGCGGCTCGATAACCGAAAGCACTTCCTCCGCGCACTACCGGCAATGACCGCGCTGCACGCACTCCCGTATGCGGAAGAAACTGATCGGTGGGAGCTCGCGTCGGTCGTTCTCGGGACTGTCGCGGATGCTCTGCGAGAGCATCCGAACCGAGAGGTGCTCGAGATCGTCTGGCAGAACGCCACTACTGCGCTGGTGGCAAACGAGCGTGCGTGGCGCGATTTCCCTAGCTCGCATGTCGTGGCTGCGGCCGAAGATACTATCACGGCTTTCCTCGATGGGCGGCCCGATGACACCGTGCTCTTGTCCGCGGCATCGATCGCTCTCCAGTTCCTTTACACTGCCGCAGCGGCCGCCGAACACGCCGACGATTCGGCGCACATGCAGACGATTCAGGTGGCGCTTGAGCGCCTGCATCGACGTCGTAGCGTACACCATGCGTGGCTCCGCCCGGTCACGCAGTACCTACGCCCCGGGTCCCCGTCACGCGCCCACGTCCTACCTCAGCAGTCGGAGCTGCTCATGGGGGATCCGACCCCTTGGCACGATGCGTGGCAGGTTGTCGCCTACCTGAGATTGCGTGCGATCTATACCAATCACCTTGTCGCATCGCGAGTGATTGTCTCGCCATTCATGCAGGACGTCGAGCGTGCCAAGATACTCCCGTCATCTACGAGTAAGTGGATGCGGCTGCACGCGTTTACCCCAACCCGATGGAGAGAGCTTCGAGACGCGATTTCTCGCCTCGGACTCCCAGACGATCCTGCGCTCGTCGAGTATCTTGACAGTCACTTTTTTGTGGACCAGGATAATAGTGCGAGCGTGCAACTATTGCTTGAGGAGCGTGCGAACGTAGAGTTGGCCCAGTACATACCGTTCCGTCAGTTGACCGAGTCCGAAGTGTCGCGCCGAATCCGCCCGGATACGGGCGCCCTCATCGCCGAGATCGCTCGCGACGGGTTTCGCGACATCCGTCGCGATGCCGCCGAGCACGCTGCGCACCTCGCCGCGAGGGTCACTGGACGTCCGGAGCCGCTCCGTCACTGGCGAGAACACGGGGAGGAACTGCTCGACGTTCACGAAGCGCAGATCTCTGACATCTCGAAGGAGGTCCGCGACGCAGCTCGGCACGCGACATACTCCCTCGTCGCCGTTCCTTCCGCTCTCCACTCGACCGGCGTCCGCAATCGCGTCGGTCACACCCCGTCCGAACGTCCCTCGACTCGCTCAGGGCGCGAGTCGCACGACATGGCCGACATGGAGGAAGTCGATGTCTCGTCTGGGACCGCCCAGGGGCGCCCGGACGCGGTACAGTCAGCCGCACGTTCTACTAGCACGGGCGCTCGCGGGGAAGGTATGGACCGTGAGATCTCGAAGTACGACGCATTCGAGCGTCGCCTGAGCAGTCAAGCAAAGGAACTCCAGTATCTGGCTCGGCGGAGCTTCTATGGTGCGCAGTTCCTACGCCTGTTCCCGGAGGCCGAGTGGGCCTCGATCGCTGAAGGGCTGAAGCGTGATCCCGAGGCACGCCGATTTGGAACCACAGCATCACCGCGGATCATGGACGCGGCCGAGCGCATCGTGGTCGACTTCCTCCGCTCGGAGGAGCACTTGGAGGTCTTCCGGCTCTACCGGAGGCCGCGGCAGGATGTCTGATGCTTGACTTCGGGCTACGACTGCTTCTGCCGGTCCACAGTGACGCCGAAGCCACTGCCTGCTTCTACGCATGGCAGACCATCGCAGAGCACACATCGCTCGGAGCTCGGATCGGACTCTTACCGCCAGAGTTTGAGGCGAGCGCGCACGACTCGCTCGTCCTTTGGCGGGCCAACGAGGCGTCACTCCAACCTCACGTACACCGTGGGGTTCTTTTGATGATCTCCGTTCCGGGGACGAACCTAAGCCGCGATGAGTGGATGGCCTTGGCGCGCCCGTTGGCGAGGTACGCCTTCAAGGCGTACCTGGAGCAGAAGTGCGAGGAAGAACTACTAAGAAGCGTGGTCTGCGTTGAAGGCGTTCCAGTTCCATTTGCGGTTGTCCTGGATCTGGATGGCGCGGGTCGAGAGTATCCATGACCGCTGGAAGAGTATCCTAACGGTGGAGCTGATGTGACTGACTCGGAATACTCGCTGCTCGTGCCCGGGGAGGGTGCTTTGGATTTCTTCTGGGAGTGCTTTGGTCCCACGGCATGCACAAGCTGCAAGCAGAACTTCTGGCGCGACCAGGCAGAGTTCTTCAAGCACTCCCGCAGTGGTCGCCTGTACATTCGTTGCGTCCATTGCGGAACATTTCACCGCTTTGGGCTTACATTGGCGCCGTAAACTGATGTGCGTTGCGCTTCGACGGGATACCGCGTCTTTCTCTACCGCAGCGGCGTTTGTGCCGTAAATCCCTCCCCGGTCACGCCGTCCACGCAGAGTTTCACAGCGAACTCGGGCCTGATCGACAAGGCCGACTACCTCGACCGGAAGGTCCAGTACCAGGCCGAAGCGGCGACTCTGCGCAGGGAGCTCGACTCGCCAGAGGACGCGCTGTCGAGCTGGCGCGACGAGCTCGAACGGTTCCTCGAGCGCGGCGCGAGCCTGGCCGTCGAGTTCCGAGAGGGTCCAGACGACCTGCGCGGGCTCCTGCTGCGCGACGTGTGTTCGAACCACATCGTCCGCGACCGAAAGACCGCATCAACACTGCGTTTTCCGTACACTCTGCTGGCCGAATGGAGGCCGTTGCTACCTCCTTCGATTCTCACGCGTTCGAACCGCTGGCCCGACCCTCCCACGGTGCTGAACAACGCAAAAACCGCGCGCGGCGGAAACGCCATGACGCGCGGTCTTCTTGCATGGTGGACCCTGTCGGATTCGAACCGACGACCTCCGCCTTGCAAAGGCGGCGCTCTACCAACTAAGCTAAGGGCCCTTAGACGGGCGCAATCTAGCAGAACCTTGGACTCTTTACAACTCCGTCATAGTTCGATATACCGCGACCGACCGCAAGACGGTCAGGGAGGTGTTGAGTGACCGAAACGGCTCGTAGATTCAAATACAATCCGACCGTGAACCTGCATCGCCGGGAACGGTCGCGCGTCCCGCTCCAGCCGTGCCACGAGCGCCGGCCGGACGCTGGCGGTCTCGCGACCCCGCTTTTGCCCGAACGACGGCGTGACGGCGCTGACGCGGTGCGGGTTCCGGAGAACCCGGCGCCGGGCCTCGAGGCGCCGCGCAAGCCGCCGGAGAGCAACTTCGACCGGCTTTGGCGCTGCATCGTCGGGGTGAACGTCGGCTGGTTCGACGGCGAGGACAACGCATACCTGATCTTCTGGTACGACCTCGCCGAGCCGTTCCACGACTTCCGGCCGAAGGGCCAGGCGCTCTCGATCCGGATCGAGGGGCCGGCAGGCAAGATCACGCTCGCGGCGGATCCCTCCGGAACGTGGGCCGACGGCCGCACGCTGTACCTCCGCACCGATTTCGAACGGAAGGCGGCGGGGTGGCTCGAGTCCGATCGCGAAGCCATGCGCGTCGTGCTGGTGCGCAAGACGCCCGCGCCGACCGCCAAGAGCAAGCGCCCGCGTCGCGAGATCGGGTTCACGCCCGGTCGTGCGAGGCATGTCCCGAGGCTGTTCTGATGCGGCGCCGGCGGCCGCGCCTCAAGCGCGACTGGAAATTCCCCGCGCTCACGCCGCGCAACTTCATGGAGCATGTGCGAGGCGATTGTAGAATACGGGCGATCCCCAAGGGGGACCTGCTCTGGATCTCGGTGCCGCTAAAGGGACCCATGTACGACCGTGTCGATGACCCGCGCGATTGGGAACCGCTCAGGCAGGGTCTGCGTATCGGGTTCGACGACGCCGATGCACCGCCGTTCTCGATCAAGCGGGCGCGCGTTATCGAGAGCACGCTCTCGCTCGAGTGCGAGCTGCCCGATCGCGCATCGCTTGCCCGCCTGGGCCCCGGCTGCGCGCTGCGCTTGAGCCGCGCCGACGATGCGCGGACCGGAACGCTCCTCGCGATCGAGGAATGTCACTGCCCGCCCGGTTAACGGCGCGGGCTTTTATTTCGCAGGCGTGAGCGGCGCTTTTCCCGCCAGAACCGCGACGATATTCTCGCCCGCGAGTTTTGACATCGCCTGTCTCGCCTCGATCGTCGCGCTCGCCGTATGCGGCGTGAGTACGACGTTCGGAAACGCTTTCAGCTCGAGCTTGTCCGTGAGATCGCAGTCGATGGACGGTTCACATTCGAACACGTCGAGCGCCGCGCCTGCGATCTTCTTCGCTTTCAACGCTTTGAGTAACGCTTTTTCGTCCACGATAGGCCCGCGCGCCGTGTTGATCACGAATGCCGTTTTCTTCATGAGATTGAATTGCTTCGTCGAGAGCAGGTGGCGCGTCGAAGGCAGCAGCGGCACATGCAGCGTCACGAAGTCCGCCGTCTGTAATAATTTCTCGATGGACACGCGCCTGGCCCCGAATTCCTTTTCGAACTCCCTGTTCGGTTTCATATCCGCATACACGCATTTCATCTTGAAACCTTTGACCGCGCGCTGCGCCACCGCCATGCCGATGCGCCCGAGTCCCACGATGCCGAGTGTCTTGCCGTACACATCCGTGCCGAGCAGGAGATTCGGTCCCCATCCTTTGTATTTCTCTGCACGAGCGTATCCGTCCGATTCCACGACGCGATGCGCAAGCGCGAGCATGAGCGTAAACGTATGCTCCGCCACCGTTTCCGACACTTCCGGCGCGGGCGTGTTCGTGACGATAATGCCTCGCTTTTTTGCGGCCGCAAGGTCGACATTGTCGAAGCCGACGGCATAATTCGCGACGATCTTGAGATTCGCTCCGGCTGCCGCAAACACTTCATCATCGATCTTGTCATTCAAAAGCGAGAGCAATGCATCAACGCCTTTGACGCGCTTCAATAATTCCTTACGCGGCATGACGTCGTCTTTTTCGTAGATGTCGAGCCGGTGGCCGACCTTGCGTAACAGCTTGATGCCTTCCTCCGGAATGGGACGGGTGATGAGGACCTTCATACATTGGAGATAGTACCACTCCCCTTGAGTACAGGGGGAGTTGGAGGGGTTAGGGCCGTCGGACGGGTGAGGATCGGAGGATCCTCGCCGCCGCGATCTTCACGCCCGGAAGCAGCGCATTCACGACCATGAGCAGCATGATCTGCTTCGGTGTCGCGTTGAGATCGCGGAAAAACTTGTCGGCAACGTACAACGCGAGCGTGTTGTTGAGATAGAGCATGCACAGCGCAACGGTCATGCGCTCCGATGCCCGGCGCCACGGTGTGATGTGATACGCGGCCCAGATGAGGACGGCGAGCCACGGCATCGTGAAGGCGAGTACGGCCGCATCGCGCCACGAGAACGTCACGGGAGTGCCGCTCGCGCTGGCCGCCGTGATGCCCATGATAAGGAGCCCGAACGCCGCGACGGAGATATTGCGCCACAGCGCGTCATGCGCCTCGATACGCTTAGGTATGCGCTTTTTGAGCACCATGGCGAGCATGAACGGGACGACGATCGTGAGGAACAGCGACCAGAACATCTGGAGCATGGGGATGGGCACGGCCTGGCCGAGCGCGATTTTCGTCACAACGGGCACCGTGATCGGCGCGAGCAAAGACGTAATCGCCGTGATCACGAGCGCGAGCGACGTTTTTCCGCCGAAGAACTCCGCGACGAGCGCGATCGTCATGCCGGTCGGCATCGCGCCCATGATCAGGAGCGCGACCGACCAGTCATACGCAAACGGCCGGACGGGGAGGAAGAGCGCAAACGGCATCAGGATGAGCATAAAAAATGCCGTGACAAAGAGCAGTCGCCAGTCCTTGCCGTAGTTGATGATTTCGTCGAGCGAGAGTCGGAGACTCGAAAAGAAGAAGACAAGAATGAGAAGCTGCGTCGTGTACTCGTTGAGCGGCGAGAACGTGTTTGGGAAAAGCAAACCCAGGATGATGCCAAGCAACACCACCATGATTTGGTTGTTGTGCAGGAGATTTTTGATCCGATCCGTCCAGGCCATATCAGCGAATGCGCACTTTGCGGCGTTCGCGCCCGGCCGGATCGCCGTGCAGGATACCCGCTTTCGCTCCCATGTGCGTCACGACGCCGTGCGCGTTCAGCATCGCGTCCGCGAGCGCGATGCGGATATCTTCATGCTTCATCCAGCTCGCGACGAATCCGCTCCCGAACGCGTCGCCCGCGCCGGTCGTGTTCACGCGTGTTCCCGGAAGCGCCGACGCGAACAATGTTTTGCCGCCGCTGCGCACATACGCGCCGTGCTTGCCGTCGGTAAGGATGAATGCGACGCGCGGAAGATCGCCCAGCATCTTCAAGATCGCCTTTGTCTCCTTGGGATGGATGCCGGACAACGTCGCGGCCTCCTCGCGATTCAGGCTCAAGATATCGCATTGAGCAAGAAACGGTTTCAATGATCTCATGCCTTTTTCGAGCTCCTTGTTGCCCGGATTCCATGCGATGCGTGTCTTCGTCTGTTCCGTGTGAGCAAACACGTCCTTGAGCGCCGTCATGTCGCCGCCGAGTGAAGTCAGGTAGATCCATCTTGCCACCCGCTTTTGTAGGGGCGCGATTAATCGCGCCCCTACTCGATGCCAGGGGAATGCCTTGCGATTTAACGCCTGCGACGCGCCGCGATGCGTGAAGATCGCGCGATGCCCCGTTCCGGACAACAAAATAATTGAATATGCGCTCTTCCGCTTCGGATCGTGCTGCACGAACCGCGCATCGATTTTCTCGCGCTTCAGGTCATCGAGTATCTCCTCTCCGATGGGATCCTGCCCGATACGCGTGAGACAAGCGACGCGTATGCCGCGACGCGCAAACGTGACCGCCGCGTTGGTCGCGCCGCCGCCGGTCGCGAACGTGAGTTCGTCGATCGGCATTTTCGATCCCATCAAAAAACACGCCGCGATGCCGTCCGGCGAGTCGTCATCGGCATGTTCTTCCAATGACTTCGACCGGACAAACACGTCCTGCGTCGCCGCCCCGATCGTGAGCACATCAAACGTACGGAACATGCGAACAGTTTATCACGCTTTCCTTCGCGCCTCTGAGGATCGCAAGCGCGGTCCATAAGCGAGGCCGATGCGGATGCCTGCTGTTGAAGCGAGCGAATCTAAAAAAAAATAATTGAGCGAGCAAGTTCAGGCATCCGGGCCGAGCGAAATGGCTTGCCGCGCGAGAACCGCAAGTCAGGCGCGAGCGGGAGGGTGCAGGGAGGGTGACGACTCACCTTCCCTGCAAACACGGAGTGTTTATCAAGTATGGATGAGTTTGCTTCGTCTCCGCCAACTGGCGGATCCTCGCAACGACACTTAAGTTAGCCAAATTATTTTTGGCTAATCCTGGACCCCTGAAGAATAAGCTATTTTTTCGTGCGCTTATTTTACAGAATAATGTCAGAAGGCTAAAACTAGCCAAAATAATTTTGCTAAAACAAAACAAAAATAGTGTTTCACAATCTTGACAAAAGTAATAAATTATGCTATAGTGTATTTGTTGAAATGATGAGATGGGCGGACCGTCACAACTGAAGATTCTTGGCCAAAAAACGTGAAATCTTCGCGCTTTTCGGCCAACTCCTCACGATCGGTTTCGTGGGGAGGCCAATAACGGCACAAGTGTCTGATCCAGTTGATCCGGGAGAGCATCATGAACACCACCTTCAACGCCATCTTCGCCCTGGTCGCCGTCGCCGTCATCACCGTGGTCCTCGCGATCCCCGCGCGCGCCTCGGCCCCGGGCCTCACGGTCCGGATCGTCGATCGTTCGGCGGTCGAGGCCTCGATCGGCTCGTGCCCCTCGGGGTACCAGCTCCGTGACGCCGGCAACAGCGGCTCCTCGCTCGTTCCCTTCCGGGGCGGCGAGGCCACGCTCTCGCAGCGCGTCGGCAGCGCCACGGTCACGCCGCAGTTCTACTGCGCCGGCGAGCGACTCGGCTTCCCCCACGCGGGCGTCGAGATCGAGATGCGCTGAACATCAACTGCTACGCTCTTTCACCCTCGTGGTGAAACTCACACACGAGGCTGCCCCGGTTCGCATCTGCGACGCCGGGGCTCCCTCACAGGTTCTCGTGCAAACGAGCATCTGTGCCGGGAGTAGACATCCTGGTGCCACATGTTTGATCTCCGCGAGCCGGAGGTCGGGAGAATGTACCGTGTACCGTCACATCTTCGTCACGTTCGCATTCGTGATTCTCGCATTCAAGCTCGTCGGCTGTGCCTTCGAGGTCCCGGCTCCGGCCGAGACCGACGTCGCCGCGGCCGGGGAGACCGGCTCGCTGTCGATCATCCCGGGCAACATGTCCGAGACGACGCGCGAGCCCGGCACGCTCCGGGGCGTGCTCATGACCGCGCGGATCCGCAACACGACCGCGCACCCGATCGAGTTCAGCCTGCCGCCGACGTCCTTCCACGGTCGTCTCGACACCGCACTCAGCTCCACGTTCCGCTGCGTCGCCTACGACGACGGCAACGGGACGGTGCTCGGCACCGTCGACGGCGAGCTCAACGCGGGCGCCGTGGACTACGTCGCCTACGACGAGGTCGTGCGGCTCGGGCCGGGCGACGAGATGGAGCTCGTGCTTCGCGCGAACATCCTGGCGGACGCCGACAACTCGGTCGTCGTCGGGATGGGGGACGCGGGCCAGTTCCTCCTCGACGCGCGTTTCGCCGACACCGGCGAGTTCGTCCCCATGGATCGCATCCGCGGGAACGAATCGATCGCGCGCCACATCACGATCGAACAATGATCGCTCCTTCACCCTCGTGGTGAAACTCACACACGAGGCTGCGCGTCGCTTCTCGCGATGCGCTCCCTCTCGGGAGTCCGATCCAGATCGGAACTCCGAGCCGGGAGATATCGAACGGCTGGTAAGATAATACTGCCGCAAGGCGGGAGGTGCTCTTTGGACACGAAGATGCTCATCACGGCCGGGATCCTGATCCTCGTGGTCGCCCTCGGTCTCGGGTCGCTGCTCTACGTCACTCACAAGATGTTGAGCCCCGTGCTTGACAAGGTCCGCTACTGGCTCGCCGAAGGATGCCAGTCGGCGAGCCTCGCGCTGAGCTCGCGCGTGCGGTACGTGGCCTGCATGGACTTGATGCGTCAGGCTCCGAACGGACCATATCGTCAGCACGAGATCCTCTGCGGCAATCTCCTGGAGAACATAGAGATTCATGCGGAACGATACGCCAATCATGCGGCCCGAGCCGTTCGGATGCTCGGCTGTGCGTTCGCATCCGTCGCATTGGTGGTTGCTGGCGTACTCGTGATGAACGAGTTGATCACGCCGAGCACCGGTCTGTTGGCGAAGGGCGTACTTCTGTTCGGCTTCGCCCGAATCTCATATCGTTTGATGATGGCGTGAGTAGCCGCACGGGTCCGCAGGTCCCCGCTCCGACCTGCATCGGCTGACGAATACTTCGTCGGCCTCGAACTCGGGATCGTCATCGCAAGGTGGCGGCACCGACAACGAACGACCCGGTTCTCCGGGTCACAACCGCTCCCTCAAAAGAGCAGAGAAAGGAGGATACGTAATGCGTATCCTTTTCGCGTGTCTGATGATGTCCGCGATGGTCGCGGGCTGCTACGAGCACCACGGCCTCGATGGCATGGAGCCCCCGCCCGTTCCGATGGGCGACGCGGGCTTCTCGATGCCGACCGACGATGCGGGCTTGCCCGTGATCGACGGCGGTCCGATGGTCGAGCCGGATGCGGACGTTCCGTCCGAACCCGTGCTCGTCGTCGATCCGTTCTACAGCGGGTGGCGCACGCCGCCCGCCCGGCAGGACATGGGCACGGCAGACATCCGTGTCACCGCTCTCCGGGATGTGGAGTGGGACGGCGGGATCTGGTTCCAGATCTCCACCGAGACCCCCGGCTGCATGGTGCGCGGCTCAGCCGGTACGGAGTACTTCCGCGACCTCAAGGTTCGGAATACCGACACCGGCGAGACGATGATGGGCCCCGTGTCCATTCCCGGCACGGAGCCGCCGGGTTCCATCGCCACCGGATTCTTCCGGATCGGCGAAGGCGACGTGCGGCGCATCTCTGCCGGCACTACGCTGCGCTTCGCGGTGACCATGGATCTTTCGAGTGCGGAAGACGCGCCCGGAGAGTTCATGGGTTGCACCTACGCGGTCCACACGGGCGCGGGCACGATCATTGATCCGTCCGCCGTCCGACTCGTCGGCGGCGAGCGGCTTCGTTCCGATCAGATCGGCGGCGACAACGAGGCCTCTTACAGCGGCTTCACGGTCGACGTGGCGATCCCGGAGTTCGACATCAGGGCGGACAATCTTCGCTCGTCGACGATTCTCGTCGCGGGTGGAGACGTCTGGCAGAACGTGGCGCAATACCGCGTCGGGCCGGACGAGTCGATCGCGAGCTTCATCCTCAACCTGGATGGAGACGCGGCCGACATCCGAGAGGTCGCGATCGCGGCCGATGGATACGTCCTGGGTACCGGACGATTCCCTTCGGGGAGCCGTCCCGTGACCGGCATCCGCCCGAGCGAACCGTTCGTCACGCCTTCGGACTCGTCCCGCATCTTCCAGGTGTGGGTGAAGATTCCGGAGCTACTGTCGAATGCGGCCACGATGGGCGTTCGCGACGGGGTTCCGATTTCGGGAGACTTCTTCCGCGTCGGCATCAGCGGCGTGGAGCGCTACATCGGTTCGGCCCTCGTCACGAGCGGCTTCGATCCGATCTACGGCAACGAGTTCGTGATCCGAAAGTCGCGTCCGACGTTCACGCGCCAGACGCTCTCGACCACCACGATCGTGAACGGCACGGACCAGGACCTCTACCGGTTCCAGGTCAGCGCCGATGCGGCGGGGTCAATCTCCCTCTCGCAGATATCGATGCAGGTCCTGGTTCACACCAGGTCCGGCTACGGCGAGGTCTGTAACATGCGTCTCCGACGCGGTTTCACCGATCTGCCGCCCGATTCCTACACGATTATCGCCCTCGAGGTGGATCGTTCCGGAAGCGGGGCGGTGTACGAGTCGCCCTGCGTCTACGGTAGAGCGGGTTCCGGTCGCGTGATCATTCGGTTTACCGACGAGGAGATCGTTTCCGGAAGCGGGAATAGCTACACCCTGCACGGGACGGTCAATGGCTTCGAGGCAGGCGACTCGATCGATGTCTCCTTCGGCGAGCCCGGGGGAGTCGTTCGACCGGATAACGTGATCGTGACCGGGTACATCGTGCCAAACACCCACGTTTCGGCGATTGACGTTTCGCCCTATGGCATGCCGGACACGGCTCCCGTTTGGTCGCGCATCGGGGCGAGCATCATCTGGTCCGATCTCTCCGAGGTACCTCATGGCGCGATGTTCGGTAGAGACGGCGGAAGCCGAGACTGGACCAACGGGTACCTCATCGAAGACCTGACCCAGACGCAGACGCTCTCGCGCTAGCACGGTTCGCACGACCTACAACGTGCAGGGTCGCCGATCCCCCTGATCGGCACTCTTCCTGGGAGTCTCACGGCGCATTGTCGTGTGAACCCAAGGCTGGAGGATACGCAAATGACCAGGAAGTCCTGGGAGGACATCGGAGTCAAGGATCTCCGCGAGCGATTGTGCGAGGTCGTCGGCACGACGGTGACGGACATCACGGTCGCCGCTGGAAGCCTGATCATCTCGTTCAGTAACGGCAAGGAGCTCGTGCTGTTCCATGCCGATTATGAGAACATGATCGCGTCGTACGACGGGCTGGAAGTCGATCTCAACGCCCCGCGGCGCTGACGCATCAACGCCGCTCCTGCTGCCCCACGTAGCACTTCTTGCATCGTGGGGTCGCTCCACTCGCGCATCGTCTCAACGGTGTGCGGGTAGGGCGAAACGGTTCGCACTATTCGACAATGGAAAGGAGATACGCCATGCGTTCTCTCTTCGTGTTCTTCTTCACGTGCTTCGTCATCGGTTGCGCGACGTCTTCGGTGACGCAGAGCGAGGCCGACTTCGGTCGCGTCGGCGAACCCTTCGGCAGCGAGACGGGTTACCGGGACGATCCCGTGGAGGCCTGTCTCGACGTCCGGCCCGCCACGCCCGAGGAGCATCTCGCGTCGTGGCGCAGTACCCTGCGGGAATACGGGCGGCGTCCAGAGGTCGAGCCCATGTCCCAAGAGGAGCGTCTCATGTACCACTTCATGGAACCGGCGCGCGCCTATGCCGAGGCCATGCCGCACGTCATCGCAAGTGGTGATCGCGGAACGGCCTGCCACGCGCTCTTCATCACGCACAACATCTCGTGCGGTATGTGTCAGCTGCAGAGTCTTCGGACGCGCGCAATCCTGCGCTGCTATTTGGACGAGCTGTCCGAGCTCTGCACGGAGGGTTACGGCGATCGCTTCCCCGAGCTAGCCGAGCGTGCAAGGTTCTGCCTGTATGAGAGAGGCTGCGAGAGCATGGAGGGCGAGTACCGCCCGTGAAAGGCCGCGTCGCATCTTCCAACAGGTCTGGCCGGAGTGCCTCTGAACTCCGACCTGACCGACGAAACTCTTCGAGTGTCGTCGGTCGCCTCATCCCTCACATCGTCTCAACGGTGTGCGGGTAGGGCGAAACGGTTCGCACTATTCGACAACAAAAAAAGGAGGTGGCCATGCGCCACTTCATCGCGTTCTCGCTCGTTGCGCTCTTCGCCGTCGGTTGCGCGGGGTACGAGGTCGGCTCCGTCGAGGAGTCGCTCACGGTGACGTACGACGCGGGCGAGTGGCCCGCGCGCATGATCCGCATCACCTCGTGTGATGCGGAGACGGGCGTCTGCGACGTCGACGAGCCCGAAGGCTGCCGACTCACGGACCTCTCGTCCGTGCGTGGCGATCTGACGGGCCACGTCTGCGACTTCCCGGTCGCGGAGGGCGAGCCTCTCGCCTTCAACGTGCAACTCGAACTCCGCATCTTCGAGGTCGAGACGGACAGCATCCTCATCTGGGGTTGCGATCCGCGCCCAGAGATCCGAGAGAACCTCGGTGAGGTGCATGTCTATCGGAACGGAGTACTCGTCGAGCACTCGCTCGATCTGTACGGCGAGTACTGCAACTACCTCGTGGGAGACGCGCGATGAAGAATCGCAAGGTCTCGCGTCCGGCTCACGCTCGTCCGGCGGCGCCGAAGAACGTGCGCGTCGCGACGCGGCGAGCGGAGGCCGACCGCTTCACGTTCTGGATGTCCCTCGCGATCGTGGCGGCCAGCGCCTCGACCGCGCCTCTCTATGTGAGGCTCTTCCTCACCGACGCGCTGCGCTTCGAGGCGGTGGCGCTCTGGGCGATGGTCGCCGGCCTCGCGGCCGCGCTGGCCGCCACGAAGGCATGCGACGCCTGGAACAAGCTCTTCCGCTGAACCCTCAACATCTTCACTGACCCGTCCCGTAACATCCGCATCGCGGATCACGGAACGGGTCGCCTAACCTCGACATCATATATTATGGTGTCAGGGTAGGGCGAATCGTTCGCACTACTTCAAAATTCAACCCGGTCACCCCGTCATTCGACGGGACAGATCCGACCGGGCAAGGAAAGGGGGTTGCCATGCGCAGCTTCTTCTCGTTCTCGTTCCTGTTCGTGCTCCTGAACGGCTGCTACCTCTCGCACGGTCGGGAGGACGCGCCTCTGCCCGTCCCCGTGGACGACGCGGGCTCGATGGTCGAAACGGACGCGGGCTCGGTGATGACGGCGGATGCCGGCACGCCGAGAAGCGACGCTGGCGGTGACGCCGGTTCCGACGCTTTCATCCCGTTCGACGGTGATGCGGGAGCGGGTCGGATCCTCGTATCGACGACGCTCGATTACGTCAGGAGCGCGCGGCCCGCCATCGCCCAGCCCGGTTATCGCAACCGGATGGACCAGCGCGAGCTGTGTAACTCGGCCGACGAGGATGTCCTGCTCTCTTCGCTCGATCTACGCTATGCGGATCCGCTTACGCGCACGCAACACGTGACGCTCGAGAGCGGCGGACGCATCCTTGGTCGTCAAGACGGGGCTCCGGTTGCGATCAGCGCCGCGTTCCCGCTCGACGCGTCGCTCATCATTCCCGCGCACGGCTGCGTCATCTTCGACCTCATGGCTGAAATTGTGGGGATGCGGTCTTGGGTGGACGAGCCGTCTCCCGTCGGGACGACTCATTCCGGTGACGCGGCTTTCATCGTGTGGGAGAGTGCGTGCATGGCGGAACGCTTGTGTACGTATGTCGGCGAGGCTCACGGCGAGACAAGCGGTATGCCGTATCTTCTCGTCGGCATGGATATTTATCCGGTCGCTGGCAGGCTGTATCGGCCCGTGCGCGCGAGCGCAATCATCTTCGACGTGACGATGTTTCATGCCACGGCACGGAATCCGCACGACCTCACCTTAATCGCATTCGATGCGGTCGCGTATGGGGCCACGGCCGGCTTCCTGCGAGTTTCCGCGATCGTAAACGCGGAGGCCGATGCTCTCGCAGAAGTGTGGCTCGTCATGGACGGTCATCGCCTTTCTCCGGAGCAAGTGAGCGTCGATGCGGTCTGGATGGGCGATGCGTACGGAACCCTCTATCTTTTCACGCTTCGCGAGGAGCGTGTGCTAGAAGTGGGCTCCGGACGATCCGAGTCCGAGCCGGCCCGTCTGGAAGTGCACGCATCGCTGTCGCGCCCAACGGAGACGCGCTCGTTTGCTGCAAGGCTCATCGCGACGGGGCTTGCAGGTCTCCGTCACGATCCCTTTGGCGAGCCGTTGCTCACCGGTACGCTCGCCGATGCGGATCTCTCCTACGATCTGGTCGGGGGAACGATCACGTTTCCCGGACCCGCCATCACGCGCGCCTTCGGGCGCTACGCGGGTGAGACGGAGAGCGCGATGTGGCTCACGAGTGATCACAGTGAGCCCGACCACGGTCTCGCGAGTCGAGACTGGACGGACGGGTTCATGCAAGTGGACACCTCCGACATCTGGAACACGAGCTACGTTCCTTGAACCGATGAAGGTTCACAAGGTCTGCCGGATACCTCCGAATTCTGGCCCAGCCCCACGAAACTCCTTGAGCGTAGTGGGGTCGCTTCACCCCGACATCATCTACAATGGTGTCAGGGTAGGGCGAATCGTTCGCACTACTTTCACAATTCAACCCGGTCACCCCGTCATTCGACGGGACAGGTCCGACCGGGCAAGGAAAGGGGGTTGCCATGCGCAACTTCTTCTCGTTGGTGTTCGTCTTCCTGTTCGTGAGCGGCTGCTACCTCTCGCACGGTCGGGAGGATGCGCCGGAGATGCCGATCGAGCCGCCGTCAACCGGCTGCCCGGTCGAGTCGCTAGATCCCGTCGCGCGGTTCGAGGTGATCGACGCGCCTGCGGAGATCACAAGCGCTCCGGGGAGTCGCGACGTCGCCGTCATGAGCTTTCGGCTCACCGGCGCGCGCGTCGATCTCGAGACGGCGGAGTACCCGTACCGCTTCGCGGGCGCGCTTGGTTCGCTCACCACGCCCGACGGCGACCCGGTGTTCGAAAACGCGCGGCTCGTCGTCAGCGAGCGTACGACCCTCTACGGTCCGTACGACGTGATCGATGACGGCGACGAGGCGGAGGAGGGGGAGTTCTGGGATGCCAACCTGCTTCGCGCGGGCGGGACGTTCACCTTCACCTTCTTGGTCGACGTCGCGGAGGACGCGGTGCCCGGCGGTTCGTACGAGGTCCGCCTCGGCGACGAGTGCTCGTTGTCTCCGCGGTTCTGGTACTTCCACGAAGACGGCACCACGGAGATGCCGATCGAGTTGATCGGCGGCAACGATCCGATCGCGGTGCGCGTGACGATCGGACCCCGTCCATCCGCCCAGTTCCGCTTCTGCGAGCCGTGGGCAGGGCCCGACGCCCCACGCGAAGTGGCGGAGGCGATGGGGTATCGCGGTTGCTGCGTGAATGGCGACGGAGTGTTTCCCTCCATCGACTTCATGCCCGAGCCGGGCACGCTCGTGAAGTGGAGCGGGTCTCCCGCCGTCTATTACATCGCGTCGGACGGTCATCGGTACGTCTTCCCGAGTTCGCACCATCTCGCGAGCTGGTACGTGGATCGATCCAACCCGGTCCCGTTCGGCCAAGACGCGAACGTCTGCGGCCGGGTCTTCCAGATCCCGGACGACCTGCTCGCGTCGATCCCGTTGTCGGGCAGCGCCCCGATGCGGCCCGGTCTCGTGACCACCGGCCTCTACACGTACGAGGTGCGATATGCCGTGGACCACGGCAGCGTGTTGCGGCCGATCAGCGACCGCACGATCGACCCGCATCTCGCCGAGCCATGGCTCGAGGGGCGTCATATCCTGATGCCGGATGCGCTGTTCGGGATGTTCACGGTCGGCCCGTTCCTGACGGCCGACTACGACGGCGCACGGATCTACCGCGAGGCCACCCTCGAGGAAGAGATCCGTCTCATGAACGAGAGATAGGCAGGTCCGCCCGAACCTTGATCGGGCAACGGATCTGCAGAGTCTCCGCAAGGACTCTGCATGCGCCGTCCCGTAAAAGCGCTTCGCGCTCACGGGACGGCCGCCTCATCCCTCACATCGTCTCAACGGTGTGCGGGTAGGGCGAAACGGTTCGCGCTACCGCAACAATCAAGGAGGGCTCGTGAGTATTCAACATCTCGCGCTGATCATCGCGGTGCTTTCCGGTCTGTGCGTCATCGTCGGCAGAATCCTCCTCATTCTGATCCTGAGAAAGCTGCGCGACGTCGTGCATCGGTATGATCGGAATCTGAACGCGACGTTCGCGTCCGATGAGCTCGACGACGGCAAGTTCGTCGCGTTTGCTCGTGCCGCGCGAAAGCACGAAGAGGCCGAGCGTCTCGTGAGTGAGTGGATTCGGGATTCGTCGGAGACGACGTTCTATCTTTCCTGGGAACTGTTTCGCCCGGCGCTGTATTGGTCCGTCATCGGAATGGCGTTTGCGGTCGTCGGCGTCTTCTTGTCCAGGTGGCTCAGTCTTTGTGCCTTACCGGTGCTGTGTCTTAATTTGTTGGCCTTTTGGCAAGCCGTGGGACTCGGTCGTTCGTGGTGGAGACAGCTTGGAGCGTTCGCGGAAAAGCTGGACGATCAGTATGCGCTCTGGGAGTGTCCTCTTCCGAGTGAGTCTCATTCGTCAAATGACGAGGCCGAACCCGCTTCACACGCGCACTCTGATCCCGGGCCGCAGACCCCCTAACCGCACGTCGAGCTCCGCACTCGACCTGAGTCTGCCTCGACATCATGTCGGGGTTCTTTTTTATCTTAATACAGCAAAATCCTTGACAAAGTCGATATTATATGGTTAGGTTTTGCGTTCGTGGCATGGCCCCGGACTCCGGCTTTTGAACGCGATTTCCGCGTTCGAGCCCCGGAGGAGGTGTGCCATGCGCACGACGGCTTTCGTTCTGTTCATCTCGATGTTCGCCGCGGCCACGGCCGCAGCTCAGGATCGGGGCGTCTCGGTCCCGGACGTGTACACGCCCGACGCGACGGACGCGTTCGCGGCCCAGGAGGTCACGGCCGCGCTGCGCATCGCCGGCGGGATGATGCCCGAGTGGCGTCTCTCGACGGTCGACGTACCGCTCGTGGAGCTTATGCGCGCCTGCGGCGCCTCGAGCGACACCAGCGCGAGCGAGGAGTGCATGGCCCGCATGGTGGTCACGCGCGACCCGTCCATGGCCGGCGGCTTCATCCTCTTCGCGTTCATGGAGCGCGTCGGGGAGGCGAACGGCTACCGCATCATCCTCGTGCTGTACGACATGCGCGAGGCAAGGATCATGAGCCGCATCGAAGCGCCGGCCGCGCGTATCATGGCACCGGCGGCGCGCAACCGCGAAGCCGCGGAGTGGATCCGCCGGCTCCTCGAGCCGCCACGGCCGCTCGAAGTCGCGGAAGCGGACGAGCCGTCGATCGTCGCGACCGATCCCGAACCCGTCGCTCCGACCGAGGAGGTGCCGATCGAACCCCCGAGGTCCGTCACGGACTTCACGGGGATCGACGTCGCGTCCTGGACGATGATCGGTCTGGCGGTCGCCTCGGCCGTCGCGGCCGGCATCACGGGCGGGCTCGTCCTGTCCATGAACGGCGACGCGCGGTACAACGCGTATCGCGAGACGTGGGACGCGAGCATCGTGCCCGACGTGTGCCGCGCGGCCGAAGGCGATCCGTCCGACGACGGCCGGTACGTCCTCGGCGTGTGCCGTGACGCGGGCGCGCTCGAGATCGCGACGCATGTTCTGTGGGCCGGCGTCGGCGTCCTCGGCGTCGCCGGCGCCCTCACGTTCCTCATCCCGCGGGTCGGCGCGTCCGGCCCCCAGGTCGAGGCAACGCTCATCCCGAGCATCGCGCCGACGCGCGCGGGCCTCGATCTGCGCGTCACGTTCTAACGGCCAATCCTGTTCCTTCGCTTGGCGAGTGCTTCGGTGCTCGCCCCTTTTCACAGGCCCGCCACGGTGGCGGTCCGGTGCAGAAGGAGGTGCGCGATGCGCACGGCACTCGTTTCTTTCATCATGATCTCCGGTTTCGTCTTCGCCGCTTCGGCGCAGGAGGATGTCGCCGACGACCGGACGCCGGTCGCCGTGCTCGGTCTGTCCTCCGTAGAGGGGGACGATCAGGTCGCCGGCACGATCTCTCGCACGCTCCATGTCCACGCGAATCAGCGGGATGACTGGAGCGTGCAGACGGAGGTCGACGTCACGCTCGCGCAGATGATCCTCGCACATGGCTGTGGGGACATCCCGGATCGCGGCTGCCTGACCCGGATCGCCGCCCCGATGCAGACAGAACGCCAAGGCCTCATCCTCTTCGGGAGGATGAGGCGCCGGGGCGAAGGGAGTGATGATGTTCGCATCGAGCTCGTTCTTTTCGACGTCCGGCTCGATCGCGCGACGCATCGCGCGGTCTTCGACGAACGCCTGTCGGACATCATCATCCGAGGTCGGCTCGACGATGCGGTGGGGAGATGGCTCGACCGTCTCCGCCACGCACCGCAAAGCGTATTCGAAGACACCGGCCAGCCGTACTTCGAAGCGACCGCCAATTCGCCTCCGGGCAACCCGAACGAGGCGCTCGAGGTCGCGGGCTGGTCGCTCGTCGGCGTCGCGGCCGCGTCGCTCATCGGCGCCGTGACGAGCGGGGGCGTACTACTGGGCCACAACGGCGACGCGCGTTACCAGGCGTACCGGTCGTCGTGGGACGCGGCGACCGTCGGCAACGTCTGCGACGCGGCCGCGAGCGATCCTTCGCCCGAAGGACGTCACGCGCTCGGCGTCTGCAATGACGGTTCGGTCCACGAGGCGCTCGTGCCGCTGTTCTGGACGATCGCGGGCCTCTCGGCTGCCGCCGGCGTTCTGCTCGTCTGGCATCCGTGGACCGGTTCGCCGGAGTCGCCGGCCGTTGGCATCCTGCCCGTGCTCGGCCCGACGCAGGGCGGACTCTCCGTCATCGGAGCGTTCTGACGCGCCGCACGGCCACCCTGGGAAGATTCGCTTCATGCGAG
The DNA here is from genome assembly GCA_008363075.1 of Candidatus Uhrbacteria bacterium. Classification (GTDB taxonomy): domain Bacteria; phylum Patescibacteriota; class Patescibacteriia; order 2-12-FULL-60-25; family 2-12-FULL-60-25; genus RHKK01. The sequence continues at coordinate 84,747 of RHKK01000003.1, forward strand.
CCTTCCCTTTTTTGATATCCGTATGCGACCATGTCGTCATGAAACGCCTCTTCCTGGCCTTGATACTTACATCCGGCATCTGCCTTCTGACATCCGGCATCGTCCACGCTCAAACCGGCGAGGCCATTCGTCGCTTCGACGTCCGGGCGGAACTCCGGTCCGACCGCACGCTCAAGATCACGGAAACGATCGAATACGATTTCGGAAGGAATCAGCGGCAGGGAATTTATCGCGTCATTCCGGTGGAATATACCCGCACAGGCGCGGCGTACAAGCTCCGCCTCGAGGTCGAACCGTCGACCCTGGACGGCGGTCCGGTCGAACAGCTGGTGACGCGTGAAGGCCGAAATGTCCGGATCCGTCTCGGAACGCCGGGCGAGTACTTGTCCGGCCGTCGCACGTACACGATCACGTACGCCACGAACCGCGCGATCAACGACTTTTTGGAAGAGGCCGAGCGCGAGCTGTATTGGAATGTGACTGGCGATGGCTGGCAGGTGCCGATCGAAGAGGTAAGTTTCACGATCTCCGGCCCTGCCGAAGCGACGCGCACGATTTGCTTCACAGGGCGATTCGGCAGTACGGAACGGGATTGCGCGATGTCGTCCGACGGCGAAACGGCCACGTTCAAGACGACGCGACGACTGGACCCGGGCGAGGGGTTCACGGTTGCCATCCGCTACCCCGCGGCCTCCATGATCGATCGGCCATGGTGGCAGGTCCTGCTCGATCTCGTGATCGACAATATTTGGTTATTGACGCCCGTCCTCGTGTTCCTCGTAATGTTCGGCATCTGGCGCGCGTTCGGCAAGGAACCGACGGGCCGCGGCACCGTGATCGCGCAGTATGAAGAACCGCACGGATTGCCACCCGCCATGCTTGCCGCATTGCTTGAGCAGCAGGTGTCTCCGCGCGCCATTACCGCAACGCTCCTCGATCTCGCGCGCCGAGGATATCTGAAGGTGCAGGTCGTGGGCGACCCGGCCTCCAAGGGATGGTTTTCGAAAAAAGCGACGTACCACTTCGTGAAACTCAAGGAACCGCGCACGGGACTGTTGCAATTCGAACAAACGCTCTTCGACGGATTGTTCGAGGACGGCGACGACGTCTCGCTGGAAGACAAGAAGGACGGCTCATTTGTGAAGTCGATCCAGGCGGCGCGCCATGAAGTTTTCCAATATCTGAAGGGGCAAGGATATTTTGCGAAGAATCCGGAAGCGATACGCGGCACCTGGATCACGGTCGGCGCCATCGTCGGCATCGGCGGGACGTGGCTGGCTGTCGTGTTCGGTCCGCTGTTCATCTTCACGTCGATCCTCTCCGGTCTCATCATCATCGTCTTCGGCTGGGTCATGCCGCAAAAGACGAAGAAAGGCTCGGTGCTCGCCGAGGAGGCGGAAGGGTTCAAGCTCTTCCTGTCGGTGACGGAGCGCGATCGTCTGGATTTCACGGACGCGCCCGAACGAAATCCGGAACAATTCGCGCGGTTTTTGCCCGCGGCCGTGGCATTCGGCGTCGAGGAAAAGTGGGGAAAACAGTTTAAAGACATGATGGTGAAGCCGCCGTCATATATAGAAGGCTCGACGGCCGGGTGGACGGCGGCTCAATACGTGACGCTCGTCGATTCGATGCACGGTGCGTCCGCATCCGGGATGTACCGCAGCCCGTCCTCCGGCGGTTCAGGAGGCTCGGGATTTTCCGGCGGCGGTTCCGGAGGCGGCATGGGCGGCGGGGGAGGAGGAAGTTGGTAAAAAAAGAGACCGAGCTTAGCTCGGTCAGGTAGGCGGCTTCATCGCCGGCCACGGGTCACCCCTGATCGGCGTGACGGCGCTCGCGCTTGCGCTTCCCGAGCGGCGGCGGCGACGCGGCGGCGGTCTCGTCCGCCTCGACGTCCTCGAGATCGTCCGCCTCGACGTCCTCGATCTCGGCATCGGGCGGGACGCTGGCCGAGCCCGAGACGCTGATCTCGGGCTCGCCGTCGTCCTCGCTCTTCGTCGCGGGGGCGTCGGGCGGATCCGAGTCGAGCGCCTCGGGAGGAAGGCCGGTCTCGCTCTTCGTCTCGACGGCCGGGTTCGGCTTGTCGACCAGGCCGAGAACGTCGGTATAGGCGAGGAACGGCGCGGACAGAACGGTCACGTCGAGGTACTCGGCGAGCGCCTCGAACGAGACGGCCGGCTTGGGCGCACCGAACAGGATCTCACCGACGTTGCGTCGGTGATTCGGATCGCGCGTGCCCGCGTCGATGGCCTTCGCCATGTGCACGCGGAGCTTGGCCGGCACGTCGTCGCCGAAGAGCGCGTCGATGGTGAGCGCGTCGAGCACGCGTTGCGGCGTCGGTTCGGGGCCGAACGCGTCTCGCTCGATGAGCGCGAAGAGGGCGCGCACCGCGATCTGGCGATGCTCGGGACGGTCGACCGTACTCCAGCCCTCCGTCGTCACCGCCCCGAGAACGATGCGCAGGGGGAAGAGCTCGACGTACGACGAGACGCCGACGGCGTCGACGAAGTTCCTGGCGACCGTCTCGTCCGTCTCGATCGCCATGTCGATGTCGTTGATCTGGCGGTCGACGTCGAACCTCATCGCGAACTTCGCGGCCATGCCCGTGCAGGCCTCGTAGATCCGCGAACGACGTTCGGCGTCGTCCTTGATCTGCTCGAATACCTGGCGCGGCGTGATCGTCTTCACGAACGTCAGGTAGGTCAGGATCTTGAACTCGAGCAGCCACTCGAGCATCCAGGTGAAGATGGGCTTGGGATCGGGTCGATCCTGCGTGATCATGGCATCCTCCTCGTGGGGGTTCAGTTGCGAAACGGTGCGTGCCAAAGTCATCATAAAATCGGATTCATGTCAATGAAAAAACCCTCGCTCGTGAGAGAGAGGGGGTCAGACGTCGTCTTCGCCTTCGAGGGCGGCCGGCGGCGGGACGAAGGGCGGCGGACCCGCCTTCGGGATCGTCGCCTCGACCTGCGCGACGATGTTGGCGGGCGGGAGCTCGGACGGCAGGTCCACCGGCGCCTGCGCGACGATGTCATGGAGCTTCGCGAACGCTTCGAACGGGCGGATCATCACCTCCGGGGGGAGGTGGTTCGCGAGCTCGGTCAGCTTCACCCCGTTGAACTTGGGGTTGAAGATGACGTTGTGCATGCGGCCGCCGGAGAGCGGCGTGCGAAGTCCGCGATCGACGGCGTCCGCCATCTGCACGCGCAACTCCGCCGGCACCCGGTCGCCGAACAGCTCCTTGAGCCCGATCGCGCGCATGATCGACTTCTCCGTGAGCTCCTGACCCTCCGCATCCGCGCCGAACGCCTTGTAGTCCGCGAGCGCTTCACTCATGCCGCCGGCGAGCTTGCGGTGTTCGGGGATGTCCTTCAGGTGCCAGCCGGTTCCCATCACGGCGAGGAAGATGTCGACGAGAGGGATGTTCTGGATGTAGAACGGCGCCCCGAGCGCGTCGTAGAGTCGTCGCGCGGCGTTCGGATCGATGTTGAGCGCCTCGGACAGCCTCCGCTCGATGCGATCGGCGTACGCCTTGACGTACGCTTCCGCGAAGCCGAGGTCCTGGATGAAGAACACCCGGGCGAACACCTGGGCGAGCCGCTTGGGATCGTCCCGGAGAGCCTCGAGGACGCGGCCGAGGGGGATCTTCCGGACCAGTTCGTCGCTGAAGGGGATGCCCAGCGCGAGGGCGAGCGCGAGCAGCTTCTCGAACATGGGCTCCGGCGCGGGACGCTTCGGCACACCGGTCATCACGCTGTGCTCGCGATCGAATTGAGCGAACATGTTGCTGTCGGACATTCGTTACCTCCACGGTGATCTGTATGTGATGTGCGACCAACGCCCGCTAACTGACCATATATTATCACCATCTGTCAATGCCGCGACGGGATCCGGCGATTGACATTTTGGCCGTTTTCTGGTATCTTTCCCACGCTTGGGCAGGACAGACGACCGCCTTCGTTCGCAAGATCGGGGGAGGAAAGTCCGAGCACCGAATCCGGCGCAAGCCGGAGGAAAGCGAAAGCGGCTAACGGCCGCCGGGATATACCGGAGCCGGACGGAAGGAACACGTGTCATTCCGTCCCTCCAGAAACCCAGGGAAAGTGCCACAGAGACAATACTAGTTCCGACATTCGTCGGGATGAAAGGTGAAAAGTACGGCCAGGTAGCTTCGGCCGCCAGACCGTTCGCTCGATGGCAACATCGATGCGTGGCAAACCCTTTCCGGTGCAAGAGCAAGTGTTGGGCGGATGACAGATGACAGGAATCAGTGGACAGTTCTGTTATCTGTGCACTGTCAACTGTAAACTACCCGACAATGGTCGCTCGCTCGAGGCCCCGCGCGAGCGGGGTCCCAGAGAGATGGTCGTCCCCGTCTGCCGACAGGCAGGCACGACAAAACTCGGCTTATCGTCCCGCCCAAGTATGAAGCACCCGGCCTCGCGTCGGGTGTTTTGTTTTCTGATACACTCCGAAGAGATATGAGGCGCTGGTGGCCCGTGTTTGTCTTATTCCTGATCGCGCTTGTCGGCGTCTGGTTTTGGTCGCTCGGATCGTTGCCGCCGGAAGCGGAACCGCAAGCCGCCCTCTCCGAGGTCGAAGGGCTCGTGACGGTGACCTGGGTGGGCGAGTCGGAGCGGGAAGCGCGGACGGGGATGACCCTCTCTGAAGGGATGACGATCGTGACGGGACCGGATAGCAAGGCGACGCTCGACTGGTTCGGGGAAAGCGAGACGCGGCTCGGACCGTCGAGCAGGCTCACGGTCGCTCACGCGCAAAACGGGAACGACGGTCCGTTTGTCGTGCGGCTGCGATTGGAGACCGGACGCGCCTGGACGCGCGTCTTGCGCCTGCTCGACATCGACGCCGACGTGTCCGTGGAGACGAACGACGTGGTGGCGACCGTGCGCGGCA
>RHKK01000019.1 GCA_008363075.1 Candidatus Uhrbacteria bacterium
ATGCCGATCACTACTCCGGGGGCCGCGCGCTCGCGCAGGAATTCGGGACAAAAGGCAAAGCGCAATTTCGGATGGCGCGCGTTCAACATGTCCGTCGTCCCGGGCGTGACCGTGGACTTCACCACAACGAGACCCTGATATCCGGTCGCCTCGATTTCACGCGTCACCCGTTCGACGATACTCGTGTCGCATACGTTCGTTTCGGGATTGCACGGCGTCGGCAGCGACAAGAACATCAGCTGCGTATCCATGAGCTGATCCAGACTCGTGTTTGGATGTTTGATGTCGTAGCCACGCACGGTGTGACCGATACGTTCCAGTCCGTGTTTGACGGCTTCCCCGACGACGCCCAACCCCACGATACCGATCTTCATAGTGCGAAAAACTTACACGAGAGAAAGCTTTCTTGCCAAGAGGTCGGCGAACGCCGCGACCGCGCGCTTTTGTCCGTCCGCGTCTTCCGGATGGTTCCATACGTCATACAGATCGACTTCCACGGATTCTTCGAAGATGGCCGCGATGAAATCCAGCAGCGCTTCTTCATCGTACCGGAAGTTCGTGAGCTGTTCCTTGACGAGCTTCGGGAGCATTTCGATCTCCCCGCAGTATTTGATGAATGGAAGCGAGTTATAGAACCAATGACCGAAAGAAATAACGGGCTTCTTCAGGAACGTTCCTTCCCAAGCCGAGGTGCCGGTAATCGTGACGATCAGTTTTGCGTGCGGGAGGATGTCGTAGCTTGTCATCGTCGGTGGCAGGAGTTTGACGTTCGGCATTTTTTTCAGCTCTTGATAGAAGCGGCGCGGGCGGTACTCGACCATCGTCGGATGCTCCTTCACGCATAATTTCATCTGCACCGGGAGAGATTTCGCGATCTGTTTGATGAGATGCGCCTGGTCGGTGTAGTACGGCGCTTGGAGAAGCAATGACACTTCAGGTTCGTAGTGCAATGGGAAGAATGCAAAATCCTCGTTCGGATCGAACGCGTCGTACAGATCGGCGGCCCCGATCAGGTTCCGCGCTTTGCGTTTCACGAGATCGCGCAGATAATTCCACGGTCCGATGTAGTCGTAATCATGGCGCGAGGGATCGGTGCGACTCGTCTTGACTTCTTTGAGCCATGTTGAAAACGATCTCCATCCCTTCTTCGGATGAAGGAACTTGAATTGCTTGCGCCGCGAGGTCGGATACTGGTTCGGCGTGGTCGTTTTGATGTAGGGAATCGGGCGTTCGCGGAAGGCGCGTAAAAAGTCCTCCGCTTGCTTGCGCGCCGGTGCATGCTTCAGACGCGCGCGATCCTGCGTGAAGAGGCGATCAACCCCCGTGAACGTTTCATTATCTTCCGACAGGAGCCATCGGTCCCGAATGCAACCGGTGTTCACGAACAGCACTTTTACGCCGCGCTTCTGGCATATCCGGAGCAACAACAGAGAGCCGACGCTGCCGATGACGGAACAAAAAAGGAAGTCCGGCCGTTCCTCGTCCAGCATGCGCTCTACGGCTTTGGCGTGGACCTGGATGATGCGGAGAAGCTCCTCGTGCGTATATCGGCATTTGTCGTGCGGGTATTCGCGCACGAGCTGCCCGCTCATGAGCACGCGGTCGACCGTCAGATACGGCCACAGCGAAGGGAGTCCGTATTCCTCTTCCAGCCGGGCGAGATACGCGCGGTCAAGCGGCTCGGTCTTGTAGCGCTCGTGGATCTCTTCATCGACCAGTAGCGCCCCGTAGGAGATGTCCGTCTGCGATTTCAAAAACGCCTCGCTTTGCCTGGTATAGACATAGCCGCAGAATTCCGAAACGCCGTACCGTTCTTTCAGGTTTCTGGCCACGGCATGGCCGACATAGGCGAATCGGCGCTGGAGGACGAGGCAGCCTTTCATATTCGCGAAAAACAGGTTACGCTCGCCCACGATAGGGCAAACCTCCCCATGACGCAAACCGTCGTTTCCTCCGAGCCTGACGCCGTCGCGGAACCGCCGCACGGAGTCTTTTCCCGATCGATCCAAAGCGGGAAATGGTTTTTGCTCGGGGTCGCGGCCACGAAAGCCATCAATTTCGTGACGTTTTTGATTTTGGCCAGGCTGTTGGTGCCGGCCGACTACGGCGTCATCGCCGTGACCATGTTCATGGTCGGTTTACTCGACAAACTCACGGAACCGGGGCTGGGCGACGCGATCGTGCAGCGCAAAACCGATGTGGATGGATATCTTGACGCGATTTGGACATTCGATCTCGTGCGGTACGGGGCGCTTGCGCTCCTGCTCGCCGTCTCCGGCGGATTCGTGGCGGAGTTCTTCCATGTTCCGGCGGAGCAGGCGGCCGTGATCCGCGGAGGCGCGGTGCTCCTGTTTCTTGGATCGTTGTCGAACATTCGCATCATCCACTTTCATCGGAACGTCGATTACAAAAAGATTCTCTATCGAGACCTGGCCTCGCAGGCGGCACTCGCGTTCGTGGCGATTGCCGTGGCGTTCGTCGTGCCGAACGTCTGGGCTCTGTTTGCCGGACAAATCGCGTTCTATCTCACGGGCGTGCTCTTCAGCTATCTTCTCGTGCCCGTTCGCCCGCGGCTGGATGTTCGTTTCGGGAAGCTCCGCGACCTGTTCGGCTACGGCAAATGGGTGTACGGACAAAATCTTCTGGATTACGTTTTCCAATACTTCGACAAGCTCTTCGTCGGTCGCATGCTTGATCCGAATACGCTCGGGCTCTATGCGCGCGCCAAAGATCTCGGCGGCCTTGTCACGGGCATGATCCAGTCACTGATCGGTAAAATCGCGTTCCCGGCGTTGTCGCGCGTGCAAGACGACCTGTCCAAGGTGCAGCAGGGGTTTTTGAAGAGTATCGACGTGCTCCTGATCCTCGCGGTGCCGGCGGGGCTCCTCCTGTCCCTGCAAGGCGGCGCCATCGTCCTGTTTTTGCTCGGAGAAAAATGGATCGCGCTCACGCTCATCCTCAAGCTCTTCGCGATCGGCCACCTGATGCTCGCCGTGAACGCGATTTTCCAGACCGTGTTCGCGTCCCTCGGACGACCGGACGTGAACCTCGGGCTGCACGTCGTGCAATTTGCGCTGACGATTCCCGCCGCATGGATCGGCTTCCGTGTCTATCATTCACCCGGCCTCGCCGTTGGGGTGATCGTCACGTGGTTCGTGACGCTCACGCTTTCGTGGTCTATGGCCGGACGCGTGTTCCGGCTCGGGATGCCGTCGCTCCGGCCGGCGTTCTGGTCGGCGGTCGCGGCATCGCTCGCCGTATTCGCACTTGATATTTCCCTGCGTGGATTCGTGCTTGGTCTTGGAAATCTCTGGATCACCATGACATGGGTCGCATGTCTTGGATCGATCTATCTTGGCATCTTGTTCGGCGTCAGTCGCATCCAGGGTGCGGGGCCGTGGTATACGGCCGTGTCGGTCGCGAAGGAGCTCGGCCTGCGGCCGAAGCGCAAGAACGCCTAACCTATGTTTCCCGGCCGTCCCGAAAAAATTATCGCTACCATCGAAGCGCGCATGGCGTCTTCGCGCTTGCCGGGAAAAGTCTTGCTGCCGCTTGCCGGGAAACCCGCGCTTGAGCGTCTGATCGAGCGCTTGAAGCGATCGAACTATTTGGATGGAATCGTTGTTGCCACGACCGACAAGCCGGGCGACGAGGCGATTGAGGCGCTTGCCAAATCATTAGGCGTCGGATGTTTTCGCGGGAGTGAAGACGATGTACTCGGCCGCGTGCTCGGCGCGGCGCAGTCGGCCGGGGCGGATGTGATTTGCGAGATCACCGGCGACTGCCCGTTGCTTGATTGGCGCGTGGTGGATCGCGGGATTGCGGAGTTTTTTGCCGCGCCGCTCGATTACGCCTGTAACTGCCTAACGCAATCCTACCCGTTGGGGTTTGAAACCCAGGTGTTTCCGACACGGGTGTTGGCCGAGGTTGAGCGATTGACGGAAGATCCCGTCGATCGAACGCACGTGTCTTATTATATATACACGCATCCGGAAACATATCGCGTGAAGAACTGGACGGCCAATCCCGAAGCCTTCGCGCCCGAGATGCGGCTTACTCTTGACGAAACGGACGATTTGAAGCTTATTGACCGGGTGTTTCGCGAGCTTTTGCCCACCCATCCCGACTTTTCCGCAGAGGATGTCGTCGTCCTGCTCAAGCAAAAGCCCGAATGGCTCGCCATCAACGAACATGTCCGTCAAAAACAAGCGCACGAAGGCTAAGCGGTATACCGCGGCGGTGATCGGTGCCGGACGCATCGGCGCGTTCTTCGATGCTCCGAACTCAAAAGAAGTGCTGACGCATGCGCATGCGTATTCGACGCATCCGCGGATCGAGTTTGTCGGTATTGCAGACGGTCGTCCCTCGCATGCGGAAGCCGCGGGCAAACGTTGGCAGACGCCCTGGTTCGATGACGCCGAGGACATGCTCTCGATCCTGCGTCCGGATATTGTCAGCGTATGCGTGCCGACGGAAGCGCATGCAACGACGCTTCGTCTTATCACGAAATACCGTCCCAAGCTTGTGATTTGCGAAAAGCCTGTGACGAACGCCCTCGACGAAACTCGAAAGCTCATCCGCGAGTTCAAACGCCTTCGGATTCCGGTACTCGTGAACCATTCGCGCCGTTTTGATGAAGCCCTTGCGAAGATCCGTGACCGATTCCGTACGGGCGTCTACGGCAACAGCATCAGCGCCTCAATGTTGTATACGCGTGGCGTATTGAATAACGGTTCGCACGTGCTTGATGTTGCGCGCTGGTTTTTCGGAGAAGTCAAGCGTATCCGGCCGTTACACACGCATGTTGACGGCCTGCGGCACGATCCGACCGTGGATGCGCATCTCGTGTTCGAGAAATGCCCGTCCTTTTTTCTCATGAGCGGCGATGATCGGCGCTACAGCCTGGTTGAATTCGATTTCCTGTTCGAAAACGCCCGCATCAGATTCTCCGATTTTGGCGCGCCGCCTATCGCGATCCAGATCCCGCGACCGGATCCCCTCTATACGGGATATCGTACGTTGTCGTTTGCCAAGACGATCCAAGCATCCGGCCACACGCGGAACATGTACAACCTGGTCCGGCATGCCGTTCGTCATCTTTCGGAACGCGAGCCGCTACGCTGTACGATGGAGGATGCGCGACGCACGCAGGAGCTCTGCTTGACGCTCGCGAAAAAAGCCCGTTCACTCAAGGCGTGATATGTCCGTTCTCGCGATTCACGGCGGTACTCCCGTTCGTACGAAAAAGTTTCCCGCCTATCGCACGATGGGCGCAGAGGAGAAGGCCGCGGCTGCACGCGTCATCGACTCGGGCGTGATTTCGCGTTATCTCGGATGCTGGCATGAGGATTTTTACGGCGGACCGGAAGTCCGGGCGTTTGAGAAGGAATGGGCGGCCTGGTGCGGTGCGAAGCACGCGATCGCGGTCAACTCGAATACGTCCGGGATCGTGTGCGCGCTCGGCGCCGCCGGCATCGGTCCGGGCGACGAAGTGATCGTCTCGCCGTACTCGATGATCGTTTCCGCTACCATGCCGTTGTGGTACGGGGCGATCCCGGTGTTCGCGGACGTGGAGCCGGATTATTTTTGCCTTGATCCCGAATCGGTTCGTTCCAAGATCACGCCGCGCACCAAAGCGATCATCGTCGTTGATATTTTCGGACAGCCATATGACGCGGACGCGATCAATGCGATCGCGAAAGAGCATAATCTTGTTGTGATCGAGGATGCGGCGCAGGCGCCGGGAGCGACATATAAGGGAAAACATGCCGGCACGCTCGGCGACATGGGCGTGTATTCGCTCAATTATCATAAGCATATCCACACGGGCGAGGGCGGTATGATCGTGACCGACGACGACGAGCTCGCGAACAAACTGCAGCTTATTCGTAATCACGCGGAGGCGGTCGTGGGCGACAAAGGCGAGACGAATTTGGTGAATATGCTCGGTCACAATTTTCGTCTGACGGAATTACAGGCCGCTATCGGCCGTGAGCAACTGAAGAAGCTTGAGACGTTGAACGCGCATCGCGTAGAAAACTGTGAATTCCTTGCCGCGGAACTTGCCAGGATTCCGGGTATTCATGCGCCAAAGACTCGTGAAGGCGCGACGCATGTCTATTACGTTCACCCGTTTCTCTTTGACGAAGCGGAGGCGGGCATTGATCGCAACCGCTTCATCGATGCCGTGAAAGCGGAACTTCCGGCCACGGAATTACGCGAGCTCGAAGGCCAGCAGTTGAGTTGCGGCTTCGTGAAGCCGATTTATCTACAGCCGATCTTTCAGAATCGCATCGCCATCGGGAAGGACGGGTGGCCGTGGAAGAATAATCCCTTGTGGCCGGGGACGGTTCGTTATGACAAGGGTATTTGTCCCGTGACCGAACGCTTGTTCGAGAAAGAATTATTCCTACACGAGTTCATGCGCCCGCCGGCAACGAAAGCAGATTTACAAGACGTCGTCACCGCCTTCAATAAAGTTTACGAACATAAGGAGGAATTAGTATGAGTTCGTCTAAGCACAAACATGAACTCCTGAACCGCTTCCGTGAGCTCGGTTTCAAGTCGGGTGATGTCGTGTATCTGCACGCGCGCCTGTTGGATTTTGGAAAGCTTGCGGATACGCAAGAGGAGTTCGTGAAGGCATTCCTTGATCCGCTATTCGAGGTGATCGGGTATCCGCAAGGCACGGTCGTCGCGCTTACGTACACCACAAGTTACAGCTCGGACGGCAAGCCGTACCACCATGAGACATCGCCTTCCGAAGCAGGCTTGTTGACGGAATCTATCCGCACGATGCCGGGAGCCGTCCGTTCTTTGCATCCGATGGGTTCCGTTTCCGCCGTCGGGTCACGCGCGCATGAAATCTGTGATGCCGTTTCACGTTCGTTGTTTGGTTGGAATTCCGTCTATCATCGTCTGCATCAGGTGAAGGCCAAGGGCCTCTATCTTGGCATGTCTCTCAAGGAGACATGCAGCTTCATGCATTACGTGGAGCAGCTCTATGGCGTGACGCATTGCTATCATAAGGCGTATTTCCATCCGGTATTCAAAGATGGAAAAGAAGTTCCGGGTCCGTTTCTCGCATTCGTCCGCGATCGCCGGTCCTCGCCTTTTGATTACGCGCGATTCGAAGCGCACATGCGGAAGCAGGGGATGTTGAAGGAAACGTCGTATCAGGGAGCTCCTTTACAGGTCGTGAATTTCGAGGATTGTTTTAATGAAGGCATGGCATTGCTGCAACAGGATCCGTGCTTCTTCCTGCAAACGCCTTTTTATGTTACGGAATAGGGGCTTTGGGATCGGTGTTGACCTGGAGCTCGTGAGCCGGTTCGAGAGATTGAGGAAGACCGACCCGCTCATCAAAAAGATGTTCACGTCCCAGGAAATCGCGTATTGTTTCACCAAGCGCAAACCCGCCCAGCATCTGGCCGCGCGGTTTGCGGCAAAAGAAGCGGCCATGAAAGCGCTTCGGGGCCGGTTTACCCCGCTTGACTATAACAAAATTGAAGTCCGCTCAACATCTGGTGCGCCAACCCTTTCCATCAACATCCGGAAATACCGTGATTACGAGGCGCATGTCAGCCTAAGTCATGTCAAGGACTACGCGCTCGCGTTCGTTCTCGTCCAGAAACCCATCGTATGAAAAAACACGTGACTATTTTGGATACCACCCTTCGTGACGGAAGCTACGAAGTCGATTTTTCCTTCACGGTCGAACAGACGCGCGCGGTCTGCCGCGAACTGGAAGCCGCGGGCGTCGAGCTGATCGAAATCGGCCATGGCGTCGGGTTGAATGCGAGCGTGGCGACCAAAGACAAGGCCGTACACGCGGATGAGGAATACCTGCGGACCGCACAGGAGACGTTGACCCGTTCCAAGTTCGGCATGTTCTGTATTCCGGGAATCGCCTGCCTCGAAGATGTAGATCTCGCCGGCAAGTACGGCATGGGCTTCATCCGCATCGGTACGGATGTCGAGCGCGTGCCGCATTCCGAACCGTTCATCAAGAAGGCCAAGTCTTATGGTATGCTCGTGGCCGCGAATTACATGAAGTCGTATGCCGCGACGCCGGAACAGTTTGCCGAGCGCGTGAAGGAGTCCGAGTCTTACGGGGCGGATATCGTGTATATCGTGGATTCGGCCGGCGGCATGTTTCCTGAAGACATCGAGCGGTACGTAAAGGCGATCCGTCACGTGTCTGACATCGCGCTTGGGTTTCATGGGCATGATAACCTTGGCATGGCGATCGCGAACACGATCGCGGCGGCGGAGCTTGGAGTCACGTATCTGGATGCTTCACTGCAAGGCTTGGGACGCAGCGCCGGCAACGCCGTGACCGAAGTTTTGGCAGCCGCGCTCATCAAGCGCGGATATGGCACGGGCGTTGATCTGCTCAAGCTGTTCGAAACAGGCCAGGCGCACATCCTTCCGATCCTGCGAGCGAAGGGGCGCCGTCCGATTGATATCACCTCCGGCTTCGCGGAATTCCATTCGAGTTTCCTTCCGCAGATATTGGATTCGGCCAAGCGCCACGAGATTGACCCGAAGCTGCTCATCATCGAGATGTGCAAACTCGACAAAGTGCGCATCAACCAGGATCTGCTCGAAGAGACCGCGCAAAAGATCCGGGCAAACCATGCGGCCTATGGCTTCGGCCGTTAACCCTCTTGCGGACGCGTTCGCGCGTTTCCATGACCGGACATGCCTGATTGATGGCATAACCGGCCGTCGCTTGACTTGCTCGGAATTCCTGGCCATGGCTCGAGCCGTCCTTGCCTCGCTGCGGGGCGCGGGAGCGCAGAAGGGTGATACGATCGTGTGCGTGGCCGAGAATCGCATCGAGCTGCTTGTCTTGTACATGGCGATCCTGCTCGGCGGGATGCGTGCTGTGCCGATCGATCCCTTGAAAGGCAAGATGGAAATCGCCGCGATCCTGAAACAGATCGAGCCGGCCGTTTTTGTCACGGATGAACCGACACGATTTTCATCAGTCAATGCGCGCGTATTGGATATCGCTTCTCTGCCGCAGAATGGAGAGGCGCAAGAATCGATGGGAGATATTGAGAGTCTGAATACGGATGAGGTGTTTTTGGTGACCTTCACTTCAGGAACGACGGGAACGCCAAAAGGCGTGATGCATTCATTCGGCAATTTAGCGAAGTCGGCAGAAGTATTTTCGTCCCGTTTCAATTTTGGGCCGGACAACGTGTTTTATCACAACCTGCCCATGACCTACATGGCGGGCATCCTCAATCAATTCATTCAGCCGTTGCTTGCCGGCGCGACGCTGGTGGTCGGTCCGCGGTTTTCCGTATCCAACATATCCTCGTTCTGGCGAGTTCCGTCCGCACATGACGTGAATCTCTTCTGGTTCAACCCGTCCATGCTTGCCTTGCTGCTCAAGCTGGATCGGGGCACCGAAGGCATTGAATTCGCCAGAAACATACAGATCATCGGATGCGTCGGTACGGCGCCGCTCTCCATGCGTATCAAGCACGAATTCTCCGAACGGTACGGCATTGCGTTATATGAGAGCTATGGATCGTCCGAGACGCTGTTCATCGCCACGGAATGGCCGGACGCGTCGGAAGCAGGGAGCGTCGGCAAGCCGCTCGACGGGATTTCCCTCCGTTTCGCGGATGATACCGAGCTGTGCGTGAAGGCGGATTGGATGTTCAAGGGGTATGTGGGCCGAATTGACGGCCTCGACGCGGAGGGATATTTCCCATCGGGAGACCTTGGGAAGTTGGATGAGCAAGGCCGCCTGTTCATCACGGGACGTAAAAAGGATTTGATCATCCGTGGCGGCATCAACATCAGCCCGAGTACGGTTGAGACGGTGCTTGTGGCGCATCCGGAATTTGAGGAGGTTGCCGTGGTCGGATTGCCTGATGAGACGCGTGGAGAGAAGACGGTCTGCTTTTACGTGAAACACGCCTCGTTCAAAGAGAGCGCATGCCAGCGCGCAAACGCCGATGTCGTGGCCAAGCTCGGATCGGCGTACCGTATCGACCGGTTCATTGCAATGGATGCGCTTCCGCGTAACATCAACGGCAAGATCGATACGAATGCCTTGAGGAATTATGATCATCGCGCTTGATCATCTCGCGCGCGCCGTACCGGATTTCGACGCGGCCATTGCCTCGATGGAGGCTGATGGCTATCGGGCGAAATTTATCGTGCGGGACGTGCCGAACCCGCAGATCAAGCGGCCGTTTCTGAACCGGTGGTCGGACACGCACAGCCTTGCATTGTTTGTCCGCGAAGGGGGCTTGCCTGTGGAGATATTGTCTTACGATCATGCCCCATGCGGTCATTCGGCGCTTCATGTCATGCCCGAGGCCGAGCCGACGCGTATCTATCAACATACCGCAGACCCGGAACAAACGGTCTCGTTCTGGAGGCGCTTTGGGTTCCAGCCGCGGCAGACGGACGAAGGCCGTATCTTGTTGCGCTGGCAATCATCACTGTCGGCGATAATATGCGCAATTGAGCTTCGCCAAGCGCCCGAGCCGGTCGAAGGAAAGCTGGATTCCTTGGGCATCAATAGCCTGGCGTTTTTGAGTTCGAACGCGAAACAAGAACGCGAACGGTTGATCGGCGAAGGGTGCCGTGTGACGGAAGTCGAATCCTTGATGGTGAATGGAAAAAAACTTGAATTGTTTTTCGCGATCGGGACACAAGGGGAGATCTGTGAGGTATTTTCACCCTCTCCAACCAAAGACTCCCACTGAAAGGGAGTCGACGGCGGAGGGGGGTAACTGGCTTTATGGAGTTAGGTGCCCCTCGCAAGTGTTTCCGTTAGAATCGCTATTTGTACCATCTGGACAAATGGTATTATTCCAGATGATGCTTGTTCGTGTGGCCGAAGAGAATCCCGCCGCTCCTTCAAGATCGGCATTCGTCAGATTGACTCCGGTGAAGTCCGGTGAGGTGAATAACGAACCTGTCAGGTCAACCCCCGTTAGATTCGCTTCGGTGAAATCACTGTTTGTTATTGCGTTGCCTGCCATGATCGCATTCGTCAGCGTGGTATTTGCAAAACTCGTTTCATTGATCGTTGTGCTACGCAAGAATGCATTCGTGAGATCACGGCCTGCAAGTGTTGGGTCGCGATAGAGGATGCAGCCAGGACAATGGAACGGAAATTCCGTACCCGCCTCCGGCCCGGTTCGCCATGAAATGGGCTCCTCAACCGTTTCGATGCAGTCATTTGGACCATCAACGATGCGAAGCATCGATATCGAGAGGATTTTGCATGCGTGAATATTTTCAACACTTCCTCCAGCTGTCGCCGGAAGAAATAGAAAGCGGCTTCCAAGAATGATACCGAATACGAGCGTTGCAATTGAAAGCCAGATGGCTGTTCGTCGTGTTTCTGACATAAATATGAACGCTAAATAATTTAACCCAGGTCCCCTCCGAATCTTAAGTTATCATTTTATGAAAGCGTTCATTTACTCGATTGACACCAGGGTCATCTGTGTTTAGTCTCTTGTCATGTATATCAACCGACATATTGTCGACCTAACGTATGAGATGTATGCCGGCATGCCAACGTTTAACGCGCCCTGGCATACGAAAATCGAGATCGAACAAATGGGCACGATCGAGACCGTCGGCCGCGAAACCCGCAAGCTGACGATCGGGACACATACGGGCACACAAATCGACGCCCCGCTTCATTTTATTCCAAACGGAATGCCGATCCATCGGGTGCCGCTCGACCGAATGTTCGGTCGTGTCCAGATCATGGATTGCTCAGACCTCGGAGAGAACGAGGAGCTTGCGATCGATCGTATTGCAGGGAATATCAAGGAAAAAAAAGTCTTGTTCCGCTTCGGATGGAGTAAGTACTGGGAAACGGATAAATTCTATAACGGTTACCCCTTCATCTCGGAGGCCGCCGCGAAGTATCTTGTGGATTTGAATGTCGATTTAGTCGGATTCGACACACCATCACCCGACGACAGCCGTACGGTGCTGCGCGGTGATATCCTCGGCAGCCATCGCGACTCGCCGATCCATAAGATCCTGCTCGGCGCCGGCATTCCGCTGCTTGAATATCTCGCCAACCTTGATTCCGTAACCGATCTTGAGGGCTGGGCATTGGCGGCCGTTCCGCTCAAGATCCGCGGCGCGGACGGATCGCCGGCACGCGCCTTCCTGTTCAGGCCGGAAGAGCTATGAGCGCAGACCGTCAAGATGTGACGTCATTCGTCTTGGCCTGGTTCGCGAAGCAGACCGGACAGAGCGAAGACGTATTGTCCCGAAGAATCACGGCAAATTATTTCGCGGAAGCGTGGGTGGATTCATTTACGTTCGTGTCATTTGTTTCCGAAGCAGAAGAGAAGTTTGGTATCCGTTTTTCGCATGAGGATTTCCAGGACGTGCGATTCGGTACGTTGATCGGACTGATTGAAACGATCGTGGGGCGTTCCGCATGATATGCCGATGACGCTCACCGTTTGCCATGACGCGGGCGGCGCCGAAGTCATCGCCGCGTGGTGCAAAGCTCATCCGGAGGAAGGACCGTTTTTGCATGTCGCCACCGGTCCCGCGGTTGAACGCTTCGCGAAACGCGGACTTGAAACGGTTGCGCCGGATTTCGGGCTTCTCGACGGGAGGATTTCGCGAGTCATTGCCGCCCCCGGGTGGAATTCGCTTACGGAGTTCGAGTTTATCCGCGTCGCGCGTAAGCACGGCATCCGGACGATCGTGTATC
The DNA here is from genome assembly GCA_008363075.1 of Candidatus Uhrbacteria bacterium. Classification (GTDB taxonomy): domain Bacteria; phylum Patescibacteriota; class Patescibacteriia; order 2-12-FULL-60-25; family 2-12-FULL-60-25; genus RHKK01. Next base: position 12,728 of record RHKK01000019.1, read on the forward strand.
TCGATCATTGGGTGAATTACCGTTTACGTTTCGGTCATCCTCGTGAAGGCTGGGAACAAAATCTGCCGGACGAATTTTGGGTGGGTGACGATGTCGCGTTTTCCATCGCGCAAAAGGAATTTTCCGGCATGCCCGTCACCCTTGTTCCGAACGAGTATATGCGGGAGGTGGCGCGGACATTCGCCGACATTCAATCAAAGATCAAAGAGGAATCCGATCTCGTACTATTCCTCAGCGAGCCGTTAAGCGTCCCGACGACGATTTTCGGAGATTTTGAGGACGTGAGTTTTGATGAATATCAGATATTGGAAGGTCTTATCGGCCGCCTTCGGGATACGAAATACCGTTTGCTTGTCCGATTGCACCCGTCCGAATCAAAAGACAAATACGCGAAGTTCGGCGTGCGGATTTCCGACGAGCCCGAATTGTTGGCGGACATCGCCCGAGCCCGAGTCGTCGTTGGCATGTCCACGGTGGCGCTCGCCCATGCCGCCGCTTGCGGCAAGGCGGTTTGGAGCGTGTGGCCCGACCTCGACCGGAATATCCCGCCGCTCCCGGTCCCGGGGATCCGCACGGTATCTCGAGCCGAGGAAATAGCCTTGCCTTAGCGGCCAAGATCGTGTAACGTCAGCCGCGTCTATGGACGTGTCCTATCTCGCGGGCAAGCGCGTTCTCATCACCGGCGGAACCGGCTCCTTCGGGCAGAGCTGCGTCCGGGCGTTGCTTGACCGTTCCGAGGCCCGCCGCGTTATCGTCTTGAGCCGCGATGAACTCAAGCAGTCGCAGATGATGGCGTCACACGCGGGGTACGGGGACCGCATCGCGTTTTTCCTCGGCGACGTTCGCGACAAGGAACGCCTCGACCGCGCGTTTCAGGGCGTGGACATCGTGATCCATGCGGCCGCGCTGAAGCACGTGCCGTTGCTCGAGTATTCGCCGTTCGAAGCCGTGCAAACCAACATCATCGGTACGCAGAACGTCATCAATGCGGCCATCGACAACGGCGTGGAGCGCGTCATGTTCCTTTCGACGGACAAAGCCGCGAGCCCCGCCAACTTGTACGGCGCGACCAAGCTGTGCGCGGAAAAAATTTGCATCAACGCCAACGCGTACGGCGCGGGCAAAACGCGCATCAGCTGTGTGCGCTACGGGAACGTGCTCGGAAGCCGAGGCTCCATCCTGCACGTCATCGAGACGCAAAAGAAGAACGGCGTGGTCCATCTGACGCACGAGGAGATGACGCGCTTCTGGATCACGATCGACCAGGGCGTTTCGCTCGTGCTGAACGGCTTGCGCGAGATGCGCGGCGGCGAGATCTTCATCCCGAAGATCCCGAGCATGAAGGTTGCCGACCTCATTCGCGTGTGTGCGCCCGGCTGCGAGATCAAGGTGATCGGCATCCGTCCGGGCGAGAAGCTACATGAAACGTTGGTGACGACGGAAGAGATGCGGCACACGGTCGAATTCCCGGATTGCTACGTCGTACACCCGGAGGGACTCTCACCCGATCCTTGGATCGCCCGCGGGGCGCGATCGGTGGATGCCGGATTCGTGTACTCAAGCGACCGCAATCCCGCGTGGCTCGACGAGCGCGGTCTGCGGGAACTGATCGCCGCCGTGAACCTGCCGTAACATGCGATTGCTGGAAATCGAGGGCAAGAGGTTGTTGCGCGAGATGGGCGTCGCCGTGCCCGAAGAGGGAGGCGCCGGACCGTATTTCGTGAAGGTC